>JBBDIZ010000040.1:0-9628 GCA_040880145.1 Simkaniaceae bacterium | reverse complement strand
TGATTAAGAAGTTTACGAAATTTCAGATCAAATTTCAACCCCCGTGACCGATTACGAAAATTATTTAAACGATGTAAATAAGGAATACAAAAGGTTAAAAAAAGTAAATTTTTCAGAATTTTCTAATATTATAAACGATGATTATTTTTCTTTTAACAAGAAAAAGATCGTACCTTATTTTAGAGTTTTGGAGTTGATTAGAGAGTTGAGTAAAACTCATTTTGTGTTTAATCATGGATCTAGCACTCAATCAACAATTATGACGTTAATTACAACGGCGCTAATGAGAAAAGAAAATCAAGCTTACTCAAATAATCATTATTCATTTCGTTTGCAGTCTGCTTTAAATGAAAATAATCCTTTACAAAAGGTAAGAATAGAAATATTTTCCAACAAAAAAATAGATGATCATAAGTACAGCCGGGAATTACTCTCTACAAGTATCTGTCAATCGGATATAAGAGCTGGTGAATCTTATCTTTCTTATTTTAAAAAAAATATGACGGGGTGTGGTGGTGATAAAGAAATATCTATAATAGAAAAATTCAAGCTATCCCTGATTGCTTTACCGTTTTATGTTGGAAAGGAAGAGAGGGATCTCTCAGAGAAGATTGATAAATTTATTAAAGATTATGAAGATCTTTCTGCTATTTTTTCAGTAATCCTCGATAAGGAGGATTTTAGTCTTTGCGGCTACACATCTAAGGCTTTTGGCAAGTCAATCGATTGTCCAGAGCCCCCAATTAAAAAAAAATACAGCATCGAAGATTTATCGAAATACCAATTTGGATGTCCCTTTAATTCTCTAGGCGCTCAGGCACGTCTTCATACAAGTCATATTGAGGAAATGCAACTTCCCGTTTGTTGCTTTTCGACTCTTGATGATGATAAGTTTAAACAACTCACACAAAAAATCGAGAATTTCGTCGAAGATTTTTTTGACTTTGGGCAGAACGAAGTCAATAATAACAACAACCTAGTCGCGATCTAATTTTTCTTTCAATGTCTTTTGAACGATGTGGAGGGTATTTTTCTATAAAAACACGACTGATAATCAGATGGTTACGTTTTTTTAGCGGAAATTATTAAATAATTATTTAAATTTCTTTAAAAAATTATTAATATCTTTTATAATTATGAATATGAATACAATTAAAGTTAAAGAAAATTTAAATTTTTATGATTCTGTTTCGAGTTTTCAAGAATTAATAAGTGCTTATGATGTTTGTAATAAGTACTTTAGTGAAAATGAAGTTGAAATGGATAGTTTTATTGCAAACTGCGATGGGTTACGTGATAAGGGTATTGAAATCTTATCAGAGAGTCGCATTGATACTGAAGTACAAAATAGAATTAAATCTTTATGTTTTATTTTAAGATTTATTATATATTTAATCCCATTTTTTAAACTAGATAAATACTATGAAAATCAAATAAGAACCGAATTAGAGTGTCAGCTTGAAGAGTTAAATAAATTACATATTAATTTAGTTGGGGTTGGTTGCGAGGAATATGATTACTATCGGTTATTAAATTTAAAGGTAGATGAGAATGGGGCTATAACTTCTATTTATAAAGAAGATTTGCATTTCTCTCCTAATGATTTTGCAAATAGCTATGCTATAGAAAAAATTGAAAAAATAAGAGAGCGTTATCTAAGTAATACTGATGAAGAGTTAGATAGATTAAAAAATAATGATACCTCTATATTTGAACATATTGTTCCTGATGATTATTTTGAAGGTGATAAAACAAAAGTTGCAGCATACTTAAGAAGCTTAGAGTTGATAGAATCATTAAATGCATCTCACTATGTTTTAAATCATGGAGCAGATTCTACGTCAACAATAGTAACTTTGTTTACTACAGAATTTATGAAAAAAATTACTGATAATTATAATAAAGAGCATTTTTCATTTCGTTTAAAATCAGTTTTTGAAAAAAAGAAATTTAAATATTTAAAAGATTGCAAGGCTAATATTGATAATGATGTTATGTATTCAAACGAGTTGCTTTCTACAAGTTTCTATAGTGCTGATACCAAAGTATTAGAGTCTTGTTTGGATTTTTTTAGAAGAAATGAGAATATATTGAACTCTGAAGGGAATAAACTGCTCAGAAATTTCAGTGATGACATGGAAGATTATTTAGAGTACTTCAAGCCTTCGTTTGAAATTCACGATTTTAAAAAAAAGTTGGAAGGCCTAATTCATGAATATGCTAACCTCTCTTCGATCTTTTCGATAGTCGTTCATAAAAAAGACTTTAAGCTATGCGGTTACACTTCCAAAACTTTTGGTATACCTACAGATCCTTACGGAGAACCTGATAAAATAAAGTATAGTGATATAGATCTTACCAAATACCAATTAGGATATGCTCAAAAAGAGAAGGGGCCACAACCACAAGCACGATTGCATACAGCTTATGTTGAGGAAATGCAACTTCCTGTTTGCTGCTTTTCGTCTCTTGATGATGATGAGTTTAAAAAACTTACACAAAAAATCGAGAATTTGGTCGAAGCTGTTTTTAACTTTGGAAAGGACGAAGTCAATAATAACAACAATCTAGTCGCGGTCTAATTTTTCTTTCAATATTTCTTGAACGATGTGGGGGGCTGCTTTTCCCTTGCAGCGTTTCATGATTTGTCCAACCAGGTAGTTAAAGGCTTTTGTGATACCGGCTTTATAGTCGAGGATGGATTGTTCGTTTTCACTTAAGACCGAGTCAATGAGGGATTCGATTTCTTTATGGTCATCAATGGGTTTGTAGTCAGGGTTTTCTTCGATGATTTCAAGTGGCGTCTTTTCAGGTGATAAGACGAGGTCATCTGCAATTTTTTTGGCAATCTTTCCGGTTATAGTCTTTTCTTCGATCAAGTTCACAAGTTCAGCGATTGAGCTGCTAGGAATTTTTGATTCGAAAAGAGAGATCCCTTTCTCTTTCAGCCGGCCTACAAATTCGACGGTAATCCAGTTGCAAAGAGTCTTGGCATTTTTACATTTTTTCAGGGATTTTTCGTAATAATCCGAGAGGGCTTTGTCGTTTACAAGCAAGGCGGCGTTATATTCAGAGAGGTCGAGTGTGGTGATGTAGCGTTCAAAGCGTTCGTGGGGGAGCTCGGGAAGCTTTTGCTTGAGATCGAAGATTTCCTCATCGGTTAGGATGAGGGGGGGGAGGTCAGGCTCCGGGAAGTAGCGGTAGTCGGCAGCGCCTTCTTTGGATCGCATTAGGACCGTTTCCAGGGTTTCGAGATCGAAGCGAACAGTCGATTGTTTGATGACGGTTTTGGGGTCTTGATGAGGGTGGGCAAGATAGAGGCGAGTTTGTCTGCGGATTTCCGATTCGATGGCGAGCTCCATGTTTCGGAAGCTATTCATGTTTTTGATTTCGATCTTATTGCGTAAGCCGCTCTCTCCCTTTGGGCGTACAGAAATGTTAACATCCATTCGAAGTGAGCCTTCATCCATATTGCAATCGGAAGCGTTGATGTACATCATAATTGCGCGTATGGCCTGAGCGTAGGCTGAAGCTTCTTTCGGGCTGTGCATGCAAGGTTTTGAAACGATTTCAAGCAAGGGGACTCCTGCTCGATTGAAATCGATACCGGCGAAGGAGTTGAAGTGCTTCAGCATGCCGGCGTCATCTTCTATATGAGCGGATTCGATGAAAAAGGTCTGGCTCTTTCCTTCCACATCCGCCTTAACCTCACCACCGATGAGGAGTGGATGGTTGAATTGGGTGATCTGGTAATTTCGAGGGGAGTCCGGATAAAAGTAGGATTTTCGATCGAAATGGCTGAATTTTGAAATTTGCGAGTTGACAGCCAGCCCGAATAAAATAGCCTTTTTTACCGCCTCTTGGTTCAGCACGGGCAGGGAGCCGGGCTGCGCCGTATCGACAACACCAATGTTTTGGTTCGGCTCATCGCCGAAGTGATTGGGTGCACTCGAAAAAAGTTTGGTTTTGGTGTTGAGCTGAACGTGAATTTCAAGACCAATAATGGCTTCAAAAGCTTCAAATGGAGTTTCACTCATAAAGTGACCTCCCGGTTATAAGCCGGAGGAATTTTTCCATTGAGGTCAGCTTCTTGTTCTAGGTGATAGGCAAAGTTCATCACTAAGCTGTCTTTCTTCTGCGGACCTAGTATTTGAAGGCCGAGAGGGCGTTTCTCTTTGCAATATCCTGAAGGAACGCTTACGGCCGGGAGCCCGGCCAGGTTAGCGGAGATGGTATAGATGTCTTGGAGGTACATGTCGAAGGGGTAGCGAATTTCACCAATTTTGAATGCCGAGGTGGGCGTTGTGGGCATGGCAATAACGTCGCAGGCTTCGAAAGCCTCTTTAAATTCCTGGATGATCAAGGTGCGAATTTTTTGAGCCTTTTTGTAGTAAGCTTCTTTGTAGCCTGAGCTAAGCACAAAGGTTCCAAGCATGATGCGCTTTTTCACTTCAGCTCCAAATCCCTCGGACCTTGAGAGTTCATAAAGCTCGTCGAGTGTTTGGGCATTTGGTGAGCGTTTCCCATAGCGAACGCCATCAAATCGAGCAAGATTAGTCGAAACCTCTGCCGGGGAGAGAATGTAATAGACCGGAATGGATGCCGATAATTTATTTAATTTTACCTCTGTGATAATTGCGCCCAGGTCGCTGAAATATTTCAATGATTTAGAGAAATTTTCCGTGACCTCTTCGGAAAGGCCTTTTAAGAATTCCCAGGGGATTCCAATTTTTTTTCCTCGAATGCTGGTTTCGAGTTCATCTAGATAGGCTTCAGGAGGTCTTCTAAGCGACGTGGAGTCGAAAGGGCAAGATCTTCCCATCACCTCCATTATCATGGCTGCGTCCTTTACAGAATTTGTAAAAGGTCCAATCACATCAAAGCTCGATCCAAAGGCGACAAGCCCATTTCGAGAGACGCGGCCATAGCTTGGCTTAAATCCGACAGTGCCGGTAAAGGCGGCGGGTTGGCGAATAGATCCTCCTGTATCAGAACCGAGTGCTATGGGGACAAGGTTTGCGGATACGGCAGCAGCCGACCCTCCGGAAGAGCCTC
The DNA here is from genome assembly GCA_040880145.1 of Simkaniaceae bacterium. GTDB lineage: Bacteria > Chlamydiota > Chlamydiia > Chlamydiales > JAJFMI01 > JBBDIZ01. The sequence continues at coordinate 4,573 of JBBDIZ010000040.1, read as the reverse complement.
CAGGAGTGTATTCGAGCTGCCAAGGGTTTTTTGTAGGGTGAAAGGCGGAATACTCGGTAGAGGATCCCATAGCAAATTCATCGAGATTCGTTTTTCCAATAATTAAACCATCTTCTTTTTCGATTTCAGCGACAACTGTAGCATCAAAAGGAGCGATGTAGTTTTCTAAAAATTTCGATGCGCAAGTCGTCTTTTCATTTTTTATTTGGATATTGTCTTTAATGGCAACAGGAACTCCTGCAAGACGTCCAAGAGGCTCATTGTCTTCTCTTTTTTTATCGAGCTTTTGAGCTTTATCCAGCACACGCTCGTGAAATACAGCGAGAAAAGCTCCAATTTCAGGGTCGAATTTATCAATTCGGGCTAAAAAATGGCGGGCAATTTCACTCGCTGAAACTTGACCGCTTATGAAAAGCTCATGGATTTCATTAGCACTTTTTTTATATAACATTTATGATTCCTGCATGATAGGAGGGACGCGTATGAAGGCGCCGATAGTGCTGGGGCTGCTTGCTAGAAAAGACTTGGGGTCGAGTGTTTCTTTTACGACATCCTCTCGAAGAGAGAGTTCTTTGTCAGAATAAACAATATGACAGGGCTCAATATTTTCCGTATCGATTTGGGTTAAGCTATTCGCATGATCAGTGACTGTTTTTAGATGATCGATCATGCCTTGAAGTTCCTCGTCTGTCATAAGAAGCTTCGAAAGTGCCGCCAATTTTTTTAAATCTTCTATATCAATTTTTTCCATTATTTCCGAGCGTTACTTACAGTTTTAAAAGATCAAAAGAATAGGGATAGAGACTCTATTTGTCAAGTTTCTATAGTTTTTTTGGTTGTTCTTTTTATTGAGTTCAGTTATTCAGATGTTATAATGCAAGTTTTTTTTTAACATGAGGAGTAGAGGTATGAAAGCTCTCAATATGATAGCCCTGATCTTAGTTGTTGCGGGCGCTTTAAACTGGGGTCTTTGGGGATTTTTCCAATTTGATTTCGTTGCATGGCTTTTTGCCGGAAATACATCGTGGCTTTCACGTGTTGTATATAGCATAGTTGGTCTAGCAGGTCTTTGGACAATTGGCCTTTTAGGCAAGTGTTGCAAAGCGGTTTGCTGCGGATCAAGCTGCAATTCAGGCCCAAAAGAATAGTCCAATTCTCAGTTTTTTAATGCGGGCTTAACTCTTAGCTCGCATTTTTTTTTTCTTTCCGTATACTCAAATCGATGCAAAAATTTATTTACAGATCACTCATAAATAAACCCATCGATGAAATCGTAAAATGGCATTTAAGGGAAAAGGTTCTAGAGCGCTCCTTTGGCCAAGCTTCATTTTTACAAGTTTTCTCTTCTTTGGATCCTGATCAGAATCGACAAGGCCGGATCAAATGGGGTTTTTTTACGTTTCGAATGCTCGTTTCTTATGAGCAATTAGGAGAGGATCGTTTTGTTTTAAAACAGAAACAAGGGCCGTTTAAAAAATTTGAAGTCCTGACCTCTATCAATGCATTAGGCTCTATCTCAAGCGAAGTGATTGAAACGGTTTTATTTAAATTGCCTTATCACATGAGAGGAGTGGATGTTTGCAAGAGATTGAAAAAATGTTTTACCTTCAAGCATGAGATCATGGATCATGATCTCGATCTATTTACACGCTATCGGTTTCAAAACTCTCTTCGCATTCTTATTACCGGGGCTTCAGGGTTTCTTGCCCGCGAATTGGCTCAATTTTTTAAGACGGCAGGCCACACTCCCATTTCACTTGTCAGGCAGAAGAAAAGGCTTAAAAAAGATGCCATTTATTTTAATCAAGATGGTCAAGATAGAGAGGAAGACTCTTTTGAAGGTTTCGATGTCGTCATAAATCTCGCTGGGGAAAACCTCGCATCGGGTCGTTGGACAGATGAAAAGAAAAAAAAAATTTTTTCAAGTCGAGTGGATTTTACAGAAAAATTAGTCACCCTTCTTTCTGATTTAAAAAATCCTCCAAAAACGTTTCTTTCGGCATCAGCTGTCGGTTTTTATAAAGATCAGGGTAAAAAAAAGGTGGATGAAAGCGGAGTTTCAAATCCAAGCTCCTTCTTAGCAGAGATTTGTCGATCGTGGGAAGATGCCTGTTTGCCTCTTAAGGCAAGAGGCACGCGCGTTGCGAATATGCGTTTTGGAATGATTTTGAGCGCATCCGGCGGCGCTTTAAAAAAGCTTCTTCTTCCTTTTAGATTAGGATTGGGGGGGCGGCTGGGAACGGGACAGCACTATATGAGTTGGTTGACGATTGATGATCTGATCGGGGCTGTTTATCATTTGATTATGGAGCCTGAGTTAGAAGGAGCTTTTAACTTTACAGCTGTCGAGAGCTTGAAAAACGAGGAGTTTACAAAAGCTCTGGTTGAGGCTTTAGGTCGTTTTGAGGGTCCTCCGATTCCTGCGTTTTTTCTTCATTTCTTATATGGCCAAATGGCTGATGAGGTCCTTCTTTTTGGAGTTCGAGCAGAACCAAAGCGTCTTTTAGATTCTGGATATCGATTCTATTATCCAACATTGCGTAGAGCATTAAAGCATTTATTATAATTTACAATTATTTAAATTTTTGATATATTACTTAATAAAAAGGAGTCTTTTATGTTTTCAATTGTTTTTTCAAGGCAACTTTGTTTTATTATGAATCATGCTGAGGAGATTCAAGCCAACCCAAATTTATTGGACGAGGGAGGGAATGCGATTTTTCACTCTGACTGGGTTCCTGTGCTGCTTGCTTTGGATATGGCGCTTGTTTATCTAACCCACTCTTTATTTCATGATAGCGCATTGATAACAGATAATATTATTTTGATTGGATCGTTTATCATGTTATTATGTGAATTTTATATTGTGTTTGCTATAGTTTTCTTTCATCCGGAAAACAGGCCGTCTGAAATTTTTGACGTTTAATTTTTTATGAAGATAGGGTACAATTTTCTCCATGATTCAAAATAAGACTATCTTTCACGGATTTGCCCTTTTTTCGATGCTCTTTGGGGCGGGAAATGTCATTTTTCCTTTAATCATAGGTCAAGTCACCGGTCATCAGGTTGGGTCGGCTTGTTTAGGGCTGATTCTAACGGCTGTCTTGATTCCTTTTGTCGGCCTTTATTCCATGATGCTCTATGAGGGAGATCAATTTTCCTATTTTGAGCGGGTAGGGAAGACTCCTGCTTTTATTTTGATGACGCTTCTGCTCTCTCTCTTAGGGCCATTAGGCGCTATACCGAGATGTATTACTCTTTCCCATGCAACATTTAAGACCCTTTTACCGAATACGCCTCTTTTTGTTTTCTCCCTTCTCTCTTCTGCTTTTATCTTCTATTTACTCACAAAGAAGGTCAATCTACTCGATCTATTAGGAATGATTTTAACGCCTCTATTGCTTCTTTCGATCGGGCTGCTCATTTTTAAGGGAAGTCATGGGGATAGTGCTGTGATTTTGACCCAGTTTACAAAGAAAGCTTCCTTCTCTTACGGCTTAAAAGAGGGGTATCAGACAATGGATCTCTTGGCCGCTTTTTTCTTTTCGACGCTCATTTGTCAGAAAATGAAAAAAGAAAAGAGTTCTCCACTCTATGCAATTATCATTGGGGCGGGCTTGCTGGCTCTTGTTTATGTCGCTTTTGCCTTTATAGCAAGCTCTCATAGCGCAGAACTTAGAAATGTCCCTTCTGAAGAACTGTTTAATGCACTCGGCTATATCCTGCTTGGTGAAAAGGCTTCGATTTTGATCTCTCTTATTGTGGGACTCTCTTGTTTGACAACGGCCTTGGCCCTCTCTTCGATTTGCGCTGATTTTCTGAAAAATGAGCTTTTTTCAGGTAAAATTCATACCTCTCATGCCTTGATCTTAACGCTGGTTCTTTCTTCTTTAGTTTCAACTCTTCATTTTTCAGGGATTACCATTTTTCTATCCCCTGTGTTGAAGGTCTGTTATCCTGCCTTATTAACCCTTGCTTTTTTAAATATTCTTTATAAAAGGCAGGGCTTTAAGCCTATTAAAACTCCTATTTATCTTTCTCTTTCGATTGGTTTTCTTTTCACCTTGATTTGAACTTTTTATTATTAGACATCTTGCATAACCCCAATTCCTTGCCCCTGCCCTTGCCCCTGCCCTTGCCCGAAAAGTTTGAAAAAGTTCTGGCACACAATACTATTTTTTAATATAAAGATCTGTTTCTCAAATCTATTGGTCATCTATTTCGGATTTCACGAGATGTCACAGCATTTGCAGGCAGTAGTTGACGGGAGGCTCCAGGATGGTATGAGTTATTTTTTCTTTTTTTCTCGGAGCGATGATTCGGTTTTTGATCGGTAGAAGGGGGCTTGGAACTATTCTTGGAATTCTTGTTAATTTGATCTTCAAGATGAGCAATTCGCTCTAGGAGCTGTTTGATGAGCTTATCCTGCTCGGCTACTCTTGCTTCCAGCTGTTCGTACGAAGGTTTCATGATTAAGAGTTTACGAAATTTCAGATCAAATTTCAACCCCCGTGACCGATCAGGGCACCGGACATTAAAAGAATAATTTCCATTTCTATTCGATTTTCAATTT
>JBBDIZ010000039.1:0-10198 GCA_040880145.1 Simkaniaceae bacterium | reverse complement strand
GCAGGGGCAGGGAATTGGGGTTATGCAAGATGTGTATTATAGATTGTAGAGATTTTTATCGAACGCAAGTTCCTCATATTCACGTGCTTTTTTTTCATCTCCGAGACATTTATGATAAAGCGAGAGGTGACGCGCTAAGAGCTCTTTTTCATAGGGAAGAGCGGTTTTAAAGTGCCCCCCTCTCAATGAATAACCTAAGAGTCCGTTTAAGGGAGGAGAGCGCTGGTCGATCAGGGTGTTGAAGTGGGAGAGGGCGGCTTTTTCTCCTTTTGTAGCGGCTAGATAGCAACCGTAGAGCGGGTAGTAGGGGGTAAAGGGGCTTTTAAGGCTTTGGTGCTCGAGTTTTGTGAAAAGTTTTTTTGACTCCTTCAGCTCTCCGCTCAAGAGGTGGGCCCATATTTGAAAAGGAAGGCTTGAGTTTGGCGTATTTAAGATAAATTCTTTAGCGGTTTCGATACGTAAGTTAAGATCGAAAAAAAGAGGAATTTTCCCTTCAAAATAGTTTGAATAGCCGGGGTTTTTTTGGAGGTAGCGCTCGGCTAATTTTGATTGATTCATCTTGTATAGGGCCGTTAGGGCGTTAAGTATAAGCCCTTCTTCTAATTGGTCTTGCTCGAGCAGATCAAATAAGATGGCGGGTCGATTGAGCCAAAAGGCAAGTTCGATGGCGTAGGCTAAAAATTTATTGTACGATTTTGAACGCGTGAGAAAGGGAAGAGGCTCGAGGTGAGCTTTTATATTTTTAAATAAAAGGGCAGTTTCTCTTCGCTCAAAAAGATGGGGGAGCTGTCGAAGAGCAAGAAGCATAAATTCGTAAGTGGTGTTTCGATCAAACTGAGAGGACTCATGGAGGCGAAAATGGATGTGCTCGATTAGAAGAGGGCGTAAGGGGTGTTTGGGAAATCGTCTTAATGCCATCTCTAAGTATTTGATTTCTTCTTCTGTTTCACCTAACTCTTTTTCGATAAGCGATTTGCCTAAGTATTCGAGGGGAGCTCCTGAAATTTGGTTAAATTCTTCAAAGATAGAAAAGGCCTTTTTAAAAAGGCTCTCTCTCTCTTCAGAGCGCTTAGCTTCTTCAATTAGGGAGAGGCCTGCCCGGAAAAGGGCTTCGCGTCCCTCCGCTCGTCCCTTAAATGAATTAGCAATACGGCAGTACTCTTTACGCGCTTTTTCAAAGTCTTTACTTGCAAAAAAGGCGTCTGGAACGGAAAGGCAGTTCACCATCAGGGAGGAAGAGCCTGTGTAGACTTGAATCTTTTCAATCAGAAATTCATCGTCAGCATAGATGAGGCCAAGGTGGGAGCCAACAAGAGGGAGCTGACTTGTGTAATTGAGAATAGGGGTTTCATCTATTGAAAGAGAGAGATGGTGGTCGACTTTTTCGATGACGATATGGACTTTTTTATCAAAAGAAAGGGCAAAATCAGGCGTAAAGGCGACTTCAGTATTGGCCCGGTTGATCCGTACTCCCGGATTTTTTTCCGATCCAATCCAAATCGAAAAGCCATCTTCGAGACCTGCACGCTCTTTTGGCTCCGGAATAGCGAGTAAGAAACCAAATCCAAGGGAGTCTTTGTTAAGAGTTAAATCGGCTTCAATACGAGTGTTTCCGGAGAAAGACTCTTTGGAGATCATTAAAGCGACCCACTGCATAAATTCAATCGAACGGGTAATGGCAATCTGTTTGGTCAATAGGACATTTTCCTGAAATTCCCAATCTGAGGAGCGTTCGAGATCAAGCTCTTGTATTAACTCCCAGTCCGGTTTTCCTTCGATGTAGCCTTCCAAGTCCTCTAGAAGATCGTAAACATTTTTGTAGCGATTGAACGGATCTTTCTCTAAACAGCGACGTGTAATATGCGACAGCTTTTGGGGGATATCTCTTAAAGGGGCTACCTGCGAGGGTTCTACAAAGCGTTCTTTTTTATATTGGGCTTTAAAGTGCTCTAAGGATTGGCGTTTAAAGGGAGGCCTTAAAGCTAAAAGGCTATAGAGAAGGGCGCCAAGGGCATAGATTTCCGTTTGTATCGATGAGGAGACCCCTTGAACTCGCTCCGGAGCCATAAAGCTTACGGTTCCAACGATTTTCCCAGGACGAGTAAGATCGCCGGGACGCTCGATTTCAGGTTCAGGTAAAGGCGTTTTTTGATCAATGGGCTCTGCAATCCCCCAGTCGATGATAAAAACCTCTCCATAGGTCCCAATTAGGATGTTATCGGGTTTGAGATCGCGGTGAAGAAAACCTTTGGAGTGGGCGTAATAGACGCCTTGGCAAATCGTATAGAAAATCCGCATAAGGGAGGGAATATTGAGGCCAAGCTGAGGTGCGGGCTCCCCGGATCGTTCGGCTTCACGGGTTTTTTTTAAAATTTCTTTTAGCGTTTGGCCTTCGATATAAGGCATTGTGTAGTATAATTCTTCTTCAGTCTCATGAATCGAGTAAATGGGAATGATGGAGGGATGGGAGAGCTGAGCTGCAATTTTAGCTTCTCTCAAGAATCGCTTTTTAATCACAGGATATTTAAGGAGATCTTCCCTGATCTTTTTTAAGGCGACTTTTCGATCACAGGTTGGATCGTGCGCCAAATAAACCTCACCCATTCCACCACGAGCGAGTTTTCTGATAATTTTGTATTTGCCTATTTCTTCCACATCCTTATTATAGTGTCAAAGTGAATAAAAACACCAAGAGATGAATAATCAACAAATAATTTTAACCGGTGATCGCCCGACCGGGCCTCTTCATCTTGGCCATTATATTGGCTCATTAAAAAATCGATTAGAACTTCAAGGAAGCTGTAAGCAGCTCATCATGATTGCTGATGCTCAAGCTCTTACAGACAATGCATGTGATCCCGGCAAGGTTCGAAAAAATGTATTAGAAGTGGCTTTTGATTACTTGAGCGTTGGATTGGACCCTAAAAAAAGTATTATATTTATTCAATCTCTTATTCCCGAACTTTTTGAGCTGACGCACTATTATCTCAATCTTGTAACTTGGAACCGCCTAAAGCATAATCCAACGGTTAAACAGGAAATTACTCAAAAAAATTTTAACGATAGTGTCCCGGCAGGCTTTATGGTTTATCCTATCTCTCAGGCAGCAGATATTACCGCCTTTAAGGCGACACTTGTTCCTGTTGGTGAAGATCAAAGGCCGATGATTGAACAGACAAACGAAATTGTTCGCAAATTCAATCGATTATATAAAACGAATACTCTAGTTGAAACCCACGCATTGATCCCTGAAATGGCTCGTCTTCCCGGCATCGATGGAAATGCAAAAATGAGTAAATCCTTAGAGAATTGCATCTACCTAGGTGAAGAGGAGAAGAGTCTATCGAAGAAGGTCAAGAAGATGTACACCGATCCCAATCATCTTCGCGTTGAGGATCCGGGCCAAGTCGAGGACAATCCTGTTTTTATGTATCTGGATGCTTTTGGTAAAGATAGGGCAAAAATAGATGAGCTGAAAGAGCATTATCGAAGAGGAGGACTCGGTGACTCTGTCGTCAAAAAGTATCTTTTTGACGTATTAAATGAGTTTCTTACGCCTATTCGGAATCGACGAAAAGAGATCAGTCAAAACCCGGGAGATGTTATGAAAATGTTACTCTTAGGCTCAAGGGAAGCTCGTGAGATCGCTGCAGAAACCCTTCGTGAAGTTCGCGGCGCTCTTCAGTTAAACTACTGTACCGAAACGACTTAAAGAATTCGTTTATTTTTCGTTTCGATACTCTTCAATCTCAATCTCTACATTGAGGTCTTCTTCTTGTTCAACTTCTGTATCGGCACGTGAGTCGAGAAATTCCCGAAAGAGGACGTAGATGGCAGCGGTTATCAAAATAACAGGCAGTATGAGATTCCAGTGTATTTGCACGGTATCTGTGATATAAATCCCGCCAAAAATAATGATGGTGACGATCATATCGTGGATTCTTCCCGTTAAATATTGCCGAATGGCGAGGGGAGCCCCAATTACAATTAATATATTTGGCCAGAAGTTCCAGTTGTAAGAGATAGTGGCAAGCCCAATAAGAAATAGAGCAGTGCTAATGTTTCGCGCGCGGCGCTGGCTTGTTCTTTTTGCCATGAGTTTTATGACCTCAGTAATTCCTCTAATGAGATCTCAGGGGGCTCAATAGAGAGTGGGGTTTCAAAAAAGATCCTTAGCCAAACTTCTAAAATGAGTAGCGCCCAAAGGGGGCGAATCGAGTTTGGATGGTCCAAATTTTTTCTTAAAAGCGCATCTAACGCTTTTGGATCTATGATTCCATTATCAACAATTACTCCCTTTTTTAAAAGAGAGAAGAGAAAGCGGCTTTTTTCTTGATCCAAAATCGTTGTCATAGCAAAAAGATTTTTCTTTCGACGAGGTTTTGAAATCCGTGAAAAAAGTTTTTGCATTCTCTCCTCTGGCATGGAAGTCAGATAGATCAGCGCATTTTTATCCAAATAGGGAGTGTGGCAAGTGATGTTGAAAGGGAGAGCGAGCCGGTCATATTGCATGAGATATTTATTTGTCAGGCTAGTCTTTTGATAGAGGTAAAAAAGGGAAGAAAAGGATGTTCCCATATTTTCAAAGGGCGGAAAGGTGTGGAAGATAATCTCCGGATCTGTTGCTGACAGCTTATTTTTAGTCAGTTTTTGAATTTCTGAAGGTGAGATAATAAATTGATTCAAGATATATTTTGTGTGATAGGGGTGAGTGTTGAGTCGCCTTAAGAAAGAATAATAGCTCCCCGGATGAAAATAGCGAAGAGGGGGAGATAAAAGAAGCGCATGAAGAAAGCGTCTATTTAATTGAGAGAATTTTATCATATGAAGCTTGGGAGAGTGAATATGACGGTTTAACCAGTTTAAACTTCCGGCTTCAAGTACTACGTCCGTACAATTTTGATTTTTGGCCTCTTGCATAAGGCGGTAAAAACTGAACATTTTGGAAGAAGCGAGCGGCTCATCTTGGTACCAAAGGAGTTTGGGTAGGTTTTGTGCAATCTCACTGAAAGAGATAGAGGGAATCTCTAAGGGTTTGCAAGAACTTGAAAGTTTTGAATCTTTTAGGTGTTCAAAATGGATCCGGCCTACATTTTTTTGCTCTAAGTCCCTTTTTATAAAATTTTGATTTACAATCTTGTCAAATTCTTCTTCACTCCAGTCTGTTTTTTTATCCCTTAAATGATAACTCAAGGAAAAAAAGGGACGGATGAAAATTTCTTTTTCCTTAGAAAAAATTAACTTATGTCCGGGAAGGACTTTATTGATTTCTTTAAAGGGGGTACGATTAATGGGGCAATACCCGAGCGATAGGTAATGGGAAAGGCTGGATTGATCGAGCCGTAAAACAAAAAGTTTTGTTGCAATTAAACTTTTTAACTCACTAGCAAAGAGAAAAAGTCCTTCTTGAAAAGTCCAGTAAAGGGGTTTTGCTCCCAAAGGATCTCTAGCAAGAGTTAAGGTATCTTCCTTAAAATGGGCAAGAGCAAAAGGAGTGGTGATTTCTTCAATATTAAAGCCTTCACTCGGCTTTTCTAAACCATCAAAAAGAAGAATTTCTCCATTTTTCTCCTCAACTTGATCGCTGACAAGACCGAAGTAGTTTCCCTCTTTAATATAGGTCGAGTTGACGGACGGCCCCCTGTGATTGAGCACATCCATCATTCGATTTAAAGCGAAAGTTAAATCGACCCCTTTTCGAGATATGATTCCGCAAAAGCCTTTGATAGGTCACCTCACCTGAGCTCTTTCCACTGAGCGGACACGATCTTCAGAAAGTTCATCGTAGCTTCTGACTTTTTCAATACGAGTATAAGGGAAGAATTGGCTTAAAATTTTGGGGGCAATCTCTCCGCCTTTAGCCAATTTCTCAGCTGTAAAAAGACAGAGACCCACACCATTTCCCTTGCCAAAGCCTTCGAATAATATTTGATTATTTTTGACTTTCACAGTGAAGTCATTACTCGCTAAATTTTTCTTTCCAATTTTTTCTTGAAGCTTTTCAAAGTCGTAATCCTTTGAAAGCTTTCCATCATTGACCCTGACGGCATAGACTTTATCCGAGTCTCTATCGAGAAAAAGGTCAATTTTAGCTACTTGCGGAGAGTTTAGAACGCTCGCAAGTTCTTTTTTGCCCATTGTGAAGCACCAGTGGAAGTTTTTTCGCTCCTTTTCAGCAATTGGAACGGCAACCCCTTCGGTTGAATTGACATTTTTTCTGTGGATGGCCTTAAAGCTTGCCGTTTTTCCGGCGCAATTTTGATTCCAAGAAGCCGCAAAGGGTTGACTGTTTAAAAGCATGACTAAGTGTTTGGTTGCATCTACAGCGCGATCAACCCGTCCATTGAGTTGCGTGATGCCTTGACCTTCATACTTTTCTGTTTCAGCATCGACGTGCCAAAAAGATTTGGCATTATGCATTGCTGTAAAGTAAGCGTGGGTTCTAGCAGTAATTACGATGGCATCCATGACCTCATCGCTTTGCGCCTCTTCAACTTTTGAAGTTAAAGTCGATTTCAAATAATTTTCAACATCAACCTCATTGACAAGGGAAATTTTATCATCGATTAAATAGACATCTAAACAGCCTCGATACTGCATGCCGCCTACCAAAATCGATGATCTTGCATTGTTGGGAATAATGCGAATTTGATGAATGTGGTTAAATTCATTTCCCCACTTGATTCCGTTTTTTACCGGATGCAGCCAGTAGCGCCGCCCTTTATGACGTTTAGACAGAAGGCGGCCATCTAAAGGATTATAAACTTTATGAGGGCCCTTCACCTCGACAAGAGCTCCATCAATCGATTTTTTGAGTAAGACTTTGAGTGTTGAGGGTTTATCCCTTTCAATAACAGAAAGTTCCGACTCTGTAAAAATTGAACAGTAGCAAAAAGGGATCAAAAGAAAATTCAGTGCTAACAGTAGGCGCATTCACTGTCTCCTTAAATGGTTTAGGGCAAGATCTGTAACTTCTCGACCTTGCCGGGTCCTTTTAATAAATCCTTGCATGAGCAAAAAGGGTTCATAGACCTCTTCAATGGTAGAGGTCTCTTCCCCAACTGCTGCAGATAATGTTTTTAGTCCAACGGGCCCGCCATTATGATGATCGATCATAACAGTTAAGAGTTTTTTATCCATTTCATCGAGACCCATTTCATCGATATTGAGCATGCTGAGAGCTTTTTTTGTTAAAGAGAGATTCATCGATCCATCCCCCTCGATTTGGCTATAATCACGTACCCACCGAAGCAAGTTGTTTGCAACTCTCGGGGTCCCTCTTGAGCGCGAGCCAATCTCTAAGCTTGAAGGATAGTCGAGGGGAGAATCAAGCAGCCCGCTTGATCTAATTAATATTTTAGAAAGCTCTTCTTTGCTATAATAGTCAAGTCTTAAAAGGTTTGAAAATCTAGAGCGGAGAGGAGAGCTTAACAACCCCATGCGAGTTGTAGCACCGACTAAGGTAAAGCGATTGAGTTTGACCTCAACCGATCGGGCGCTTGGACCTGAATCAAGCATTAAGTCCAGCTTGAAGTCTTCAATGGCAGGATAAAGATATTCCTCTATCGCACGATTGAGTCTATGAATTTCATCGATAAAGAGGATATCACCCTCTTCCAAGCCGGTTAAAAGTCCTGCCAGATCTCCGGCTTTTTCAATACTTGGTCCTGAAGTCGTAACCAGATGCGTATTCATCTCTTTAGAAATGATGCCGGCCAAAGTGGTTTTGCCAAGGCCCGGGGGACCGTGAAGGAGTACATGATGGACGACATCACCTCTTAATTTAGCAGCTTTTGTAATGATATGGATTCGCTTTTTGATCTGCTCCTGCCCTATAAAATTGTCAAGTTCTAGAGGACGAATGCTCGCTTCAAAAACCTGATCTTTTTTCTGAAATGTTGATTCTCTAAACGAAGATGGGTTCATACTCTAAAAAGTCCAAATTTTTCACGAAAACTCTAGCAGGAAAATGATTTCACGCGCTATACCTATTATCACTAGAAACATAAATAAAGTGAAAAAAAAACTTACCTATGAGCTTACTTCCTGATCATATCATTCGAAAACTTGCGAAAGAAAAGAAAATGATCGAGCCCTTTGTGGATCGATTAGTACGAGACCACGATGGCGAAAAAATCATTAGCTATGGCGTATCAAGTTATGGTTATGATTTGAGAGTCGCCAATAAATTTATGATTTTTACAAATGTCTATAACGCTGTTGTCGACCCGAAAAACTTCAATCAAGAAGCCTTTGTCCATTTTGAAGGGGATTCTTGCATTGTTCCTCCCAATTCATTTGCACTGGCTCATAGCGTTGAATACTTCCGAATACCCCGAAATATTTTGACAATGTGCATCGGCAAATCGACCTACGCTCGCTGTGGGATTATCGTCAACGTGACGCCCTTTGAACCTGAATGGGAAGGCCATGTCACACTTGAAATTTCAAACACAACACCGCTTCCGGCAAAAATCTATGCGGGCGAAGGCTTAGCACAGATCCTATTTTTTGAAGCAAAAGAAGAGTGTGAAGTCTCCTACAAAGATCGGAAAGGAAAGTATCAAGGACAAAAAGGCATTACGGTTCCGAAAATGTAGAATCTTGCAGTTTTTTTTTGGAAACTGTTATTCATTATTTGTATTTTTAATTGAAACTTAATATATAAAAATATTAAATAGCTATATACAAAAGATGAAGTATAATTTTGCGAATATTGATAACAAATACAGGGCCTTGGGGCACGGGGAGTTTTACGTCTGCTAAAGCCATAGCAGAGGAGTTTATAGAATTAGGTCATCAGGTAAAAATTTTTTTTCCAGACTCGGGGATTGCAACTGAGGAGTCGGATTTTCATTATACGCGTGACCCTGTTTACCATATATGGAAATTTCCATTGAAAAATGAAGAAATCAATATCGATTTTTTTCCTTTGATGATTCCCGATCCACATCCTAGAAATCCTTTTAGAAACACGTTTTCAGATTTATCCGATACTGAGCTTTGCTACTATTTTTCAGAGTTTGAAAAGGAAATTATAAAAGTGATTCGTGATTTCAAGCCTGACATTATTGAATGTCAACATATCTGGGCGATGGATTACGTCATTCAAAAGCTGCAGATCCCTTATATTTGTACAGCGCATCACAGTGATCAACTGGGATTTTTATTTGATTCCAGAATGAATTCCTACGCAATCAAATCCGCTCAAGATGCGCAGTATATTTTTTCAATTTCAAACTATGTTAAAAAAGAAGTTGTCGATCTTTATGATGTACTGGATGAAAAGGTGATAGTCCTCAATAATGGGTATGATAAAAAAGTATTTCAAAATCAATATCTTGATCGCAGGAAAACATTAAACGAGCTAAAACTTGATATTCCAGAGGAAGCTTTTATTGTAAGTTTTGCTGGGAAAGTGAGTCGTACAAAGGGTGTAGATATCATTTTGGAGGCAAATAAAATGCTTCCCGATGACGCCAATATTCACTTTGTAATTTGTGGAGCCGGAGAAGTTTCAGAATTATTAGAGGCTGAGCAAAGAGAAAGGGTTTCTTTAACAAATGTTCACTTTATTGGCCACAGAGAGCCGAATGAACTTGCAAAGATTCATAATATTTCAAATATTAGCGCAATGCCTTCACGATCAGAGGGGTTTGGGATTGCCTCTTTAGAGGCGATGGCCTGTGGACTACCTATTATTTTTACTAGATCTGGAGGGCTTGAGGAATTTGCCATTGGAAAGGTGATTGATAAAGAAAACCCGGAAATGTTTAAAAAGGCTTTACTCGAATTAGTACACATGGACAAAGAACAATTTTACAAACTTTCTCAAAAAGCGATTGAAGTTGCTCATCAATTCTCATGGGCAAGGATCTCGAAAAAACGTTTAGAGTATTATGATCGCGTTTTAGAGGATAATCCGAAATTTTAAGAATTTGGCTACGAATAGTGAGTTAGAGAATATACAATCAATCATATTGTCCTTTCTATCGAAGAAAAGAGGTTAAAATTCCAAACCCAATCGATAAAAATGAGGGAGAGTGTTACAAATTAACTCAATTACAAGCTAAGATAGGCTAACAAGCTTCGAAAAAAGGGGAGGGCTAAGCTGTTTTGCCTTCATTTCAGTTTCAAAAGATTTTTCTCAGTACAGGACAAAAAAAATTGGAAGTAATGTAACTCGTTGATATGCAAC
>JBBDIZ010000038.1:0-10629 GCA_040880145.1 Simkaniaceae bacterium | reverse complement strand
AACCCCATATCCTACAATCTGCCCTGGCTTTTAGGGCCCCGTGACCGATTACTAATTTTCTCTTAATTTCTCGACTTTTTTTTCTGCATACCGATTCGCCAACTCATTAGGCTTAAACTCTAAATCCTCTGTGAGAAGGTGCCATTCCGTATACTTTTCTCGCTTTGCTCCAATTAATTGTGAGTGAAAGTCATCTAATTGAGAAACAAGATCCCGCCTTGCTTGATTCTGATAGATATTTTTTATGTAGAAGCATGTAATGATGCATAAAATTATTTTTACTACTAGCCAGTGTCGATCTAATTTCTCTTGAGCACTGTTTTTAACCTCTATTTCTAAAACCTCTCTCCCTACTTCATATAACTCATCACAAACAGCCAGAACTTCATCTATTTCAACTCTGTCATCAATAACATTCTGGATATAAGCTTTATAGATTTTTTGGATATCTGCAAAACTCAATAAATCTTTATCTAGTTCGTGTGAAATTGCATTATTATTTTCAAATATTTTTATTTCCATGTTGTATATTATATCTAATCTTTACTTTTTATTAAAGAGGTGGACTGGACATTATAAAATTATGTATAAAAATTTATTTTAATTAGGTATGAAGGGGCTGTAGAAGGGAGCACATAATCGGCCTATGCCAAGACGTCAAGTCTATTATTATCTATCATTTTGTCTATTAACCGGTTGCATCGATTACAGAGGCGCTCGGGACCCTTATGCTTATGCTCCCCGAACTTCTCATACAACATGGAAGCCTTCTACCACTCCTGCAAGAATCCCCGATTGCCTAAACGAAGAGTTTGATTTCCTAGAAGAAGTGAAGCCCTTATCCTTAGCTGAGGCGCTCGATATCGCTCTTATCAATAATCCCATTACAAAATCGAGCTGGGCATCGGCCCGCGTTTCTGCCGCTGAATATGGCCAAGCTTTAAAAAATGACTTTATTTTGGCTGATGTGAACGCCGAATGGAAGCGATTGCGGCAAATTATTTTTGTACTGGGGCAAAGACAGATTTTCTACCAGGGAATATGGGGTCCTGAGCTCGATTTATCTTATTTACTTCTCGATTTTGGACAAACGCGCTACTCAAGCCAAGCTGCTTTAGAGTCTCTTTTTAACGCAGACTGGATGCACAATCGAAGGATCCAGGATGTCATCCAGACTGTCATGAATGACTACTATAACTACCTCTACCAAAAAGAACGCCTAGTTGCTGCTGAAGCGGATGTGGAAAATGCTTTTACGACTTTAGAAGCCACAATGAGCGCTTTTTATAACGGCTTAGCCGACGTCTCCGATAAAGTTCAAGCAACGACAACGCTGAAGCAGAATCAGCTAGCCCTAGTTGAGCAGAAACAGAGTCTTCACACTTCCTATACGAAATTGATTAACGACTTGGGTGTGCCTCCCAATCTGAGAATCAAATTCCTTTCTTATCCTGATAAAATCAAAACTTTTGATGTTGAAACGCTCGATCAGTTAATTCTTACTGCTATGAAAAGCCGTCCTGACTTATTGGCTGCTGAAGCCAATGTTAAATCTGGAGAAAATGCTTTAACTGCTGCACAAAGACTTCACTACCCTGTTGTGACAACAGATTTTGATATTGGACGCAAATATTATAGTGATGGGTTTAATGATAGATATAATTTTACTCTTTCTGCGGCATTGACCTTTCCACTTTTTCAAGGATTTTTTATAGAAAATACGGTCAAGCAAGCTTCTGCTGAGTTGGAAATCGCTCAGGCAGAGCTCGATCAGACTCGCTTGAGCGTTTTACAAGATGTAACCAATTATCGGGAAGATGTCGTGCTTGCCAAAGAGGCCCTTGTCTATGCAAAGGAATTTTTAGTTTCTGCAGAGGAGGAGTTTCGCGTTCTTTTAGAAAAATACCGCGTAGGGACAACGACCATCGTTGATCTCATTTCTGCTCAGACAGCTGTCTCTGACGCAAGAGCCAAATATGCTTTTTCAGAGCGTAATTGGTATTCATCGCTTGTCAACTTAGCGTTCGGAACGGGTGCTTTAAACTTATCTGATGCTCAAGATCATGACCAATTTAGAGCCAATCAAGAGGTATATAAAAATGAAAAAAATCAGTCTTTGTCTGCTGATCCTTCTTTCAGCGTGTGCGAAGAAGGAGACGAAGAGCAAACCCCCGCCTTCGGTGACGATAACACCTGTTGTTCAGAAGAGTGTTCCCCTCTTCATTGAAGCACCGGGACATATTGAGGCGTTCAATAGCGTAGAGCTTAAGTCTCAAGTAACAGGCATCATTACAGGTGTCTATTATGAACAAGGGAAAGTGGTAGATGAGGGGGAAGTTTTAATTACGATTGATGAACGTCCTTTCGCTGCAAAAGTTCAAGAAAGTGTAGCGCTTGTAGCTCGCAATCAAGCGGCTTTAAAGTATGCAGAAGATACAACGCGCCGCAATACCCCTCTTGCGCAAGAAGATTATATCTCTCAAAACTCTTATGAAAATCTCGTTACAAACGTCATGATCGATGATGCCGCTTTAAATGAGAGTATCGCCAAACTTGAAATCGCTAGGATCAACCTAGGTTATTGCACAATTACAGCTCCCATGGTTTCCGTAGCAGGCGAGCGTCTTGTCGATTCAGGCAACCTTGTTATAGAAGATGCAGGAAGTACGCTCGTCGTCCTCAATCAAATTGAACCCATCTATGCAAGTTTTTCTGTCTCGGAGCGCAACTTTTCAAAAATACAGGAAAAACTTAAAAATGAAGAGCTCGAGACGGTGGTCTCTTATTCAAATGATTTTAAAACTTTCTCTAAAGGAAAGGTCACTTTTTTAGACAACAGCGTCGATCAAACGACGGGGATGATCAAGTTAAAAGCGACCTTTGACAACAAAGATCATCTGCTTTGGCCCGGAATTTTTGTCTATACCCGGCTGATTATGGATATTGATGAAGGGGCTCTTCTTGTACCAACCGGCGCAATTGTGAACTCACAAAAAGGAAGCTATCTCTTTGTGATGAGCGAGGGGGATACGGTTGAGCAGCGTTATGTGACTCTTGGACAGCAAGAGAATGATTTTATCATTGTTAAAGATGGGGTAAGCGAGGGAGAAAAAGTCGTCTTAGAAGGGCAGCTCAATCTCACCGATGGAAAAAAAGTAAGCGTGAAACAGGAGAAAAAGTTTACCGATGAATCTCTCTGAACCTTTTATCAAACGCCCGGTGATGACCATACTTGTCATGGCGTCAATTTTCTTTTTTGGCTTAATGGCTTTTAAAAATCTCCCGGTAAGCGATATGCCAAGCGTTGACTATCCGACCATTGAAGTAACCGTCAACTATCCCGGAGCTAGTGCCGACTTAATGGCTAACTCCGTTGCAGCTCCCCTGGAGCGGCAATTTACTTCACTCGACGGCATCCAAACGATTACATCGACAAATAATGTGGGATCGACTCAGATCGTTCTCCAATTCCATCTCAATCGAAATATCGACGATGCTTCTACCGATGTTCAATCCGGAATCACGGCAGCTCTTCCTGATCTTCCAGACAATCTCCCGAATAACCCAACCTATAAAAAGGTCAACCCCACAGATACCCCTGTTCTCTTTTACGCCCTTGCAACGAATTCATTAACTTTGGGCGAGCTCTACGATTATGGCTACTCTTTTCTTGGACAACGGCTCGGTATGGTTGAGGGGGTTTCAGAAATTCAAACGTATGGAGCCCCTTACGCAGTTCGAATTCAGGTCGATCCCGATTTATTATCAGGCAAAGAAATTGGAATCGATCAGCTAGCCACAACGGTCAAGGAAGGAAACCCCAATCTTCCCTTAGGGGTTCTTTATGGCCCCATGGTCGAATATACTGTCGATGCCGATGGGCAAATCTTCAATGCGGAAGGATATAGCTCGCTGATCATTCGGAATAATAAAGGCAAAATGGTCCGAATATCTGACGTCGGCAATGCCTTAAACAGCACCCAAAACGATAAGTATTCCCTTCGATATATCAAGGGAGATGAAACTTATGACTGCGTTGTGCTTGCGGTACTCAAGCAAGCAGGATCCAATGCAGTTAAGATCATTCAAGGAATCAAGGAACTCTTACCCGAACTCGAAGAGGAGCTTCCTGCATCTTTACAAGTCGAAACGATTTTTGATCAATCGGAATGGATTTTTGAATCGGTCCATGATGTCGAATTCACCCTTGTCGTTGCCTTTTTACTCGTCGTCCTCGTCGTCTTTTTCTATCTTGGAAAATTCATCGATACCATTATCCCTGTTTGCGCTCTTCCCATGACCGTGATCGGAACTTTCTTAGTCATGTACTTGCTCGGATACAGCTTAGATATTCTCTCCCTTCTTGCCATCACACTCTCCATTGGCTTTTTAGTCGATGACGCCATTGTCGTTTTAGAAAATGTAGCGCGCCATGTCGAGATGGGCGAAAAACCCTTGAAAGCTGCGCTGGAAGGCTCTAAGCAAATCAGTTTTACGATCTTATCGATGACCCTTTGTTTAGCTTCGGTTTTTATCCCTCTTATCTTCATGGGTGGAATCATTGGACGCATTTTTAGGGAGTTTGCCGTCACCATCGTGGTTGCCGTCATAATCTCTGGAATCATCTCCTTAACTCTCACCCCTCTACTTTGCAGTCGATTCATTGCGCCCCACTCTAAAAATAAAAAAAACTTTATAGAAGTCCTCTCTGAAAAGCTTAATAATGGGCTGCTGAGTATTTATAAAAGAGGGTTTCACATCGTCATGCGCCACAAGCTCATGACTCTTGGCGTGGGTGCGCTCTGTCTTGCCGGGACTCTCTTTTTCTTCATAAAAATCCCCAAAGACTTCCTTCCGATGGATGACTTAGGCTTTATTGAAGGGTTTTCTCTTGCACCGGACGGAACCTCTCCCTATAAAATGATGGATTATCAAAAAGAGATCGAAGCGCTTGTACGAGCCGATCCTAATGTCGATAGCTTTGTCTCTGTGGGCGCCATTCCGATCGATAGCCAAGGCCTCCTTTTCATTCGCTTAAAAGATTTAAAAAAACGTCAACCCATGGTGAAAGTTGTCCCTGAAATGTACGCAAAATTCAATGAAATACCGGGAATTAACACCTTCTTAAAGCCCATTCCCCTCATTAATCTTGCTGTCGGTACGGGGTCTACTCAAGGAAACTATCAATATACCCTGCAAAGTTTGGGTTCAGACGACCTCTACTCAAGTGCTGAAACCCTCATCGAAGAGATGAAGAAATTACCCGGATTCATCCAAGTCAGCAGCGACATGCATGCAAATGAACCCTACGTAAAAATTAAGATCTTAAGAGATCGCGCTTTTGACCTCAACATTTCAGCAGAATCAATAGAAACGGCTCTGATGCTGGCTTATAGTGGAGGACGCGTCACGCAAATCAACGGAACGCTCAATCAATATGACGTTATTGTAGAGACCATTCCTTCCGCCTACAAAGACCCAACAGTCCTCGACAAGATTTATGTGACAAGCAAAGTTACTTCGCCCGTCCCAACGCCTGCTGTCACCTATAATGTTCCAAGGGGATTAACCGCAGCACCGACAAACGACCCGGGCTTTGTTCAAGTTCCGCTTTCAGCAATTGCCGAATGGACGAAGACATTGGGCCCATTAAGCATTAACCACTTCAATACCCTCCCTTCGGTGACCATCACCTTCGATCTCGAAGACATCCCCCTTTCAACGGCTCTACTCTCACTCGATCAAGCAGCAGAAAACATCCTCCCTAAAAGTGTTGCCGGAAGTATTCAAGGGTCAGCAAATATCTTCCGTGAATCTTTTGCAGATTTGAATTTTCTCTTCATCATAGCAATCTTTGTGATCTATGTCATATTAGGGATCCTCTATGAAAACCTCATCCACCCCATAACGGTTATGAGCGCTCTTCCTCCCGCTGCTGTCGGAGCGCTTTTGACTCTAATCGCTTTTGGCTACTCCCTTGACCTCTACTCCTTTGTCGGGATTATCATGTTGATTGGAATCGTATTAAAAAATGGAATCATCATGATTGACTTTGCCAATGAGCAAATGGTTCATGAGAATAAAGGGATCGATGAAGCCATCGAACTTGCCTGCTTCGCCCGTTTCCGCCCCATCATTATGACGACTTTTGCAGCCGGCATGGGAGCTGTGCCCATTGCCCTTGGAATTGGAGGAGGAACCGCTGAATCACGCCGCCCCCTTGGCCTTGCCATAGTCGGAGGACTCATCTTCTCCCAAATCCTTACGCTCTTTTTAACACCTGTAGTGTTCATCTATATGGAACGAATGAGAGAAAGGCTCCATAGAAAAAAAGCTAAGAGCGGGGATGAAACTCATCAAACAGGTGATGGAGACGACTCGTAGAGATATGCGTATAGCGATCGGTTGTTCCAATATCAGCATGGCCAAGCAGCTCCTGAATCACCCTTAAATCGGCGCCCCCCTCCAGAAGGTGAGTTGCGTAAGAGTGTCTGAGCGTATGAGGCGTTACATTTTTAGAAAGGCCCGCCTTTTTTGCGATTAATCGGACTCGCCTAAAAATCGTCAATCGATCAATCGCTTTATTCTGCTTCGTCAAAAACAAAGGATCCTTGTCATCGACCTTAGAGCGAAAATTCATCAAATAATGATCGAGCGCATCAACCGCTTTTTGATGGATGGGAACTACCCTTTCCTTTTCCCCCTTCCCAACAACCCGAATTTTTGTGTCATCGACATCGAGTATTCTCAAGCGACAAAGCTCTGAAACCCGAAGCCCCCCTCCATAAAGAAACTCGAGTATCGCTTGATCGCGAGCACCTATTTTTTCTCTTGGGTCTAAAACCGCTAGAAGCTTTTGAACCTCCTCAATGGTCAAAACCTCCGGAAGCATCTGCCAAAGAGTGGGCGCTTCAATAAAAGCCGTTAAGTCCTCTTCAATTAATTCCTCGCGAAGTAAAAAACGAATAAACAGCCGAATTGAAACTAAAACACGCGCCATTGTAGCGCTTGAATATCCCTTCTCTCTAAGAAAAGAGAGATGATCTAAAATCGCTTTTGCACTTAACTTTTTTGTTTCTTGATTTTTTTTCAAAAAGGGGATGAGATCCCTCTCATACGCTTGAATAGTATTGAGCGACACCCCCTTTTCTGAGACTAAATAAATCAAAAAATCCTCTAGCATCTCCATAGATTAAGAGAGAAGATCTGATAAATCAACCAAGATATCGCGTAAAACCTCCAAAGGTTTTTGATCTGCGTGAAATCGTGAAACCAAATCTTTGGGATAGTGCTCTAAAACTCGATGAGTTTCCTTTTCATAAACCTGCATCCGATGGATAAGCGTTTTTTCATCTTGATCATCTAAACGTCTCTCAATCATACCCCGTCTTTTTATCCGCTGAATAAAAACATCCATATCCTTTGCTTCAAGAAGAATAATTTTCTGAACCTTCAAATACTGATCTAAAATTTCAGCCTGATGAAGCGTCCTTGGAAGGCCATCTAGAAGCAACAGCTGCCGGTTTGGAAAATAACGATTGGTAGCAATCAACCCATGAACATAATGGTGCCAAATCTCAATCGTCACCTCATCCGGAAGAAGGTGCCCGCGGCCGGCATATTTATGAAAGAGCTGCCCCGCATGCGATTCCGGAGAAAGCCCCCGAAAAATGTCCCCTGATGAAAGATGATAGTGGTTCCCTCCACTACTCAAGAATTTCCCTTGAGTCCCCTTTCCGCACCCGGGAGGACCAAAAATCAGTACGGCCTCAAAAGGCTCTTTATGACTCGGCGTTACCTTTTCCACCACAAACCCCTGATAATTAACATGTTAATGAAATATCCCTTATTTCTTCATTATAATAATTAAATTTATTTTTTACTAATGTATTGAACAATAATGAAATTTATTATATAATTACTGTAAAGAAGGAGATAATATATGAATAATACAGTAAATAAATTATTAGCAAACACCTTTCATTATAACACTACGCGCCATAATGTAGGTGAGTTTACAGCAGCAAACGGAAAAACCTATAAAGTGACCATGCGTGTTAAAAGTGGGGATAAATATGTAAAATTCCCAAAAGACTTTGAGACCAGAATGAAGGCTATTGACGGTCTTAAAGATAATATCTGCCTTAACACCCAGAATATCGTCGAAAATCAAAGCTTTAATGGAAAAACAATTAAAAGAATAACGCAAGATGGAGTCTTCACAAAGGGAAAAATCTTTTCCAAAGAAAAAAGCGAAAAAATTTCCTTTAATGAGGATCAAAAGGAATTAAAAACTGATTTTACAAATAATGCTAAAAAAATATTTACATTATTTTCAGAGAGTTTTGATCTAAATGATAAATTCAATGATTTAGATGATGATTTAGTTGAAAACAAGATCAACGACATCAACAACAACAACATCAACAACAACAACAACAACAACAACATCAACAACAACAACAACGACAACGACATCAACAACAACAATTATACAAATAAAGTAAATATTTTAGAAGAGAATGATTCCCAAAATTTAAATAATAATAATAATGAATTAATTATTGAAGAAAGTTTCGGTACTAGTGATAAATTCGATTTAAATTCATCAAAAGCAGAGTTTTTTCTCGAAGAAGTAAAGGAAAAATCATTCTTTAGTAATTTTTTTAGTGGTTTAATGATTAAATTAAAGTCTATTCTCCCTGATCCTAAGATTAATCTTGATATGAGTGGAATTTTGAGTAATAAAGAGGAAGATCAATTAGTCAAAAAGGTATTCAACTAATAAGCTTGTTCAATAGCTTTGGCTATGACCGCAGCTGCATGAGGTTTTAACATTGGGGTTGGAAACTTTAAAGCCTGACCCCATCAGTCCCTCTGAATAGTCAATTTCGCAGCCAAGTAGTCTTGAAAGAGCTTGCTTGTTGATATGGATATCGACGCCGTGCGAATGAAAAATTTTATCCTCCTTCTCAGGCTTTTCTGAAAATTCTAAGTGATATTCAAATCCGGAACATCCTCCCGGCTGGTCGCCAAAACGAAGGGCCCAGTTTTCTTTTTTGTCCTCTTTTAGAATCGTTTTAAATCGCTCCGCTGCTCTTTGAGTTAGCGAAATTGTCAAGGGATCGCTTTTTTCAGAGAGGATTTGGTTCAGCTCAATGATGAGCTTTTCAAGATCTTCTTCGCTTTTTCCATGGCCAAGGACTCCCATCTCGAGGGTCTCCCATGTAGCGGCTGAGCAGCCAACACAGGAAAGGCCATGCCGCTGCATGCGGTCAGCTAAGTGTTGGCTTTTTTGAGGAAATTTAGTGAGGATTTCCTCGATGGTCATCTCTTTTGTAATCACGATTAATACCTAATTTTGACTTTTCCCTTATTGATTCGACATTGGCAGGCTAAACGCTCCTCCTCCTGCTCGCCCAAAAAATCAACCTCTTCTTCTGTGAAATCTGAAAGATTTTCCATTCCTTCCTCCACCTCAATCACACATGTCCCGCAGACGCCTTCTTCACATGCAAACGGTATTCCGTGCTCTTCGCATGGGTCCTTGATTCTTTCTCCATCTTGAATCTCGACTTCTTCTTCGTCATTAAATATTAACTTCGCCATAAGGTGTCCATTTTTTCTTGGCATTATAGATTAAAAAGCTCTTCAAAAACAAGAAAAAAGGCGGGTTGAACCCGCCTTTCTCAAGGATTAGGAATCTAACCCCAAGTACTCTTCAACGGTCGCTTTGAGTGTTTCAATCCCATCATCAAACCCGCAATCGATTAATCTTCGATTGAGGAAACTCAGTTCTGTCTCCAATTGGTCGATTCGGCTTTCCAGCAAACCAATTTTTATATTCAATTTTTTTATATTATTCATATTATTACCTATTTTATTATGATTATAAAAATGCGAATGATCGCATTATTAATTATATTAAAGACGGAAGGAAAAATCAACACGCTTTATTGAAATTATCCTTGAAAATAAATCTATTATAAGGGAAAATCTACTCCATGAAGGATATTAAAATAAACTACTTTAAATTCAATAATAAAACATATATTGATGGTGTTATAGATGCTCGTTGCTTTAATAATTATACTTATAATTTTAATCTCCCCTTGTTTGAAAGCGTCGATGTCAATTCCATTATTATGCAGTCGACTCCCACACAATTATCTCAACGTTACCGAGAGTACACTTTTTTCCAGATAAACTCTGGTGGCACAATCGAAAAATGCCCAATTTATTTTTTCATGGCTATTAATGCCATTCTTTCAATTGTGACGTTTACAGGTTTTTATTGGGCTATGTGCTACTTACTCGATAAATTTGATAAAAAAAATGATTACACTCTTAAGCTCGAATTTGCCAAAATTACGTCTAATCTTGAGGCCATTGATGAAAACTCTTCAGAAGATATGATCGATGAGTTTTTTGAAAATCTTTTTTTAACTTACTGCCAAGGTGAAACAACTAAAACGAAGCTCCTATTCGGTCACTACTACATCACTCTCATCGGAGAGGAAAAAAAAGACCTTCAGGAAACAATGAAGGCAAGGCTTCTTAGAACCTTATATTAGACTTCTTGCATAACCCCAATTTCTTGCCCCTGCCCTTGCCCCTGCCCTTGCCCGA
>JBBDIZ010000037.1:56583-61376 GCA_040880145.1 Simkaniaceae bacterium | reverse complement strand
GAATGAAGAACGATAGGTCAAAGGCCGTGAGCTGCTGATTAGTATAGTGTCCATGTTAGTGAAAATGGCTCAAAAAAAACACGAATCGGGCAAGGGCAAGGGCAGGGGCAAGGGCAAGGAATTGGGGTTATGCAAGATGTCTACTATAAAAAAAAAGGTTTAAACAATGTCTCTATCACGCAAAGAAGTCGAAGCAAAAGATAAATGGAATATCGAAAAACTATATTCTGCAAAAGAAGTCTGGCAAAAGGAGCTTAAATCTCTAAATTGGGATGAGATTCAAACCTTTAAGGGGAAAATTGAGGGAGTTGATCAACTCGAGGCTCTTTTAAAAAAATATTTTCACTTTTCAGAAAGGCTTGAAAAAGTTTGGGTTTACGCTCACTTGAGAAGTGATGAGGATGTCGCATGCCAAGAGAACAAAGAGGCATTTGACCAAGCGAATCTTCTCTATCATCGATTTTCAGCAGAGACTGCATGGATTGAGCCTGAAATCTTAAAAATTGAAAGCGATCAGCTCAAAAAGTGGAGTGAAAAACTTCCAAGCTACCGGTTCTTTTTAGATCGTTTGCTCAGACTGAAGGCTCATACTTTATCAGAAAAAGAAGAATCTTTAATTTCACTTGCAGAGCGAAGTTTAGAAACCTCTAGAGCGACTTTTTCGCTCCTCAACAATGCAGACTTAAAATTCGAAAAAGCGCTCGATAAGGAAGTGACAATTGGGCTTTATCAACTCTATATGCGATCGCAAGATCGAAGTTTAAGAGAAGCCGCTTATAAAAGTTTATTTAATCGATATGGGGAATTTGGAAATACGTTTACCGAATTACTTTCCGGACATATTTCAACTCATGTCTTTAATGCGAAAGCACGCGGGTACTCAAGTTCATTAGAAGCGGCTCTTTACCCCAATAAAATCGACCTTAACGTTTATCATTCTCTAATTGACACCGCTAAAAAGCATCTGAAATCTTTTCACAGCTACATCGCCCTTAGAAAAAAATTAATGGGGGTTGATGAACTTTATTTATATGATTTGTATGCTCCTATTGTGGAGGATGTCCAAGAGAACTACTGTTTTGAAGAGGCAGTTAAACTCATAATCGAGAGTGTCGCACCCCTTGGAGACGATTACCAAAATCAATTGCGAAAGGGGCTTGTTGAAGAGAGGTGGGTTGATCGTTTTGAAAACAAGGGAAAGCGATCGGGAGCCTACTCAAGCGGCTGTTATGGATCGAGTCCCTTTATACTCATGAACTATAAAGGCTTGCTCGATGATGTGATGACTTTAACTCACGAAGCCGGTCATAGCATGCATTCATTCTATAGTCAAAAGCATCAGCCTTATCAAACTTTTCGTTATACTATTTTTGTTGCTGAAGTAGCCTCTACATTTAATGAAGAGCTGCTTTTTAGGCATCTTTTGAAAAACATCCAAGATCCTAAGCTGAAAGCCTACCTTCTCAATCAAAAAATAGATGGAATTCGAGCGACTTTTTTCAGGCAGGTTCTCTTTGCTGACTTTGAGTTGAAAATTCATGAGTTAGCCGAGAAAGGGATTCCACTCACTCCTCATAACCTGAAAAAAATTTATATCGAGCTCAATCGTGAATATTATGGCAAGGCTTTAAAGATCGATGACTTTCTTCCGAATGAATATCTACGGATTCCTCATTTTTACTCAAATTTTTATGTCTATCAATACGCTACAGGAATTTCTGCTTCCCTTTCCCTTGTTGAGAGAGTTCTGGAAGAAGGGAAGCCGGCTCGAGAGGATTACTTGAATTTTTTAAAATCCGGTGGAAGTGATTATCCCATTGCTCTTTTGAAAAAAGCAGGATGTGATTTAACGACCAGCCAACCATTTGAATCTTTAATCCAATATTTTTCTTCTTTAGTTTCTGAATTTGAAACGATCATGTTGGCTCTTAATTCGTCAAAATGATATATCCGTAGGGATATGGAAAACTTAAAATATACGAAGATCAAAAGCGCGTTTTGTATAGCAAATGATAAAGGACTCCACACACGTCCCGCTACAGAACTTGTAAAATGCGCTTCCACTTTCAACTGTACGATTACGCTTCATTATCATGATTTAAGCGTAAATGCAAAGTCTTTGCTTGGAATCTTAATGATGGCAGCAGCGCGCGGAGCAAAAATTCGAATTGAAGCAGAAGGCGAAGATGCGCATCGGGCAGTTGAGGCAATTGTTGGACTTGCAAACAACAAGTTCAATCTCAACTATTGAATTTTTAGGTTCAAATAGGAATGACTTTTTCAAGCATGGCCCTCTTACAAAATATAGGAGAATCGGTCATTAGCGCTAACGTGAAACAGTCGCTCGGTCTTGTGTCGATCTCAACGACTTGTTTAAGCTCTCCTTTATCCTGGGATACGTAGAGTTTAGCGTAGTAAAGCGTATCTTCAACATCTGAAATCACAATTTTATCAATTTGAATTTCAAACCCATTTATCAAAGAGAGAACAAGATCATGAGTGAAGGGACGTGGTTTTATTCGATCTGTGACATAAGTTTGAATATTTGAGCCGACAATGGGGTCGGCATATATTGCAAATTGCTTATCCTCTGCATTGAGTAAAAAGAGGGTGTAAGCCTTTGAGTGGGTGATTTTTTGCAGATGAAGCCTTACATAGTCATTCACTGCCATATTTCTACTTCACCATTGCCTTTGCCAATTAGAACTCTTCCTGCAATATTAAAGAAGAGACCCGTTTCAATCACGCCCGGAATACCAATTAATTTTTGATGGGTTTTTAAAGGATCTTCTAGGATTTCGTTGAGTGTAATGTCATAAATCAAATGCCCCCCATCAGAGAGGTAGGGGGTGTTGCCGTCGATGCGAAGCTCTCCCTTGAATCCGTGGGCATTAATTTTATAAAGAGTGGATAGGTAAGCAAAAGGCTCGATTTCAATGGGGAGGATTATGTTTCCGAGGTTTTCCGAGACTTTAGTTTCATCGACGATTACAAGCAGTTCTTTGCTTGAAGTGGCCACGATCTTTTCTCTAAGAAGCGCTCCGCCTCCGCCTTTAATCATCATTTTATCGGAAGTAATTTGATCTGCTCCGTCAACTGTAATATCGATATGTGTTATTTCTTGATTATCAATTAAGGGAATTTTCAATTCTAGAGCGATATTTTCTGTTTTTTTGCTGCTAGCGACAGCGGTGATCTTAAGGCCTGATTCAATTTTTTTTGCAAGGCTTGTTAAAAAGTAGGCAACAGTTGAACCTGTGCCGAGTCCAACAACCATTCCATCAGAGATTGCATCAGCTGCCTTTTCGCCAACTGCTCTTTTTCCATAATTATCCATAAGTACTTTCATAATCGCTTTTCATCAATTTCCTCTCAAGAAGAAACTCAAGAATCGCGGTATATAGTGAGAGCGTTTCAAACATATAGCAAAATATTGTCTTTGTGTTAAGACTGGGGTCATGAAAAAAATTATCCAATGAAGAACGACAAGGGCTAGAGCTTCTATTATCGAAGGGCCTTGTTGCGTAAATCAAATTTCGAGATGAATGACCTCTCTTAATATAGCTTACCCCTATCTTTTAAACCAGATCCCATTGCCCTTTCGGCATTCCGAAAGCGGTCATTTTATTCAGTGCCATAGATTTGGCATAGACTTCACTGCGCTGAGTATCGAATTTTCGAGATTACAGCTTGTCCCCAAGCAATGTTTTCCATCGGTAAAATGCTGTCTCTCCCAATGACCTACGATGATAGCCTGCTAACTTTTTCCAAATCTTTCTAGCCTCATCATCATTCCCTAGGCCAACGATAGCTCTTATCCTCTTTTGCGCACTTTTTTGTGAGTTTTTTTGCCTTTTCTAATGTCTTGAAAAAATCCTCTAAAGGGAAAATTTGTTTGGGGGATTTTTTCTGTAAAGAAACGATTTCTATTTCCATATTATCTATTCCTTTCTCATAATTGATCTCAGCAATTAACTGATCATCGTAACAAATAAGAATAACCATTCCTTTAAGATCAACATCTCCTAAAATCTTCGTACAAAATCCTTTATTTATGACCATCTTTTATAAATCCTCTGAAAGTTCCATCATTTCTAAAATAAGCCCCTCTACCACTTTGCGAATAAATTTCTATTCCACCTTTTTCATTTTTTATAATAACTCTCTTTGAATCATTCAATATCCCGTGCATGAAAGTCCTCTCGCACAGCTCTTGTATCATAGGCACCATCTCCATAAGCTTTTTTCACAGATCGGGGTAAACATGGGGTCATTTTTGGCACTGCTTCACAATCTGCTTCACTGTTTTCTCCTAAATAACTTACAACAACCTCATGATTATCCGGACAAGTCGCTAGATGGAGTTTTCTCCACGTTCTTCTTTTGCTGTTGAAAACAGAAATTTATAGAATTCGAACGCTAAGCGCAAGCAAATCTCTTATCCGCAGCTATTTACGCAACAAGGCCCTTTTAAGGGCTTACATTACGATTTTTCTAGCGGGAATTTCTGGATTTGTGTTATTATAATTTACAAAGTTGATTATGATTGTTGATAATATTGTTGATGTTGATAACTATTGTGAAATAGATCCAAATAATAATGAGGATAATCTTTCTTTTGGTGAGATTTGGGAAAAATCCAAAACGCCTAAAAAAATTGAAATTATTTTAGGTATTATATTTCTTTCGATCCCAGTTGCGCTCTATCACAATGTTCCCCCTCTGATAAATTGGACCTATGAAAAGATCTTGTTGCCGATCGGTCGAACAATCAAAA
The DNA here is from genome assembly GCA_040880145.1 of Simkaniaceae bacterium. Taxonomy (GTDB): domain Bacteria; phylum Chlamydiota; class Chlamydiia; order Chlamydiales; family JAJFMI01; genus JBBDIZ01. The sequence continues at coordinate 56,599 of JBBDIZ010000037.1, read as the reverse complement.
AGATTGCTGAGAAAAT
>JBBDIZ010000037.1:0-56483 GCA_040880145.1 Simkaniaceae bacterium | reverse complement strand
TTTTATCGAGTTTCCAAAATTTGTTTACGAAAATGTGATCAAGCCAGTAATGGACCAGGTAGTCGAAATTGCCAATTGGACCTATGAAAAGGTCTTGCTGCCGATCGCTCGAACGATCAAAAAGATTGCTGAGAAAATTTTTATCGAGTTTCCAAAATTTGTTTACGAAAATGTGATCAAGCCAGTAATGGACAGGGTAGTCGAAGTTGCCAATTGGACCTATGAGAATGTTTTGCTGCCGATTGGTCAAACGATTAAAAACATCGCTAAGAAAATTTTTATCGAGCTTCCTAAATTCATCTATGTAAAAGCAATAAAGCCCATTTTTGAAGAGATTAAAATGGGATGTGATTGGATTTATAAAAATGTTTGCCTTTCAGCATACAATGAAATACAAAACTTTTATCATGTGATTCTTCCTGCTGTCATCCAAGGCATTAAAGATTATTTCACCTCGAAAGAAGAAGAGCTTTCTAAAGAAGAAGTTAAGCTGAAAGATCTTAATGAGAATGTAGCTTGACATCCTCACAAAGTCACATTAACCAAAAAATTATTTCAAACCCCCGCACTCCGCTATAAGAGCAGCTTGATAGTTCCTGCTTGCGATTTTTTGTACACATGCGAGGATGTTTCTTATCCAAAGATTTTTCTTAATCACCCTTATTCTTTTTTGTAATCGAACGCTTTCAAGACGTTTTTGGCCAAATGTACAATCCGTTCCCATTCAGGTGTGTCTATGAACTCTTCTGGAAAGTCATTTTTATCGGAAAATACTTTACATTCTTTTCGAAATTTGCCAATCATAAATGACCTAATATAATAAATATGAGGTCATTTATGATCGACGAATTGCGGTGCTTTGGCAGCTAGAAAAATCCAATTCTTGAAGTTGTTTCGGTATATAGTGATTTAGGTGTTTTATAAAATAGAAAAACTGTTTAGAGTTAAAATTTTGAAATTGACGAGAAGTACAGAGATTTCTAGAATCAGAGGATTATTAAAATCAGATGTTCAGGAGACAGTATGGGAAAAAAATCAGATAAGAGCGAAATTCTTCAAAAACTAGCAGATGAAAGCGATAAAACAAAACGAGCGAGAGAAAAATTACAAAAACACATTGTTGAGGTTGATAGACAGGTTTCTCAAACAGCACTTAAGAAAAAATCAGACGAAATTCATCGATGGATTGAAAGAAATGTCGGTGTCAGAGAAGTGTTGAAGAAAAAAACCATTTCACTTTTTGATGGAAATCAAAATTCTGCAAAAGAGAGTGTTAAGATCGAGCAGCTTACCGAAGAACTCCAGAGAGAATTTGAAAAAAAATAATCGAATAGATTGATTTGAAAGAAACTATCTTGTAAACTTTTCGTTCAAATGAAAAATGTTATAGATGTTCTGAAAATCCGAGATTTTATCGATACACTTTCTAGTGAAGATATTCATACGCATTTGCAAACTCCACAGAAAATTTATGTGGGGTTTGATCTTACTGCAGGAAGTCTTCATTTGGGGAATTTAATCGGGATCAACCTTCTCAAGTGGTTTCAGATGTACGGACATACCCCTGTGGTTTTGTTAGGCGGTGCGACAACACGCATTGGTGATCCTTCGGGTAAAGATAAGGAACGTCCTCTTATTAGCGAGGATGAGATTGAAAAAAATCGCACGTGTATCAAAGAACAGTTCTCTCGTTTTCTGGATTTTTCATCTGAAAATAAGGCGATTATCCTCGATAATGAAGAGTGGTTGTCCGAGTATTCGATAATCGATTTTTTACAAAAAATAGGAAAGCACTTCCGCTTAGGGCCTATGTTGAGCAAGGAAAGTGTAAAGCTTCGGCTTCATAGCGAAGAAGGAATGAGTTTTACAGAATTTTGCTATCAATTGCTCCAAGGGTATGATTTTTACCACTTAAGTCGTTCCCATGGTGTTTCCATCCAGGGAGGAGGAAGCGATCAATGGGGAAATATCACGGCAGGTTTAGAGTTTTCTAGAAAGATGAAAGCTTCAAACCTGTTTGGACTGACCTTTCCACTTTTAACGAGAAGTGATGGAAAAAAATTTGGAAAAAGTGAAAAGGGAGCTATTTGGCTTGATAGAAAGTTAACTTCGCCTTATGAGCTCTATCAATATCTTCTTTCAATCCCTGATGTTGATTTAAGGAGGCTTTTTCAAATGCTGACTTTCTTAAATCATGAAGAAATCGAAACTATCTTAGGGGAGGGAGAGAATCAGCCTGGATTTGCACAAAGGAAATTAGCAGAAAATCTAACACAAGCAATCCATGGGGATGGAGGCCTTGCCGAGGCAGAAGCGGCAACAAAGGCAGCAGCATTTGGCAGCGATGCCGTTTTGAATGGTGAAGCTCTAAGACAGGCAATGAAGCATTTGCCAAATTGCAGTTTAAAACAAACGGACGTTGTTGGTAAGCGTTTTACGGAACTTGCTCAGCAAGTTGGTTTAACAGCAAGTATTGGAGAGGCAACTCGCTTAATAAAAAATGGCGGAGCCTACATAAATAACGAAAAAGTAATCAATCCACTTAAGGAAATTGAGCCAAAGGATCTTATCGACCACTGTTTTTTACTTCTTGGATCCGGTAAAAAGAAAAAAATTCTTATAGCAATAAAGCACGACTGAAACATGAAATTCGAAAAAAAACTTGTTTGAAAATCAAGACGATACAAAAATAAGTTTTGATAGATCATTGGTTCAGTCGGAGGTTTTATGGCTACAGTGACGAAAAAAAAGCTCGTTCAGGTTATCTCACAGAAAAATGGGATGCATCCAAACGAGGTTCGCGCTCTTCTTCAACTATTTTTAGATGAGATGACAGAATTTCTCACAGAAGGGGATCGTTTAGAGTTTCGCGATTTTGGAGTTTTTGAAATCGTGGAAAGAAAAAAGAAAATTGGGCGGAATCCTAAAAATGCCGCCGTGCCAATTGTAATACCTGCTCGCAAGGCAGTGAAATTTACACCCGGCAAGAAAATGCGAGAACAGATTGAAAGTGGTGTCTCTCCAACAAAAAAAGAGATGGGATCAGAAAGTCAGTTTGTTTAAAATAACCGGCTTTAGCAGTTAGTTACTTATTTTGGGTTAAACGGATGGAACAACTCTTATCACTTTCTTTTATTGAAAGACTCTCTTTGATGGAGTCAGGCGATGATTTAAAGAAAGTGATAGGTTCCATTTTTCAAACTCAAAACATCGAACCGACACAGGTTCATGCATTACTCGCCCCGTTAAAAGAACTTCGAGAATTTTCGAAATCTTATTACGAAGAAGCCTTGATCCGGCTTCTTTGCGTTGCGCTTCTTTCAAAGATGAGTGAATCGGTAAAGGAAGAGGTAGAAAAATCGCTCAAGTCGCTTTTTTATTCCATTCGACATTCGTCGCCTTTTGAGTCAAAGGAGCTTGAAGGATTAATTGCCTGCTTGATCGATTGTCAAATTGAGGCTTCTTCAGCAGGAGAAGACCCCTTTGATTTTTTCCAAAAGCAAAAGGATCTGCTTTTTTCAACTTTCAGAGATATCTTTGAAGAGAAAAACCCAAAGCTATTAAAAAGCTCTCTCCCGCTTTTATTGAAATTTGTTGAGAATGACCGTTCTTTTTTTTATGGATTTCAAGAGAAGGAAGAAAATTTTGATCGCATTAATTTTCTAGCTGCGCACTACATCAATCTTTTTTTAGCTTCAAAGTTTTATTCGAGCGCTCTTATCGATAAAGCAATGGAGCGTGTTCTTACAAGGCTTGAGAGCGCTTCACTAGAAAAATTGTCGCCGGGACTCATTCTCCTTTTTCTATACGCTGATTTACATTTCCAGCTTGAAAAAAAGCCCCTTACTTTTGACGATGACCTGATCGAAGCAAATGACGGATTTGTGATCGGGGAGACTTCAATTTTTTCCTATGTATTTTCTTTAAGAGGGAAAGGAACAGGACTTGGAGCTATTCATAAAGAAAAGGTAAAAATTTTATCATTTGGCCCTCATTATGCGCCGCTCGGTTCCATGGAAAATTTTGGAATTTGGAGTGAAACAGCAGAGGTTATTCATGCTGATGGAGAAGGGAAAATATTAAAGGGATGGACGAAGGTGGTTGAGAAGGGAAGAGAAAACGCATCTCCGAGTCTTCTTTGGCTTTTTTCTGAAATGAGGGTGTTGGACCGCTCGATTCAATTGGAAATTCAATATAAGGAATCTCACTCTTCACCTCTAGTCGTTTTTTTTATTCAAGCAGATGAAGCGCAAATCGATGAAAAAAGGCTTTATCCGGGTTCCTTGGAAAGATTTTCAGGAAGAACAAAAGATTTATCCTTCAGCAAAGAAAAGGAATATTTTGAATTTAATTTTGATCACGAATGTGAAATCATTCCTTTAGCCGGTCAGGATCATTTTTGGGGTGCTGATTTTCTATTGGCAATTAAGCCTTCTGAATTAAATCAAAAAGTTTCTATTCACCTTCATTAAGGTGTTTTAGTATATTGTGATTTATGGTATAATTTTGTAAAACATTCCTTGAATATGGGGAGAAATTAACCTATACTCGGTCCGATTCAAGAATAACTCATATTTGAGCAGTTTTAGATATTGAGAATTTATAGGGGTATATCGTGTCTTTTCCAAAAATTATTTTAACGGGTTCCTGTCTTCTTTTTGTTGGAATTGGTTTAACGGCAATTATTAAAAAAAAGCCGGAGGCTGCTCCTGAAATGATTCAAGCCGAAGAGATCGATGTTGCTTATGTTGAAGAGGCGATTCAGAAGGAAGAGCCGGCTTTAGAAAGAATCGAGAAGGTCTCTAAACGTTCCCATAAACTTAAAGTTCAACAAGATAATACTGAAGATGTAGACGATATTTATCGCCTGTTTACACTGAGTTCATCGAAGTATCCCTTTGTCGAAACGATTCGATATACCTCTCGAGCTCCCTGGCTAAAGGGAAGGCCTGCTTGGGTTGCGGATTATGCGTCTTATTTCAAAACATCAAAACATTTCATAGCGAGAAGTTTAAATGGCAAACCTGACTATTTCTCCCAGAAAGTGAAGCCTGGAGACCGCTTTAATGTTTTTAAAAAAGATCGTGACATTAGTTTTCATCTTCTTTGCGATCTATCCCGCTGTAAACTTTGGTTTTATGCGATCGATTTGGATGATAATGCACGTTACTTGATGAAGACCTATAAAGTTGGGTTAGGCCGCCTTGAAGACACCTCTCCCTCCGGATCATTAACCCCGACCGGAAAATTTTTACTTGGAGATAAGATCGCTCTCTATAAGTCAGGGGTTACGGGGTATTTTCAAGATGAAGAGGCTGAGATGATCCAAGTTTTCGGAACGAGATGGATGCCTTTTGGAGAAGAAATCGGAGAAACCTCGCATCCGGCAAAAGGATATGGCATTCATGGATCACCTTGGGTGTTTGATGAGAAAACAGAGTCTCTATTTGAAGATCGATCGAAAATTAGTCATTATGAAAGTGATGGTTGTATACGGTTGAATCGCGAAGATATTGAAGAAATTTTCTCTATTGTGATCACAAAACCTACCGTTATCGAAGTGGTGCAAGATTTTCAAGAGGCAGAATTGCCTGGAATTGAAACAAAAATGGAATAAAAAATGTTAAACCATGAAAGGCCAATTAAAGAGTGTGAAGAGGTTTTAGATAAGCTCAAAGAGAAAAACAAAGAGAGTGATGTCTGGTCGGATGAGGAAATCATTAAGCTTGAAAAGAAGCTTAAGGAATTAAAATCCAAGGTTTACTCAGAGCTTTCCCCGTGGGAGCGTGTTTCGATTTGCCGCCACCCCAATCGTCCTCATGGTTTGGATTATGTTCAAAATTTATGCGAAAGTTTTGAAGAGATTTCAGGTGATCGGCTCTATGCTGACGATCGGGCTGTCATTACCGCTTTTGGAATGATTCAAGGGAAAAAAGTCGTTATAATTGCCCAAGAAAAGGGACACGATACTGAAAGTCGATTGCATCATAATTTTGGGATGAGCCATCCGGAGGGCTATCGAAAAGCATTAAGAGCGATGCAGCTTGCTGAAAAATTTGGACTTCCTGTTCTCTGTCTTATCGATACTCCGGGAGCATTTCCCGGATTAGCCGCTGAAGAGCGAGGTCAAGGATGGGCGATCGCAAAAAACCTTCTTGAAATGGCAAAACTACGAACCCCTACAATTGCCCTTGTTATTGGAGAAGGCTGCTCTGGGGGAGCTCTCGGAATTGGCATCGCAGATTGTGTCGTTATGTTAGAGCACTCCTACTATTCGGTTATTTCTCCGGAAGGCTGCGCTTCGATTCTTTGGAAGGAAAGTAGTAAAAGTGAAGAGGCAGCAGCAGCGCTTAAAATTTTGCCCGAAAATTTACTCGAATTTGGTGTAATCGATGAAATTATTGAAGAGCCTCTTGGTGGAGCTCATCACGATAAAGAAGCCATGTTTGCCAGGGTCAAAGAATTTGTTTCAAGAAAGATTTCCGAGCTAAAAACTCAACCAATTGATACACTGATCGAGAATAGATATCAGAAATTTCGTAAAATGGGGCAGTGTATCAATCTCGATGAAACTACTACTCAAAGCAGCTCTTCGGACTAAAAAGCACGTTTTACTTCTCACTTTAAATGTTTTAACACTTTTAGCGCTCACTTTTGCAAGTCAGATGGAGATGTTTGCTTTTGGTGTGATTACAAACACAGGTGTTGATTTCTTCGAGCTTTTTGGAGAAGGGAAAGCAAGTTATGAAATTTCTCAAGAAGATGTGATTGAAAAGTGGACTCAAGTTGAGTCAGGTGAAGAGAATCTGATTACTCGAAAAAGCGCCTCTTCTTATCTGGCACAAAAGGATGGGCAGAACTTTTTAGGAAAACTCATTTTTTCGGTTCGATCTCGGTTCCATGTTGAAGAAAGTTTTGAGCTCATTATCGGCACTTTAATTTTTGTTGCCATGTTTAAGGCAATTTTTCTCTTTTATAGCCGGTATGTAACTCAAGTTCTGTCGATTAAAATAAGCCGCGACCTTAGAAAAGATTATTTCGCTCACATTCAAAAACTTCCCATGAGCTTTTATCAAAAATATAACTTAGGTTCTTTGTCCACTCGAGTTGGTGCAGATGCAAGCCAAATTGCCCTTTCGTTAAATTCCTGCGTTACAAATTATCTCCATACGCCCTTTAACATTGTTTCAACGCTTTTGATTTGTTTTTATATCTCATGGAAACTCTCTTTAGTTATCTTTGTTGGACTCCCTTTGATCGTTATTCCAGTCATTTTAGTCACCCGAAAGGTCAAACAAATTACAAGGCGTTGGCAAAAACATCAGGAAACCTTTACTTCAACTTTGATTGACTTTCTCAATGGGATAAAGACGGTCAAGATTTTTTCAATGGAAGATTTTGCTCAGAAAAAATATGAAGAGCACAACAATAAGATGGCTTATTTGGAGACAAAAACAGCGAAGTATGACCTTCTCACTCGACCGATTCTTCATACGGTCACCATGCTGTGCTTAGTCGCAGTGATTTTTTTTGGTCTCTACGTTTTAAAAATGAGTATTTCTGAGCTTCTTGTTTACTGCGGGATGCTGCATCTTTTTTATGAACCTGTCAAAAAATTTGCGGAAGAAAATGCAAATATTCAAAAGGGGGTTGTTGCGGCAGAGCGTCTTTTTGAAGTACTTTTATTAAAACCGCAAAACGAGGATGAAAAGGGGGCCATTGAACTTGATGATTTTAAAGAAAGTATTGAATTTGACAAGGTCTGGTTTGCCTATGAAGAGCGCTGGGTCTTAAAAGACTTGAGTTTTGAGGTTAAAAAGGGAGAAACCTTGGCCATTGTGGGAGCAACAGGTGCTGGAAAATCGACCCTTGTCGAGCTTCTTCCCCGGCTTCATGACGTTCAAAAAGGGGAGATTCGCATCGATGGAATCCCTATAAAGCGCTACACCAAAAAATCTTTAAGGGGACAAATTTCATTTGTTTCCCAGAAGCCCTTCTTATTTTTTGATACAATCGCAGCAAATATTAGTTATGGGAGCTCGATGCCGGAGAAAGAGATTTTTGCTGCGGCTAAAAGTGCGTATGCTGATGAATTCATTCGGGAATTACCCCAAAAATACCTAACTCATCTTGCTGAAATGGGCCAAAATCTATCAGGCGGCCAGCAGCAACGCTTAAGTATTGCTCGGGCCCTAGCAAAGCAAGCCCCTATCCTCATATTAGATGAAGCGACATCCGCCTTAGATGCTTTGAGTGAAAATCGTATCAAGCAAGCAATTATCGACCTTCACGGCTCTTTAACTCAAATCATTATCGCCCATCGTTTGACCACGATTGAGCATGCCGATCGCATCATTTTTCTCGAACAAGGACAGAAAATAGCGGAAGGAACAAAAGATGAACTCTTGGAAAGCTGTCCGACCTTCAGATTAATGTGGGAAACACACTTCTTGACTAAAGATAGCCTAGTTTAGCGAAGGATTCTTTGAGTAAGCCGTTATCCGGTTTGTCAAAAGCACCTTGTTGACTGAGCCAACTGACATAAGAAGCCGGAACTTCTTTTAATGGCTTCCCGGCATGTTTACCAAAAGGCATCAAGCGAATGGCTTGGGGTTTTTGACTCATAAGTTCATAAACCGTTTCAAGTTCTAAGTCATCAATCATCATGTTAAAGACCTTATGAAGAATGATCACATCATCTAAAGCTCTATGAGCATTGTTAGCTTTAAAGCCAAAGTATTCTCTTAGTACTTGAAGAGCGTGTCGAGGAAGATCGGGACGATATTTTCTTGCCCACTTTAAGCTATCTAGCCATTTCCAATCAGGAAAAGTGACATTATGCCTTTTAAACTCGTATTCTAGAAAAGGCTGATCGAAACTATCGTTATTATGTGCAATTAAAACGACATTACCTTCACAGAAGGAGCAGAAGTCTTTTGCGACATCTTTAAAAGAAGGGGCGTCTTTGACCATGTCATCTGTAATTTTATGAATCGCAGAGGCCTCTTTTGGGATTGGAATCCCCGGATTGATCAAGCAGGAAAAAGAGCGATCGAGAAACGGGTCAAAAGCAGCAATTTCAATAATACGGTCTTTATCAACCTTTACCCCTGTCGTTTCCGTATCGTAATAAATTGGGCGGAGTTTTTTCATAGACAAAAGTTAGCAATATCCACTATAAATAACAAGTCCAAATCACTTTAAGAGGATACAAAGATGATTAAATTTTTCATTCTGTTAGGGCTGTTTGCAGCGGCGCTCTATTCAGAGACAATAAAAACATACTTTTCACCAAATGATCATTTAGATCAGAGATTGATTGAGTTAATCGATGGAGAGAAATGTGCCATTTATGGAGCCGTCTATTCCTTTACAAATCAAAAAATTGGAAGCGCCTTGGAGCGGGCAAAGGAGCGGGGGGTGCACGTTCAATTGATTTGCGACTCGACAGCCTTTGAGAGTCGATATCCCGCATCAAAGCTGGCAAAAAAGGGAATCCAAGTCGAATGTTTTGATGGAGAGCTTGAGAAAAAGGCCAATCGCGCGTTAATGCATCATAAATTTTGTCTCTTCAAAGAAAATCAGCAAGGCAAAAAGCTTGTTTGGACAGGTTCATATAACTGGACCTATAAGGCATCGAAGAAAAATGCTGAAAATGCGGTTGTCTTTCAGGATGAAAAGACGTATGACGCCTTTCTTCAGGAGTTTAAACAGATGTCAAAGAAAAACGTGATTCGATAAATGTTATTGTTTTTTTGGGTAAGAAGACGTATACTTCCTTCTAATAAAAATTCAATTGTGATTTAATGAAAACCCTTTTTTTTCTCTTTTTAACGACCCTCTTTTTTTGGGGTTGCGAGTCAAGGCAAGATGAAGATTCTGACTTGAGAACCATCCCTGTTACGAATAATCCAACGATCGTTCCAAGGCAAAGCTGTTTGCCTGGAATCCCAATGCAATAACTGGCCCTTGAATTCGATCTCTTTTTGTCATATAATGACGATTAAGGAATATTATGTCAGAAAAATATCATTTTTATAAGTGTGATAAGAAGAAGCTGATTGCTTCTCTTGGCCCTGAATCCCTCATTCGATCATTGGAGAAAATGCTTTTGATTCGCAATTTTGAGGTTCGTGCGGAATCGGCTTACCAGCAAGGGCAAATTGGGGGATTCTTTCATGCCTATATTGGACAAGAAGCGATTCAAACATCGGCTTTTGATATATTCGGTCTCGATGCTTGGTGGATCACAACCTATCGTTGCCATGCCCTTGCTCTTTTAACGGGCGCGACCCCTGATGAGATTATGGCTGAATTTTATGGCCGTAAAACAGGAAACGCAAAGGGTCGTGGAGGGTCGATGCACCTTTATACAGACAGACTTCTGGGGGGATTTGGAATTGTTGGAGGACATCTTCCTATAGCGACCGGCGCTGCTTTTTCTTTAAAATACCTTAACGAAGAAGGGAAGGTAGCTCTTTGCTTTATGGGAGAAGGTGCAGTGGCTCAAGGGGCTGTTCATGAATCTTTAAATCTCGCTTCTTTATGGAGCCTTCCTTGTATTTACGTGATCGAGAATAATAAATGGGGAATGGGAACTGCAGTAAATCGTGCAATTGCAGTTGAGCCAATCGCTGAAAATATGGCAAAGGGTTATGCAATGGAGAGTCTCACTTTAGATGGGATGGACTATTTTAGCTGCTATGCCGGGTTTGAAAAAGCTAAGGAAATTGTACTGGGGTCAAAGCGGCCGGTTTTAATTGAGATCATTACAGAGCGATTTCGCGGCCACTCTATTTCAGATCCGGGTCTTTATCGAAGTAAAGAAGCATTAAAGCAGGCAATGGAGAAAGATCCGATTAAGCATTTGGTTAAGGATCTCGATGAAGAAAAAATGATCACGGATGAAGAATATGAAACGTTAAATAAAAAGCAAAAAGAGATGGTTTTGAATGCAATGAAATTTGCTGAATCAAGTGATTGGCCTGATCCAATTACTTTAGAAGAGGATATTCTAGCCTAAATGAAGCAAAAAATGGAAATGAGAGAGGCCATTCGAGCTGCCATTGATGAAGAGATGACTCGAGATGAGCGTGTTTTTGTGATGGGTGAGGAGGTTGCAGAGTATAATGGCGCTTATAAGGTGACAAAGGGCATGCTTGAAAAGTGGGGCCCAAAGCGCATCATCGATACTCCTATTGCCGAGAATGGATTTGCGGGTTTAGCTATAGGTGCTGCCATGACAGGGCTTCGGCCGATTGTCGAATTTATGAGTTTTAATTTTTCTTTTGTCGCTTTTGATCAGCTTGTATCCAACGCTTGCAAAACTTATTATATGTCTGGGGGCCGCTTCAAGGTGCCGATTGTTTTTAGAGGGCCAAATGGAGCTGCTGCGCAAGTTTCGTGTCAACATTCTCATTGTGTGGAATCTCTTTATGGTCATTTCCCTGGATTTATTGTGTTAGCACCGAGCAATCCCGTCGATGCTAAAGGCCTTCTTAAGTCAGCGATTCGAAATGATAATCCTGTTTTATTTCTAGAAAATGAGCTGGATTACGGCATGAAAATGGACGTTCCAACAGATGACTATCTGATTCCAATTGGAAAGGGTAAAATCTTACGCTCTGGACATCATCTGACTTTAGTTTCTCATAGTCGAATGTTGCAATTTTGTATGAAAGCAGCTGAAGAGATGGCTAAAAAGGGGGTTGAGATTGAAGTGATTGATTTAAGAACGATTAAACCACTTGATTTACCCCTAATTCTCGGTTCAGTTCAAAAGACTAATCGGTGTGTACTTGTTGAAGAAGGGCACCTTTTTGCCGGCATTGCCTCAGAGGTGGGTTTTTCAATCCAAGAACACTGCTTTGACTATCTCGATGCTCCTATTAAACGCGTTTGCCAGATGGAAACGCCTTTGCCTTACTCTAGAGAGCTTGAAAAAGAGACGATTCCAAATGTAAAACGAATTTTAGCGGCCATTGAAGAGACCCTGCGTTAAGAGGAGAGACCTATGCCCTTTACACTGAATATGCCTAAATTAACACCCACAATGGAAGGGGGAACGATTGTTAAATGGCACAAAAAAGAGGGAGAAGAGGTTAAAGATGGCGACCTTCTCTTTGAGGTAGCAACCGATAAAGCGACAGTTGAATACAACGCAATCGATGAAGGGTTTTTAAGAAAAATCGTCATTCAAGAGGGGCAGGATGCTCGGATTAACCAGCCGGTAGCTATTTTTACGGAAGCTCTAGATGAGAATATTGAGGGTTTTTCAATTGAAGAAAAGCCAAAATCGGAAGAAGAAGCTCCAAAAGAATCAGAAAAAAAAGAGAGCTCGACTGCTGCTGCTAAAGCCCCCGCTTCTTCTGGCCTCCAAGAACCGGCTTCCCAAATTGCGCCCCCTTTAAAAAATTATCGTTTTGAATGGGAAACAGCCGGAGTCACAGATCGAATCTTAGCATCGCCTTTAGCTCGATCAATTGCTAAAAAAGAAAAGATCGATTTGACAAGCGTTAAGGGATCGGGTCCAAGTGGCCGCATTATGAAGAGAGATCTGAAAACCGCTCAAAAAGGGGCAGTGGTCTCTTTTGGAAGCCGATCAGTCCCGGAGATTCCTCCCGGAACTTATGAAGAAGAGCCTTTAAGTCCTATAAGAAAGATCATCGGAGAGCGTCTTCAAGCATCAAAAACTTTCATTCCTCACTTTTATGTTCAATCTGAAATCAACGCAAAAGCATTGATGGAGGTTAGAGCTCAATTAAAAAATAGTGGTGTTAAGGTCACCTTTAATGATTTTATTGTGCGCGCTACAGCTTTAGCTCTTCGTCAGCACCCCACATTAAATAGTGGATATAATAGCAGCCAAAAAACAATCCTTCGATTCAAGACAATCGATATTTCAGTAGCTGTCAGCTTTGAAGGGGGCTTGATTACGCCCATAATAAGACATGCTGATTACAAAAACCTAGGTCAACTTTCTCAAGAAGTACGTGAACTTGCGGCTCTTGCCAAAGAAGGAAAGCTAGCACCTGAACAGTACCAAGGGGGGTCGTTTACCATCTCAAATCTTGGGATGTACGGAATTCACGACTTTCAGGCGGTTATTAATCCTCCCCAGGTTGCGATTCTTGCTGTTGGAAGTATTTTAGAAAAGCCTGTTGTGCAAAATGGAGAAGTTATACCGGGTCATATCCTCCCACTTTCACTCTCTTCAGATCATAGAGTTGTCGATGGAGCAGATGCTGCATTATTCATGAAGTCATTAAAGGGGCTTCTTGAGAACCCCTCCATTTTATTATTATAAATTCTCGAAGGGGCTTTGATCAAACCAGTAAACCAGGCGATTCTGATCTTCTTGATCAGAAAGGATATCGTTCATCGCTTCTTTGGAATAATCTATTGGTTCAGAAGGGGCTTTAAAGCAACAGGTGTATCCAATGGCCAGGGTGTCGATAATCATAATTGCAAAAAACAGGAGTAGAATAAGAGAGACTAGCGGTGTTGCCAGACAAAAAATGACGGCAATTGTTCCCAAAATAGTACCAAGAAGTAATAACGCCCCATCTACAATAAAAATATTTCGAATACAAGTAGAACTTAATAGACTTTCGTTACATTCACAAAAAGAAATCAATATTGATGAACTAATATAATTTAAACAAAACATAGATTTATAATAACATTAATTAGGTTAAATTTATAACCATTTTTTTCTTTGAAAAAGAAGGAGTGCTGTAAGAGAGAAGATTCCAGTGAATACTAAGATTCCCGAGAAGGCAAAAGGGCTTTTTTCAAAAGGGAGATTGACGTTCATGCCATAAAGGGAGGAAATCATCGTAGGGATACTGAGAATAATGGTTAGGGCTGTAAGTAGTTTAATGGTTTTATTGAGCTGATTTGTAAATATTATTTGATAAGAGTCTCTAAGACCTCGAATGGTTCGAAGGTTAATTGCGCAAAGATCTTCTGACTGGATGCTGGCATTGAGAAGATCTTCTAGCAGGTGCTGGTCTTTTTCGTATAAAATAGTATAGCGTCCTGAGGTAATGGCCTCTAAAACATTTCGAAGAGGAGCAAGAGAGCTTAGAAATTGGCTTAGATTTTCTTCGTAGATGGTAAGGGCGGTAATATCCTCGCTTTTGATTTTAGTAACGTCATTTTCTTTTTTTAGAACGTTGGCACGAATTTTTTTGATCTGAAGAGTAAATTCTTGAGTCACTTTTAGAAGAATATAGAGAAGAAATTTCGCTTTTTGGGTCGTTGCGAGTTGTGGTTTTTGAGAAAGAATATTTTCGACTAAGTGGCTTTTTTGCGGGCAGATGGTCACGACATAATCTTTTGTCAGGATGATGGCAAGTGTTGTCGTATGAAGACCTGCTTCTTGGCTAGTAGGATGACGTGTGTAGATTAAGACGTGTTGATCGACGCGTTCAATTCGAGGCAGTTCGTGCTTATCTAAACAGTCATGAATATCTCCGTAATCGATATCGAGGAGGTTTGCGACTTCATTGAGATCCGAGGGAGTTGCATCATCGATGTGTATCCAACATCCATCCTGAGGAGTCGAGATAGATTGAAAGCCTTCATTTGGATCAGGCTTATAGTAAATTTGCATCAGCTTCCTTTTTCTCGAGAGCTTCAATGCGCTTTGCTAATTTTTCAATCTGACGGATGTAGACTTCTCGTTTATGATATTCTTTTAAAGGGATGGCAGGAGATCCTCTATAGGGGCCTGGTTTTTTTAAGGATTTGCTCACACCGGAACGTGTTGCGAGTTGAACCCCGTCTGCCAGCTCAACATGACCAATAATTCCACACTGTCCACCGACCATAACGTGGCGTCCGGTTTTTGTGGATCCTGCAATGCCTGTTTGAGCGATGATAATGTTATCTTCTCCAAGCTCAACATTGTGGCCAATTTGGACCAGGTTATCGATTTTTGTGCCTCTTCGTACAATTGTTGCTTTAAACCGCGCGCGATCAATTGTTGTATTTGATCCGATTTCGACATCATCCTCTATGATAACAATTCCTAACTGATTGAGTTTTTTGTGGTGGCCATTTTCATTAATGATATAACCAAAACCGCAAGATCCAATGATGCAGCCGGGCTGTAAAATAACGCGATTTCCAATGAAAGAGTGGTTGCGAATGACGACATTGGCATGAATATGAGAGTTATGGCCGATGACGCAACCTGGACCTATGGATACATTAGGACCTATAATGGTATGATGACCAATAACGGTTTCACGATCAATGCAAGCTCCCGGAGCAATCGTGACATGTTCGCCAATTTCTGCGCTTTCGTGAACGAAAGCTTTTTCATGAATGCCTTCGAAAGACGAGGGGGTTTGTTTGGCGCCTAAGATGTATTCCGCAATTTTTTGGAAAACATGCGAGGGATCTTCAGAGATGAGGTAGTTCTTTCCTTCGAATAATTTTGTGTTGCGGTCGACACAAATAACCCCCGCTTGGGAGCTTTTTACAGACTCAATGTAGCGGGGATTGGAAAGAAAGGAAGCATCATTTGTTAAGGCTGACTCTAAGCCATCGACATTCGAGATTAGATGATCGGGGTTTCCTACCAAAATCGAATCGGTCAGGTCGGATAACTCTCGTAATGAATACTTCCTATTTTGCATAAGGCTATTTTCCTTTTTTCTCTAAAACCTCGCTTGGGGCTTGAAGAGCGATGTTATTTTTTCCTTTTTTTTCATATTCCTGATTCAGCTCTTTAATGACAAGGTCCGTCATATCTAAGGCATTATCGAAATAGAAAGCGACATCCTTGTTGAGGATGAGGGAAAGGTGGTGCTCTCTTGCCACTTTTTCAGAGGCATCATTGATATGAACTTGCATAGACTGGTACATCTTCATTTGTGCTTGGTTCATGACTTGCATAAATTGATTTTGATACCGGCTATATTCCTCGCTAAGGGATTGATATTTTCCTTTAAGCTCGCCTTCTGCTTCAGGAGAGAGTCCATCCATGTAATCACTGTCATTAAATTTGGCAGCAAGTTCCCGTAAATTTTTTTCAGAATCTTCAACAAGGCTTGCCATCTGTTTTTTAATATTTTCAAAACTTTCTTGTTCATCCATCCCATATTTAGATTCTAAAATACAGGTGGTAAAGTTAACTAAAGCTACCTTCTTTTCCTCATTTGCCATTAATGCTGATGTTGCAAAAAGGGCTGAAAGGCCAAGGGATAGCAGATGTTTTTTATTCATGTTTTTCTCCTTTAAAACTGTCCGCCCATTGAGAAGAAGAAGACTTTTTTATCACTTGATCTCTCAGGGTTTATGGGGAAGCCGACGCCAACAGTTAAGGGGACCCGGCCTCCTACTTGCAAGCGGATTCCACCGCCATAACTCATCACAAATTTTCCTGCTGCAAATTCTTTCCTCGATACCGAGCCCCCATCAAAAAAAGCAAAGGTGTCGAGTACAGGTACAATCTGTTGATTGTACTCAACTGAGGCTAGAACAGAAGATAGACCCCCTGTTGGGTCGTCTTTACCTGCTTTCCCATCTTCTTTCTTAAAGTGGGAGCCGATAGTAAAGGGTTTATATCCACGAACGGTGGTATCGCCACCTAAGAAGTAAAGTTCGGAGAGTGGGATTTCATCTTGCTTTCCGGCGCCCATCGGATAGATGAAACGCGCTTCTCCACGCACTTTAAGTGTCCCTAGCCTCCAAACAGGATAGTAGTAGGTGTTGATCGAATTCATTTTCATGAAGAGGAAGTTTTCGTGGTTTTCAGCTCGTCTGTGCTCGTAAAGCATTTCAGTTTCAGCAGAAGAACGAAGTCCTCGATGCGGCTTGAAGGGGTTATCAACGCTATCGTATCCAAGCGAAAGTCCAAAGCCTGTCACGATGCCACTATTGCGCTCTTGTTGTTTTCTTTCGGACTCTTCAATTTTTTCAATGTCTATGCTTGCATTTTTGAAGCGATACTTGGTTCCAAAAGTCCAGTAGTTGCTAATGGGATAATTTGCATAGAGAGAAAATCCATAAGTATCGATATCGTAATTGCTCGATTGAAGCGTGCTATGCTGATAACTTAAATCAAATCCAACACGCCACTTTGAATCATTGAAGTAGGGGTTTAACCAGCTAATGATGTAGTTTTGCTGCTTGGCGCCATAAGAGAGACGCGTGTGAAAATATTCACCATTTCCTCTAATTGCAGAGGCGCCATCCCGCCAGACACTGCTCATGCCCCGGATATTGAAGTTGTTCTCAGTGAGATCGAGTCCTCCAAAGATGCTGTCGGAGGTGCTCGCTCCAACAAAGAGGCTGATATTTCCTGTTGTCGTTTCTTCGACTTCAATATTGACGTCGCGATAATTCGGACCTAAAGCTTCATCATCACTAGAGAGAACGGTGTAAACGTTGACACTTTTAAAAAAGCCCATTGCTTCTAAACGACGCTGAGTGGCCTCTAAGCGTCTTGAGTCAAAAATTTCTCCTGGGTTTAGGAGGGATTCTCTTAAGATGACATGGGTATTGGTTGAAACATTTCCAAGAACGCGGACAAGACCGATATAATATTTTTCGCCTTCTTCGATGTCAAAATGGACGTCATAGCGCGGGCGGAAGGGATCGAGATTTAAGCGATAGCTTACATTCGCTTCAATATAACCCTTAGATCCGTAGAGTCTTTGAAGAGCATTCATCGAGTCGCGAACGCGTTCAGGAGAGTATTTATCACCGTTTTTGATGAGAAGAACTTTTTCGACTTCTTCTTCAGAGAAAAGGTCATTTCCACTGAAGGAGATTGTACCAAATTCGTAAATCTCTCCTTTTTCAGCAACTACTGTAATTTCAATTCGGTTGGTTTTTTCTGATTCAGAGATTTCAATATCTATGGCGGCGTCTGCATAGCCTTGATTTTGAAGATAGTTGACGATCATGAGTTTGTCGTGTTCTAGAGCTTCTTCCTTGTAGGTGCCGGTTCCTGTTAGCCAGCTCATGAAGAGGTTGTAGCGCTTTGTCACAATCATATTCAAAATATGAGACTGCTCTTCTTTAGAAAATCCTTTAAAGTTAAGGCCGGAAATTCGCCCTGAGCGCCCTTCGCAAATCACGACATTGATATTGACTTCGTTTCGATCTTGATTAGGAAGAATCGTGTACTGAAGTTCGGCTTCAAAGAAACCTTGCTTGACGTAATACTCTTTGATCTTATTGAAAGCTCGATTGAAGTCGCTGCGGTCAAATTCAGAGCCGGGTTTAATTCCAAGCAGACGTTGGAGTTTACCTGATGAGACTTTGTGATTGCCGTACCATTTGATGTCTTGGATCAATGGTTTTTCCCATAGACGAATGCTAATGACGATTTCGCCATGGCGCACTTCGATCGTAGGGTCGACACGATCGTATTCTTCACTCAACATCTTTAAATCTTGGTCGAAAGCTGCTTGAGAAAAAGGGTCTCCCTGTTTGGTGCTAAGACGATTAATCAGAGTCGATTGATCGAAATGACAACCAAGCTCACACGTCTCAAGTTGAATGCAAATCTTTCCAACGTTTCGATTCTCATAACTCTCATATTGAGCCAATGAGGAGTACTGACCATTCAGGGCATTTATTGTTAACAGGATGGGGGCCGCAGCCCTTAAGAAAAAATTCTTCATAGCACAATTCGTTAAATATCAAGAGGTCGATTATAATGAACAGGGAGAAAAAAGTGCAATACTAAATCGGTAAACGAGCCGTAATCGAGCGCATAATAGTGCCTTCATCAACAAAATCAAATGAACTTCCCATTGGGAGTCCTAGCGCTGGGCGCGTAATTTTAATCGGAAATTTTTTTAGATGATCGTGAAGATAAAGAGCCGTTGCATCTCCTTCCAAGGTAGAATCAAAAGCTAAAATGATTTCTTCAACCGGCTCATAGCTTAATCGCAAAATGAGTTTTTGTGTATTGAGATCGGCCGGCCCAATATCGTCGAGAGGGGAGAGGAGTTGGCCTAAAACATGATAGCGCCCCTTATAGGATATAGACTCTTCAATTGTGATGACCTCCTTAGGTTTTGCGACGACGAGAAGGATGTGTGGATTTCGATTGGATTCCTTGCAGGAAAAGCACTCCTTTTCATACAACATGACTCCACATATCTCACAAAAGATCACATTTTCTTGAAGAGTCCTTAAAAGAGCACTGAACTGTTGGATTTCTTGCGTTGGGGATTCAAGGAGGTGGTAAGCAAAGCGTTCGGCTGTTTTTTTACCGACGCCCGGGAGCATTTTTAGATGTGCAATTAAAGATTTTAGTTCTTTTGGAGTTTTCATCATATTTTTTGCAGTATAAAGGAGTAAGGTGTTTTAATGGGAAAGATTTTCTTTCGTTTTTATCTACTTTAGAGTAAAATTGCATAGAGCTTTATCTATAAAAACTTCTTAATTTATTGATCTTCAAGGGATTTAATGAAACGCTCGGCAAGAATAATCGGGACAGGTTCCTACCTTCCAAGTAAAGTTTTAACTAATCAGGATCTCGAGAAAATGGTTGAGACTTCTGATGAGTGGATTACGACTCGGACAGGAATTAAGGAAAGGCGCATTGCCGCTCCTAATGAGTTCACCTCTGATATGGCGAAAGAAGCGGCTTTACGGGCGCTGAAAAATGCAGGAGTTGGAGCTGAGAGTTTGGATTTGATTATTGTTGGAACGATTACTCCTGATTTTGTATTTCCAAGCACAGCTTGTCTTTTGCAAGCATCTCTCAATGCAGAAAATGCCGCTGCTATTGATATTCAAGCGGCTTGTTCCGGAATGATTTATGCGCTTTCTATTGCCAAAGCTTATATTGAGTCGGGAATTTATCGAAATATTCTTGTCATTGCTTCTGAAAAACTCTCCTCAATTGTTGATTATGAAGATCGCACTACCTGCGTACTTTTTGGAGATGGGGCAGCAGCTTGCCTGGTCAGTTCTGAGGGTAAGGGGTTGTTGATTCGAGAAGTCTCGCTTGGCGCCGATGGGAGTCAAGAAGATCTTTTAAAACTGCCTGCCGGGGGGTCTCACCAGCCCGCTACCATTGAAAGTGTCGGTAAAAAACAGCATTTTATCAAGATGTCAGGCAGTCAAACTTTTAAGCATGCTGTCCGTCGTATGGAAGCTGCAGCTAAAGCTTGTTTAGAGAGTCAAAATTTGACGGAGGCTGATCTCAAATGGTTGATTGCCCATCAGGCCAATGATCGTATTATCGATGCTATGGCAAAACGCTTTTTAATTCCAATGGAGCGCGTCTACAAAACAATTCATAAGTATGGAAATACGTCTGCAAGTTCTGTAGGAATTGTTTTAGATGAGCTGAAGTCGAAAAATGTGATTGAACCGAGTGATTTCTTATTACTTGTTGCTTTCGGCGGAGGACTCACATGGGGAGCGGCTTTATTAGAGGAAGAGTCATGAGTAAAAAGGTTGTATTTTTGTTCCCGGGCCAGGGAGCCCAATATGTGGGAATGGGACAAGATCTTTATGAGGCGTTTTCTGAGGCAAAAAAAATATTTAATAGAGCGGATGAGCTTTTAGGTTATAGTCTAACCTCAATCATGTTTGAGGGTCCTGAAGACAAACTCAAAGAGACAAGTGTGTGTCAACTCGCTATTTTTGTTCATTCTGCAGCTTTGCTCTCTCTTATTCCGAATTCAATCACCCCAGTTGCCGTAGCTGGATTGAGCTTGGGGGAGTATAGCGCTTTATATGCCTCTCGGATTCTTTCCTTTGACGAGGGACTTAAACTCGTTGAAAAAAGAGGTCGATTTATGCAAAAAGCAGCTGCTGAAAATCCCGGCACCATGGCAGCTGTGATCGGCCTCGATCCGGAAAAGACCGCAAAAAATCTCCCGGAGGGTGCGAGCATTGCGAATTTAAATTGTCCGGGTCAGGTTGTTATTGGAGGCAGTTTAGAGGCGGTTGAAAAAGCTCAGACTTTATTGAAAGAAGCGGGAGCAAGGCGCGTGATTCCTCTCTCCGTATCTGGAGCCTTTCACACACCTTTAATGAAGGGCGCCGCCCTCGCACTAAAACCTTTTATTGACAAGGCTTGCTTTAATAAGCCTCGGTGTCGGATTGTATTCAATGCGAGCGGCTCTTTCTCTGAAAATTTAACCGAAATCAAAGAGCTTCTATATAAGCAAGTCATGGAACCTGTTTATTTCGAAAAATCACTAAGAGAGCTTCTTGCGCTTAAGATCAATGATTTTCTAGAAATCGGCCCCGGTCAAACTCTAGCTGGGATGATGAAGAAAATCGATCGAGAGAAGTCGGTTCTCTCAATTGGAACTTCCTCAGACCTTTCTAAACTTTCTATTTATCAAGAAGCGACTTAAGATGGAGGTAAATTTATGGCGTTATTGAATGAGAAAAAAGCCCTCGTTACAGGGGGAACCTCGGGTATTGGTCGCGCAATTGCACTCGAATTTGCAAAGGAAGGCGCAAGTGTTGCTATTTTTGGAACAAATGAAGAGAGAGCAAAAAAAGTAGTCGAAGAGCTAAAAGAGATCCGTCTGAGCACCGACCAACTTATTGTCTATGATTTAGTCGATGTTTCCGATACTTCGCAAGTTGAAATAGCAGCTAAATCCTTAGAAGACTCTTGGGGAGCATTAGATATTTTGGTCAATAATGCGGGGATCACTCGAGACAAGCTTTTTCTTTCCATGCGTGAGGAAGACTGGGATCGGGTACTCAATGTGAACCTTAAGTCGGTGTATAATGTTACAAAATCTTTTGTTCGTAAGATGTTAAAAAATCGCTCGGGAAAGATCATTAATATTTCATCTGTGATTGGTTTAGTGGGGAATCCGGGTCAGGTCAATTATGCGGCCTCAAAATCGGGGATGATTGGAATGACTCGCTCTCTTGCTCGAGAGCTTGCTGCAAAAAATATCACAGTGAACTGTATCGCTCCCGGGTTTATAGAAACCGCTATGACCGATCAGCTTACTGAAGAGCAAAAACAAGCAATTATTAATCGTATTCCAATGAAGCGTCTTGGGACAGGAGAAGATATCGCCCACACGGCCCTTTTTCTAGCAAGCGCTTTGTCCGGTTATATTACAGGTCAAGTCATCGCTGTTGATGGCGGAATGTTAGCTTAAAAAAAACCATGAGGATTGTATGTCAATGGAAAAAGAAGTAATCGATATTGTCGTCGACCAGCTCGGTGTCGATGAAGGCGAGGTGGATCTTAGCAAGCGTTTTGTTGAAGACCTCAATGCAGATTCACTTGATCTTACCGAACTAATTATGACCTTCGAAGAGCGTTTTGGCTTTGAAATTTCTGAAAAGGAAGCAGAAGGTCTTAAGACGGTGGGTGATGTTGTTAAGTTCATCGAATCTCGAAAAGAGTAATTTTGTTTACAGGGGTGGTCTTATTACAAGACCACCTAAATTTATTTTATATCGAAAATGATTCAATAGCGATCCCACACTTGATCCAAGACGAGTCTGGCATCTAAATTTTGCTCCGCTGCCTTTTCTTTAAGCAGTTCATAGTACTCATTTTCAAATAATTCAGTATCCGTTTCAGTAGAATTACCTGAACCCTTGTCCGTCATGGCTTGATTAAAAGACTTAATGAGTTCTCTTTCCTCTCGATTGTCGTGCAAAATTTTTCGACTTTCTCGAATGCATTCAATAGCAAACTCAAGAGGTAATTTGTCTATCTCAACTTGATAAGATTTTGTTGTATTGTCTTCTTTTGTTAAAAAACAGCAGGTGCGATTTTTACCAATACCAGTTGCCATAAAGTCATCCTTTTTTTAAGATTTTACATCAATCCAAAGTTCCCGAATCTCTTTTTCCGGAAGCAGGTGGCGGAAGAAGTGAATCGATTTAGACTCTCTTTTTTCTAAATCATCTAATAATTGAGTCATATTATCTTTGAAGACAAGACCTTCAATGGCGTCAAATGTTGGAGGCATAAAGAAAAATTCATTACATGTTTTTTCTAGGGTCTCAACTTCATAAATATAATTAATAAAAGCGTAAATGAGCTCATCTTTATTACTGCCGACTGGAATGGCTATATTCTCAATTAGAAGAAAGAGATCATCACTCGGCAAGTGGAATTGAACAAAATTTCTCTCCATTTCAAGGCGCCAAATATAAGAGGCAGGGGAGACGGAAAGAGCGCAATTTTTTGTGCCTAGCAAGTAGTCAGGGCGAGACTCGACATAAGCCTCAACATGGCGTTTTTGCTCCTTTAATAGGTCACGAATTTGGTTTTTTTCTTGATGATTGATAGTCTCTTTATGGCCAAAGAGAAAGTGCGCGGCCAAAGTCACAGCTTCTACCGGATCGTTGACCATGACAATAGAATAGTTGAGCTTTTCAAAGACATGTGTCCATGAATAGTTTTTTTCATTAAGGCGTGTTTTATCAACCCCAAGTCCGAGCACATCCCATTGCAGAGGAAGCGAGTACTTGTTTCGAGGATCGAATTCAGTTCCAAGAAGCAGGGGGTTTAACCGCTCTACAAAATTCAAACGGGAGTAATCGAGTTTCTTTATCAAACCTTCATTAATAAGGGTTCTGACTGCATAATCAGAGGGCATGATCAGATCATACCCTTTCCCATTGGTTGCTTTAAGTTTGGTAATCATCTCTTCATTGGAAGCATAGGAGTGGTTTTTTACTCGACAGTTGTAGAGGTTCTCAAACTTTTGAATGGTCTCCTCGTCAAAGTTGCTTCCCCAAGAAAAAAGATGAAGGGTATTCTCTTCCTTTTGAGAGAAAAAGGATTGCTTTGGCCAAAGTAGAACACCAAATAAGAAAGAAACCCAGGCAAAGAGGATAAAAAAACGTGTCATCATTAAAATATCCTCGTTCTTATTTTAGGTGAAAAAAAGAGGAGGACAAGAAGACTGCTCAAAATAAGCAGAACAGCAGATAAGGCATTGACGACTGGAGTAATCCCTTGTCTTAAAAGGGAGAGAAGATATAAGGAGAGCGTTTGGACAGAAGATCCGGAGCAGAAATAACTTAAGATGAAATCGTCAAAGCTAATAATGAAAACAAGCAGTCCGGTTGCAATCATAGCGGGTCGAAGCAAGGGAAGTGTGATTTTAAAAAAAGTGGTTAAAGTCGATGCTCCTAGGTCTAGAGAGACTTCTCTAAGATTGTGGTCCAGATCTTGATAGCGTGTATAGACGATTGGAATCACAAAACCAAGGCCTAAGACGGTATGAGAGATAATTAAGGTAAGCAGCCCAAGAGAAATTTTAAAAAAGGCAAAGTAACTTAAAAGACTCACCGCAAGGACCGTTTCAGGAATAATTAAACTGCCAAAAAAGAGGGGAATATAGCGTTTAGCGCGCCCCCCGCAGTCGAGATAAAAAATCAAAAGACCGCAGAAAAAAAGGCTTAAACACGTGGCAATCGAAGCGATTAAAAATGAGTTGAAAAAGGAGCTCCAAAGCTCAGAAGAGTGCAGAAGTTTTTGATACCATTTGAGAGTAAAATGATCCCAGGGCGCTGGAAATTTACGACTATTAAATGAAAAAGCGAATAGAACGATGATAGGTAGATAAAGGAAAAGAAAAGTGAAGCAGACATGTGAAATTGAAATCAGTGAACCTAAGCGATTTTTACCCATTTAAGTCCTCTTGATTAAAAAATTTGAAAGTCGTTTAAAGAGATAGAAAATCGATAATGAGGCACCGATCAATATTAGAGAGCTAATGACGGTGAATGCAGCGCCCATGCCGCCTGTTCGATCTCCTAAAATGAACTGAGAGACGACATTTCCTACAAAATAATGGCGATCCCCTCCCATCAACTCCGGAATGACGAACTCCCCAAAAGAGGGGATGAAAACGAGAAAAAAGCCGGCTCTCATAGAGGGAAGGGAAAGAGGCAGCATAATCCCTCTAAAAGTCTCCCACCAGCTTGCGCCAAGGTCGAAGGAAGCCTCCATTAAGCGATGATCGAAACGTTCTAATGAAGAGTAGATTGGGAGAGTCATAAAGGGAAGATAGTAGTAAATCATCATGAGCATGACCGCAAAAAGAGAATTTAGAAAATGAAGAGGCTCTGAAATCAGGTGGAATTTAATTAAGAAATTATTTAAAAAACCCTCTTTTTCCAGTACAAAAAACCATGCATAGACATGAAGAAGAAAATTTGTCCAAAAAGGAACAATGAGAAGAAAGAGTAAAAGATTTTTGAATCTCTTGGCTCGAAATGCCATGAAGTAGGCGACCGGATAGGCGATAAAGAGACAAAGCACACTCGTAGAAAGCGCCATAATTAAAGAATTGATCATAATTCTAAAATAGGTTCCACGAAAAAGAGGGCGAAAATGATCAAAAGTCAAAGTACTTAAATGACTATCAGAGGAAAGTTTGACGACACTTGAGACTAGAAGGAGAATTAATGGGACGTAGAAAAAGAGGATTTGCCAAACAAAGGGCCCCGAGCCAAGAGCAAATGGAAAATTTCTTTTGAAAAAATTGGCTCTTGCCATCTCAACCTACCTTTGGAGTAATACCACATTTTCTTTTTGCCAGTGAAGATAGACCTCATCGTCATAATCGATATTCTCGTGGGGAAAGTGCTCTTCATTTTGTTCAAAAACTTGCAATTTCATTCCATTTTTTAAAAGGACATTATACTGAGTAGAGCGGCCATAGTAGACGATAGATAGAACAACGCCTTTTAAACGATTTGAAAAATTTTCCTGAGGTTTTTTTGAAATTAAAATCTTTTCTGGACGCAAACTCATTGTAATTTCATGACCACTCTCCATCCAGCCCTTTTTTTGAGGAGAATAAACCTTAAAAGACCCGAGAGAGGGAACATCAACCTCCGGATCAAAAGCCATATTTCTCAAGACGCCTTGTAAAATATTTGTAGTACCGACAAATTTAGCTACAAACGAGCTATTGGGAAATTCATAAATTTCTTTAGGGGTTCCGATTTGCTCGATTTCTCCATCAGCATTCATAATAGCCATCTGATCGGCAACGGTTAAGGCCTCAAATTGATCATGAGTGACATAAACGAAAGTTGTTTTAAGTTTATCCTGAAGCTCGATGAGTTCGATTAGCATCCTTTCGCGAAGCTTGTAATCGAGGGCAGCTAAGGGTTCGTCGAGGAGCAAGACATCGGGTTCATTGATGATTGCCCGCCCAATTGCAACGCGCTGCTGCTGACCCCCTGAAAGTTCCTTTGGATAGCGATGCCGCATCTTTTCCAAATGAAAGGCTCGTAAAATACGTAAAACTCTTTTTTCAATCTCTTCTTTTGAACGCCTTTGAATCTTCAGTGAGTACGCAATATTGTCAAAGACGTTGAGATGGGGAAATAAAGCATAATTTTGAAAAACGATATGAATACGACGTTCATTGATAGGGAGATGGGTGATATCGGTATTTCCAAGAAAGATTTGACCTGAATTCGCTTCTTCAAATCCACCGATTAACCTTAAAAGAGTTGTTTTACCACAACCACTCGGGCCTAAAAGAGCAAAAAACTTTCCTGAGGGAATGGAAAGGTTGATTTGACTTAATACACGCCCTTCACCGTAAGATTTGGTGACATTTTTAAAACGGATACTTCTCACATCCTTACCTACCGTTCTATTTTCGCAACTATTCTAACCTTTTTTCGATTAAATCTCATTTATTAAAAAAAATTTTAAATTCAAGGGTTGAATTTAAAGGGAGACCTCTTGAAAAATAGACCGCGAACAGGAGAAATATATGGATAAGAAAAAGCTAGTTATTATTGGATCCGGACCTGCGGGTTATACAGCCGCAATTTATGCAGCGCGTGCGAATCTAAACCCTTTTCTTTTTGAAGGATTTTTTTCAGGACCCGGCGGACAGCTTATGACAACCACAGAAGTGGAGAATTACCCAGGCTTTCCGGAAGGGATAACGGGTCCTGAGATGATGCAGAAATTCCGTCAGCAAGCGGAGCGATTTGAGACTAAAATTGTTTCAGAAGATGTTGAAGAAGTTGATTTTTCAAAACCCCCTTTTCGAATTAAAGGCCCGAAGACTGAAGTTGAGGCAGATAGCGTGATCATTGCAACAGGGGCTACAGCAAAAAGACTAGACATACCAGGGGCAAATGATGGAGAGTTTTGGCAGAAGGGGGTTACAGCTTGCGCGGTTTGTGATGGAGCAAGTCCGATCTTTCGAGATAAGGAATTATTCGTTATCGGCGGAGGAGATACTGCTGTAGAGGAAGCGACTTTTTTGACAAAATTTGCAAGCAAAGTCTATATCGTGCATAGACGAGATGAATTACGCGCATCAAAAATTATGGCAGAGCGCGCTAAAAACAATCCCAAAATCGAGATTTTATGGAGCCAAGTCATTACAAAAATAGAAGGGGATAACGTTGTCAATAGCGTCACAATAAAAGACTTGAAGACAAATGAAGAAAAAAAGCGCGATGCAGGCGGTGTTTTTTTTGCGATTGGGCATGCCCCTAATACCGGATTTATTCAAGGGCAACTTAAAATGGATCAAACGGGATACTTAAAAGTGGAGCCATTTTCTACAAAAACCTCTGTTGAAGGGATCTTTGCTGCCGGAGATGTTGCAGATCATCTCTATCGCCAAGCGGTTACTGCCGCCGGAACCGGATGTATGGCAGCTTTAGACGCTGAACGCTATCTTGTTGAAAAAGGATTAATTCAATGAGGTGGCTTTTAGCTCTATTTGCCCTTCCCTTATTCTCTTTAGAGCAGCAACCCTACTTTGGTCAGCAGTGGGAATTTTATCTCACACCCTCTTACCAATATCGATATTATCCAGCCGTCCAAAATGCCCGAAATCCCAGTCATTACAGCTCGCACGACCATACCTTGGGACTGAATTTACAAGTCTCTTTCTGGCCGAGGTGGGATTTACAGCTCGAAGCAGATTTTGCTGCAACGAGTAAAACCCCCTTTGGAATGCAATCAATAGCAGCAGACCTCCGCTACCTTTTTTTCGATGACGTTCAAGGGGATCCTGTGAGTTTAACATTGGGAACAATCATACGAGTCGTCCCTTACCACTTTCAAAAAGACCCCTCCACACCCTATCATGCGACAACAAATATCGAAGTGGGAACAGCGATTGGAAAAGAGGTCGACCACCTCGATTACTGGGTTGTAAGAGGCTGGGGCTACTTGGGGCTTGGCATTGGGAATCGAGGGGCTCCCTGGCTTAACAGTGAGCTGGCCTTTGAGGGAAACCGAGAAAACCATCATCATTTCAGAGCATTTGCGAAAGGCTATATGGGTATGGGGGGAATTCACACTGTGAATATCTCTCATTTAAGGGGGTATGCAAATATCTATCATCGCTCCATCGACCTTGGAGGACGCTATACCTACCTTTTTGATATTTGGGGAAGGGCTTCTCTAGAATATGCATACCGACTTTATGCAAGAGCTTACCCAAAGTGTGCACACACCTTTGTTTTTCGATACACACTGCCTTTTTCAGTTCTTTAAAACTTCTTTATTGACAAGATCGTAATTTAACCTATACTGCATGAAAATTTTACTTCTGACAACTTTCAAAGTTTCAGTGGTTGTGCACACATTTAGGAGGTTTCAATTGCGTTGGACATATCTACTTATTCCCTGTTTTTTATTTTCATTAGATACAGATCAAACTTTTCTCAATGCGACATTCGAATCATCATCATCGATTGTCGTCGAGAACTCAGTCAATGCCATTACAGGACGTTATTACATTTCAGAAGAGGACCTTGTCGTTCAAGGCAAAGAGCCTCTTAAATTCAGACGAAACTACACGATGCGAACGAAGAGCGGGTTTGATTACTTCCCCCATCTCATTCTCGATGAAGAGACTGACTACGAAACAAAAGAGAAGCAGTTAAGCCTCTTTCTTCCTAGCGGAGCCCAGTTCTACTTTGAGAAGGACGAAAAACAGTTCAAGCCTAAGCTAGAAGAAAACCACCCTGGACTGACGAATCGCCAAGGAGCTAGATACGACCTAAGCCGAATGGTGATTAATTGGGAGCCCGAACACAATATTTACGAGCTGCAGCTGCCAAATGGCGGCGTCAGATATTATGGAAGGCACCAAGAATCTAAAAAAAAGAAATCATCCTCTTTTTATGCGGAGACAGTTCGAGGTTTTATTCTTGTTCGAGAAGTTCTCCCAAACGGCAATCAAATCTTCTATCAATACGATGAAAAACGAAGACCCACCAAAATCGCTACGACCTCGCCCTCCGGAAAAATTGAGTACGCATCCCTTCAGATTTTTTATGGAAAAGACAAATCCTTTTTGATTAAAACAAGCGATGACCGCGAGTATAAATATGAATATGAAAAACAAACCATAGCAACTGACAAAACATTCCCCGAATTTCTAACAAGAGCCTCCAAAAGGCGAAATGAAAAACGATGCTCAATCGATGCAACTAAAAAGACACCCTTTTTAAAAAGAATCATCCGAAGCGACCGCCTCAACGAAGTCCTTTTTTACGGAAACTATAAAGATGAAGAAGAGCACTATATCCGCGCTCGAACAATTGAAGGAAGCAATCAATACATTGGAGTTGAATACTACCGCTACGGCATCAATCAATTCAATCAAAGCTCCGTTATTTTAAAAGAGCCCTATGATTCGAGAATAGGCCGCGTTGCGCAAATCAAAGCGCCCGCCGGAAAAAATGGAGAAGAAGTTGGTATCCATACCTTTTTTTACCATTTTTCAAAAACGGATCCTCAAAATGATATTCGAGACAAGGGCTATACGGAAGTTTATAATTCAGAAGGCCAACTCACCCGCTACTATTTCGACAAGAACCTAAGAGAGCAGCAAATCATACGATACTTCCAAGGAGAAGAAGTACGAAAAGAGAGCTTTCATTGGGACGATGAAACAGGACGCTTGAAGAAAAAAGAGATTTTCGATCATAACCAGCCCATTGCGACCTTCATCTATGCCTATGACACCGATGGAAACATGACGAAAAAAGTCATAAAAGCGCAAGATCAATCGAGTTATATCACAACCTACACCTATACCCCCAATCATCTAGTCAAAACCCACCAAACCCCCGATGGCATCTCTTATAGCTATACTTATCTTGGTCAAACCGACAACATCACCTCAAAACTGACCCTGTATGAAGGAGAAATCTTAGAGAGAAACTACTATCATTATGATGAAGAGAATAACCTCATTCGAAAAATCGAAGATAATGGCAGCCACACGGATCAAGACAACCTTCAAGATGCCACGAAGCGGCTGATCACCGATTACAGCTATCAAAAAGGCCTTCCGGTCTCGATTGAAAGTAAAGCCCTCGATCTATTTAGAAATGAAGAAATTCTATTAAAAAAGGAAGAGAGAACTTACAACAACTGCTGCCAAGTCATAGAAGAAAAGCACTTTGACAGTAAAAACCAGCATCTCTACACCCTCTACTACACCTATGATAAAGCCAGGCATCTAACCTCAAAAACAGACCCCCTCGGCAACAAAACAAGCTACACCTACGACAGACTCGGCAATAAAATAAAGGAAGAAACAAGCTTTGGGCTTATCACAAATTATTTTTACGACCGAGTCAATCGATGCATCAAAATGCAAAAAAAGCTCCCCGATGGAGAGATGCTTGAAACCGAAACACGCTACGACACAAAATCGCGAAAAACAGCCCAGAAAAGCCCGACAGGACACTGGACCTACTATCACTTTGATGGCCTGGATAATATTGAGAAAATCATAATGCCTGAGACCCCGGCAAAGACAAATCAGCTTGAAAGAGCCACCCTCGTTGAAAAGCACAACGCCCTCTCTCAAACTATAAAAAAAGTCGACGCTCTAGGCAATCAAATTTTGATACTGCCCAACCTATTTGGAAAACCTTTGCAAATCATCTATCCGGATCGAACCCTTGAAAAATATAGCTATGACCTAGCCGGACGCGTGACCTCCCATACAGATCGGGAAGGCCGCACCACCTTAATGAGCTATACCCCCCTCGGGCAATTGAAGGAAAAACACTACCCCGATGGAACCCGGGAATACAACATCTATAACAGAGAAGAAAAGATAGGCGAAGTCAATCGATTCGGCCTTCATAAACAAATTACCTATGACCCCATTGGAAGAATTCTCAGTGAGAGGGAACCCCATGCACTTAAAACAGAATATGTATACGACACCCTTGGACGCGTTGAGCAAAAAGTTATAAGCGCCCCCGAGCTGCTTTCAAAGACTCATATTATAGAATATGATTTACTGAATCGGCCCCTAGTCGAATATGATGAAGATGAGCAAGGTCAAACCATATTTCTTAAAAAAATGACCTACAACGAACAAGGCAAAAAGGAGACCGAAACCAAATACATTAATGGGCAAGAAGCCATAACTACCTATCACTACGATGCGTTAGGGAGACTCGCCCAAACGATCAGCCCATTGAAACAAACTACAACCATCGAATATAAAAAAGCGCTAAACGAGCACCACCAACTCGTTGAAAAAACGATTACAACCAACTCCATTGGCCGCAAGGAAATCGAAATCTACGACACGATGGGCCGAATCGCCCTTAAAAAGCGCTTAAGCGAAGAAGGAGAACAGCTCCAAAAAGAAGAATACACCTATGACCTCAATGGAAACTGTCTTATGCAGACAAGCCATCTCGGCGAACACTTGCGCAAGACCCTCTGGGCATATAACGAAAACAACCAAAAAACGGCTCTGACAGAAGCCTTTGGCACTCCTGATGAGCGCACAACCCAAATGAGATCCACCCCCTATGGACAAATCCTTGAAATCATCAAACCCGATGGATGCATCCTCGAGACAACCTACGATAAAAGAGATCGAAAAAAGACCCAATACTCCTCAGACGGAACCATTGATTACACCTACACCTATGACCTGCACGACAAACCCATCCAAATCTTTGATGCAGTCAATGAGCTCACCACAATCCGCAGCTATGATCCTCGAGGCAACCTTTTATCGGAGACCCTTGGAACCGGCTACACTCTAAATTACAAATATGACGCCTATGACCGCCGCATCGAAGTGCAGCTACCGGATGAGACAAGCATTGAATACACCTACGATGGATATTTCCTACGGAAAATTACACGCCGTTTAAAGCAAGCGAGCTACACCCACACCTATGACACCTACGATCTCTCCCTAAACCCGATAGAAGAAAGTGCCATAATGGGCCTTGGCCACATCCACCGCCGTTATAATAAACATAACTATGAAACCCAGCATGTGACCCCCTGTACGTTGGAGCTGCACACCCGAAACCCTCAAACCGATAACCTTGAGATGCGCACTCTCCAAATCAATGGAGATTATCAAACAACGAACTATTCCTACGACTCACTCGACCAACTCATTGAAGAAAGAGGCCAAGACCCGCACACCTATGCCTACGACGCCCACTATAACCGCACCCAAAAAGACGAGCAACCCTACCACCTCGACGAGCTCAATCAAATCCAAGACACACCCACAGGAGCCTATACCTACGACCTAAACGGCAACCCCAAAACGCTCACAACCGATACCACCACCACCACCTATACCTACGACGCCTTTAATCGACTCATCCAAATTGAAACCCCCAACAAAGCCATACGCTACACCTACGACGCCGACCATCGCCGCCTAAGCAAAGAGACCCCAATCGAAAACGAGCACTACCTCTATGTTGAACAAGACGACATCGGCACCCTGCAGGAAAAGCACCTCAAACACCTCCGCGTCCTCGGCCTAGGCCGCGGCGCTGAAATTGGGGCTGCCGTCGCCATCGAAATCGACGGCAAAGTCCATCTCCCCCTGCACTCCATTTTTGGCAACCTTTTAACTCTTTACAACCCCAAAACAAAAAAAATCACAACCCCCATCCGCTACACCCTATTTGGAGAGAGCTCCCCGCCCACAGCGCCTTGGGGCTACCAATCGAAGAGATACGATGAAGACGCCAACCTTTACTTCTTTGGCAGGCGCTACTACGATCCCCAAACAGGCCGCTTTTTCACCCCCGACCCCAAAGGATTCGAAACCGTCCCGAATCTCTACCCCTTTGCTCTCAATAACCCTAGCCTCCACTACGACCTCTATGGGCTCTCCAGCATTTGCCTCCCAAATGGAGACTCTGTTAACCTTTTCCATTACCCCACCCTAGACCCTATGGAAAATGGATACCCTAGAACACAATATATGAGCTTTGAGCCTCCATACTCAACCGAGCCGAGCACCTATCTCGACTACGAAAGATCAGCCTGCTTTGACCTAGACAGGCCGCCTTTTCCCGATAAAAAAATCCTTAATGCATACGTGAACGGCATGAACACGCCTTATGAAACCTGCGTTAAAAATGCAGAATACCTATCGGATCTAACAGGCGGATATAATGTCTATTGCTTATACAACCCAACTCATGCTAAGTCCAATGACATAAATGAGAGTTATTTGGGTCTTAAGGGATACATAAATGAAGGAGAACTGGCATTTAAAAACTTCTTGGAATCAAAGATCTTAGAGGGGTACACTACTATCAATTTAATTGGACACAGCCAAGGGGCTATAAAAACTTACAACCTGCTAGCTATGATGAAGCCTGAAGATCGTAACTATATCAGGGCGCTAACCATTGCAGGCGCTAAATTCATTCCGCCTGAGTTGGCTAGAGAAGCTGATAATGTAATTACAGATGGCTTTGATCCAGTTCCGCGGATGCAGAGGCTGTTTAAGTCTAGAGATAACTTATCGAGGCCTCGCATAACAAAGGTATTAAAAGCAGAGGGTGAGCCCTATTGGGACCATGCTTTCCAAAGCAAAACATATCAAAAAAGTATTTATGATTTTATATTTAATGAGGATTAAATGATTAAACTAAAAATTTTATCTGTTGTATTAATGACGATATTTCCAAGTCAAAAACCGGAAAGAGTTAATGAAGAAGCTAGGGTAATTAACGAAGTGCAAAAGGAGCTTCATGTCCAATGTGTTTGCATTGGAGGGTCACTTTATAAAGGAAAAGAGCATTTGTCATACAAATTCAATTACTATAAAAAACTAGGGATTGATGGAGCCCGTGAAGTTGCCGTTGATCTTGTAGATAAACTTCGGGAGAAATTTAATGAATCTCCTATACATAGTGAATATCTTAAAGTTGACAAAATAGAAGACAAGCACCTTTATTTAGCACTATTTTTGAATAATGAAGATGGATCAGATATCGACAAAGCTGAACTCAATATTATTTCTATTCGATATGGAAATATATACTATAACAATATGACGGATGTAACAAAGTGCACGATGCACAAAGAATCAATCGAAGAGGCTCGTCAAATACTATTAAATCAAAAGAGTGATTCAAATTCTTAAGGAAGATAATGATTAAACTAAAAATTTTATCTGTTGTATTAATGACGATATTTCCAAGTCAAAAACCGGAAAGAGTTAATGAAGAAGCTAGGGTAATTAACGAAGTGCAAAAGGAGCTTCATGTCCAATGTGTTTGCATTGGAGGGTCACTTTATAAAGGAAAAGAGCATTTGTCATACAAATTCAATTACTATAAAAAACTAGGGATTGATGGAGCCCGTGAAGTTGCCGTTGATCTTGTAGATAAACTTCGGGAGAAATTTAATGAATCTCCTATACATAGTGAATATCTTAAAGTTGACAAAATAGAAGACAAGCACCTTTATTTAGCACTATTTTTGAGAAATGAAGATGGTTCAGAAATTGACAGAAGTGAATTAAGAATTATTTCTATTCGATATGGAAATATATACTACAACAATATGACAGATGTAACAAAGTGCACGATACACAAAGAATCAATCGAAGAGGCTCGTCAAATACTATTAAATCAAAAGAATAATTCGAATCCTTAAGGAATCTAAAAATAGTTCGTGGGCGCTATCGATTAAGGAGCTTGTAGAAGTTAAAACTTTTGACATGGGACTCTCTTAGCCGGTGATGCTAGCGCTTCCTTTTTCTCATATTTTCCTGAAGAAAACGTTTTCTCAATCGAATATGGTTAGGTGTAATCTCGACAAGTTCATCGTCTTGAAGGAAGTCGATGGCTTGCTCGAGTGTCATTTTTCTTGGTGGAGTGAGCGTGATGCTTTCATCTGTACCCGATGCACGGACGTTTGTGAGTTGTTTCTCTCGAGTGATGTTGACGCTCATATCATTGTCGCGGTTATTTTCACCAATGATCATGCCTTCATAGACTTCATCTGTTGGTTTAACGAAAAGGACACCGCGATCTTGCAAGTTGAAACAGGCGTAGCCTGTGGTTCTTCCTGCGCTTTGTGCGATTAGAGCCCCCTGTTTTCGGCCTGGGATCTCTCCTTTATAAGGTCCATAGCTGTCAAAGGACGAAGTGAGAATGCCGTCGCCGCGAGTTGCTGTAAGAAAAGTATTGCGGTATCCCATGAGTCCACGAGTAGGAATAAAAAAAGTTAAGGTCGTGATTTTATGCTCATTTGTCTCTAAGTGGCGCATTTCGCCTTTTCTTCGTGATAATTCTTCAATAACAACACCTGAATACTCTTCGGGAACTTCGATATGAGCTAATTCAAAGGGTTCATGGCGAACGCCTTCGATTTCCTTAAGGATGACTTTTGGTTTCGAAATCGTGAATTCGTACCCCTCTCGTCTCATCGCTTCAATGAGAATAGCTAGGTGGAGCTCGCCTCGACCAAAGACGCGGATGAGATCTTCTTCACCATAATGCTCTTCGATTGCAAAGGAGATATTGGCACGCTTTTCTTTTAATAGACGCTCGCGAATCTTATTCATTGTAACGTGTTTACCGTCTTTACCAACGAAGGGACCACTATTGACTAAGAAATCGACAGAGAGAGTGGGTTCAGAGAGTTCAATCGGGGGAAGCTGTACGATTTTTTGAGGGTTTGTCAGCGTGTCGCCGATCATGACTTCAGGCATTCCTGAAATTGAGACAATGTCGCCTGCAAAAGCCTCTTCCATTTCAATTTTTTGAAGTCCGAGATAGCCTTCAATTCGTGATACCTTATGGTGTGTCGGATGACCATCTTTGTTAACTAAGACAATCGGCTCGCCTTTGCTGATCTTACCCTCTAAAATGCGGCCTGTCGCTTGACGGCCAACGAAGTCATCGTAAGAAAGAGTTGAAGCTTGCATGAGAAAGGGAAGTTCCACGTTGCCGGACGGAGGAGGAACTTGCTCAATAATCATCTCAAAAAGAGGGCGCATATTGACTTCCGGATCTGTTAATTCTTTTTTTGCAAATCCTGTAAGCCCTGATGCATAAAGGTAAGGGAAATCGAGTTGTTCATCTGTCGCACCAAGTTCGACAAAAAGGTCAAAAGTTTTATTTAAGGCGTTTTCGGGGTCGGAGTGGGGGCGATCGATTTTATTTAGACATAAAATAATTTTAAGTCCCATTTTTAATGCTTGCGAGAGGACAAATCGAGTTTGCGGCATAGGGCCTTCTCGGGCGTCCACAAGTAAAACGGCAGCACTGACCATGCCGAGAACTCTTTCAACTTCTCCAGAAAAATCTGCATGTCCGGGAGTGTCGATGATATTGATCTTATGATTTTCAAAGGTCAGGGAAGTGTGTTTCGCAAAAATTGTGATCCCTCTTTCCTGCTCGAGGGAATAACTGTCCATAACCCGATCCGGGATATCTTGGTTCTCTCTAAAAACATCTGATTGTCTCAAGAGGCTGTCGAGAAGGGTTGTCTTCCCGTGGTCAATATGGGCGATGATGGCAATGTTGCGAATTTGATCTTTATTTTCCATAGTGTGAGTGACTATAACATAAGAGGAGATTATTTTGCCATGAAAGAAATCATAAGCGCTTTTGATGTTGTTTTTATCAGCCGAGATCCGTTATGATGGCCAGGTATGAGCAAGAAGGAAATGGGCCGTATAAACCCAAAAGGATATGATGGCCAAATCCCAACCGGTAAGACCCTTTCAAAGCTTTTGCCAAGAATGATGAAAAAGGTAGCAGCACGTTACGACGACCGCCCTGATGCCATCTTAAAGATGTGGCCGGAAATCGTCGGCAGCACTTTAGCGCCTCAAACGCGGGCTGTATCATTTCAAGAGGGTGTGCTGCTCGTTCATGTAGCGAACTCTACGCTTTTGAGTTTGCTTGCTTGCCATGAAAAGACACGAATTTTAAAACACCTTCGAGCTAAGTTTCCCAAACTCGAAATTAAAACGATTCTTTTTAAAATGGGAACTTTCTCGAATTCAACCCAGATGTAGGTGACATGTCGATGACCAAGGAAAAAGATTATACCGCGAGTTCTATTACAGTCTTAGAAGGGCTTCAGGCCGTTCGAGAGCGTCCCGGAATGTACATTGGGGACACCTCTTCAAATGGTTTACACCAGCTCGTCTATGAGGTCGTCGATAACTGTATTGACGAGGCCATGGCAGGCTATTGCAACCAAATCGATGTCATTATCCACAAAGACAACTCCGTTACGGTAGAGGATAACGGTCGGGGAATTCCGATTGACCGCCATGAAAAAGAGTCGAAGAAACAAGGGCGCGATGTTTCTGCCATTGAGGTTGTCATGACGATTCTCCATGCCGGAGGGAAGTTTGATAAATCAACCTATAAGGTTTCAGGAGGACTTCATGGTGTAGGGGTCTCATGCGTGAACGCGTTATCAAAGGATATGACTGTTGAGGTTTCAACCGGAAATCAACTCTATACGATCGGGTTTTCAAGAGGAAAGGTAAACCATCTTCTTAAGAATTGCGGGGCAACAGACAAGCAAGGAACTCGTATTCACTTTGTGCCTGACGATCAAATTTTTTCTGAAACTGAATATGACTATGATATCCTCCTCAAACGCCTTAGAGAGCTTGCTTTTTTAAACAGTGGTATTGAGATTCATTTTCGGGATGAGCGCTCTTCAGATCATGATGATGTGGTTTTTCGATATGATGGTGGAATTAGTTCGTTTGTGACCTATCTCAATAAAAATCATACCCCTCTTTTTCCAGATCCTATCTATATACACGGATCAAGAGAACTCCATGACGGCCCCATCGAATTTGATGTTGCAATGCAGTGGAACGAAACCTACTCAGAGTCCCTTCACTCCTTTGTCAATAACATTTCGACGAAACAAGGAGGGACCCATGTCACGGGATTCTCAACCGCTCTAACGCGCTGTTTAAACCAATATATTAAGCAGAATAACACGGGAAAGGGAGATAAAGCACTCACTGGAGAAGATTTAAAAGAGGGTCTAACGGCAGTCGTATCTCTTAAAATTGCCAATCCTCAATTTGAAGGGCAAACTAAACAAAGATTGGGAAATAGTGAGGTTGCAAAGGTTGTTCAACAAATTGTAGGCGAAGAGTTCAGCATTTATTTAGGGGAAAATCCACAGGTAGCAAAGCTGATTATCGAAAAAGCGATTATTGCTTCGCAAGCTCGTGAAGCCGCTCGAAAAGCGCGCGAATTGACCTTAAGAAAAACCGCACTTGATACAGCGCGATTACCCGGAAAACTGGCTGATTGCCAGGAGAGAGATCCGGCTGCTTGTGAAATTTATATTGTGGAAGGGGACTCAGCGGGAGGAAGTGCTAAGTCAGGTCGTGACCGCCGTTTCCAAGCGATTTTGCCTATTCGAGGTAAGATTGTGAATGTGGAAAAAGCGCGTCTTGATAAAATTCTTCAAAATGATCAAATTGGTGCGATGATTTCAGCCTTTGGCTGTGGTATTGGAGCTGATAACTTCAATCTTGAGAAATTACGTTATCATAAGATCATTATTATGACGGATGCGGACGTGGATGGTTCGCACATTCGAACGCTTCTTTTAACCTTTTTCTATCGCCATATGTTTCAGCTTATCGAAAACCACCATATTTACATCGCGCAGCCGCCTCTTTTTCGTGTGAAAAAAAAGAAAAAGATTCAATATATCAAGTCGGAAAAGGAGATGGATGAGTATCTCCTTAGTCTAGGTATGAGCGATATCCATTTCCGCTTAGCTTCTCACAATGAAAACCTCGATCTTAAAGAGCTCAAAAAATTAATCGATTCTATTTTAGATGTAGAAATTCTCATCGAAATGGTCGAGAGAAAAGGAGTTCCCTTTAGAGAATTCATAGCCATGAAAAATGAAGAGGGTGAGCTTCCTTGCTATTTAGTCCAACTCCAGGACGAGAATAAATTTGTCTATTCAGATCGTGAATTTGCCAATCTAAAGAGTCAAGACGAAAAAGAGCAGCGTCAAGACTTTGAGAAGACTTTAGAATCGATTCCTGAAGAAGAGCGAACAGATGAGATGTTGACGTTTCATCCCAAAAAGATTCACTATGTTGAACTCTTTAAAAAAGAGAAGCTTGTTAAATTAAGAGCAGCGCTTGCTCTTTTTGGGTTTACCTTTGAGCAGTATATGCTTGTTGAAGGTAAACTTCTCGATATCATCGATGAAGAAGAGAAGGAAACCGCAATCTATACTCTTAAAGAAGCGATTGACTATCTTCGAATCAATGGAAGAAAAGGGATTGAAATACAGCGCTACAAGGGTCTTGGTGAGATGAATGCGGATCAGTTGTGGGAGACGACGATGGATCCAAGCATCCGAACGCTTATTCAAGTTACGATTCCAGACTCGATTGCTGCAGACCAGATGTTCACGATGTTGATGGGCGATGAAGTTCCCCCAAGACGCGCTTTTATTGAAAATCATGCCTTATCTGTGAAAAACCTAGATATTTAGAGGAGAACTGAAATGAGTTATACCAAAGATGAAATCATTCTACCTCGTAATGTAGAAGATGAGGTTAAGGAGAGTTACTTACGCTACTCGATGTCCGTAATCATTTCCAGAGCTCTTCCTGATGTACGTGATGGACTTAAGCCGAGTCAACGCCGTATTCTCTACGCGATGAGGCAGCTGAACCTCTCGCCTGGCGGCAAGCATCGTAAATGTGCAAAAATTAGCGGGGATACCTCCGGAGATTACCATCCTCATGGAGAGATGGTCATTTACCCAACTCTTGTGCGTATGGCTCAAAATTGGGTGATGCGTTATCCGCTTATCGATGGACAAGGAAACTTTGGTTCTGTCGATGGGGATCCTCCCGCTGCGATGCGGTATACGGAAGCGCGATTAACCCATCCCTCTATGGCTTTAATGGAAGATCTCGATAAGGAGACCGTTGATTTTATACCTAACTATGATGAGACGAAAAAAGAGCCTACAGTTCTTCCTTCAAAATTTCCGAATCTTCTATGTAATGGTTCATCAGGGATCGCTGTTGGAATGGCAACGAATATCCCTCCTCATAATTTGGGGGAGCTGATTTCAGCAACGAACCTCTTAATCGATGATGCTGCAACCACAATCGATCAGATTATGGAGGTCATGCCGGCACCTGACTTTCCATCTGGGGGGATAATTTGCGGGTATCGAGGAATTAAGGAATCTTTTTACAAAGGGAGAGGGCGGCTGATTATTCGAGGTCTTCTTCACTTAGAAGATATGGAAGGATCGTCAGACCGTCAACGCATCGTTGTCGATGAGATCCCATACAATGTCAATAAGGCTCGCCTCGTTGAAAAAATTGCTCATTTGATCAATGACAAAACGATCACAAGCGTCTCAGATATTCGTGATGAGTCTGATAAAGATGGAATGCGTATTGTTCTTGAACTCAAAAGAGGTGAGATTCCAGACGTCACGATCAATCAGCTCTATAAGTATACCGATCTTCAGATTACGTTTGGCTCTAATATGCTTGCCCTGGACAAGGGACTTCCTCGTGTGATGAATGTTAAACAGATGATCCAAGCATGGATTGATCATCGTATCGAGGTTGTGAGAAGACGGACTCGATTTGAGCTTAATAAAGCAGAAGCTCGTGCGCATATATTGGAAGGGTATTTAAAAGCTCTTGATCATCTTGACGAGGTTGTAAAAATCATTCGCGCTTCACAAAATCGTGAAGATGCAAAAAATGAATTAGTAGCTCGCTATGAACTTAGCGATCGCCAGGCAGGTGCTGTTCTAGATCTAAAACTCTATCAATTGACCGGATTAGAGCGCGAGAAAATTGAGAATGAGTATCAAGAACTTCAAGAAAAGATTGCCTATTTAAGAAAGATTCTAGCAAGCGAAAAAATGGTTCGAGACATCATTAAAGAAGAGCTTGAAGGCTTAAAAAAACAGAGCAAATCAGATCGACGTACAAAGATCATTGCAGCAGAAGGAGAATTCCAGATGGAAGATCTCATTGCGGATGAGTCTGTTGTCATTACGATCTCAAATGATGACTATATCAAGCGAATGCCTGCCAATACCTTCCGCGAACAGCGCCGTGGAGGACAGGGGGTCATTGGGGTTGAAATGAAAAAAGAGAGTGATGCATTGAAAGATGTTTATGTAGCCTCAACTCATGAAACCTTGATCATTTTCACAAGCTATGGACGCTGTTATTGGGTCAAAGTTTGGGAAATCCCAGAGAGCAGTCGTCGATCAAAGGGAAAACCTCTCGTGAATTTGCTAGAGGGAATTGCTCGTGATGAAAAAATTGCAGCTGTTTTAAAAGTTCGCGACTTTACTGAAGAAGCCTGCATTTTACTCGCTACAAAGAAAGGTGTAGTCAAAAAGACCTTACTCGATGCATTCAGCTCCCCAAGACGAAAAGGGGTTTATGCAATCAATATTGATGAGGGCGATGAAGTTATTTCAGCAAACCTTGTACGGGATGATGATCAAATTATGATCTTCACACGGGCTGGAATGGCAGTTCGTTTCGATCAACATGATGTACGAGCTATGGGCCGAGTTGCTCGTGGTGTTCGCGGTGCAACGCTCAAAGATAAAGATGATGGAGTTGTTTCCTGTGAAATTGTAAAAGGTAATGAGACTCTGCTCATTGTTTGTGAAAAAGGTTTTGGAAAACGCTCAAGCGTCGATAACTTTAGACAAACTCGACGTGGAGGAAAAGGGGTCCGTTCTATCATTACAAGTCGTCGTAATGGAGAGGTCGTCGGAGCTATTTCAGTTGGAGATCTCGATAGCGTTCTTGTCATGTCAAATTCCGGCCAAACTCTGCGTATGCGTATGGAAGATGTACGAGTGATGGGACGCTCTACTCAAGGAGTTCGGCTTGTGAATCTCAAGGCTGAAGAAGATCGGATTGTGGCGCTTCAAAAGCTTGAGGATATCGAGCAAATTGAAGAGATTAAGGATAAGGAGTGAAGGGCTATTTCATCACACTAGAAGGGGGAGAGGGGAGTGGGAAGTCAACCCTCATTAAAAAACTCTCTGCCTCTTTTAAGGAACTTGGGCATGAAG
This sequence comes from Simkaniaceae bacterium, assembly GCA_040880145.1. Classification (GTDB taxonomy): domain Bacteria; phylum Chlamydiota; class Chlamydiia; order Chlamydiales; family JAJFMI01; genus JBBDIZ01. Next base: position 14,152 of record JBBDIZ010000037.1, on the reverse strand, counting down.
TTCTTATGACCTGTGAACCCGGGGGATCGAGCATTGGTCCTCTGATTCGTCAAATCCTAGTTGGAAAGGAAGATTACTCACTATCAACAAGAGCAGAGCTTTTTCTTTTTCTAGCGAATCGATCTCAACATATCGAAGAAGTGATACGTCCGGCTCTTGCTAAAGGGGTAGTCGTTCTCTGTGATCGCTTTAATGATTCGACAAGAGCTTATCAAGGGGCCGCTAGGCACTTTGATCTCGATTTCATCCAAGAGCTTTGTGATTTTGTAGCAGATGGGCTGAAGCCGGATTTAACCCTATTCATCGATATCGACCCCGAAGTTGGTTTAAAGCGCGTTGAGTCGCAAAGGCGTCAAGAGAGTCCAAAAGGCGGGCATGATCGAATTGAGGCTGAAGGATTGAGCTTTCATACGAAAGTAAGAGAGGGTTATTTAAGGCTGATCAAGGAAGATCCAAAGCGCATTCATTGCATTGATGGGCTTTTTACACCTTCGCAAGTATTTGAAAATTCAATGAAGATAATCAATGACACTCTTTTCAAACCTCAAAGCGCATCCTGAAACGAAAGCGATCCTAAGCCATCTCGTGGAAAGCCAAAAGCTTCCAAAGACCCTTCTTTTTCATGGAATAAGTGGAGTCGGCAAGCTTTCCTTTGCCATTGAGTTTGCTCGGTATCGACTCAAAACTCAAAAAAAAGATCCCCCTGACTTAAGAGTGATCAAGAGCTCTGGAAAGGCTCAATTGATTACCATGGAGAGTGCATTAAAGATTATTGAAAATGCGAAAGAGCCTCCTTTTGAATCCAAAGAAAAATGGATTCTTATTGATGATGCCCATCGTCTTCATACAGCTGCCGCCAATGCTCTTCTAAAGACTTTAGAAGAACCTATAGAGACAACCCATTTTATCTTAGTGGCCTCTTCTAGAAACGCCCTGCTTCCAACCATTTTATCTCGATCTCACTCTCTTTATTTTCCACCCCTTCAGGACAGGTGGATAGAGGAAGAGTTCGAAGAAGAAGAATCAAGAGATTTACTGACTAAAATAGCAGCGGGTTCATTGGGGCGTGCCTTAATGCTTAAGAATTCAAAAGAGCTTTTGCAACTTATCCATTCCTTTCTTCAAGAAAAGAGAGTGCTTGAAAAGTTGGAGATTGCAAGAAAAATTGAAGAGGAGTGCCTTGTGGAAGGAGAACTTTCATTTGAAAAGTTCGATTTGCTATGCGATTCCCTTGCTGTTTTTGGGGGTAGGAGCTTTTATTCAAAAGTAGAAGCTATGCGCGAAAATGGTGATAGGAATATCAAGTTGCGCCACCTGCTCGAAACCCTATAGCTTTTTCATAGCAAAGAATCAAATGCTCGACACCATTCATAGCCCGATGGGGGTACTTTTCGCTTGGAAGATTATGAAACGCCGCAATTTTATCTTTTGTTAATCCTGCAAGCCACGGACAGTTTTGATCTCTCATCGACAAGGCCCATTGCATGGATGCGAGATCGAGCCAGTGATAGGGCCAGTGATACTTTTCTTGAAGATCCGGATCGATGAGCAGGGAAAAAAAATAACGATCAAAAGAAGGGTTTTGACAGATATAAACGCTTTTCCCTCGTTTTACCTGATGATGATTGAATTTTAAGGCGATTTCTTCGCCAATCACTTCTCTTGACTTAGTATTCTCTAACGCCTTAAACCTTATTTTATTAATGGCTAAGCTCTCCTTGTCGCTTCTTTTCCATTCTTCGATACTTGGAGCAATCATGGATTCAAATGAACATTTGATAACGCCTGTTTTGAGATCGATAATTTTAAAAGCGATTTCAAGTGGAACATGTCTTAAGAAGTTAAGGCCATTGGTTTCAATATCTAAAAAGATTCCATCCATATCTTAAAAAGATACAAAATAGTGATGACAGATTCAAGAGAATTTTCTAAACTTGGATTAATCAAAGGAGTCCGGCATGCATACAGGTATAGAAGAAAATGATCGAAAAATGATTGCAGATGGCATCGAAAAGATTCTTGCCAATACTTATACGATTTATCTTAAAACTCAGCATTATCATTGGAATATTACGGGTAAAGAATTTTATTCGCTTCATCTCCTTTTTCAAAAACAGTATGAAGAGCTTGCCGAAACCATCGATGAGATGGCTGAAAGAGTTCGAGCGCTCGGCTTTTATCCAATTGGCTCTTTTTCTCTCTTTCTAAAAAACTCCGAGATAAAAGAGGAGACAGAGACAAAGCTTGCATCTGATGAAATACTGCGTCGTTTATTAAAAGATCATGAAACACTGATCCGCATTATTCGAAAGCATCTTCCTTTAGTTGAAAAACTCCATGATGGTGCCACAGCAGATTTTTTAAACAAAAGACTTGATTCTCATGAAAAAAGCGCATGGATGATTCGCTCTTCACTATAAAGGGAGTTTAACGTATTATAGATCTCCTATGGCACTTCCTAAAACAAAACTACGAGAAGCTATTTTTCAAATACTTTTTTGCTTAGAAAAGGGTCAAGATACGGATGAGTTGATTCCCTTTATGATGAAGGAGTTAAAAGCAACTCGCGCAAACATCCATCTTGCTCATGTAAAAGCAAAAAAAATAATGGATTCTGTCTCAGCTTTAGATGAAATTATCAAAGAAGCATCCATTGAATATGCTTCAGAGAGAATTACATCTGTGGAGAAAAATATTTTAAGACTTTCTCTATTTGAGATGAATTTCGAAGAGGAAGTTCCACCCATTGTTGCCATTGCGGAAGGAGTTCGCTTAACCCGTAAGTTTGGCTCCCCATCCGGAGCGAACTTCGTCAATGCCATTTTAGACTCTGTTTATAAAAAATCATCCAAATTCTGTGCTGCTAACTAAGTTAAAAATATTTGAAAATGAGCCATTATCCAAGTATACCACTTTTGGTATCGGAGGTCCGGCCCGCTTCTTTACTATTATAAAGAATTTAGATGAATTACAAGAGGCGCTCTCCTTTTCAAACGAGAAGCAAATCCCCTATTTTATCCTTGGAAAGGGATCAAATCTTCTATTTGATGATAGAGGGCTGAATCGTCTCGTTATTCTCAATAAAATTGATTATATCAAACAAGAGAACAATATTTTCCACGTTGGGGGAGGAACGAGCTTTTCGAGACTTGGATCGTACACAGCGCGAAAAAGGTACTGTGGCCTTGAATTTGCCTCAGGCATCCCAGGGAGCGTTGGCGGAGCCGTTTATATGAATGCCGGAGCAAATGGCCAGGAGACTAAAGACTCTCTAGTTCAAGCCCTGGTCGTCGATCGCAGCGGATTAGTAAAAAAAAAATTGAACTCTGATTTTTCCTTTGGGTACCGCTCTAGCTTATTACAGACAACCCATGAAATCGTTATTGAGGCTAGCTTCAAGCTTACTGAGTCCTCTATCGCAAGAGAAAAGCAGCTTGCCATCTTGGGGTATCGGAAAGCGACGCAACCCTATAGCGAAAAGTCAGCAGGGTGCATTTTTCGGAATCCATTGGAGCAAAGTGCCGGCAGTCTTATTGAAGAGGCGGGCTTAAAAGGCTTAAGGGTTGGCGATGCAGAGATTTCACTTACCCATGCTAATTTTATCGTCAATCGCGGCAGGGCAAAAGCAAAAGATGTTCTCTTTTTAATCGAAAAAATAAAAGAACAAGTAGAAAAGAAAAAAGGCGCCGAGCTTAAAATAGAGGTCAAGGTCATCCCCTATGAGTGAGTTTAGAGCGGATCTTCATACCCATTCGACAGCTTCAGATGGAACCTATTCTCCAGCCCAGCTTATAGAGCTCGCTAAAGAGAGAGGGCTGCAGGGGATTTCGATTACAGATCATGACACACTAGCCGGCTATGATTCGGCCCTTTTTGAACTGGCAGACCGTTTGGGTATTTGCCTGCTTATCGGAGTTGAGTTTTCTAGCTTTCATCGTAATGAGCCTGTTCATATACTCGGTTATGCGCTTGATTTAAAAAACCCGGCACTTTCTGAGCTGGTTTTAAGACATCAAAAAAGAAGAGAAAAGCGCAATCGCCTTATGATTGACAAGCTGAGAAAGGAAGGATTTGATCTTTCCTATGATGAATTAGAGGGAGGAGCATCAATTGGCCGGCCTCATATTGCCAATTTAATGGTAAAGAAAGGATATGTCAGTGAAATCAATGAGGCTTTTAAACGCTATTTAGGAAATGGTAAAAAAGCTTACGTCAATGTAGATCCCATCTCCATATCTGAGACCATCGACATCATCCATAGTGCTAAGGGGAAGGCTTTTTTAGCTCATCCTCACTTAATGAAAGGAAGTAGTGTTAAAGAAGTTCTGAAATATTCTTTTGATGGAATGGAGTGTTATTACGCCCGCTTTCAAATCGACTATGAAAAACGTTATATAAAAATGGCAAAAGAGAGAAGGCTTCTAATAAGTGGAGGCTCAGATTTTCACGGAGACAACAAACTTTATAACCCCCTCGGAGCCTCCTGGACCGATGAAGAAAGCTTTAACCTTATCCAAGCTGCTGAGTAAGCCTCAGGGGACAAAAAAAACGGATCTCGCTCGAATCAAAGAGCTTGCGGGGCCTGTTCCTTTTAAGGTCGTTCATATTGCCGGGTCAAATGGAAAGGGAAGTGTTGCCCATCACATCGCTCAGAATTTAAATGAGTCAAAAATCGACGTTGGGTTATTTACGTCTCCCCATATTAGAGATCTAGAAGAGAGAATCCAAATCAATGGCATACCCATTTCTGCTGAGGAGTTGGAGCTTTTAAGTGCCGATTTAGACGAATTAACTTTTTTTGAAACCTTAACGGTAAGTGCCATTCGCTATTTTCGAAAGAAAAAAGTTAAAATAGCTGTTATCGAAACAGGTCTTGGCGGGCGCTTTGATGCGACGAACTTTTTAAATCCCATTCTTTCTATTATCACCTCGATTTCCCTAGAACATACGAATTTTTTAGGAGATCATTTAGATAAAATTGCCTATGAAAAAGCAGGAATTATTAAAAACCAAACTCCCGTAATTATTGGCCCTACAGCAAATCGAGCCCCCATTTTAGAAGCTGCTGAAAAAATGGGAGCCCCTTTATATAAGACCGATTTTTTTGATGTATTTGAGGAGGAAAATTTTCAAATGGCGCTTCAAGCTCTTGAATTTCTTAAAGTCCCCCCCTTAATTCGTAAAGAACCTCCCGGGCGATTTCAAGAAATAAAAAAAAGAGTAATCATAGATGGCGCTCACAACCCTGCTGCTTTTGAGGCCTTGTTCCATCGAGTCCTGAAAGTTTATCCAAATAAAAGGATCAAGGTCGGGCTGGCCCTATCTAATGGGCGCTCTTTAGAAGAGTCTTTGGCCGTAATCAGAAAGTATTCAAACGATATCAAAGCGATTCCTTCAAGCCATGAAAGGCTTCAAAACCTCCCTCTTCCAACACTTGATGCTTATGAAGTGTTGGAAGGGGAGGTTTTGGTTCTAACCGGAAGCTTTTATATGATGCTTGAGTTAACCGATCGCGTCAAGGCTAGCTAAGTCTGAAACAATCACATTGAGTTCTTCCGTAATTTCTTGATCTGTACGAGAAAGTCCCGTTGCCAAATAAAAGCCCAAGTTTATTGCGGCTTTTTGAGCAAGAAGACTTTGGGAGCGGACCTTTGTTAAGTCACTCTCTAGTGAAAGATGGCAAATACAGCCTCCTCTACGATGGACATCTTCGTTCAGCGCGCACTGGACCGAATAGGGAAGGACCCGGTAATGGCTAAAGAATTTTTTTAAATTCTCATTCATAAGATAATATTGAAGCATGTGAAGCTCAAGTCCTAGCTCCTGCTGCTCCTTTTCCTCAAAGCAATTGAGAAGGTCAGCATCGAAATCAGAGGAATCAAGATCTGCAAGATGAAAATTTTCATTGTCAAAATTTTCTGCAGAAATCAAAACTTTTTTTGCCTCATAAACCTTTCGTAAATCTCTTTTAGATAAAGAGAATTTTTTAAAAATAACCTCGATTGAAGACCTTAATTCTGTCAAAATAATTTTTGAAGAAGGCTTCTTCTCTGTAAGATTATTTTTTAATGCACAAGTTAGATCGAGAATTTTTTGGATCTCAGCCTGCAATAGATAGTCATTAAATTTTTTAATTAAATCAGAAAGCAACCCCTCTAATTCTTCCTGAGGGTTAGTTTTTAAAAACTCGCTTATATATAAAATTTTTGAACTTAATGAGCTTAACTCGTTTAGGCTTAAACTTATAGACATCTCGCCTTCCACTTCATGGATAAGACGAGACGCGTGAAATACGTCTTGGACAGTCATGGCATACCTATTATGATTATTACAATTATTATATAAAGGTTATGTTATCGTTATGTTATTATTGTGATAACAACCTATAATAATTATACATCATAATCCAATGTTAATCAATTGTAACTAATAACACTTGTTTAGTTGCTTCTGATAAAAAGATCAACAGATAAACTTTTTTTTAATTCAAAGCCTTGTTCAGATGCTTATTTTTCCAGCATATAAATTTTGTTTTCCCATCAGAGAGGTAAGTTGTGTAAAGCCAAAAATTGAGATATTCTTGACCATATTGAGCAGCTCCCTTCATACAAGCAATCGCATATTTGGGAACGGGATCAATATTTGGACGAGTGTAATGAATGCCTTCTCGAGCGTTTAGACTTGCTGAAAACGTGTAGGCGACTTCGATTGGGGGATTGGTTATGAGAGGATCGATTGCTTCATTCCAGCTAATTACAAAGACAGGGATGAGATCGTACCCCTCCTCCCTAGTTAATAAATTTTTTAAATCTTCCTCATCAACCCACATCATAACTCCATTGACTATTGCAGATGGCTCACTGCAAGGGAGGAGATTGAGCATCGCAACATCTAAGGGATTTTTAGGAACGCCCCACTTTTTTGTAGTTGGAACATAGCGATTAAAGAGTCTTTTGACGCTTAAAGCAACAGCAGGAGAATAAGTTTTCATAGCTTGATCTGAAAGAGAGTGGCTTGCAGACTCTTTATTTAAAAGAGATCCATAAGTAAAAATCAGGACTTTTCCATTTTTGCCTGTTTTTAATACTTCATTTGGAGGGATGCGGGGATATTCGAAAGAGGAATAGGCTGTTATGGAATACTTATCCGCATAAGAATTCAGTTGTTTCTGACGTGTTTCGGATAATGCAAAAAGAGAAGTTATTGGCACAATAATAGCATATAATAATTTAACACCCATCAAACAGCTTTATATAAAAAATTTAAATTAAAAAGTATTTTTTTTATTATGACTGCAATATTGAATAAACATCTTGCATAACCCCAATTCCCTGCCCTTGCCCTTGCCCTTGCCCCTGCCCGAAAAGTTTGAAAAAGTTCTGGCACACAATACTATTTTTTAATATAACGATCTGCTACAGAATGCGCAGGAATTTTGGATGTGTGTCAACGATTACAACTTGTGAATGAAGAACGATAGGTCAAAGGCCGTGAGCTGCTGATTAGTATAGGGTCCATGCTAGTGAAAATGGCTCAAAAAAAACACTAATCGGGCAGGGGCAGGGGCAAGGGCAAGGGCAGGGGTAGGGGCTATGCAAGATGTCTAATAAACAGTAGGGAAGGGGCGAGCGATCGGTTTTGTTTTTTATAAAAGGAGACTTTTAAATCCGGTTGATTTTTGAAAAAGGAGCAGAGGGCGCGCTCTTCACGCGCCCCTTCTTCGTGCCCGGGATAACAGGTAATGGAGAGTGCGCCCCCCTTTTTAAGGCGTTTAATCCCCTCTTTTACACTTTTTAGCGTGGTTTCTGTCTCTGTTGTTAAAGTGTTGTCGCCGCCATTTGGGAGGTAGCCTAGGTTGTAGACGATAAGCTGGGCTCTAATATCAGGGAGCTGAAGATGAGATTTATGATGAAAGGTTATTTGAGACAGATAGGGAAGACACCTTTTTCTCGAGTTTTCTAAAGCTTTTTCTTGAATATCAAAAAGATGAAGGTGATCAAGGGGGCAGTGGAGCCCTTTCTCCGCTATAAAAAGGGCATCGCAGCCGTTTCCGGCTGTCGCATCGATAAAGAGCCCTCCTTGGGCTAAAAAAGGAAGCCAAAGCGCGTGAGCAAGATGGATATGCGATTTGGTAAAGGTTTGAATTTCCATACAAGTGAAGAGTCTATCACAATTTTCACTTGATGAAAATCATCGATTTGTCTATCGTTAACCTCTACTTCTGAACGTCCTTAGATATGTTCAGGGGTATCGTGGGGTATTAGCTCAGTTGGTTAGAGCGCCACGTTGACATCGTGGAGGTCAGCTGTTCGAGTCAGCTATATCCCATTTTTTTTATTAACCATGGTATAGGGTGCTAACAGGGCAACTCACAACGTTATCTAAGATACTTGCCGCAGCAGTTATCGATCTTTCTCCTAAAGCTCAGCTTGTCAATGCCGCTTATTCGAGAAAAGGGTTTTTTGCTGACTTCAGTTTTAAGGATCCCTTAATTGAGAAGCAGCTTCCGGCTGTTCGCGCCCGAATGAATGAATTGATCAGGGGTGAAGAGATTGAGTTGTCAGAGATGATGGCTGGAAATCTTTCACAATATCTCAAAGAGAACTGCCAAATCGTACGCGCTCATTTTGCTAAAAAGCACAAGGGAGATCTCGTCCCTGTGATCAAGATTGGTCCTTTTTTCGACTATTCCCTAGATCCAATTGAAAAAAATGTTCAAAATATTTCGTTTCAACTACTCAAAATTCACACCATTTCTCCTCTTGAGTTTCGTGGTCATATGGAAACGATTGTACGTATTGAAGGGGCTCTATCCAATCAAAAGAAAATTCAAGATCATCTCGAAATAGGAAAAGAGCTTTTCTCTTATGAACCAAATGGACCCACTGCATTTCCTGAGCCTTTAACTCTCTTCTGGCATCCAAAAGGAGTTCGTCTTCGCGACCAATTAATCCGTGATTGGCAAGCTTGGGTTGAAGAAGCCGGATTTGCGGTCGTCGATTCCGAGAGCAATACTTTATCCTATAGAAAAATGTTTGCAAAACCGGCTCGCATTGCAGGATGGGATCGATGTGATAATGAAAATTTTTCTAACGGTCTTTTAAATCATCATCGTGCTTTAAAAGACGCCCTTTTTTCAAGGGGCGGAGAGAAGGAGTGCGACTTTCTCTTGCAATTCATTGTTAAAACGATTAATATATTGGGGCTTAAGTGGAAGGCCTATTTACTCCGCCCAATTAGGGGGAAACGATCAAATGGCTTCGCCGCTTGTGAAAAAGTTTTGCGCTCGGCTCTTGATAGGGAAAAGATTCCTTTTGAGATGCGGTTCTCTGAAAAGGGTGAGCGCCATGCTCGAGTTGAGTTTAGTGTCGAAGATCCTTTTGGATTTGAGTGGACTGGGCCCTATTTGATGATAGAAGAGCAAGGAGAGCTCTATAGCTATGAGCTAACTCTTTTGAACTCACTCGAACGAGTGATTGCTCTCTTGTTAGAAGAGCAGCAAAACCCTGAAATACACTAAACTTGAGAGATTGAATGGCAAAGGGACCTACGGGAACTAAAGTACGAATAAACCGGGATGTCAGAGCGCTACGTGTTAGAGTGATAGGACCCGATGGAGCCCAGCTTGGCGTCATGCCAAGTAAAGAGGCTTATTTTAAAGCGCAGGATTTGGGATTGGACCTTGTTGAAATTTCTCCAAATGCGTCCCCTCCTGTTTGCAAGATTATCGATTACGGCAAGTATCGTTATGAGCAAACAAAAAAGGAAAGAGAAAGTAAAAAGTCTCAACATCAGATTAAAGTGAAAGAGGTCAAGCTCAAGCCAAATATTGATGAGCACGACCTTCAAGTAAAACTGAAAAGAGCAAAAGAGTTTTTAGAAAAAGGAAATAAGGTTAAAATAACCTGTATGTTCCGTGGGAGAGAGATGCTTCATACTGATGTCGGCCGTAAAGTCGTCGATCGGTTTTGTGATGAACTTGTCGAGGTCGGATCTCCCGAAAGCCGCGCTAAGATGATGGGCCGCAGCCTATCTCTTGTCATGGCGCCGCAGATAAAAAAGAAGTAGGAGAATATCCAAAGTGACTAAAGCGAAAACAAGAAAGGCGATTAAAGCCAGATTTAAACTAACGGGGACAGGAAAGCTCCTTAGACGAAAGCAAGGACGCAAGCATATCCTGACCAAAAAGAGCTCAAAGCGAAAGCGTTTTTTGAAAGCTCCTGCATTGGTTTCTAAAGCGCACGCTCCCTTGTATAAGCGGTTGATTAAAGGAGTTTAGGACCGATGGTTAGAGTCAAAAATTCAGTCGCTTCAAAGCGAAAAAAGAAAAGATTATTTAAAAGAGCGAAGGGGTTTATTGGAGATCGTAAGAATCACTTACGCCAGACCTCTGATGCGGTTATGAGAGCGATGGCTTTCAATTATCGCGATCGAAAGCGAAAAAAACGCGACTTCAGACGCCTATGGAATATTAGAATTGGAGTTGGTTCACGGATCAATGGACTTTCTTATAGTAAGTTCATCTGTGGCCTTAAAAGAGCTGAGTGCGGCCTCAATCGCAAGATGTTAGCGCACATGGCCCTTCATGATCCTGAAGGCTTTAAGCAAGTTGCGGACAAGGCGAAAGTCGCCCTCGCATGAGATTTTAAAAATCTATAAACCTTTTGGCTCCTCTAAAGAGGAGCCTTTTTTATGAGCTGATGCAAGATAGAATCAACGAACTCAAGCAAGAATACGAAAGTGATCTTAAAAGCGTACTTAGTAGTAAAGATTTAGAAAGAGTTCGTATCAAATATCTCGGACGGAAAGGGCCCATTCAAGAACTGATGAAGGGTCTTAGAACTTTGGACGAATCCATGCGTCCGATTCTTGGCCAAACAATCAACCGATTAAAAGTTCAAATTGAATCTGAAATCCAATCTTTTGGAAAAAAGTTAGACGAATCTGAGTTAGAATCGAGACTTCTATCCGAAAAGGTAGATGTATCGCTACCGGGCCGCAGGCAAAACTTAGCTCGAAAACATCCACTTTCTACGATGCAAGACGAAATTTTGGATGTTCTAATGGAAATGGGTTTTTCTGTGCAGCTTTCGCCGGAAATTGAATCTGAGTATTACAATTATGGAGGGTTGAATTATCCTCCTGATCATCCTGCTCGTGATATGCAGGATACTTTTTACCTTTCAAGCGATCTTCTCTTACGTTCCCACAACACAAATATTCAGCTGCGTGTTATGGAAAAGACCTCTCCTCCTATTCGCATTTGCTCTCCCGGTAAATGTTATCGAAATGAAACGATAACAGCGAGATCCCATGTTTTTTTTCATCAAGTAGATGTTCTTTATATCGATAAAGAGGTTTCTTTTGCCGATCTTCTAGCGACAAAGCAAACTTTCTTTGAAAAGCTGCTTGGCGAAAAAGTTAAACTGCGTGTTCGTCCCAGTTACTTTCCTTTTGTTGAGCCTGGGTTTGAAGTCGATATTCACTGTACACGTTGTCGAGGAAAGGGATGTGGACTTTGCAAGGAAACCGGGTGGCTAGAGGTGTCTGGAGCTGGTATGGTTCATCCTGAAGTTTTAAAAAACGGCGGCATAGATCCGGAAGAGTACTCAGGTTATGCCTGGGGCGGGGGAGTCGAGCGCCTTTTTATGCTTCGTCATGGTATCAGCGATATCCGTCTTTTTTCAGAGTGCGATCTGCGTTTTTTGTCACAATTTTCTTAAACACTTTCTTCTTGTCTTTTTTTTCCTCTTACGCTAGAATCTGCAGCATCTTTTTATTACGGAAGAGTGGCAGAGTGGCCGAATGCGGCTGTCTTGAAAACAGCTTACGGGAAACTGTACGGGGGTTCGAATCCCTCCTCTTCCGATAAAGTAATCAATTCGAACCCTTGCCCTTCTCAAGGAGAGCAAGGGTTTCTATTTGGCTAGTCCTCCAAATAAAAGGTCAGTTCTGAATCAGCCTCCTACTCTTATTCAACGCTTCCATAGTTCTTGCCTTTTTTACCCAGCGAAGATACAATCCAATGGACATGACCCAAGCTGATTTTTGCCAAGCCACCGACATTCTTCAAAAAAGCTCTCTCGCTACGAAGCTGCTCAGTCTCACCCACTCTCGAAACCTTTTGGGTATTTTTTAGATATAGTGATTTAGATTTTGTTTTTCTCTTAGATCATGTACAATGTGTGGATGACTTATTCATTAGACCTAAGAAAAAAAGCCCTAAGGTATCTCGATAAAACAGGTGATCGGAAAAAAGTTGTCGAAGCTTTTGGCATTACGTTACGCACATTAGTGAACTGGATTAGAAGAGAGAAAGAAGGGGTTTTGCCTCCCAAATCAAGAAGAAGTGCTCCAAGTTTAATTGATACCCAAAAACTTCAGGCTTTTATTCAAAAACATCCCGATGCTTATCTCCGAGAGATCGCAGAGGAGTTTGGAAGTACAGCACAGGGGATATTTTATGCTTGTCGTAGACTGAAAATTTCTTTAAAAAAAAGATCCCCTACTACAAAGAAAGGAATGAAGAGAAAAGAAAACAGTTTATTGAAGCAATCAAAATGATTCCGGAAAAAGATCGAGTCTACCTCGACGAAAGCGGAATTAACCAATATTTGAGAAGAGAGCGAGCAAGAGCCCAAAGAGGTCAGCAAGTATACGGAGCGGTCTCTGGAATGAGATATGCAAGAGAGAGCTTTGTAGCAGCACAAAGAGAAAGCACTATTTTATCGCCCTTTTGCTATAGAGGGACATGCAATACGGATCTTTTCAACATGTGGTTAAAGGACTTTCTTATTCCGGAGTTGAAAGCTAGTCAAGTGGTGATTATGGATAACGCGTCTTTCCATAAATCACAGGAGACAAGAAGATTGATAGAAGAAGCGGGTTGTCGATTGCTGTTTCTTCCTCCTTATTCACCGGATTTAAACCCGATTGAGATATTTTGGGCGAACCTGAAAAAGAAAGTGCGAGTATTTTTAGAGAGAGCAGAAGGGCTTAGGCTGGCTGATGCGATCGATTATGCATTTTCTGGAGGATCAAGTGAATAAGGAAAATTATAATTTAATTCACTATATTCATCTCTTCTTTGTTGTTCTATGCGTGAAGGCGTCTCGAAAATTGCTTCAATAAGAGCGGGTCCAAAATTGGGAATACAGTTTAAGAGGGTTTTAAGAGCACCTTTTACTATTTCTTTCCTTACGGTGTTCAAAAATATCTCCTTTACGTCAGCGGTTAATTTTAGCAGAGTGATATGCTTTTGGCTATTGTTTTCTTGTTGATTTTGAGTTTGGCGGCGATGTTGTCGTTGGTGAGGCTGAGGGCTTTGAGTTCTGGGGGCGAGGAGGCGGTAGATGGGGGTGGGCTCGTAACAGGGGATTTTGAGGATGAAGGGAATGGTTTGAATTGGTTGCAGTCGCGTCCGTATTTTTTTGTTCTTTATAGTGCTTGAGATAGTTTGCAAAAAGATAGGGAAAGGTTGTTTCAACTTTTGAGTCAAATTGCTCGATCTCATCAAGGGTTAATTTCTCAGAATGAAAGTTGAAGTTTTCGCCTTTTGATTGAGACCCTCCTAGGCGACGGTAAAAGCGCATGACCTTTTTTTTATGACTGTCAAGGTCGTTAAGGTACTCATCGAGATAAAATGAGGGAAGCTGAAGAAATTGTAAAACCTTTTCAAAGGTTTGTTTTGGATGCAAAAGCAGCTCTTCGTATGTGATCAGCAGCCGATTTTCAGGCGTCCATTTGTCATAGAGGTTTAAATTTGCAAAGTAGCAATAACTTGGATGAATCGAATTTAATGCTTCTTCAAATGATTTCGTATCACGCAGGATTCCTTCACGATAATTTCTGATGAGGAGAATGAGCTTGTCCTCACTTGAGTCATAATCTTGATAGCGATAGAGATTGTGGCAGTGAATAAAGCGCTCATTTTCCGGATCGCTTCCAAGATCAAACCAATTCCAATCCTGTTTTTTTTGAACCTTCCATCGATGTTTTGTGAGGTATTCAAGAGAGTAGAGAAAGTAGTGAGTTCCACAGCGCCTTGGCGTGGAGAGATAGGTTTTGGCTGAAAGGGGAATAACAAGAGTTAAAAAAAGGAAAAATATACAAAAGTTTTTTTTTAAACTGATTGTGTTGTTCATTACTTTAA
>JBBDIZ010000036.1:23018-61872 GCA_040880145.1 Simkaniaceae bacterium | reverse complement strand
TAAAGTCTAAATTTTATGATTAGATTGTCAAATCTTTTTCATCAGAATGCCCTGATGCCTATAGTCATAAAAGCTCAAAATATGTGATCTTTTTCAAACCTACGAACAGCGTAAGCAAAGCCTCAGGAAAACTTAGCAGTCGAATAAATTCGCAAAATAATTTTCTAGAGCTCGATCTAAAAGCAGGAGTTGCCACTTTATCCTTACCAGATGGAGGACAAAGGATATATCGAGGGTCTAGTTTACACGAGTATAATCCTAGTAATTTGGGAAAGGTTTTTTACCTTCTTGATACAGAAAAGCTTCCCAGTGGCCATCAGCTACGTTATATTCATGATAAAAAAACGACTCATTTGAAAAGAATTGAGTCGACAAATCCATCTGGAAATAAAATTTATGCATCTGTAGACATCGACTATTTTGCATCAGAAAAAAGAAAGCCTTTTGAGATCAAGTTCAAAACCTCTGATGGGAAGCAACTTCATTATAAAACAACCCGTCACGAAGACCGCGAATATATCAATGAGATTCAAAGCAACTGCCGCCCCTCAGAGAAATTTAATTTAACTCCAGGGAGAAAGGGAATTGGCGCTCGTCTGGCCTCTATCAATTTGGCAGGGAAAGAGCTCTTTTCGGTTCAGTATTATCTTCCATCGAATAGGGATCAAGAGAGGAAATGGGCTTATAAACCCGAGAAAAAAGAATTTCACATAGATAAAGTAAAAAAAATTCTGGCGCCCGTAGGACCTAATGGGGAAAAAATCGCGATCGCTAATTTTTCCTATTACCCAAATGGAACAGATGTAAGAGACGCTGAGGGACTCCTCATTCGATACCACCATGATTCAGAGCGTCTGACCTTGATCGAATATTTTAACGAAAAAGATCAACTTCGTTCCTCTCAAAAATTTTACTGGAAAGGGACAGAGCTGCGTTGCAAGGCAATGTTCAATGAAAGCCATCAACCGTTATTTGCAAAAACATTTATTTATGATGCAGGTAATGTTGTAGAGGAAACGTTGTGGGGATATCTCACAGGGAATGAAACAACACCTCTCCAAATCGATACAGCTGGACGCTGTAGCGGCGGAGAAAGTTATCGCAAAACTTACTCCTATTACAAGGGTCAGTTTAATCTTCTCAAAACTGAACATGAGGAAGATGGACCGACTTACAAATATTTTTACAAATCAGAAACCGATCTTTGTACAGCTAAGCTAACTAAAGACAAAAAAGGGGGGATTCAGATCAGAGAATTTTCATTTTATAATGATGACAATCTGATCATTCATGAAATCGTAGATAACGGGTCCTCTTTAGAGCCAAATGACATAAGAGATGTAACACAGCGGCTCGAAAAACGATATGAACGCAATGACGTCTCTGGCCTACCAGAATCGCTTTCCGAGTCTTACCTAGACCTTAATACTCAAACTCTAAAACTGTTAAGAATAATCAAATATACCTATTTGAATCAGAGAGTTCATACTGAGGAAGTTTTTGATGCATTGGGAGTCAGCCGATATACAATTACAACCGACTATGATGATTTTAGTTCTGTCAAGAGAAAAACGACTCCTTTGGGTCGAGAAAATGCCTATCGTTATAAACATGATGGTAGCCTCGAAGAATCTAAAGAGGTCGGCTCTCCTAAAAAGGTTTTCGCCTACGATCAGGCAAATCGCCTTAAATCCTGCGAAGAGCCCGATACAGGAAAAATCGCGATTACTTCATATGATCTGAAAAGTCGGATTCTTACGCAAACGGATTTTAGAGGAAATCAGACAATTCATACTTATGACTTTTTCGGAAATCGTAAGACTACCGAACTTCCAAAATGTAAGGATGAAAAGAGGCAAACATGTAGTCCGATTCTGAATTTTGATTATGACATACATGGCAACCTCACTTTGGTAGAAATGCCTCTCAAAGAGAAGACTCTAAACACTTATAATCTGTTTAGAAAACCCATTTTAATCACTCAAGCTGATGAGACTCAAATTCGCCATTTCTACAATAGAAATGGCACCTTAAAAAAAACTTTGTATTCAGATGGCACTGAAGTTCATTATGGATATGATCTCTTTAAGCGGCAAACTTCTAAGACGATTTATTCTAGCCAAAGAAAGGCTCTAATTTCTGAAGAGTGGAACTATGGTTCTTTCCAGCTTCTTTCTTATACCGATACAAGAGGTTTAAAAACAGAGTTTACCTATGACGGGGCAGGACGAAAAATTGCAGAAGAGGCTCAGGATAGAAAAATCACTTTTGCCTACGACCCTCTTGGCTTCTTAGAGAAGATGGATAATGGCATAATCGCTCTTGTTCAAAAATATAATGTTGAAGGTTTTATCGATGAGCAATGGGAAGAGGAACCAACAGGTCGGATTGAGAATTGGATGAAATTTTCTTACGATCAAGAAAATCAAAAAGAAAAAGCGTTCCGCAAAACCTCTCAGGGAGAGTCTGTCGATTTATTCAATTACACAGATGGTGAACTCTCGAGCCATACCGATCCCAACGGTTACATTACGACGTTTATTTGGAATGAATTTTTCCAAAATGAATTAGGCCAAAATGTACTGCAAAAAACTACGACTGACCCTATTGGGCATACAACTGTTGAAACCTATGATGCAGGCAAGCGGATTGTATCGCGAGAAAAGAAAAATGCCCAAGGACAAACCGTATTCAAAGAAAGGTTTTTGTATGACGCTTCAGGAAACAAAGCTGAACTAATCTCCTATGTTTACGCAGATGGCATGAAAATCAAAGAAATTCCGATCACCTGGAAATACGATGTGATGGGTAGGGTAAAAGCAGAGATTGAAAGTGGGCAAAAAACTACTTTTTATGATTACGATTCAATGGGCCGCCTCGAATGGAAAATTCTGCCCAATGGAGTTTGCCTTCATTATTCCTATGATGGTGCTGATCGTTTGCAAGAATTAACCAGTTCGGATGGAAAAATCCATTACCAGTACTTCTATGAAACTGGTCCCGATCCCGTTCAAATTTCCGATTTAATTCAAGAGACGGCTCTAACACGCCGATATAATCTATTCGGACAGGTGATTTCCGAAACAAATAGTAGAGGCTTATCGAGCAGATGGGACTATGATTCGATAGGTCGCTGTATCTTGTTCACGCTACCAGATGGCTCTTCGGTTGCTTACCTTGCTAAAGGCATTCATATCGGCGCTGTCCAAAGAAAAGATCCTCGGGGAAATCTTCTGTATGAGCATAGCTATTGTAAATTCGATTGTAATGGGCGTATTGCTGAGGAAGATTGTATTTTTGATCTTGGGAAGATTCAAACTACTCACGACCTGTTAGAGCGCCCCAAAAGCCAGACTTGCTCTTATCTGGAGCTTTCGATTTCCTACGGACCTTGTGGACTTGTCACCAGGACACATAATTCGCTTTTTGGAGAGAAATTTTATAAGCATGACGCTTTGAACCAACTCAAAGAAGAAGGAGACCAAGTCTACGATTTTGATTCTCTTGGAAATCCGACGGAATTTGAAATCAATAATTTGAACCAGATCTATGCTACCCCTGAGTGTACCTTAACCTACGACGACAACGGCAATCCGAAGGAGAAGATGATTAGCAATGAGACAATTGAGTACAAATTTGACCCTCTTGGCAGATTGATCAAAATCACTACTGCACAGAAGAGAAAGGTCCTTTATTTCTATGACCCTTTATCTCGATTATTTGCGAAAGAAACCTATACCTATACTGCTAATGCCTGGAAAAAAGAAGGAAAAGTTTTTTATCTCTATGATCGAGATCGAGAAATAGGTACTCAAGGCGAAAGAGGTCACCTCCTAGAACTTAAGATTCTTGGGCTGGGAATACGAGGAGACATTGGGGCTGCTGTTGCACTTGAAATTGGAGGAAATGTCTATGCTCCCCTACATGATTTCAACGGAAATATCGTTGCCATCGTTTCTCCCGATGGGAACATTGCCGAAAAATATGAAATCGATGCATTTGGCAAAGAAAAATCCCCTGCCCCCTTCAACCCCTGGCGTTTTTCTTCAAAACGTAGTGAAGAGGGGCTCTTCTTCTTTGGTCTTCGTTTTTATGACCCAACTCTTGGACGTTGGCTGAATCCAGACCCCGCAGGGTTTGTAGATGGAGCTAACCTTTATGTCTTTGTACAAAATAATCCGCTCAATCGATTGGATCTGTTTGGATTGATCTCTGAAGACCCGTTTAAGCAAGTTCAAATAAATATACCAGTTCCTGTTATTCCACGTTTACCCGGTTTTAACGCATTCCTTGCTAAAGGTGTGATTAATGGAATCGAAGTCGACTTTGTTCTCTGCTGCGGACATTGGCATCAGCTTCAGTTCACTCCCGAAGAGCTTAAGACAAACAACGTGGACATAATGAACCATTTACATGAACTGACACCAACTGATGGAAAATATTTTAATTTGGTGACAGTTGGAAATGGGGTCTATACTAGTTTAGAAGAATGCTTCAACATGTCCTCGCAAGTAGGACAAAAAGTGGGAGACACCCTTCTAATGGCATTGTACAATCCTACAGGACTTGGTCCTTATGGTTTAGGATGCGGCATAGACCTAGATAGAGTTCGAAAAGAACGGGAAAAAATTGAAACGCCGATTGTTTGTTTAGCTCGCCAATTTATGGCAACCACAGGAGAAAAATTATATAATATAAATCCACAATCTCTTTGGCTGTGCATTCCTCATAGTGAAAATGGAGTAATTACCAAAAGAGCGATTGAAGGTATGACAAGAGTTCAACAGGAAATTCTTCAAAAAATTCTTTATGTTTTTGCGGTAGGTCCAGCTGAACCTTTAGCTCAAAAGCAAGGCGCTTCGGTAATCAATGTCTATTCAAACCAAGACTATATAACTGGATTTGGACTTTTAGGATATGCTAAACGCTTTATGAATAACCCTGATTATGATGTCCGTATAATATCTTGCATATCAAGCAGGAATGACAAAAATCTCTGGATAGCCGATCATGGCTTTCTGCGACCAACTTATTTTAAGGCTTGGGGAGACCATATCAACGAATTAAAGGAAAATTTTATATTTTATGAGGGATCGAAAAATGCAAACTCGCGTTAATATTTTTATATTTTTATTTTTTATTGTATTCGCAGGATTCAAATTAAAAGCCAATGAGACAAAACCTTCTGATTATGAAAAATATGTCAATGAGATTGTTAAAGATTTTTCTGACGATATGACAAATACATACGCCCTTCATTGCTACGGAAGTGGAGGAAGCATGCCCTCAGATGTTGAGAAAATAGAAGTGCTTTTCATTTCTTACAGAAAATCAACGGTAAACGATGCTAGAAAAATGGAAGTAGATGCCGTTCAACGACTTTTACATCGAATCAACACTCATGAAAAAATCAGACCTTATTTAAAGGAATATCCATTTAATACTGATAGAGTGAACGTCTCGATTTCATTCCGAACAAAAACTGATGACCGTCCTCTTGATGGATCTGTTGCTCTTGTCTTTTTAGCAAAAAATAAAATCTTTTATAGGGCAGCAGAAATGAAAATGTCAGCCCCAATTCCACTGACCCGTATCAATAAAAACAATGAATGGACAAAAGAACTTGTACCCGGAAAACTCCAAGAAGAGTTAATTCCTCTCATGGAAGAGACCTATGAGGAAGCATTGAAGATTGTAAGCATACCCCAGGGAAATTGCATGAAGAAATGATTTGACTTATTCAAGAATTTTTGAAGACTTTACCTCCTAAACTGGAGGCTTTAAAGCTTGGTTTTGAACGATCTTTGAAGATGCTTGTTATAAGCGGTGGAAAAGGGTATTAGCATTTTCATGTGGACTTTCCTGATTTTGTTGTAAAATTCAATTTTGCTTGAATGATTGGAGGGGTTTGCGACACTTTTTTTATTCTAAAGCCCTTTTTCTCTAAAATACTGATTAATACATTGTTTTCTTCGAGGATTTGCGCTTGAAGTGTGGTGATCCCCTCTTTTTTTGCGATGTCGATGATATGATCGATCAAGAGAGTTCCAAGGCCCTTTCCATGAAATTTATCGGCGATAATGAGTTTAAAGTAGGCTTCATTTGATCTTGGAAATCGAACGATTCGAGCCACTCCTACAATCTTTTCTTTTTCCTCTACAACAATCGCCATCTCATAATCATAATCAGACAAGAGGATTCGAGTGAGTCGATCGTGGGCAGTGCGCTCTTCTAAGCTTAAGAACTGAAAATAGCGGTTTCGAACGCTTTTCTCTGATAGTTTTTTGTGAAATTCAATGATTTTAGACTCATCTTCAGGACGGAGCGGTCGAAGCGTTATGGGGGTTTGATCTTTTAGCGTCGTTTTTTTTATATATTCGATGGGGTAGGGGCGGATTGCTAGGTGCGAAAGCTCTTTTTCCTGTGTAGGGCTGTCATGGAGAATAATTCGGGCATCTAAAGCAATCAATCGATCGGTTGAGGCTAGCAATGGATTGATATCGCATTCTTTAATCCATGGAAGCTCTGAGATCAGTTCAGAAAAATTTACAAGGAGCATTTCCAACCCAGTAATATCAATGCTTTCTCGTCCTCTGACGCCCAGAAGGGCTTCAAAAATCTTGGTCTCTTCCATCATTTTTCTAGCTAAAGTCGTATTTAGAGGAGGAAGGGCGAGGGTGCTGTCTTTAAAGACTTCAACAAGTTGTCCGCCTGAGCCAAAAAGCATAACAGGACCAAACTGAATGTCTAAGGTGCTGCCTAAAATAAGCTCATAACCTTCTAAACTGATCATTTGTTGAACAGTCACCCCAAGGAAATGCTCTTTTCCCTTCAATCTCGAAACGCTTTCTTCAATTTCTAAAAAGCACTTTTCCACTTCATCTATACTTTTGATATTGAGCTTTACCCCGCCGACATCCGTTTTATGAGTAATGGTTTCAGAGTGGAGCTTTAAAACAACTGGAAATCCCATTTTTTCAGCTGCTTGCCGAGCCTCCTTAACTGAGGCGGCAATAATGGTTTCAACAACGGGGATATCATAGAGCTTTAATAGTTCCTTAGATTCCATTTCTGTGAGTAAAGAGCGATTTTCATTACTCGCTTTTTGAATGATGTTATTTGCTTCATCTTGTCTTTTAGTGAAAGAGGCTCGCTTGCTTTCTTCATGTAGAATGGGCGTTTCATAAAGAGATCGAAGCTCTTTGCTATGTTGCCACATTCGAGCAAAGACGGAGGCTGCGGTATCGGGGTACTCAAAGCATGGAATTTGGTTTTCTTTTAGAAACTGGGCGCCTTTTTCTACAGCGGGTCCTCCCATCCAACTTGTTAGAACCGTTTTTTCCGGAATATTATTAAAGGCAGCAAGGGCTTCAGCAGTTTTATAGGGTTCTGTCATGTCTTGAGGGGATAAGATGACCAAAATACCGTCGCTATTTTTATCATCGGCTATAATTTTAAGAGCTCTTTGATAACGATCAGCATCAGCATCTCCAAGTAGATCGACCGGATTGGCATGGCTCCAGGCGTCAGGAAGAAATTTGTTCAATTCATCAAGGCTTTTTTTGTCGAGTTTTGTCAAGTTAGCGCCGCCAAGAGCGGTCGCATCGGTTGCAAGAACGGCCGGACCACCCGCGTTTGTTAGAATTGTAAGATTGGGTCCTTTTGGTTCTGATTGTTTGGCAAGAACTAGAGCCATCATGAAAAGCTCTTCAATTGTGTCGACTCGCATGACGCCTGCTCTTTTAAATGCGGCATCTAAAACATCATCAGATCCAGCAAGAGATCCCGTATGAGAGGCTGCCGCTTCAGCGGCTTCTTCTGTTCGTCCGGATTTAATGACAACTATGGGTTTGGTTAAGGCAACGCGCCTTGCTGCACTCAAAAATAATCGAGGATCTCCAATGCTTTCCATGTAGATTAGGATGCTTTTTGTGTTTGGGTCATTTCCAAGGTAATTGATTAAATCCCCCCATCCAACATCAGCCATCGAGCCGATCGATATAAATGAGCTGAAACCGATTTTTTCTTTGAAACTCCAGTCCAAGACGGCCGTACACATGGCTCCTGATTGGCTGATAAAGGCAATATTACCGGGAAGTGCCATATCTGCTGCAAAGGTTCCATTGAGTCCTAAAATAGGATTCATAACCCCTAGACAGTTTGGGCCAATAATCCTCATACCACCCTCATGGGCGATTTTCATGGTTTTCTCTTCTAATTTTTGCCCCTCTTCTCCAAGCTCTTTAAAGCCGGCTGATATGATTACTCCGGCTTTGATGTTTTTTTTTACGCACTCTGTTATAAGGGAAGGGACTGTTTTGGCTGGAGTCACGACAATAACAAGGTCAATATCTTCGGGAATACTCTCGATTGAAGGATAGCACTTCTTGCCTAAAACTGTACTTCGCTTTGGATTAATGGGAAAGATGCGTCCCCCAAAGTCAGATGACGTGAGATTATGCATGAGCGTACGCCCGACACTGCCCTCTTTTTCGGTGGCTCCGATAACAGCAACTGATTGAGGGTTAAACACTTTGTCCAAGGGCTCTTCGGGATATTCGAGGAAATTTTGGGAAGGGTCAGTTCCGGGCTCTAAAGGATCATACATAATTTCACCATAATTATATTTTTAATTTAACAAAATTGTAATTCTAAAGTCAATATCATTAAAAACAGCAGGAGTTTATTATGAAAAAGTTACTCTTTGGAGTATTGGCTATTATTGGGTTGAATGCAGGTGAGGTTATGGAGAAAAATGTCGTACTTGAAACAAATCAGGGAAAAATTGAGATCAAGCTTTATCCCGATGTTGCCCCAAAGGCTTGTGAGAATTTCATTAAGCTAGCAAAAGAGGGTTATTATAATGGGGTTACTTTTCATAGAGTAATTAAAGGATTTATGATCCAGGGAGGGGATCCAACGGGCACGGGCCGAGGTGGAAAATCCATTTATGGCAAAAGCTTTGAAGATGAATTTAGTGATAAGCTAACGTTCTCTAAGAAAGGGCTTTTAGCTATGGCCAATAGTGGACCTAATACCAACGGAAGCCAATTCTTCATTACAACAGCTAAAACCCCCTGGCTCAATCGACATCACACCATCTTTGGTGAAGTCGTTTCAGGGTATGATATTGTAGAAAAGATAGAGAATTGCCCTAAGCTCCCTGGAGACCGCCCAAAAGAAAGCCAAAAAATAATAAAAATATTTATAAAAAAGTAATATCTATTTACAATAATCCCTATTATTTGTTAATATTATTAATATATTAAATAAATAATAGGGGTTTGTTTTGGATGCTATTTCGGGTAGTGATTTTTTCTCAAGTGCGTCTTCTGATGAATCAGATAATATGAGCGCTTATTCACCGGATTTTTTTAGCGAAGAATCTGAAGAGTATGAACTCGTATTTAACGATATTATTCCCAATTTTGATGATTTGGATAATATAGAGGAAAGTCAATTTAAGAAGATGGATACAACGCCCATTCGAAAAGGCATAAAGGTTTTGTCAAAGCTTTCTCCGGGTTGTGATCCAAACCAGAATCAAAAAAACATCATTCTCTTAGCAACAAACGAATTTCAGAAGATTGGAAAACAACTTTTTTGTGAGGAGGATCTGGAGAGAAAGAATGAGCGCACCTCTTATCTTTTATCAACAGTAACTCGTTCTATAATTAATTCTTCTAATGATCCCCGCCCTGAAGCTGCCCACTTTAAGTTTTTTGCTCAGGCTAGAATTCCCATTGAGGCCATAGCTGCAAATTTTCAACATATTATTCATGGAGATGAAGCGGGTGGAGTTCATGTTTTTCCGGGTGAAGATAAACTGAGTAAGATGGCCGTTAATGCCCAAACGGGAATTATTTGGGGACAGCTAATTGATCAAAAGGAGAAGTTTTCTACGTTTTTTCCGCAAAATATAATCAGTTGTAGAGAAGACCTCTCTAATATTTTTGTGAGTTTAAAAGTGGTAGCTTCTATTAAAAACCAAGTGTTATGGAATCGCTTCACCTCTGATCATTCCCCAAATATGCGTTTTGTTGGTTATATAAGAAATAATTCGTATTTGGCTTCGTTTTTTCCAGTTCTTTATCTTAAGTGGGAAAAGGATCAAGTTTATCAAATTACAGAAACGTTTAATATTAATTCAGATAAGGTTATGGATGTAATTGACGTAATAAAATATTATGAAAATGCAACCATTTTTGATATTGATGATGAAACATATGCAATAGATATTGCTCCGCTTTTATTTAATCATTATGATGACTTTATCGTAAAATATGGAATTTTCTTTGAAGTAAAGCATTCTCAAAGTCCTATTATAACGAATAGTTATAGTTCTGGGAGTGATGAGGACAATATTTTTGATTAAAATTAATTTTCGTTGATCTCAAGCAGCTTGATATCGAAGGTTAAATCCATTCCTGCTAAGGGGTGGTTGGCATCGAGTGTTACCATATCTTCATCGACTTTTGAGACGGTCACAATGGCCTGAAATCCTTCATCACTTTGAACTTCGAGTTGTTGTCCAACTTCCGGCTGAATGTCTTTTGGGAATTGGGCTTTATCTACATCGGTAATCAGCTCGTTTAAGTGGGGACCATAGGCATCATCAGCTTCTATGACCACCGTTTTATCTTCCCCTTCGCTCATGCCGATAACAGCCGTTTCAAAGCCCGGGATGACTTGTGACTTTCCAATTTTGAATTCGATGGGTTCCCGCTCCAAAGAGCTATCAAAAACTTTTCCATCTGAAAGCTTTCCAGTGTAATGAACCTTCACTTTATCGCCATCTTTAGCTAGGGGCATATCAATCTCCTTTTTTTTTCGTATGGTCGAATGAGACTTCTTTTGCAATAAAAAAAGGTTATGTACAATGGGCTACATGACCTTACGCCTCGGACTTATTTATGGAGGTAATTCTCCGGAACACGATATCTCTTTTCGCTCTTTTCAATCAATCCAAGAGATGATGAATCGAGAAAAATATCTCCTAATTCCCATTAAAATAGAAAGAGAGGGTCATTTTGATATTAATCTGCTTCATGAAATTGATCTCGCTTTTCCTATACTTCATGGGCCGAATGGCGAAGATGGAACGATTCAGGGAATGTTAAAACTTTTGAATATTCCTATTGTCGGCCCTCCTCATTCATTTTGTACCATTGCAATGGATAAAGATTTAACGAAACGGCTTCTTTCTTTTTCTCATTTGCCTACAGCAAATTGGATCACTCTTAAATCAAGATCAGATTATGCTTTTGAGGAGGTGGTTGAGAAGCTTTCTTTGCCTTTTTTTGTGAAACCCGCCCACATGGGTTCTTCGCTTGGCGTATCGAAAGTTTACAGTAAAGCGGCCTTTGAGGAGGCTCTTAAAAAGGCTTTCGAAATAGATTCAAAAGTTATTATTGAAGAGGAAATTAAAGGACGGGAAATTGAGTGTGGAATACTTGGGTCTAAAAATCCAAAAGCTTCTTGTTTAGGAGAGATTATTTTGCCAAAAGATTCTTATTATTCATATGAATTAAAATATGTTTCCTCAGAAAGGGTCCAATTTGCTATTCCGGCAAAAATTGATTCTTCTTTAACTGAGGCGATCCGCTCAGCCGCGCTTAAAGCCTACGATGTCTTAGGTGGAGCCGGTATGGCGCGAATCGATTTTTTAGTCAAAGAATCAGGAGAGTTTTATATTAATGAAGTCAACCCGATTCCCGGATTTACCTCGATCAGTCTGTATCCAAAAATGTGGAAGGAAAGCGGGCTCGGTTTTCAAAGTCTTTTAGAAGAGCTTATTTCTTCCTCTCAAATCCGAAAAAATCGAGAAGGTCGCACTCAACATGTCGCTGAACTCCTTTAAAAGGAAACTTATGAATAGCGAGTGTCGGATTAAAATTCATTTCAATAATTCCGATCTCTTTAGTGAATTTTTTTGGGTTTTTAATGATCATATCGACACCGCAAATTTGAGCGCCGATTGCCTGGGAGGCTTTAACAGAAAGAGCTTTATACTCAGGATGGATTTCATCGGTGACGTCAATGGGATCACCGCCGGTTGAGACATTTGAATTTTTTCTTAAATAAATTTTTCGATTCTTTTCTAGAATAGAGGTGGTTTTAAGATCGAATGCTTTTAAGCTTTCATTTTCGGTTTCGCCTAGGCGGATTTGCACTTTTGGATGTTTAAAATTTTCAGGTGTTAGGTTTTTTATTTCGACAAGCTCTTTAATCGTATGATAACCATCTCCGATAATATTGGCGGGATCTCGTTTTAAAACAGCAGTGCAATGGTTTCCAATTACAAGAAAACGGTATTCGCCGCCTTCTAAAAATGCCTCTATTAAAAAAGAGTCCTCATATTTCTTGGCTTTTTCAATGGCTTTTTTCAACTCTTTTTTGTTTTCAGCGATCGATATGCCAATTCCAAAATTAGTATGGATGGGTTTTACAATGACCTTTTGATGCTGATAATCAGAAGTGGAAAGAGTCTTTGGAACAGGAAATCCCTTTTCAGCTAGAAGGTTTTTTGTGACCAGCTTATTTTCCATAATGAAATAGGTAATCAAACTGTCGAATTCAGATTGGGTGGCTTGTTTGAGGATTACGCTTTTTTCAAGATTGGATAGACGAATAAAATTGTTGACTGAATCTAAGACTTCAACTTTTAACCCTCGTTTTTGTGCTTCCTTGATTACGAGCTGGGTTGAAATTTCAAGCGTTTCATATCCCTTTGTATAAAAATCAGATAGTTTCTTGAGGTAAGAGGCTTTTAAGTGAGAAAATTCAGCTTCTTTTTCAAAACGGACTTGATAACGGTTTTCTAATGGATTTTTAAGAGACTTTTCTTGATGCAATTTGGCCATTCTCAAGCCAAAACTTTGATGGTCTTCTCTATGAACTTTCATTTCATCAACAATTTTTTGTGAAATGATTTTTTCCATGATTTCAACCGGTGCCTTCATTTCTTTTAAGAAGCCGGTAACATGTTCGATGAAGGGGACTTCTTTCCCTTGAATCATTATAGTTAAATTTGGATCTCGACCAAATAGGGCAACGCGGTTTTGATTGGTGAATAGAGCCTGCTGCTCTTTTTTTGTCAAATGCGGGCTTTCCTTGTTTTTCAAAAAGAAGAGAAATTGGACCAAAAAGTCACTTTCTTCTTTAGAAATACCAGCCGGAGTAAAAGGATTGATATCGAGAGTTCGAATTTCGACATATTCGATTCCTCTCTCTTTCAGAGCACTTAAGCCGCTTTTCTTTGAAGAAGAGACTTTCGGGCGAATCCGTGTGTAGTGTTCATTTTCATTTTGGAAAATATGGCTATTGATCTGTTTATTTGCTTCTATGTCTTGATATTTTAAATGGGGGGTTTCAAGCGCCCGTTCTAAGTCATGAATATATTCATCAAAATGATTAAATGAGATAGCGCATTGCTCGACAATCCGAGAGTAATACCCATGATGACTCATTCTAAGTGATGTCGCAAAGGGATATTTTTTTGAAAGATAGGTATTGTCTGAGAGCGGAGAGGCTCCGAAAAGATAGGTTATAATATAGCCATAGCGTAAATAATTTCGAATCAGTGCGAGATAGTCTTCAGTGGTGACTTTTTCATCGAAGGAGAAGTTAAAATGAATCCCTGAAATAAGCTGCATTTTTTCTCCATAGCGCTCTTTGATGCCCATGCGGTAAAGCGTTTTTAGCTTTGCCTCTTTTGTAGATCCAAACCGGGCAAGTTTGACACGATCTTTAGAGAGGGCCGGGGGCATGCTTAAAGGCCAAAGGAGTTCATTTGGATTTGAATGGCAAATAAAACCTTGCAATTTTTCAATGAATTTCAACGAAGATGTGCATGATTTAAAGGGGGGAGTAATCAGCTCTAATTGTGCTTCGGCGTAATCGCATGTGATAGAAGGATGAGTGAATTTATTTCCAAGAATGAATGGATGGTTTTTTGTACTGATTTTTCCATTAAGATCAACTCGAAAAGCTTCTCGCTCAATTCCACATTTATATTTGTATTCCATTTCTTTATTTAAATCATAATTTTTATTATTTAAAAGTATTAGGAGTGCAAAATGATTTCTATGAAGTCAGTATATTTTACCATTATTTTTTTTCTAATGACAACATCTTGTACAAAATTTGCAGATAAAAATAGAGAAGCGTGCATTTTAGAGCCAGTAAAAATAAATACAAGTACGGATAGTGCTTTTAGTGAAGGGGAGTGGGTCAGCCAAAATTGGTGGGAACTTTTCAATGACGAAAAACTTTCTTCTCTAATGGAAGAGGCGATAAATGAGAACCCCACTCTATTGAGCGCCCAAGCGAAAATGCGGCGTTTATTTGAAGAGGCCGGTGTCCAAAAAGCGCCGCTTTATCCCCATCTTCAATTTGATACTTTTGATAATTATGCTCATATCAGCAAGGAGAGTTTAGACCGCTTTCCGCCCTCTCTTGTGCCGGCAGTAATCAATCAAGTCGACTTGAGTTTAAATTTTCAGTGGGAAATTGATTTTTTTGGACGTCTTCGACACACCTATAAGGCGGCGCTGGATCTTGCTTTTGCAACTCAAGCTGAAAGCGCTTTGACAAAGCTCATGATCACAACTTTTTTGGCGAGCACCTATCTCGATTTGAAATGGCAGTTGATCGAAAAGGCGCTTATCGAAGAGCTTATCGCGACACGACGTCAATATTTATCCCTTACGCAGCTACTCTTTATTCAGGGGCAAGTGGATAAAATGCAGGTTGACCAAGCATTGATTACTTTAAATCAATATCGTAAAGAGATATTGGAAGTGGAGAAGCAAATTGCACTTTCTCGCCATCGCATCGGGGTTTTAATTGGTCAAGGACCTGAAAGTGTTTTATCCCTATCCGATATTACAGCTGAATTTATAGAACCCTTTCCATTACCAAACGATCTTTCCTCGGGATTATTAGTTAGAAGGCCTGATATTGCAGCAAGACTCTACCTTATTGAACGCTCAGCTGAAGAAATTTCAGCTGCAAAAGCTGCTTTTTATCCCAACGTCAATTTACTCGCCTTTGCAGGGGTTGAAACCCTTTCGTTGAGTAAGCTTTTTTCTATAGAAAGCTTCAAAGGAGCTTTAAATCCTCTTTTAAGCTTACCGATTTTTACGGGAGGGCGTTTGAAATCAAACCTGCGTGCAAAGGTGGCTGCCTTCGATGAAGCGATCTTCAATTACAACGAATTAATTCTCAATGCTGCAAGTGAGGTCGCAGGCAACATTTCAATACTCTCAAAAGTCACAGATGAGCTTGAAGTTGAAGCGATTTCATTAGAAAAAAGCGAAAATGAAGAGAGGCTCTATGAACTTCGCCTGCTTCACGGCATTGGAAGTCAACTTCCTTTTCTATTAGCAAAAGAAAAAAAGCTAAAAGAAAGCTTGAAGTTCAATCAGCTCGATTATATGAGACTGACAGCAATTGTCAAATTGATTAAATCCTTAGGAGGTGGCTATGCAGCCGGGTGAGGAGAATGAAAGCGGTGATAGAAAAAAGAGAAGATTTTTGCTTTTTTGGACAACGCTTTCTGTCTTTCTCATTACAGCGCTGATTTTGACTTGGTACCTCATATGGGGACAGTTTGAAGTCTCAACAAGTGATTCCTATGTTCATGGCAATCTCGTTCAGCTCAACAGCCAAATTCCTGGAATTGTTACCGAGATTCACGCTGAAGAGACGCAATTTGTCAAAAAAGGACAGATTATCATTGAACTTGATCGCACTGACCCACTCATATCCTTTGATCAAAGCAAAGCCCTTCTTGGAGAAACAGTAAGAGAAGTTTTGAAGCTCTATCAAAATGTGGAAAGTTTAGCCTCAGAATTACAAGTGAAAAAGGCAGAGCTTATTCGCGCATCTTGGGATTATACCAATCGACTGCCCCTCGTAGAGCCCGGAGCCATTTCAAAGCAAGAATTTGAGCATACCACAACAACCCTGGAGACCGCAAAAAATTCACTGGAAAAGACCAAGCATGATCTATATGCAGCTTATGCACTTGTTCAAAACACAAACGTGAAGACACATCCGAAAGTTTTAGAAGCAGCTGAACGGGTAAAGAATGCTTATGTCAATTTAAGAAGGTGCCATATCAGGGCCCCAACAGATGGAATTATCGCAATGCGTAACGTTCAAGTAGGGGAATCGATTGATCAGACGACCCCATTACTTGCCATTGTACCACTTAGTGAGCTTTGGGTTGATGCGAACTTTAAAGAAGTGCATTTGAAAAATGTGCGGCTTGGACAACCGGTGCTTCTTGAAGCTGACTTTTATGGTCATAGAGTGAAATACCATGGAAACGTAACGGGGCTCTCTGCCGGAACCGGTTCAGCATTTTCTGTTCTTCCGCCTCAAAATGCGACAGGAAACTGGATTAAAATTGTTCAAAGGCTTCCTGTTCGAGTTGATTTAAATCCCGAAGAACTCATCAAGCACCCCTTAATGGTGGGCTTAAGTATGCATACCAAAATCGATACCCATGATCGCTCAGGTGATCGAATTGCTCAGTCAAAAGCAAAGCTGACCTCCATCTACTCGACAGATATTTATCCCATGCAGGAGGAGGGCGCCGATTATGTGATTTCTAAGATCATCAAAGAAAATTCTTCAGGTTTACTCCGAGATTCAATAGCGCACCTTGACCTGAAAGAGGTTTTCAAAAAGTGAAGGAAATCGAGCCCTTTCGAGGCGGCTTACTGGCGCTATTGACCTTAGCGCTTTCTCTTTGCACCTTCATGCAAGTTTTAGATACCTCCATCGCAAATGTTTCGATACCCTATATTGCAGGCGGATTAGCTGTCAGCAACAACGATGGAACCTGGGTGATCACTTGTTTTGCTGTTGGAAATGCGATTGCACTTCCTTTAACCGGATGGCTGGCAGAACGGTTTGGATCGGTAAAAGTCATGGTGCTTTCAACCCTTTTATTTACCTTTACCTCATGGATGTGCGGCGGAGCCTTTACCTTTAACATGCTCATCATTATGCGCTTTATTCAGGGGCTTGTTGCAGGGCCTTTGATTCCGCTTTCACAAAGTTTACTTCTTCAAAATTATCCACCGAAAAAACGCAACATTGCCCTCACGATTTGGTCGATGATAGTCGTTGTAGCGCCTGTAATTGGACCAATTATAGGAGGCTGGATTACCTATAATTATAGCTGGCCATGGATTTTCTATATCAATATACCCGTTGGGATTACTAGTGCTTTTTTAATTTGGCACTTACTTAAAGGTCGTGAAAGCGTGGTTAAAAAGCGCCCTATCGATTATTTGGGATTAATATTATTGACGCTAGCTGTTAGCGCCCTACAGATTTTGCTCGATCAGGGGCAGCAATTAGATTGGTTTCGAAATCCTATAATCAAGACCTTAGGAGTCGTTTCCGCACTATCTTTTATTTATCTATTTATTTGGGAGTTATTCCATAAAGACCCACTTATTGATTTTCGACTGCTGAAAAACCGTAATTATGCGATTGGAACCTTTGTTACAGCGGTTTCCTACATGGTTTTATTTGGAACCATTGTGGTATCTCCACTTTGGCTTCAAGATTATCAAAATTATACAGCGACATGGGCTGGACTCGCCATTTCAACGATGGGGATTGTTCCTATTTTTGCAAGCTATCCTGTGGCAAAAATGATGAACTCGATGAGTTTAAAACCCATTATCATGACCTCTTTTATCGCGTATGCCCTTGCTCTTTTTTATTTCACCTCTTTTACGACCAATGTCAGTTTTGCAGAAGTTGCAATGAGTCGATTGCTTTTGGGAGTTGGAATTAGTTTTTATCTTCCACCACTCATTTCAATATCAATGGCACATATGCCGAATGAAAAGCTCAGCAGCGCAACAGGGATTTATCATTTTTTCAGAATCTTTGCAGGAGGGGCCGGAACATCATTATTTGTGACGCTATGGGAGCGGCGGACAAGTTTTCACCACAGCAACCTTGTTTCATTTTTAACTCCCTATTACGGGGCGGCGAAAAATAGGATGCAAATGCTTTTAGATCGGGGGTTTTCAAAAGAAGAGTCCTATGCCCTATTAAATGATATAACCGACCAACAAGCGGCTATGCTTGGAGTAAATGATACCTTTTGGGTATCTGGATGGATCTTCATCACACTGATTATTTTTGTATTTTTCTTTAAAAAACGTGAACGATTCTCTAAAGGGGAGCTTTCTTCCGATGGATGAAGTAACAACCTGCTCCAATAAATGCAAAGAGGGCTGAGACAATCAAAGGCAAGCTAGCAAGCTTTGCAGCTAGAAATCCACCTAAAATGGCCGTGAAAGCTTCTGCAAAAACCTGGAGGGATTGGTTTATGCCCAAAGCCTCTCCTTGGCTTTCTTTTTCAGTTCTCATCGAAACTAAAACAGTCGTATAAGTTAAAGCAAAAGCAAGCGCAAATCCGGGAGGAATTAAAGTAGCAAGAAGAGCGTATTTTGAAGAGAAAGGAATCAAAATGAGTGTTCCAAGCCCGAGCACAAGTGCGCTTGAAATTGTGGCCGTAATGGGAGAGAGCTTGTTTGACAGCTTCCCCTCAAAAAAAGGAGCAATAGCAATAGGAACTGAGAGATAGGCCTCTACTTCAGAGAGCGAAGAGGGGTTCATATCAAATTTTTTGACCAAAAAAACCGGTAAAAAATTAAAAAAGAAAAAAATAGCTATAAAAATTAAGAAATTATTTCGATAGATCGGACGTATTTTTTCCGATTTTGTACCATTATAAATGGAGCGGAAAATAAGAAGAGGATGAATATTCGTTTCAGCACTTGGGTTTCTTGTCTCCTTAAACTGAAAAGCCATATAGATAAAAGTAAGGATTACAACAATAGCGGACAGGGTAAAGGGAGTTGAAAAAGAGAAAAAAGAGACCAGAGTTGGATCTGAGAGCTTGCCCCCCAAGAGAGGACCGATAACAAAAGCGAGGGAGGAGGCCGTAACGCCCCAGCTGAAGTAACGGCTTTTCTCTTTAGGCGTTTCACTGATATCGGCCATCGCAGCCTGGGCAATCACGACATTTCCTTCGAAAAGACCACAAAAAAAACGGGCAATAAACAGTAGCATAACTTGAGAATAGTGAATGGCAAAAGCAGAAATGATAAAAGTTGGAATTGTAGCCCCAAGGCTAAAAAGAAGAACTTTTTTTCTGCCAAATCGATCAGAAAATCTTCCAATCAGCGGACAGCCGAAAAACTGACCTAATGGATACATTGCAAGCAAGAGTCCTAAAAGAACATTGCGCGTAAACCCACTATAAGAGCCTGTTAAAAAGCCATGACTTTCTTCAAGCATAAGAGGAGGGAATAGAGGGAGCGAAATGGAAAAGCCAACATAGCCTAGAAAGAGAATAAGTAAGATGGGAAGCATTCGTTTCATATCTATGATATTGTATTGCGAAAAGTGATTTTTTTGCGAAGAAGAAATGCAGCCTATTTTGCTTTATTGCGATAAGTCAAATATAAAATATCATAAATCGTAAAACATTAACTAATATGTAATTATTATTTTAATAAATCTTAAGAATACCTTGTGTTTTATTGAAAAAAAATGATAATATAGAAGCACCTTTAAAGCGAACGTGTTTATGTCAAAAGTCTTACCGTCGAATAGTGGTCCATCCAGTGCTATCTATTTTATTGGGCAATCTAATGAACTAGATGATGATTTAAATCCAGTTATCTCTGATGATATGGGTTTTGATAGAAGTGAATTAGTAAATCGATGGAGATGTGAAAGCCCATTAGTCAAAGCGATATATGATTATCTAAAATTTCCTAAAACTTTAGAAAATTTAGAGAATTTTAATAATGACAATGGTAAGAACATCAAAAAGCAAATGAATGAGACATTTCATTTTTATCAAAAAGAATTCTATATAGAAGAGCTTGATATTGAGAATGATGGAGGGCTTCCCATCTCAGCATTTTTTCGTCGTAGGGGGTTCCAGTGGAAAGCGTCTGTTAACATCCGCATCCCAAATATGGATAATGGGTATAATTTGGATCCAGATGCAGAAAAATATTTACAAAATATTCAACAAAATATCGATAATTATTTAAATGATGATAATAATCATTTAGATGATGTTAATGAGAAAGTCAATACTTTTGTGAATGAGCAATTCAACGATATCAATCCAATTATTAAAGGAATTCAAATTCTTAGCAGCTATTTGGCTGAGGATGGTTTAGATTTATTAGAGATAGCGCGTGCCTTTTTGATAGGATGTCTTATGGGATTTGCGGTAATGACTTGCATAGTAATGATTTCATTAATTCCTTTGGCTATCGCTTCTTTCTTTGCTTGGGTCACGTGTGTTTTATTTTATTTTGGTGCACATATTATTTTTGCGGTTATTATTTTAACGCTACTTATGATTTTCTTAATTTTTGGGGATATTATAATTAATTTACTTGATGAATCTTTTGGATATTATAATTAATTTACTTGATGAATATGAAGACTTCAAACACAATTGACAAGCTGCCGGATAGTGCTCATGTTCGCTGGATCGATGATCAGAAGGCCTATGATAAACAATTTGTTCAAGACTCTAATTCTATCGTTCCCTTTACCACCGATTTTTCATCTGTCACACCTCTTTTAGAATCGGAATTTGCTCGGCTTTTTGGGTTAGATGAAAGAAATAGACCTTTTGCACACTTTACTTCTCCGATAGAGAAAAATCGGAAGCTTTATTTTACAAGACGTGGACTTGTACCCAATATTCAATCCGCTAAGCTTTTTGATCATCTATTAACTTTATTTGATGATGAAAAGAATGAAAAAGAATTTTCTAAGATTATTTTGGATTTTCTAGATAAGTTAAAGCATCTCGATACTCTTGTTGAGACGATTTATAATGATATGGCAAAGCTTCAACGTGGATAATGTATACCAAATGATTCAAATTTGGTATACGGGCCCTGACTTCAATAGCTCTATCTAACAGAAAGTCGACATTGTATAAATTATTTTAAAAATAAAAACACATTTATTTATTCTTAATTGATTTTTTTGAAAAAAAATGATAAAATATATATAAATTTATCAGGGGTATAGATGAGCAAAGTACCAAATTTTGATTCAAGACAAATGGCTTTAAATGCCATTTTTCAATCTGAAGTGTTGGATGAAGATAATGAAATCTTTTTTAATGATGGTTTAAAAAATATTATAGAGGGCTATCGAGAAAAAGATGATCAAGTTAATGATATCTATAATAGACATCTTGGATATCTAAGAAGCTTCAATTTTATTGAAAATTTAGAAGAGGGCACTTTAGAAGATCGAATTAATCAAGAGTACAGTTTTTACAAAAGGACTATTCATCTATCTTTTAAAGATAATGAACAAAATGGGCATCCTATTAATTTAACATTGTTCCGCTCACACTTTCAGTGGAAAGTGTATTCGATCTCGATCTGTTGTCCACATTTAGATTATTTAGATTTAAAGAGCCATGAAAAGCAATCTGAGCAGGACTTCCCAGAATTAAAGAATTACAGAGAAAAAATATATGAAATGAGAGAAAATCATCTTAATGGGATCAGAGACATTGCGAATAATTACTTGGATAAGGAACTTAATAACATCAGTTTAATGAATAAATGTGCCCGTGTTTTTTCTAGTTATGTGTATTTTTATTCCCCTATGACACTTTATTTTTTCTGTTTAGTACTTACTTATATTTTAAGTGTTGTGGGTATTTGCATGACGCCTTCATTACTCAGTTCAGTACCTATTTTAACGCTCTGCTTAGCACTTTGGATTAACGAATTATGTGAAGAAAATAAGCAAAAGGACATTGGGTAACCGTATACCGAAAATGATTCAAAAACCGAATTTTGAATCATTTTCGGTATAACGGGCTCTTAAAACAGCAATGAGTGCTCTAGTGGCGCATTAAGGCTTTGATTTCTTTCGCTCTTCTGATCGCTCTTCTAAAAATACGCTGCAGGTCTTTAGAAACCATTTGAACGAATTGTTTGGCAATCTGAGCTTTGACTTCAATAGCGGTATCTTCTGGAAAACTAGCGAAAAAAGATTCCCATGCAGGACTTTCGATGAGGTCTAAATCACTCTGGGTCAGAAGAGGTTGCGGTAAAGGCGAGGTTATTGGAGTTGGGTCCATTTTGCAGCTCCGAGGGTTTAATAAGATTTATCGCATGAAGAACATCTTGTTTTTGACTCAATGCTTGACATAGAGCTTCTTGCTTTTCTGTAATGGCTTTATGATCTTCAACCGAATGAATGATTTGAGGGCGTACAAAGATTATCAAATTACGCTTTTCATCATCTTGGGTCGTCTTGCGAAAAAGCGCGCCGATTAGTGGGATTTTGCTCAAAACAGGCACACCGGTTACTCGATTGATTTTGTTATTTCTGACCATTCCGCTTAATACTAAAAAGTGCTTGTCTGGTACGTGGGCTTTTGTCAGCATTTCAGTTTTAGTGGTTTCTATTCCATTAACCTGGTTTGTGTGAGAGGGGAGCCGAAGGGCATCGCTGATTTCTTGAGAGATTTCTAAAGAAATAATCTCATTTTCTCCAAGTAAGGGTTTAATATTAAGACAGACTCCAACGTCACGGTATTCGATATTCGAGGTTGTTTGCTGTGATGCCCCAATTGTTTCGATAACGGAGCCGGCAAAGGGGATATTGTTTCCGACAAATATTTTGGCATTGCGGTTATCTTGGGCGATAATCTTTTGATTGAGCACAATGGTTGAATCCCCATCGGATTGAAGGGCGCTAAGAAGGGCGCCGAGTGATAGGAAGGAGCGGCCCTTATGGAAGATCAAGTCTCCAATGACACTTAAATCAAAGCCTCGGCCGTTTGTCAAAGCTCCCCCGTTTTGAAGAGTATTCAAGAGGGATGGGGTTCCATTTTGAGCACCTGAAAAGCCGCTTGAAGCGGTTAAGTGATTTCCAAAATTTTGAGAGGCTCCCCATTGAAGTCCAAAATCCATACTATTACGGACATCAGTTTCAATTACTAAAACTTCGATAAAGACTTGTTTGTAGGGTTTGTCCAGGCTTTTGATCAAATTGGTCATACGGGCCAAGGTATCGGGCTCGCCGGAGAAGAGGAGGGAGTTCGAGGTTTTGATCCATTGTAGGGATTGAATCGATTGAACTAGGTCTGTTGAGGTGCTCGATGGGGAAAATTGCTTTAATGCCTCGAGGATTTCATCTCCTTCGTGATACTGAAGTTTGTGGACATGAAATTCATTTTCAGATGATAAAGAGTTAAAACCTTCTAATGCTGAGGAGTGGTTTTGGCGTCGATTGTTTGAATAGCGGTTTTTGTCATTTTCTGTCATTTTTTGAATGATTAGATAGTTGTCCTCTTCGCTTATGGTCAAGTGGTGTTGATGGAGAAGATTGGAAAGAGCGACTAAGATATCGGAGGGAGTTGTTGATTTTCCAGAGACTAAGGTTACATTAAAATCTAAAAGCTCGTCATCGAAAATGAAGTTTACATTGGCAACTCGGCTGACAAAGCGAACGAATTCCTTAATTTGGACATTGCGAAAATTAATGACATGACCACTCTCTTCATTGGATGAAAGAGGATGTAAAAGAGCAATTGAGAGAAAGAAGGAAAAAAGAGCTTTTCTCATTAAGACCACCAAATTTATGAAGTAGTTTAGCAGCTTTTCTTTTTTACGAATAGTTAAAAATTTTTAAGTAGAATCTTGTTTCAGATTCAATTGCCTGTTTAATCGTTTCACTTTTTCGGAAGCCGTGCCCTTCGCCTTCATATAGGGTAAACTCAGCGGAAATTCCTTTGTTTTTCAGGGCAGTGAATAGAGCTTCAGACTGTTCTGGAGGAACAATTAGGTCGCGGTCGCCTTGTAGAAAGAGAATGGGAGTTTTGATTTTATCGAGGTTGTTAATGGGGGAGCGTTTTTGATAAAGAGAACGATTTTCAGGATAGGACCCGATCAACTTGTCATTATAAAAGGCTTCAAATTTATGTGTCTGTTTTTGAAGAGCCTCTAAATCACTGACTCCATAGAGGCTTGTTCCTCCTTTAAAAACCTCATAAAAAGTAAGAGCTGAAAGTGCGGTAAATCCTCCGGCGCTACTGCCGCGGATCACCATTTTTTCGCCATCGACAAGCCCTTTTTCGGTTAAATATTTCGCGCCATTTACGACATCAATCACATCGATGATTCCCCAGTTTTTAGCGAGTTGCTCTCTATAGTCTCGTCCATAACCTGTACTTCCTCGATAATTGATATCGAAAAGGGCGTAGCCTCTTGTCGTCCAATACTGAATCATGAAATCAAAAGCAGGAAAGTAATTTCCGGAGGGGCCGCCGTGACAGCGCACGATGAGAGGGGGCTTTTCCATTTCTAACGGTTCAAAGTCTTCATTTTTTGGCATGTACAAAAAACCATGCGCTATTTGATTGCCACTTGTTGGAAAGGAGATTTCTTGAGGGACTGAGATCGAGCTTTGGGAAAGTTTTAAAGGGGTGGATGATTGCAGCGTTTGATAGTCGTAAGATTTAAGGTTGAGTCGATAAAGGCTGTCGGGCTGATCGATCATTGCCCCATAAAAGACGATATCATCGCCAATGACATGAAGATTTCGAATGCGCGTAAAAGGAAGATCGATGAGATGAAATTGATCATCGATAAGCGAGAGAAAATCACAGCCATTTTTCGTAAAGCTTGCGACGATTTTTTCATTCCAAAAATCATAGCGTGAGCCGCCCAAAACCCAAAGAGGCTCTCCAAATTCTGCTTCCATTTCAAATAAAAGCCCTTCTTTTTTCGAAAGGTTCCAGTAGCCATTTTTGTCTGTAACAAAATAGAGCTCTCCATCGGGCGAAAATTTAGGAAGGCAGATCGACTCATTTTTGCCGCCTGCGACTTTGATTAAGTGATTCTTAGATAAGTCGTAGAGGATGCCTTCACTTTCATCCCAGGGCATATGAGGGTGATTCCACTGTATGAAAGCTAGGCTCGATTCATCTGGACTAATCGTGAGCGAGCCATAAAAATCAGCGCCTTCTATTAAAGTGGAGGCTTTAAATGTGGTTCGATCAATTCGAACGATGAAATTTTTGATTGTTTCATCATGAGATTCTGCAATTGCATAGATGGCGTCATTTGTGAGAAGGGGATTGGCATAGCGATTTTGATCATTTGTGACCTGCAAGATCTCGCCCTTATTGAAAAGATAAAGGTTTTGATCGCTGGCATTAATGAAAGCTACGACCTTATTTTTTACCGTAAAAGCAGCGCCTCCATATTCATGTACAGATGAGCGGATTGAGAACTTTGGGAGCAGATCATGACCGTTTTGAATTAGGGCGCAGCGGCCTTTTTCTTCCGGACGGCCTTCAATCCAATAGATCTCTTTAGAGTCAACAAGTAGAGGGCCAAGTCTAAGGGAGCTTTTAGCTAACATTTCAGCAGTTACAGGGGAGATCCATTCTAAGAATGATTTTTTATTCACATATACACCTCTGGACAAATATTCTAATCCAACTTATATTTTTTTTAAATGATTAAGTGGTTGACAATCTTACCTTTCGCTTTATTCGGACATAACCTTGTCGAAATCATGAATCCCGATTTCGAACAGATCAAACCAGGGTCTGAATTCATCTTTGCTAAAAAAATTCCTGCAGCTTTAGAGAATTCAATTCAAGCTCTTTCAACTGAAAAGAGATGGCGTGATTTTTTGGCAGAATATGAACCTAAAAAAATTGAAATGGAGAAGGTTGAACTGGTCTTAAAAAAACTGCACCTGAATTTGACTTCTGTAAATCAAGAAACCATTCAAGAGCTTTTCGATTCAAAAAGCGATTTTGTTTTTTTTCTTAAAAAATGGCTTCCTCATCTCAATGCCCTTCCAAAGGAAATGCAAGGTGACTTTCTATCGGAAGTTGCAGAAAAGTATCTCGATATTTTCCCTCCCGATCACGAGGGTCGTATTCATTTCTTTGTTGAGGGGACGCGGATAGAAATTGCCGAGAAATAGAATGTTCGTGAGTTTTACTGCTATACCGAAAATGATTCAAAATTCCAAATTTTGAATCATTTTCGGTATACAGCGAGTTCAAAAGTCTTAAAAGCAATAAGAGCTCAGGTTCGTAAGGACAACACTCGCAATCGAATAAAAATCAAAATAATATAATAAACTTCCACTAGGAAGTACATAAAACAGGGCACCAGACATTAAAAGAATAATTCCATCCTTCTGGGAATGAGGTTGTTCAGTCGTATTCGGTATAATGACAAAGAAACTATTAACGCAAGAGGCGGGGAGACGCGAGAGGCAGAGAGAAGAAATTATAAATCATTAACTACTTTCTCTCGCGTCTTTCCGCCTCTTGCGTCTCTCGCGTTTATCCTATGAATAGATTCTAATATTTATGGATATCAGCGGCCGCGGCGGCAGGAGCTGCTGGAGCAGCCGCTGGTGCTGGTTCAGAATCTGAAGATTCTGCCCATTCTGAATCAAAAAACTCAGAATCTAAAGAAGAATCCCCTGCTGTTTCTGGAACTCCTAAAGAAACGATGCCTCCTGTTGATACAAATGAAGTTCTTGTGATAAAAGCAGCCCTAGATGAACATATTTCTTCTTTTAAGGAATTTCTCGTAGAGGATCAAGCTGCAGAGCAAGCAACTGGATTTAAAGGATGGGACGAAATGTCCTTTGGAGAGAAAGCAAGAGAAGTTGGATCAGGTTTTGCTCATGAAGTTTTGGATGCAGTCACAGATTTAGCAAAAATAGTTCCTCAGCTTTGTGAAGAGCTAAAAGAAATAGGTGATAGGTTCTTACCAGAAAGCCTTAAGCTGCCAGATTCTGAAAAGACAGTCAGCCCCATAGAAAATTATGAGAATCTGGTTGCTAAGGGTCATAAAGCAATTGATGGCGTCTTCTCCACAGACCAAGCAGAATTTTTCACAGCAGAAGCTAGAGCAAATAATCCCATGAATAATTTTGCCATGGGTTTCCTTCCTCCACCAGGAGCTGTATTTAAAACTTTTGCAGATACAAGCAAGTTTGCAAGAGCTGGAAAAGCTTTTGATAGAGCTAGATTTACAATTGAAGGGGAAATGATAGGATTTTTAGAACCTTAAGGGAAAAATATGAGAATTGGTGATTTTGAAATAATGATTTCTAGTCTTCCGCATAGAGAACGTCCAGTAGCAGAAATATATTATAATAATATGTATTGGGTTCAAATTTCTCAAGAGGCTGATGACTTAATGATTCATTTTTATTCTCATCCTACTGAAAAATGCTGGGATTTTCAGATTGAGGAGGCGTTAGAAGTAATAGAAAAAGCAAAAACAAAGTTTCTCAACTAATTTTTTTATGCATAAAAAATGGCTTCCTCATCTCAATGCCCTTCCAAAGGAAATGCAAGGTGACTTTCTATCGGAAGTTGCAGAAAAGTATCTCGATATTTTCCCTCCCGATCACGAGGGTCGTATTCATTTTTTTGTTGAGGGGACGCGGATAGAAATTGCTAGAAATCTAGAATTAAATGGCAAAGATCTGAAAGAATAAAACCTAAACTTGCATAAAGTATAGGTGTTTTATAGTTTTTGAGCTCATCGATTG
This sequence comes from Simkaniaceae bacterium, assembly GCA_040880145.1. Lineage (GTDB taxonomy): Bacteria > Chlamydiota > Chlamydiia > Chlamydiales > JAJFMI01 > JBBDIZ01. The sequence goes on along the minus strand of JBBDIZ010000036.1, from coordinate 34,230 downwards.
ATATAAAAGAACTTCTATCAAAAATCCAAAAACAGAAAGCTAAAATAATCAAAAGCCAAATTAAACGTGTTAAGGTTCCAAGGATCGGTTTATGTGAGAGCCCTCTATGTTTAAAAAAAAAGGAGTAGGGTCTAAAAGGAAGGGTCATAAGGCCTCGAAATGAAAAAAGCTTGATTTGATTGGCAACGTCGACGTCCGGACTCATAAAAAGGGTTCCATAAATAAAAGCTCCTGAAAAAAATAGAGCTTGATTCCATGTAAAAAGATTCAAATAGAAGGCTAGACCGAGAAAAAGCGGGAGGGCGAATAATAGATTAAATTGCGTGTGCTTTTTATAAGAGGCTATTGACTGCCTCATCAAAAAAGGTGTCTAATTCATGCTTTTTTAGCAGCTCTTTTAAGTCGCTTACAGCGGCGGCAACTTCTTCTTTAAAAGAGATTTCAGAGGGTTTGCATTCATATTCTCCAATGTCAATATTGATGATCCTTTCTTGAATAACTCCTAAATTTCTTTTACAATTGAGATCATTATCAGAAATTTGTTTTTCCCTTCTATTCTTGATGTGGAGGATGAGCGCAAGGATCAATTTTTGGGATTGTTCTCTTTTTCCTTTTTCAAGTGATTCTTGAAGAGCCCATAAAAAGGGAACAGCCTTTTCCTGAACAAGGAATTCCATTTTAGCTAGGTTTACCTTATGCTTTTGATTTTTGTGATCAAATAGAGTGAGGGTTTGGTTGAACCCTTGCTCCGTATTGAGATGGAGATACAAGACTCCGCTCTCTTTTTTCAGCTCTTTATAGGCAATCATGTAGCTATCAAAAGTTTTTTCTCTTAATCGGATGCGTTTTTTTATTTTCTCATGAAAAAGAAAGGGGAAAAATTGATGCCAGGGTTTTAAAGAGATGTGCTTTTGTTTGAAGAATTTGATTACATATTGATTATCTTTGCTTGCAAAGGCATAACACTCCTTACCACTTCCTAAATAATAATAGGGTTGATTGAAAATTTCATTCGGTGGCAGGGGGGCTTGATACCTCTTATCGAAGAAATGCTGTCCTGAAATTTTTTTAAGGGTAAACCCTTTTTTTCTAGGGAGTGAGAAAAACAGAAGGGGAATGATTAATAAAAGAAGTTTATATTTCATAGGTCTTGTAGTCGTTTTTCCAATGGCGATTTTAGTTCGGGGGCGTGATGGTCAACATAGAAAAGAAGTTGAGAAGAGAGCCGTTTTAACTCTTTTTTTTGATGAAGAGCGCTCTTTTGCTTTTCATCATAAGTGAATTCACCGACGTCGATTTCAATCGCCTTCCCCTCTGCAAATCCAAAATTTTTAAAAAATTGAATATCGCGATCATCAATTCCTTTTTCCATCCGTCGATGATTGAGTTTTAAAAGAGCCATCATGGCATCTAAAGCTTCATTGGATTGATTTTTTTTTAGAAGCTTTTCGATATACCGGAAGGCAAGTTCAGCTTTTTTTTGAATGAGAAATTCATACTCATTAGCAGGTAAAGTATAAGAGGTTCCATTTTGATCGATAATCTTAAGCTGAATATCGAATAGAGGAGATTTATCCAGATGCAGGAAAATAAGACCGGTCTCTTCTTTCAGTTCAAAAAATGCAATTTCATAGCTTAAAAGTGTTCGATTTCTCAATCGTTTTCTTTGAGCTTTTCGTTTTAGGGGGAGGAAAAATTCTTGGGTTCTCATATGTTTTTGCTTAAAGAATTTAATCACATATTGGTTGTCTTCTGAAACAAATGCATAGGTATGGTTTCCGCTTCCAAGAAAGGTAAAGGGTTGATTGCAAATTGTGGAGAGGTTTTTAGGTTGTGGTTGAGTAGAAGAGGCCTGTCGATAATAAGAAGTAATTTTCTTTAGAGAAAACCCTCTTGTCCTCTTCTCACAGGCAGTAAAAAAGAGGAAAGGAAGAATCAAAAAAAAATACCCGGTTTTCATCATATTGAAATTTGAGAGAGCATGGCTGCCTCTCTAAGATGGTCTGATCGATCGACTTTTTTCTTTTTCTTATCCGACAAAACGATGTAAATAACTTTATCGAGTTCTTTTATCGTAGCGGGGTTTGGGGCTGTGATGAGAAAACCGATGGTCGAAATATCATAAAAATTATGGGAAGAAGTTGCAATATCTGAAAAAAATGGGAGCTCTTCCACAGCTTTTAGAATCTCTTCTTTTATTTTTGGATTGGGGGAAGCAATCATGTACATTGAATAGGGGTGATCCCGTTCAACCATTAGAGAAAAAGGAACATCGCGATAATCGAGCTCAAGAGACTTATTAAAAAGAATAAAAAATTTTTTTATAATTTCAGGTGGAAATATACTTTGCATATAAATAGGAGTTAAACCATGAAAAAAATTTTCAATCAAGCATTCATTTTGCAAGTACTTTTCTTTTAGAAGCTCTTTTGTAAGAGATAAGACCTCTCTTTGCTTCGCAATCATACCTCCATTGTAGTCTCGAACCTCTCCCAGCATTTGCTCTAAAATCGTTAAAACTTTTTTTCGACCCTTGAAGAAATCGATAGTGTAGTCTTTGCGTGTAAAAAGCTCTGTTGGAAGACGTACATCAAAAGAAGCGGCCACTTTTGGATATTTTCTCCGAAGAAGTCCAACAGTTTTGATGTCAAAATTTTTGATTTTGGCAACAGGATCTTTAAAAGAGGATAAAATATCTCTTAGAGGAAGAGAGTCGGGTTTTTGCAGTCGAAGAACAGTAACGGAAAAAAAGATTTCATTACGGCTTTGTTTTTGGTAATTAATTGTGACTTGAGGAATATCATGAACGTATTTGAGTTCATTACTCAGCTCAATAATCCGTCTCATAATTTCTTCTTCATTTCGATAAGTGAATATGGGGCGGTAGACCTCTTCAACGCGTGTATGAACCTCACGGGGGAGAGCACGTTTGATTTGTTTGATCTCATCTAATGTGAATCGTTTATACTTATCTTTTTTTATTTCTATATAAACGGTCTGAATTTTATCAGAGGAATTTTCTTGATAGAAAAATGACCCCTTTAAAACTTCTATGCCTGGAATAATTGCAGCAATTGCAAGACAGATGTGACGATCATCAAAAAATTCATTATGTTGAAGAATATTGAAGCTTAAAGCGATTGCTAACACAGATTGCTTTCCGTTAGAAGTGACGACTTGGGGCTGAAAAATTTTTATATATAAGTGGCGAGTGTCAGGAGCTTCTTTTATCAAATGTGTAATAACGGCCTTTAGAATATAGAAATAAGTGAAGATGCGAGTCGTATGTTTTAAGCTTCTTTCACCCAAAAAATTGGGGGGGACGCTATTGATCAAAGAGCGAAACTCTGAGAAAAGATCGGGTCTGAAAACACGAGGGCGTTTTTCTGTATATGGTTTTAACTGATTAGGCAGCTGAACAGCCTTTTCTTCAGCAGAGGCGGATAGGTATAGATTATAAATCTGCCCAAAAAGGTCATTTTGAGAGAGATCATCATGATTACAAAAGAGATTTGCAAAATTAATTTTAAGTTTTTGATGTTTTTCATCCGTACTAATGCTATTTGAGGAGACAATCTGCCTTGTATATTCGACCGATCGTAAATTAACTCTTAGATCACTCATTAATTTAGGAAGATGCTTTTTGAAAAGAGCAAGCTCTTCTTCATTTTTAGGCTCAATAATTAGTTCGGTGATGAAATAGCGCTTTTTTTCTATATGTACAAATTTGAAATTGAGACAGCGCAAGACGGCAACAGGGAGCAATCGCCCGGGAATAATGGATTTACTGCAGATATCGGTAAGAAATCGTCCTAAACCATGGCTATATGTTGTTGTCGTAAGGGCTGAGATCGTGACATATCCCGGTACGCTATTCGGTACGCTCCAATCAAACAGTGGAAGTTTGTGATTAAAAAAAGCAAAAGCATCTTCTTTATTATCGAATTCATGAAGTCCGTTTTTCTTTGCAACTTCATTAAGAATATTTTCTATTGAAGCATAATATTGATCTAAGCTTTTATCCACAGGAGTTCCCTGGGGCAAGGTTCTTTCAATAGAAAAAAAGTGAGATTTTTTCATGTCTCCTCTGAAATATACGCCTTATGAAAATGAGGAACACCCATTGGTGAAATCACAAGATCCTTTAATCTTTCACTTTTCATATAGAGGTAATGAAAATGGAAAAGAGGGGCGATTGGGACTTCTTCATTTATCAGATCTTCAGCTTCATTTAAAACTTTAAGACGCTTAGTTACATCCCGGGTTTGACGCGCTTCTCCAATCAGGTCTCGATATAAAGAGTTATTCCATCCCGGAAAATTCCTTACATCTTTTAAAAAGGTAAGGGCCTCTAATACGCTAAGGGGATCATTGTACTGACAAATCCATTTTCCTAAAACAATTTGGTAGTCTTTTTTTAAGAGTTTTTGAATAAAGACACTCATTTCAACACCTTCCAGCTCAATATCGATCCCTAAATTCTTTTTCCACTGATCTTGAAGAATTTGAGCTGTGACCTTGTTGAGCACCGAATTTCCATAAGTGAGTTTAAGTGGAGGGAACTCTTTTTCGAGGACAACTTTTTTTACTTCCTCCATATTGAATGAAAGGGGATGGCATGGATACTTTTTCAAACACGAGGGAACAATTCCTATAGCCTCTGTAGTGGGTATGGGCAAATATTCTAATAAAGCTTTTTTATCAATGGCATTGCCTAGAGCGCGCCTTAATTCTCTATTATCCAAAGGAGGTTTTGTCACATTAAAAATGATTCGTGATGTAGCGGCAACTTCAGCTGTTTGCAAGCGCTCAGTCATGGATCGAATGGTATCAAAGGGAATTAAGCACAAAGGTTCTCCAATATAGTCAACTTGTCCATTTTCAAAGAGTTTAATCGCAGTGGTCTCTTCCTTAACAATCATAATCTCAATCCCATCAAGTTTAACCTCGTCGCGATGATAGTAAAAGGGGTTTGGCTTGAGCAGAATGTGATCTTGGAATTTTTCTTCCTTCATGCAAAAAGGACCATTTGAGATATGCTCTTTACTATGAGCGCCATGTACGGGGAAAAAGGGAGTGAAGGCAACGAGTTCAAGAAAATAGGGGGCGGGGTAAAGGAGTTCAACTACCAAAGTGCGATCATCAAGGGCCTGAATCCCGACATTGGAGAGTGGGACTAAACCTTCTTTAGCTTCTTTTGCATTTACAATATCATAGAGTAAATTCACGCTTATAGATGGAAAAAAGGGATCGAGTTGCGATTTCCAACTTCTTTCAAAATCGAAAGCTGTGAGGGGATCTCCATTTGACCAGTGGCATTCTTTTAATTTAAAAGTATAAGTTTTGCCGTCGTCGGAGAGGGAATAACTTTCAGCAACAGCGAGTTCAGCCTCTTGAAGACTTGTTAGTTTTGTGAGTCCTTCATAGATCATAAATTGAAGGGAGCAAGAAAGAGCATCACCACTTTTTCTAGGATCAAGTGTAATGGGATGATCGCTGAAGGGAATTCTAGCAATATTTTTCTTGTTGTTTTTTGGTTGACACGAGGAGAAGGATAGAAAAATAAGAAGGAAGAAAAAGATTTTTTTCATAAAAACTCCATCAAAGGGTTGAGGATCTTTTCAACATTATGGTATGGTCATAATTATTTGTGAAGCATAAAGGTTTTGTCATGAAAATCTTTTCGTAAGATGGAGGAAATGCCTCCAAAGCTTTGCAGTAACCTAAAATAAACCATGGTGATAATATGTGTTTAGATTGTGCAGATGTTGATAGAAGAACAAGCGTTCTTAAAGAAAGCGCCGCTTGTGATGGGAGAATTATTCCTACTTACACGCTCTCTGATTTGAAAACGAAAGTCCAAGAAGAGTCGCAAGAAACAGGGCGAAAAACCTTTCGTTACTACAAGAACATTTTAACCAATCCTCCCAAAGAAGACCAAGTCACTTGGATGGATCTTGGAGGCAGTCAGCTTAAGGTTGAATTTATTTAATCAATATTTTTAACCTTTATCCATCGAGGTTGTATGCCCCTTATGGGGCTTACACCCTCGTTTTGTATTCGATGACTCTTTAAGAAAAGAGAGTTCATATGAAATAGAGGGCAAAGAGGCATCTCCTTTAATAGAATTTTCTCTGCATTTTCTAAAATTTGATGTCTTTTTTCTTTTTCAGTAATGAAAAGAGATTCATTCACGATTTTTTTATACTGAGAGTTTTCCCATCCGGGATAATTTTTCCCCCAGCTTTTTTTAAAAAATCTCTCCAAAATATTCATTGGATCATTGTAGTGAGCGACCCAATAGTATTGTCCAAAAAAATATTCTTTCTTAGAAAAGGCATCGAGTAAAATCTTGTTATCAACTTCATTAATTTGGACCCAAATCCCTAAGTTTAAGTACCACTGTTCCTGCAGGACTTGGGCAATTTTCTGATGAATTTTTATATTGGGAATTAGATATTGAATTGCGGAAAGCTCATGCTTGTCGATACCGAGTTCGGCAAGTCCTTTTTTGAGATGAATTTTTGCTTTGTCAGGGCAGTAATCACTAAAAAAAGCGATTTTTTTTTGGGTATCTCTCATAATGCTTGGAATGATGCTGAGAGCGACCTCATCGTCAAGTTGGCTGATATGTTCGACAAGCTCTTGTCGATTGATTGCAAGGGAGAAGGCTTTACGGATATGCGCATTTGTGAAAGGAGCTTTGGTTACGTTAAACGTAGTGAAGAGGGTGGCGGCCTTTTGAATTGTCACGCTATAAGGGCTTTTTAGTAAGGCAGCAATGGCGTCGGTTGGAATAGGGGAGAGCGTCCCTCCAATCCAATCCAGTTCATTTTTTTCAAAAAGATTTAAAGCAAGATTTTCGTCCGCAATAAGGCTAATCGAAATCGCCTCGATATTCACTTGATCCGAATCCCAGAAAAGTTCATTTTTTTTAAGAAAAATATCTCGATTGATTCTGAATTTCTCACCTTTAAAAGGTCCGCTTACAATTGTATTTGAGTCTAATTTCTTATCCCAATTTATGGCTCTTTCATCGATATTTTCCGGAACAGGATAGAAAGATGCGAATGAAATTAGTTCTAAAAAATAAGGAGTGGGTTTTTCAAGATCGACCCTAAACCTCTTTTCATCTAAAGAAGAAATACCGAGTTTATCGACAGGCAACAATCCTTCTTTGACTTCTTTGGCATTTTTAATGGGGAAAAAAAGATAGGCGCTTAGCGACGGAAAGTTAGGAGATAAGACTTTTTTCCAAGAGTATTCAAAATCATAGGCCGTGATGGTTTTTCCGTCAGACCATTTTGCATCGCGAATATGAAAAATATAGGTTCTTGCTTCATTTAAGACCTCTACAGATTCAGCAAGAGAGAGCATGATTTTACCTTCATGATTGGAGTTTGTAAGACCATCAAAAAGCATAAAGGCAAGAGTAGAGGTATAGATGTCCCCACTTTTTCGAGGATCAAAACTTTGAGGAGATTGATGGAAGTTAAGACGAAGTGCTTTAGCTGAATCTAAAGGTTGAGTTTGTTTACAAGAGACAAGAAAAGAAGAAAAAAACAGAATAAAACAGAATATTTTCATAAAGGGCTTTAGATTTAGAAGAGTATTTTAGGCCAATCAGTAATTAAATGACAGAGTATTTTTCTCAAATCAGACGTTTTTTCGTACGTCAAGAAAGATTGCTTGGGGTATGATCCACTCTTAAAAAAATTAAGGCTTTTTTGAAGGCTAAAGCAGAACATTTTTTCATGAAGAAAATTCATTTTTTAATATTATTTCTAATTCCTGGCCTCATTTATGGGCTTAATAAAAAAGAATGCATTAACACTAGAAACCAAGCCCTTGTTGAATGGAATCGCCACAATGAACTCGTTCAAGAGTTTAACGACTTTGGAGCAGATCAAGAGGGTCATGGCCTTCATCGTTTAAGGAAATCCCTCCGCTGCAGTCAGAGAGCCCTCTCTCTTATAAATACTATCTTAAATGATATAGCCGGTAAATCTAAAAAGAAGAGGAAAGAGCTCTGGCGTATCGAAATGAAAGAGGCATGCCAAAAAGATAAAAAGAACATCAATGATGGAATTACGCAGCTGCAAAAGAGTGTCAATAATGTTCTTTCCTCTATGGCTTTTGAAAAGGCCAAAACTCTCTATGATGAAAGTTTAAAAATTGTTGAGAAGGCAAGCAATAAACATAAAAAATGCCCTGCTCGCACGCTTTTCAATGTGGATGTTGTTGTTTCTGCACTCCAAGAAGTTGCCAAATTATACAGGGAAGCAGAGTCTCTGGCTAAAGAGGCCTACACGGCTTTAACTTCTGCTCCACTTTGCAATGAGAGCAGTAAAACTGCTCTTGAGCAAACGATTGAAAATTTCAAACAAACGGCAATTTCTACTGAAAAAGAAGCTGCTGAATGGCCTGAGAAGGCTTTAGCTCAAAAAATATCGCTCAAGGATCGCCTTGAAATATTGACGGAAGATTCCACTCTTTTTGAAGAAAAGGGCTTAAGCCGCAGCTCTTATGAGCTCAAGAAACAAGCTCTTCCCATTTTAGAGATGCTTATCCAAAACAGCGAAGATGAAGAAAAAAATGCCTTTGAAAAGAGGCTTGAAGCATTAAAAAATTCGATTGCTCTTTTTGAAAAAGCCGCGGATCAAAACAGGCTTACGAAAGCGGTTGCCACCCTTTCTGCTGAAGAATTCAAAAACCGGGAAGAAATAAGAAGAGAATCCTTTTTTAAGAGCGATTTTGCTCTAGATCCAAGCCTTTTTCTTAAAACTTTTATCTATCCCGCCTCTAGACCTTCTGTAATCCCCTTAGATGGCCAAATAAGAAAGAACCAAAAAGATTATATTTTATACCTCGATCAATTCTATCGCTTTTATCTGCAAAGTGACGATGCCGTATCAAAACTCATTGTCAAAGTCTACAAGCAAGATGCTCTTGTTCACGAAGAAGAAATTTCCCTTCCTGTCAAAAACACACACTCTTGGCGATCCTGCCTTCTTGAAGGCGGGCTCCTATTTATTCCGGAGACAAAAGTTGAAAAAGAGTTTGGGCTTGATCTACGTTTGCAATTTGTCTCTGATCCAAGATGCCAAACGTCTCTTATACTCTCCCAAAAAGCCAGCAATCCCAATTACCGATTTTCTTTTGTTTTGGATGATAAGACCTTCCTTTATACATGTAATTTGCTTGAGCCACCTCTTTGGCAACTGAATGCCCTTTGCAAGCCATCCATACAAATCCCCAATCGATTCACCCATAAAAATGATTACACATTCGATCATGATTCTAAATCACCCTCAGGTCTACAATTGGACAAACCGTTTTCTTTACTTGATGAGTTTGTTGAAACGCATAAAAAAGACCCTTTAGCACTTGCAGCATATGTCCAAAATGAAATCTCCCTTGTTGATGCTTACTGCTATCAAGAAGAGGGTGTTTTTCAAGCGCCTGGGATTCAGAGAAATGCCCTTAGGGTTTACTTAGAGGGGCAAGGTTCAGCTTGGGAACAATGTCAGCTTCTCATCTACCTATTGCGAAGAGCAGGATATCGAGCCCTTTATGCCTTTGGGAAAGCTTGTTCCTTGCCTAAGGACACGATAGAAAATATGCTCTTCACCCGTCTCTTGGAGGGCGAAAAAGAGGGGGTGTTGCAGTACCCTTGGGTGGTCTTTTTTGATGGAGAAAAGTGGGTTTCCCTTTTTCCCTGGATGAAAGAGATCCAAGTGAGCGAAGGCTTTAATGTATATCATTTTTTGCCGGAAGAATTTGCAAGTGCAGATAGATGGATTTTGCGCTATTTAAAAGGGGATGAAAGAATTTTAAAGCATATTAGCCCGGACGGGGATGATAGCGCTGCTAGGCTTTTCGTAGCTTTTGTGGAAGAGCACTTGAGAATACAAGGTCTCTCGTTAGATGATGTAGGTATTCATCGTACACAAATTAAAAGACAGCTTTCCTCTTTTGCGGACTTTCCTTCCCCGAAGATGATGGAGGGCTTATTTAAGATTTTTGATTTGGACAAAAGCTTAGAGGTCTTCGCAAAAGTTCACATCGAAATTTCCTCTCATGAGAATCCAGAAAAAAAGATGGGGGTCATCATCCCTCTAATCTCTGTTACTAGTGAAGGGATACCCTTGCATTTCAAAGAAGGTCGCGTAGGTGCTCATTTTATCGGAGAAGAAAAAGAGAGGTACTTAGACTTAGATGAAACAGACAGGTCTATTGATATCAAAGTCACTCCTAAGCTTCTAGTCGGTTCAAGAATCATTAGCGCTACTAGATCGGTATCTTTGGGAAAAGGGAGTAGTAGCGCCCTTTGCTTTCATTTTGGAGGAGCGACTCCTAAACTCACAGCCTTGAGCTTTGATCAATTCCACCTGGAAAAAGAAGAGGCTAAAAAACTTCATAGCCTCCTCTCATTTTTAGGGACTGCTTATTTTGAAAAATGTGGCATGGCCCAAGAGCTTCTAGCCAAACTTCATAAAGTTAAGCCCACTACGGATTTTGCTTTTGGCCTTGTAAAACTCATCGAAAAATCCACGAATCAATCGAAAGAAAAACTTCCTCAAGTGGATATGTGTTTTTTAAGTCGGGGGGCCTCATATAATCAGAAAGAATACTCTATTTTGAGACAATATGCAGCACTTACCATTGTCGATATTTCCTCCAATGAGCATCAAATCTTAAGGGATGTTTTTTCAGATACCTCAGCTGTTTCAACTGTTAAGCTGCTTCAGCTAGCGCACCAATATCAACAAAGACAAGGAGCTTCCGAAGAAGGATTTTTAGCTTTTGACGCATGCCTGCTTAAAGAAGCAGAGGAAAATCCAGAAATCACGAAGTCTTTATATTTTTCTCATTTGAAGAATCTAAACCTATCTGATCTAAAATCGAGCGCTCAATGGGCTGATATCAAATCTTTTCTTTCCCAAGCCCCCCTATTTAATGCTTTTACCTATGCCTATATGACACCGGGACCTGTTTATAGTCCTGATGGCACCTATAAAGAAATGGGAACGTTCATTTTTCATCCAGAAAGAGGGGCAGCGCTCATTTCATCTGGATCGCTAGTGCTCAATGGAGGTCTTGGCTCCCCAATACCGGATTATTATTTTAATCCTTCTACAATTCCTCAGTGGCAGCTGATTCCCGATTACAATGGCTATGGGAATAGCTATAAACTTGAAGTTCCCCCAGA
>JBBDIZ010000036.1:0-22918 GCA_040880145.1 Simkaniaceae bacterium | reverse complement strand
AGTTCCCCCAGAATTTGATACAAGTATTCCATCGATTGTTCCTAAGTGGCAGTTGATTCCCGATTACAATGGCTATGGGAATAGCTATAAACTTGAAGTTCCCCCAGAATTTGATACAAGTATTCCATCGATTGTTCCTAAGTGGCAGTTGGTTCCAGATTACAATGGTTATGGGAATAGTTATAAACTTGAAGTTCCCTCAAGGTTTGATACAAGTATTCCACTGCCGGAAAAGACAAGATGGGAGAGTGATGTTCGCATCGAACATAAATCCATGTGGAACCACGTGGCTGATCCTGTCGATATTGTTACAGGCAGCTTTTACGTCGATGAAATCGATCTTGTCCTTCCGGGCCCATTCCCTTTAGAAATCAGACGTAATTACAATAGCAAAAATCCTCTGATGGGAAAGCTTGGAGCAGGATGGAAACTTAGTTTAAATCCTTTCCTTGTAAATCAAGACGGTAAACTCTATGCAGCCGAATCTGATGGCACAATTATTTGCTATAGTTACAATGCTTCAACTTCCAGGTGGGAAGTATTTCCGGAAGATAATCCCGATCTTTGCAATTTCAACCAAGAAGGAATTGGTTCATCAGCAAGTCCTTTTCATGCCTACGTTGAAAATGACATCCTTTATGGAGCGGATGGATCCAAGCGCTTTTTTGAGGATGGACTCCTCTGCAAATGGGTAAATGCTAGAGGCGCCACGCTTACATTTTTTTATCGCAATGATCGGCTTCATCGCATTGAAAGCTCTTATGGAGAGTTTTTGAGATTCGAGTACAACGAGACAGGAAAAATCTCTGAAATCTATGCTAAAGATGGAAGAAGAATTTCTTACAGTTATAATTCCCGAGGTGATCTTGTCAAAGTTGTCCTCCCGAGCACCGCAGCGGTCACTTATGAGTATGATAAAGCACACTGCCTTTTTCGTGAAACGAAACCCCTTGGGCAAGTTCTAGAAAATGTTTATGACAACGAAGGCAGAGTCACCGAGCAAAGATCCCCCATGGGACCTCGCCAAGAGATGGTAGTGACCGCTCGCTTTGAGTACGGAGACGACACCACCATTGTCACGGATGCAGCTGGTGGAAAGACGACTTATAAAATCTTTCAAAAGCAGATTTATAAAATCGTCGATCCTTTAAAAGTGGTAACACTACAATCTTGGTTTGTCGATGAAGAGTCGTGGTTTGATGCAAAGTCCGAAACCATTCAGCCATGGAATGAAGCAGGGGCGGCAAGGCGGTCTTTAAAGTCGACAACCGATAAAAGAGGACTAAAAACTTCTTATCTTTACGATGAGAAAGGCAATCCCATTCAGATCTCATTACAAGGGGACGATCTTACAGGTGATGGGCAAACTACCATTGTTAAAAAGCTCAAGTTTAATGATCTCAACCTTTGCATTCAAGAAGAGATCTTAAAACAAAAGATCATTACAACTTACGACAGAGACTTTCCCTATTTACCCAAAAGAATCGAAAAATACAGCAGCAATCACCTCGTCTCCTATATAGATTTTGAATACAACACTCAAGGCCTGCTTGAAAAAGAAAACAATAACGGAAGCTACACCTGCCTGCAGTACGATGCAAGAGGATTCCCCATCCAAAAAACGCAAGAAACAGGAACAGAGAATCCCGACGTTGTTACAAAATACATCTATAATGCCCAAGGCCAGTGCATCCAAGTTATCACAGAAGATACTACAGAAAAAAATGTGTATGACATCATGGGCAACTTAATAGAGGCACATCGATTTTCTTCCATAGGCGAGCTCCTCTCTGCGAACTATATCGGATATAATCTGAATAATCAGCCTATTTGGCAACAAACGGCAAATGCTCAAAATACCACCTATTTTGACTACCACTCTTCCGGCCAAATCAAAGCTAAGAGACAGCAGTTAGCCCCAAGTCAAAAAGTTGCCTATACTCTTTTTGAATATGATGCCCGTGGGTACTTAACCGAAGAAGTCGATCCTTTGGGCTATACAACCTATAGAGAATATGATGCTTTAGGAAATGTTCTCTTTGAAACAAAAGAAAATCATACGACGCAATTCACCTATGAGCCCGGTGGATTTGTTGAAACGATTACAACCCCAACAGGCGCCAAAACCACAAGACTTTACACAACAAACGGCCTCCTAAAAGAAGAAATTTATCCCGATGGAACCAAAACCTCGATTATTTATGATCTTTTTTCCCGTCCCATTTTAGAAACTAAAAACGGCATCACTTGGGAAATCCATTATGACCATATCAATGCTCAGGTTACTCGCAGACACATAGATACAGGAGAAACTGAAGTTCGGAAGTACGATGCTAGGGGCAATCTTATTGCCTTTACAGACAGGGCCGGCTACATCTTTGAAAAAACCTACGACAGTCTAAATCGCATCAAAACAGAAAAGACTCCAACTGGAGAAGAAACCACATATGACTACGTTTTTGGTATAGTTATAGGCAGTCTCCCAAATGGTGAAACTACCCTCACAAGCTATGAAGGGGGGCGTATTAAAGATTATGTTGTCTATGATGTAGAGGATCAGAAGCTTAGCTCAGGCTTTTGTACATATGACACGGAGGCAGACATTCAAAAAAGTGTTCAAGGAGATAGGCAAATCACCCTTACTTGGATGAATGCTCTTGGAAAGCCGATTAAGATCCAAAAAGGCAGCATTATAGAGACGTTTGAATATGATGCCTTAGGAAATTGCGTTGCCATTATCGATGGTGAAGGGCAAGTAACACGCCGGAGATTTGATGGACTTGGACGCGTGGTCCAAAAAGAGCTTCCAGATGGCGCTTTGCTCACATTTGATTACGATCTCGACTCGAATTTGACAAAGGTACAATTTCCAAACGGGAATATTTGGAAAGCCTCATACGACTCCATGGGAAGAAAAATCTCAGAGAGACTATATTCTGGAAGAGAAAGTACCCAGCAGTGGGAATACACCTATAAAGAAGGTTTGCTCAAAGAGAGCAAAGATCCTATGGGACGCATGCGCGAGTATGAATATGACTCCCATAACAGACTCATACAAGAAAGTGTAGATGGATGGCAGCGAGCCTACACTTATGACCCAAGAGGGATTCTTCTTTCGCTTACGCAGATTGGATCTCAAAGCATTTCTTGGATATCGAGCTGGTTCCATTCTCCACATGAAGAACATTCTGAAGTCAAGCGCTCTTATGATGAAGATGGCCACCTTATTTATGAGTCTACTCATCTCAATTCTGAGCTAATCCAAGAAACCCACCAAGAGTGGGAGCCCGGGATGCGACACTTACGAATCGGGAATCATGAACGAACATTTGTTTACCAAAACAATCGACTTACTGAAGTCGCTTCTGGAAGAACACGACTTGCCTATACCTATGATCGAAGTGGAATGCTTAAGACCAAAACGACTCCGCTCACACACAAAGTGATGCATTACAATTTTGCAGGGCTTCCGGAAATTGTCCAAATCCACCTTCCAACCGGCAACACGCAAGAAACCTTAGAGTGGAATCCATCTGGAAAGCTTTCCACTTATTCCGCTCCCTCCACCCAAAAACAGTTCACCTATACCCAACGAGGACATTTACAAACAGCCGATAAGGAGAGGTATGAGTTTGATTTTAGAAATATTGGAACAGGGACCCGAACTGCAGCACCTAATTCTCAAGTTCCTCAAAACGGTCTAGACGCCTTTGGCAGAGTGATTGCAGAAATTACTGAGAAATTCTCCTTAACAACAAATTATGACTCAATGGGACAAGTCACCTCTCAAGGACAAAAACAGTTCGAATGGGATCCTTGGGGGCGACTTCTTAAAGTTATAGATCCAGCCTTTACCTGGGAAGCATCTTATGATGCGTTCGGAAGACGGCTTCAGACGCGTCATACTCCAGCAAATAGCCCAACAATCACCACAATCTCTTTTCATGATCCTGAGAAGGAATTTCAAGAAATTGGGATCCAGCGTGGGGACAAAACCTATTGGAAATTCTATGGACCGGATTCTTGCGATGCCATAATCGATGAAACAGATGCTTCTGTTTACCTGATGCATAATACCTTAAATGAACTCATAGCCGTTATTTCAGAAAATGATTTGCAATATACCTCACGCATTTGCTCATCATACGGCCCCCAGAATCAACCATCGATGCCATCCGACCTCTTCTCCTATGCACAGTCGCTCTCCTGGCACAGCAAAAGCTTAGATCCCACAGGTCTTATCTTGATGGGAAAAAGGTATTACGATCCAAAAGCCGGAAGATTTATTAGCCCCGATCCCGTTGGACATCCTATCTGCATGGATCTATATGCCTATGCAAGTGGAGATCCTGTGAATTATTTCGACCCCGATGGACGATTTGCTTCAAATGTTTATCAAACAAGTAAGCCTACAGTTATTGCGGGATTAGATCACATTACCGGTTATAGCCAAACTGTTGGGGCTTTAAATCGGCTTTCTGATTATTGTTATGACCATAATCTTACCCAATCAGAATCTTTTCAAGTCGGTTCATTTGATTTACCAAATGGCGCCATCAGTTTTGTCAATGGAATAGCCAATACAAAAGAAGAGTCAATGGCAAAAGCATAATACTTAAGCGGGTATGCAGGAGGGGCGAAAGTTTATGGGGTTTATAATGCATCAAATAGCATGATTGGGGATCTCATTGATTCTGTCCTAGGGCGCGCTGGAATCATGACCCCTCCGACCCAGAAAATAAAAGATGACTGGCATCTTCTATTTACAATATTTGGACCTGAAGTAAAAATTCTTCAGTACTGCCATAGTCATGGAGCTACTCATGTCAAAAATGCACTACTAACATCTTCAGAGGAAGTTCGACAACGCATTATTGTTTTAGCGATTGCTCCTGCGGAGATTATACCTAGAAAGTTATGCTTCCAATCCTATAACTATATGAGTAGGCGTGATTTTGTCACCCACTTTGATATTGTTGGGAAGATGAGGCACAGAGATGAATTAACAATACTTGACCCCCATCCAGATGCCAGTTTTTTTGATCATGATTTCTTAAGCCCTACTTTTGCACCAGTAATTCAATATCATATAAATAAATATTTTGAAAATTATGGGGTATGAAATGAAACCTATTTATATTTTCTGGATCATGATAATTGCAATATTTTCTTTTTTTAGCTATTCCTCAACAACCGGCCTGTCAAAAGATGAGAAAATCGTTAATCAAATTACTAAAGAGACCGCTAAAAAATTAAACGAGAAAAAAAAACTGGTCTTAATAGGAACTGGTGGACAAATGATGTATAAAATAGAAATGCTAGCCATGAGTTTTAATTATTATCAGGAGGTTGATTTAGAAACTGCAAGGGAACTTTTGGTTGAGTCAGTGGAGGAATATTTATCTGCTATTAATAGCAATCAAGAGGTAAGGTCGTACCTTTTCAACTACCCATTTACTGCAAAAAATATAGAAATTACGATCTTTTTTCGTAATCCGGATGGTTCTAACGCCGCTTCTGAAAAAATTAATATTGCTGCCGCTAATCAAGGCAAATTAATCTACTATATTGATAGTCCAGACAAACATACTATAACAGCAATTTATAGAGAGACATATGAGGAAGCAAAGGAGGCTATTTCTTTCAAATGATGAAATATGATCGCCAATTGCGAACCCTAGCACTCCACCCAGATGTCAGTTTTTTGAGCATGACTTTGAAGTACATCTCTCGCATTTGCTCATCATACGGCCCCCAGAATCAACCATCGATGCCATCCGACCTCTTCTCCTATGCACAGTCGCTCTCCTGGCACAGCAAAAGCTTAGATCCCACAGGTCTTATCTTGATGGGAAAAAGGTATTACGATCCAAAAGCCGGAAGATTTATTAGCCCCGATCCCGTTGGACATCCTATCTGCATGGATCTATATGCCTATGCAAGTGGAGATCCTGTGAATTATTTCGACCCCGATGGACGATTTGCTTCAAATGTTTATCAAACAAGTAAGCCTACAGTTATTGCGGGATTAGATCACATTACCGGTTATAGCCAAACTGTTGGGGCTTTAAATCGGCTTTCTGATTATTGTTATGACCATAATCTTACCCAATCAGAATCTTTTCAAGTCGGTTCATTTGATTTACCAAATGGCGCCATCAGTTTTGTCAATGGAATAGCCAATACAAAAGAAGAGTCAATGGCAAAAGCACAATACTTAAGTGGGTATGCAGGAGGGGCGAAAGTTTATGGGGTTTACAATGCATCAAATAGCATGATTGGGGATCTCATTGATTCTGTTAACTATATGAGTAGGTGTGATTTTGTTACCCACTTTGATATTGTTGGGAAGATGAGGCACAGAGATGAATTAACAATACTTGACCCCCATCCAGATGCCAGTTTTTTTGATCATGATTTCTTAAGCCCTACTTTTGCACCAGTAATTCAATATCATATAAATAAATATTTTGAAAATTATGGGGTATGAAATGAAACCTATTTATATTTTCTGGATCATGATAATTGCAATATTTTCTTTTTTTAGCTATTCCTCAACAACCGGCCTGTCAAAAGATGAGAAAATCGTTAATCAAATTACTAAAGAGACCGCTAAAAAATTAAAAGAGAAAAAAAACCTTATCTTAATAGGAACTGGTGGGCAAATGATGTATGAAATAAAAATGCTAGCCATGAGCTTTGATTATTATCAAGAGGTTGATCTCAAAACAGCTCGAGAGCTTATTATTTATATCATTAATGAATATTTATCAGCAATTAATGGTAGTAAAGAAATAAGACCTTATCTTTATGAGTATCCGTTTACTGCTAAAAACGTTGAAATAAGAATTTGGGTTTTTGAACCAAATGGCTCTAATCCACCTTTAGATAAAATCTATTATATCTCAGCTATTGATGGAAATTTGGCTTATTATCTAGATCTTCCTGAAACGCATTCAAGACGAGCCATCCATAAGGAGACCTATGAGAGAGCATTACAAGAAATAGCTTCAAGTCAATGAAGCGTTTTTTAAATTTCTCATTGGTTTTATTGATGATTTCTTTAGCCTTTGGTTGTAACTCTATGACGTACAAGTTGTCAGATGACGAAAAAATTGTAAATCAAATCACTCAAGAGACTGCTAAAAAATTAAAAGAGAAAAAAAAACTGGTCTTAATAGGAACTGGTGGGCAAATGATGTATAAAATAGAAATGCTAGCCATGAGTTTTAATTATTATCAGGAGGTAGATCTTAACTCTGCTAGAGATCTCATTGTTTATACTATTAATGAATATCTTACTGATATCAACAATAACCAAGATGTTAGACCTTACCTTCATGAATATCCATTTACTTCAAAAAATATTGAAATAAGAATATTTATTTATGGCCCAGATAGGCGTGAACTTCCTCCAGAGAAAATTGGTTACATTTCATCTCGTAAGGGCATATTAAGATATTATACTCGTTCAGATCGCGATCATCCCATATGTAAAGAGACGTATGATGAGGCTTTAAGCGAGGGAGCTTTCAGTCAAGGATTTGAAACAGGTGTCCGAAATACCAATGAAGAAGCGATAGTTACCGAGGCCGTGGTAAAAGATGGACCTAATAATGGAGCAAGGTCAGTGTGTTGCTCCGGAATTCGCGTTATAAGCTAGGGGGCTTACGCCGCCCCGTGACCGATTACATCGATATACTTCGCAAAGAGGCTCCTATCCACATAAAGTACCCGTGGGGATCAGAAGCATTAAAAAATTAAATCTTCTCATCAAACCAAGGAGCGCTCCTATGAAAATCAAAATTGAAGGAAGATGTGGTTTTTTTCCGGCTTGCTATTAGGTTTCGATTAAAGAGTTTAGCTGAACATTCACGTAATCAGCAATTTCCGGGTAGTTTTTTTCAAACCAAGGGAGTGCTTTTCCTTTGATTTTGTGAATTTCTTTGTAATAAAAACGGCGAGGGTCTTTATGGGAGTAAGGGGAAAAGCCCGCTGTATCTATCTCTATGGGTTTTGTGCCAATGAAGCCAAAATTATTGATTAAATCCGGGTCTTTATCGTAATAACCCAAGAGGCTTCTTTTTTCAGAAAGACTCAATAACTCATCAAAAGCTTGCTTTGCTTTTTCATGTTCTTCGTTACTTCGAAACTTTAGAAATTTCCCTGCTGTGCTTTCTGCTTTTCTCTGGAGGACAAACTGGGCTTTATCTAGGTTGATGCTGTGCTCAATATGGGAGCGATCGATAATTTTGACAACACTCTTTAAGTGATCAGTTGGCTCTATATGCGTATAAATGACTCCTGTGTCTTCTTTGAAAACTGTACTCGATAAAACACAACTTTGCTGAATTCTTAAAAGAGCTTGATTTTTTTTTGTTTGACGAGTGTTACGGATCTTTTTTAAGGACTTCGGCAAGGGGAGAAGATTGAAAAATAAAGGCATTTGATAGCGGTGTTGCTTGATAAATTTGAGTACGTAATTTTGATCTTCACTTTGAAAGACATAAACTTCTGATCCACAGTTCATATAGTGAAATTTTTGATCGAATATCTTTTGTAGATCAGGAGGCGTTTCGGCTTCACTCGGAATCAATTGGAGCTTATTCTTTTCCGGCGTAATTCGAGAAATGGTAAACCCATCTGTAAGTGAATGAATGGTGCGTTCGACAGCAAAAAGCGCGAGTAATCCGAATAATATAAAAGAAACTACACTTATTTTACTTTTCCAATCATTGATTTGGGGCATAGAGGTCCTCTATCGTTGCATCAATCTCCTTATAGAAGGGGTGGCTTTCTTTTTCCAACCACTTTTTAAAAGGGCGTGTGATTCGAATCATCTCTTCTTTTAAAAATAGTGAAGATAGAGGGGGTGCCATTATAGAGAATCGTCCCAAATCAATCTGAATCGGAGTGTCATAAATAAAACCAAAATTTGTGGCAAAGTCGGGGTCTTTATCAAAGATATTTTTTTCATATCGACTCTTTATAAGCTTTAAAAGCTTATAAAGAACTTTGCTGTCTCGAGTTTTGGCAAGATAAGAATAAGCAAGTTCTGCTTTTTTTTGAATATAAAATTCATATTGATCGAGGTCTAGTTTATGACAAATATTGATTTTATCGTAAATAGTGAGTTTTTTATTGAGGCCTTGAGTTTTTTGAAGATGGGTGTAAATGAGTCCCGTCTCTTCCTTTAAGTATTTGTCTGCAATATCAATGCTCTCAATAAGTTGCTGCTTGATGGCTGATTTTTTCTCTCGTTTTGCTCTTTGATACTTCCCAAGTGGTCCGAAAAGAGGCAGTGCATCAATCCAGGGGGGGATTCGTAAATGTTGATTTTTGAAGAATTTGAGCACAAACTCCTGATCTTGGCTTATAAAGACATAACTTTGCGCCCCGGAATCTAGATAGAAAAAGGGTTGATTCAATAGGGGTTCAAGAAAGGGAGGAAGGGAGGCTTGAGATTTAACCTTGGCGCCGGATGCAATATTTTCAATCGCAAATCCATCGGTTTTCTCATGACAAAAGCGCTCAATACAATAGAGAAGCGAGAGAGAAAGAAAAAGAATAATTAATCGTTTCATACGAGATAGAAGATATCACTTCTTTAGAAAAATGTCACTTTTGCGTATGAGGTAAGATTATGAAGAGAAAAAAAGTAATGGCTTTACTTGCCATTTCAAGTTCCACTTCAATGATCTTTCTAGACTCGACGATTCTTCCCGTAGCTCTTCCAACTATTCAGAAAGAGCTTTTAATTTCAAACTTAAGTCTACAGTGGATCATTAACGCCTACCTTCTTGCAATAGCTTCTCTTGCACTCGCCGGAGGACGTATTGCTGATATTTTTGGACACCGGCGGCTGTTTTGCATAGGTCTTCTTTTATTCGCCGGAGCCTCTACAACAGGGGGGCTCGCCCAAGATGGGGGGTGGCTGATTTTCAGTCGAACACTACAAGGCGTTGGGGGCGCGTTCATGGGACCTGCCGCCCTCTCGCTTCTTATGGAAACTTTCAGTTCTAAAGAGCGGGGACGGGCTCTTGGAATTATGGTAGGATTTAGCTCGCTTTTTCTCTCACTTGGGCCTTTTCTCGGAGGTTTTTTAACTCAATACTTTTCATGGCGCTTGGTCTTTTGGGTCAATCTGCCCATTGCCTTAGCTGGTGTCTTTTTAGCTTTGATTTCTTTAGAAAAATCACCAAAAAATGAAGATACCTTTGATTTTTATGGCTTTATAGCTCTTTTTTGCGGCTTATCAAGTGTTATTCTTTTTTTTATGCAGGGGCAAACCTGGGGCTGGTTCTCGCCTCCTTCGCTTTTCTTGCTTTTGATTACCTTTCTTTCGGCTCTGTTTTTGCCTTTTTCAGAGCGTTTTGTAAAATATCCTTTTTTTGATTTAACGCTCTTTAAAATCCCTCTTTTTATATCAGGGAATTTAATCGTATTTGCTACGCAATTTCTTTTAATGATGACAGTGTTTTGGGCCATTTATTTCCAGAAAAACTTAAACTACACTCCTGTTCAAGCGGGGTCGATTACACTGATTTCAACGCTCCCGGTCATTATTTTCGCACCTATAGCAGGTCTCTTACTGGATCGTTTTGGGCCAAGAGGACCCACTACTGCCGGCTTTCTTCTTATTATCTTTGGTTTTTCGGGTTTTTTCTTCTTTCTCGATTATGGCTCCATTTTCTACCTTATTCCTTCTCTTTTTTCTTTCGGCGCTGGAATCCCTCTCATTTTAACTGCTAATTCAACGACGACCATTTCAAGTGTTCCGATTCGTAAAAGAGGGGCGGCTTCCGGGATTTATAATACCATGCGTTATGTGGGAGCGACTTTTGGCGTGGCGATTATTGGCTCCATTATCACAAATATTCGTTCAATGCATTTTTCAAAAGCACTAGAAAAAGAGGGCCTCAATGTCCAATTTAGTGATCTATTAGAGCTCCCTATAAAAAATTTATCTTCTTATTCCTCAGCAACTAAGCAGCTGATTGTCAATCTTTATAAGGAGGCGAATTTGCATGCCTATGGGATTGCAACCTTGACAGCTGTAGCAATAGCAATTATAGCATTAATTATTAGTAGACAGGCATTTAAAAACTATGATAGAGAAAATTACGATTAATCTATTTTATATATTTCTTCCTTTTATTTGTTTTTCACAGGTAAGAATTGTCCCGGTAAGCCCGACTCCTTTTCCGGAGTTTGCAGAAACGAAAATTGTCTTTCCAAGAGCAGGTTCTATAAGCTCCAATCCTGTCTCTATTCAAATTAGAGTGGATGGGTATCCCCTCGGCAGTATGAGTCAATTTAACCGAGCGAAACGTCTCTTGGATGATCCAATGGGCCAATCCCTTCGTATTATTATCGATAACAACCCCTTTATTTCTAAGTATGTTGCTTCTGAGGACTCATTTGATGAAGATCGAGCCTTTTACGACAAAATTATAAGCTTTGAGCTTCAGAATCTTTCTCCTGGTGAACATGTAATGCGGACTTATTTAGCTCGTTCATACGGTGAAGCGTTGAGAGCTCCAAAAGCGTTTTCAACTCGGATTTTTTTTGTGGGTGAAAAAAAACGTACGATTGGCTTTGTCGCAAGCCGCCCGCTTTTGACCTATAATGAACCTCAGGGGATTTTCGAAGAGGAGAAAGCAAACCCCATTCTGCTTGATTTTATCTTAACAAATGTAGAGTTGTCTGAAGACGGCTATAAGGTTCGCTTAAGAATTGATAATCAACAGATTGAAGACATAGACCACTGGTCCCCTTATTATATCTACGGGCTTTCTAAAGGAAGTCATAGTATCAATATTCAATTGATTGATAAAAACAATCAATTTGTCGAAGGCCCTTATAATAATATAACTAGAGAAGTGATTATTAAATAAAACACCTAATTATTATTGAAATAATAATTAATATATTTAATAATATTAATAGGGGTGTATCAATATGGCAAAAAAGAAAGAAGAGCCGGTAATGACTCTATCTGAGGCAGTTGAAAATCTTTCGAGCATGGCCGAGATTGAACCGGAACTTCTCATGGAGGAGGCAGATCTTTATAAACAAGGCCAAGCTTTAAGAGGCGAAAGGCGTGAGTGGCTGGATTTAAAGGATGAAGAGAAGACTTTTAATTCGGTTACGAAGAGTTTTCGCACAGTTCACGAGTACTTAAAAGATGTCTATCGCTCTGATCAAGATTATCTTAAAGATGCTGATGCCCAAAAAGGAATCCATGCCATGATGCAGCTAGCCGGTGAGGCTGCTGAAAAGATCAACGCTTGCACGGGGCTCTTTAAGAAGGCCCATAAAAGCGATGATATCACAGAAACAAAAGAGTTTAAAGATCTTCACGCCTTTTATCTCGATAAAATTGTAAAAAAATTTCAAAAACAAGTTGAAAATGAAGAGGCTTGGCAAGAGAAATGGGGAGAAGAGGTCAAGGAAGATATTTTAGATATCAAAAGGCGGGGGTTAAAAGAGCTTCAGCAAGTCAGAAAGGATCGAAAGTACGAATTTTTCTATATTAAAAAAGAAGATGGCCTGCCTTTTTTCAACCGGAATTTGATTCGGCATATCCGGCTTGTTACGAATTTTGATGAGATGATTACCCATCATTTAGGCGAAGATCCGTTTTTAAAGGTGCGCCTGATCCAAGATAAAGAAGCCCATCATAAAGCAAAAACCATAAGAGAAAAATCAAAGACTCTCGTAAAAAACTATCTCAAAGATGCTCTCAAATTTAAAAATCAAAAGTTAATTACAGTATCTACAAAAGCCTTAATATCCTTGTTTCTATCATCCAACCATCGAAATCTTTTGCAAAACACACTTGGAAAAAGCTGCCTTAATTATTTTCAAGATTTTCTCTATTACATCCGAGAGTGTTTAATTAGCATGGAATATCTGAGATTATCGAAAAAAAATCGCGAAGATGTGGATCGCCATCTCATGCATGCTGTGAATATGATGGAAGGATTCTGTCTATATCTTTACTTAGCGGTGGATAAAAAAGATGATACCTTAGGTTTGATTCACCTTCTTGCAGAAAAAGGATCTTTAAATCAAGCCTTTCAAAGGCCGGGGCTTGCGCCTCTTTCTCTCTGGAATGGAGTTTTAGACTATCAAGAAAACATTCAAAATCTTCTAAAAAAATACCCAAATGGGCCCTTAATGTTATTGATAGATCTCTTTGAAGAAAAAGAGCAGCGGATCGGCTTTGATCCCTTTAAGCTTCAAAATCATCCTTCGAAGCTATACGCTCTTCATATTGGGAAACATCCAATCGATTGTTTAAGGCTTCCATCACCAACCTATCAGGAAATGATCGATCAGGCAGATCTTCTCTATGAATTTCAGGGTTTTTTAGAGGTGATCAAGCAGAAGAAACAAGAAAAACTGCTGATTATTAACCTTCAAGATCGAACTTCTTGGGAAGAACATGCAAGAGTGAGTGTCCTAGAAAATCTATCAGAAGAATATGGGGACTTAGTAACCACGATATCCTTACCAAAATCCACCCCATTTTATAATCAGAAACAAGAGTATCTAAAGTTAAATCAGGCTGCAGAGTTTAAAAAGCAGCTTCTCGATCAAATTTTAAGCGGAGAAGATTGTGGTTTTTTCTTCCCAAAAAAAATCAAAAAAACTCAGCTTCGAGCTTTCACAAAAAATAGCATCGAAATAATTCATAAGTATATTTTTAATAAAGACCGAACATTGAGTCAAAAAAATCGCCTCGACTTTATCGAAATCGTATACTGGTTTTTGTCCCTTAAGCTTATCGAATGGATTAAGCCAACGAAAGTGAGCTTTTCCTGTAAAGATTCCATCGATGTCGGTCAGCTCCAGAGTGTCTCTTTCTTTGCCTTCTTACGAATGATGGGAAACGAAAGTTCCTTTAGTGAAGAAGAAAGAGATTTTATTCTTTGGATGATATTTGCACCGGCCCTGTTAATCCGCAACCGAAGTGTCGATGCTCATCGATTGACTCGAACCATGTCTGCTCTTTCTGTCTTTAGTGACAAACTCTCAAATGAGAGTCGAATAGAATTCATTAAAGAGATCTCACCTCTTTTTGATATTTCACCTTTTAAATCCGATAACGTTACTGAGTCGATCTAACTATTTAATTCAATTGTAAATTCATAACCTCTTTATTATAAGGAATGTAAATTTTATATATACAAAGCATTAAAATTGTGTTAAAATTATATTATACATTACTAAATTTAGTATATACTCTTTCCAAATCAATAGAATCCAGAAATAATATATAAAAAGTATAAATAAAAGGTTTAATATGTCAATGAATGTATCTAATTATAATTATTATAATAAAATTGTAGAAACTCTTCACGACAAATCTGAAAGTGATAGAGAAAAATGGTTTGAAAAGCTGGACCCAAAGATTCAAGAATTTGTTTGTCAGGTTATTAATTCTAACCTAGATGGAACAAAAATCTCAAGCGAGCTCCACAATCGTTTTATATCTGCGAATAAAAATTTCGATTCTCCTTCTGAAAACTCAACAAATTTGATAAACAAAATTTGCTCAATATTTAAGAAATCGAATGCTCTTTTACAAAAAGAGACTTTTAAATTTTTTAATGACAAAATGGTTACTGGTGATATCCGTGTTTTAAGTAATGAATTCTATAATGGCCCAGTCACTGATTCGGATGAAGAAATCGATAATAATATAGATATTTCTTATTTTGATGATGAAGAGGCTGATTGGAAAAGTCAAATGATCTCTAAAGCGCTTCCGTTTTTAATGACCCCAGTATCAAATCAAACAAACAATAATGCTCCTAGCCAAGGGAAAAAATTGACTTTCAACGATTTGAAGGGGCTTGAATTCCAAATTAGTGCAGAGTTACCCTACCTTACTAATGATAACGGGATTTATGTAACGGAAAAAGGAATATATTTAAAAGAGGACAAGGTGTTAGAGCGATTAACTTCTGATAACTTTACTGATAAGGCACTAAAAGATATTTTAAATACCTTGAGAGTTCAATATTGACGCTCTGTTTTTATAATTAATTTAATGAAAGATCTTCAGGAATCATCGAAAGGGTGGCATATTTGCCACCCATTTCTCTTAGTATGGTCTGCCAAAGTTTTTCCGGTGGGGTATTAAAAAGTTGATCACTATTGCCTTTAGTTAAAAACCACATCCCATCTAGATATTCTTTCTCAAGAAAGCCTGCTGTCCAACCTGTATATCCGAAGCAGAGAAAGACAGAGGGTCCGCTTTCTGTTATCATCGCTTTATTTAAGAACTCGACATCTCCGCCTAAGAAAAGACTTGGCGTAAGCTCTAGTGTTTGATCGGTGAGGTTGGGGTCGTTGTGGAGCAGCATCATTTGATTGGGTTGAAGAGGGCCGCCTGCTTTTAAGAAGATATTGGGATTGTTTTGCGGTCCCAATTGATTGATTTCCTCGGGCATTTCAATATTTAGGGGTTTGTTGACGATTAAGCCAAAGGAGCCTGCAGAGGAGTGCTCGCAAAGCAGGATCACACTTCTAAAAAAAAATCCGGATGTGATTTCCGGGCTTGCAATAAGAAAAGTCCCTTTATTTAGGAGGTTATGAGGGGAAGCTTCTTGGCTCATGTCTTGGGTTATACCTCTTAATCGATTTTTGAATCCATAAGCTTTTGATTATAAAGCTTTAAATTATCACTCAATCCTTCGACTGATCTTAAAAGATCGGCGAAATCTCGTGTGAAGAGGTCGCTTCTCATCACCTCTTCGGTTTCATGGCGCTCATTGGCTCTTTCGATGAGCATAGAGATGCGCTCCATTGAGGTTGATATTAAATCGACTTCACGCTCGAAGTAGCTTCGGAATTCTTGTGGAGAATCAAGGGCTGTTATCTCAGAAACGCGTTTTACACGCATCCTTTGCCACTGCTTATTGAGGTTAAACATCAAACCATAGTGGTTGATATCATTCATAAGCGTATTCACCTTATTCATAATGACATTGAAGCGCAGGTAAAGCCCATCATCGACAATTAATTTTCCCAAAGTTCCTTTGCCCATCTGAATGTCGGTAGCAATATCATCGACGGAAAAGCTGATGTTTTTTAAATTTCTTATTGTAACGCCGAGATTACTAAAGCTATCCTCTTTTTGCATTTGGTTCATTGCCACATCGATTTCTTTCATTGCACCGGAAAATTGATCTGTCGCATTGATGACATGGTCGACAAAGTTTTGTGCGTTTGCGTCTTGCACAACTTCAGAAACCTCTGTCATGGCACTATCAAAAGAGCGAATGGCACTTCCCAAAGCTTGGCCATTGGCATCCATCCAATTGCCCACTTTGTCGAGGGTGTCTTCCATCTTATCGGCTAAACCTGAGAGTTCATTAAAGGCGTATTCAAAGGGATCCGCTGATTGACCATAAAGAGGGGTCTGATCTGTAGCGAGTTTGAGCGGAACACCCGGCGGGGTTTTTTTAGGAAGAATGGTAATGGATTTTTCACCCAATAATCCTGAGGTCTGCATTGTAATTTCATCGGTCGTATAGATTTTAGCAGAGCTATCGACATGGCAAACGATTTGATAAAAATAGACTTGATTGAGCTCATCTGTTGGTTGTTTTCGAGCATCCGGGATCTGCTCGATGGCGACAACGTCGCCAATGGGTTTGCCGGCTAATGAAACGCGTGTTCCCACATTAATCCCATTGATATTGGCAAAGCGAAAAAGAAGCTTTTGCTTTCCATCTCCGACACTTGGCTCAAAAAATAGAATCATACCAATTAATATACTACAACCAATGGCGACAAAGAGGCCAATTAGCATGGTCTTAATGTGGTCCTTCATAATTTTTTAGGATCCTCAGTTAAAGTTTTTCTAAAAAATTCAATGATGGGGTCATCGATTTGCATAAATTTTTCCGGCTTTGCAATGTGAGTGAGCTTTCCATCGCAGTGCAGTGCCAAGCGGTCAGCAATTGAAAGAGCAGAGATAATATCGTGGGTGACAACAATGCTTGTAGCTTTGAGCTCTTTTTGCGTTTTTACGATGAGCTCATTGATATGCATAGCTGTAATAGGATCGAGACCTGTCGTCGGTTCGTCGTAGAGCAGGTATTGAGGGCGGTAAACGATTAAGCGGGCAAGCGCTGCTCGTTTTTTCATCCCTCCAGATAAATCGGAAGGCATTTTCTTTTGAACACCATCTAAATCGACCATTTTTAAGGCTTCAGCAACCCGCTCTTCCATTTCATCACTTGTAAGTTTTTGATGCTCGGATAAATAAAAACCGACATTTTCCTCCACATTCATCGAGTCAAAAAGGGCAGATCCTTGAAAAAGCATTCCCATTTCAGATACGGCTTGGATAAGAGCCTCTCCTTTTAAATCTGAAATTCGTGATCCATCGACATCGATTGTCCCTTTGTCTGCTTTTAATATTCCTAAAATGTGCTTTAACAATACGCTTTTTCCCACTCCAGAGCGTCCTACAATCACAAGCGTTTCGCCCTTTTCGACAGTGAGATTGAGCCCTTTTAAAACTTCATTGTCATTAAATTTTTTGAATAGATCTTTCACAACGATCATGTGAGCCATCCCGAAAGAGTTTCACGAACGGAATTAAGGCCAACTGTAATGAAAAAGTTGAAAAAGAGAATGCAGGTGTAGCAAATAACGACACAGTTTGTCGTGGCCCGCCCCACACCTTGGGCTCCTCCCGATGTTGTTAACCCGCGATAACAACAGATGGTGACAATCAAAATTCCAAAGATAATGGCTTTGACAAGACCGATGAAAATGTCGAAGTGATCAATGTATTGGGGCATTGGATCGAAGTAAGAAGTTGGGGACATTCCAAAGTAATAAACCGCAATGAGGTAACCTCCAAAAATCCCCATGATGATACTGAAGATAGTAAGAAGAGGCAACATAAGAAATCCTGAAATAAAACGAGGAGAGATTAAATAGCGAAGGGGGTTGACAGCCATAGAGCGGAGGGCATCGATTTGCTCGGTAACGTTCATTGTTCCAAGTTCTGCGCACATGGCAGCCCCAACGCGTCCTGTGACCATGAAGGCGGTCAGCACAGGGCCAAGTTCTGTTATCATCGCCTTTCCAACCATAAGCCCGGTTGCGCCGCCTAATCCTTTGTCATTTAATTGATAAAAGGATTGAGCAGCTAAGACAAGTCCCGTTGAAAACCCCGTTAGAGCAACGACAGAAAGCGATAAGACGCCAATTTCAAAAAGTTGATTTCGGACTAACGACCATTTTGGAGGACGCCGCAATGTTGCAAGAAAGACATCCAAAATTAATTGAATGTACTCTCCAATTGGTTCTAAAAAATTCAGGCGTTTGGCTAAAATTTTTCCCATAAGGTCACCCTACCTGAAATTTCGTTAAATAGGTAGAAATTTATTGGGGAAGCCGGTGGTGGCTTGCCAACTCATCCATGATTTGTTTTGATAGGTCGACAACTTGATCTGAAATTCGATTGATTTGATTGGTTCTCATTGAGTGTTGATCGATTTCCCGACGTCCCTCTTCAGTCCATTGCTGAGCTTTTGTGATTCCCGAATTCTGCACATGGTAAACGACTTGCTGAATGCCGCCGCCGAGCTGACCCACACCCGTTGGAATCGCTCCAATTTTTTCTGATATCACGCGATTTGTATTCCCAATTAAATCAGTTGCAGGATTGAGGTCTAATGTGACTATAGTAAGGCCTGCTCCTGCGAGTTGCCCGGCGCCGGTTGCAAGACCTAGAAGAGCCCAGTAACCTTGCGACTGTTGCTTAGAAATGAGCTTTTCATAGGCGCGGTTTAAAATAAGCTGATACTCTTCACGATCGAGATGCTCGCGGTAAGTCATATCGAGTACGGTCGAAATCAAAGCTTTTAAACACTCTTCAACACGAATAATGCTATTTTTTGGAATATAGGAAACAGGTTTATAATAACCGGTGCCGAGTTCTTCAAAAATTTCAGAAGCCGTATCGAGATAGGGAAGAGAAAAGTCATTTACTAGCCGGCAGCTTACTTGTTCCGATGAAATATTTATCGATTCGTTATTGAGATCGATTGGAGTAATTGTACTGCTCATAATGGGGCTCCTTTAAGCGGGTGTATCGAGAATTCCTCGAATACTTTGACGGTAATTTTTAATCAACTCTTGCAAACGGCCGGTATCTAAATGCTTGAGCTCGGGTCTTAAATCTTCTGTTGTGATATCGATGGTGATTTGACGATATTCCAACTCTTTTTGAATCGCTTTTAAGTCCGCATCCAGCATCGCTTTATCGTATTGGTTTTTTGTCGTTGTTAAGTCAGCGCATCCTTTTGTGATGAGCATGGAGAGTTGGACAATATGACCAATGACTTTTCCAAGTGTATCGATTTGATTAATCGAGTAGGCGATACCTCCGCCAATAAGGGAGCAAATTAGTGCGATAACTGAAAAAGTTCCGGTTAAATAAGCAGGGGCATTCGCGGCATCGAGAACAAGAGAGGTAAAAGAGCAGATGCCTCCTGTAACCAAAAATCCACCCGCTGCAACTCCCATAGCTCCGCCTCCTGCTATACAGGCTGCTCCAAGTAAAACAGAGGAAATAGAGAGAAACGCATTCGCAATGTTTTTAACCATTGACCAGGTCCCTTCTGCACGAACTTTTTCAGCCGTTTGCTTCAAAGTTTGAATTTGCTCCTCATGCCAGTGCTCAAGTTGGTTATGAATTTCATCAATTCGAGCGCTTGCAGAAGTTAGGAGAATATCTTTGGTCTTTTCTACATTATCCGCAATGGATGCAAATCTTACAGGCACGGGAATTTGAGGCCTTGATATTAAAATCTTTTTTTCAACCGGTAGAGCTTTTGAAATTGAGTCTTGGATTTTTTGGGGAACAAAAGCGCTGTTTTTTTCATTGAGGGGAACAAATTCTGTTTGGTTGATGGATTTTTTAGGAGAGGTTTTCATATTAATGAATTCCATCCCCTTCTTAGGGCGTTTATTTTATCTGATAGATCAGAATTTTCCTCCTCCATACGAGCTTCAGCAGCGGAAAGTGCTTTTTCGCCCTCTTCTTGATTTTCCATAGAAAAGAGGCATTCAGCTGCATGAAAATGAGGGAGGGGGTCATGATCATCATAAAGAGCAGAAATCCCCCAGGCTGTTAAGGCTTCTTGATAGTCACGTCCCATTTGTAAAGCTCCGGCAAGGGCTAACCAGTTTTTTCGCTCCATCGGTTTTGCGAGCACAAGCTGCCTAAAGATCTCTTTAGATGATTTATAATCATTTTGCTCATAGAGACTAAAAGCGATTGAATAGAGAAGATCCAAATCTTCATCTGAAAACTCGGCAAGTAAAGATTCACTTTTTTGGACTTTTTTACCGATCGTTTCAATGGCTTCTTTTAAAAGCTCACTCATTATCCTTTCCCCGAATTTGCTTGAATTCGTTGTAAAAACTCTCGGATGTATTTAAGAGACTCTTTTAAAATGTCTGTTGTCATGGTATTGAGTTTTGTAATCCGCTCCATTTTCAAAACAGCCATCGGAACTTCTTTTTCTTTTTTAAGCTTTGCGGCATCGAGTCTCGTTATTGCTGCAGTGATGTCGTCAAGGGTGACCTTCTTGGGATTTAAGTCCTCAGAAAAAGGACAAGGCGTCTCTTTATCAAAAAAAGAGGGCCACTTCTCTTGAATCTCATGAATTTTTGAGAGGGCTTTTTCATCCTTTGAAAGGTCGATAAATTCCTTCCCTTCTTTTAGAAAAGGCCGTAGTTCAGAAGAGAGCATCGTCAAATTTTCGAGTTCAAAATTAATGTCCGAAATCTCTTTCTGAATTTCTTCAATTTTTTGATCAAAATCTGCATCTACAGCAACCTGAAGAGCAATGACATCGAGTGCTACATGAGAGGGTTTAGGATCTTTTTGATCGAGATAGGTGATTAAAGTTTCTAGAAAAAGCTTTTCAACAGGGGTGTCCGCCTCTCTTTTTAAAATACGTCTTAATTCATCCGAATCATTTTGATCAAATAAGGCGAGGTACTCATCACTTAATCCACATTCACTGTGGATTTGGGTTAGCTCACCTCTAAATTGTTCGTGATCAATCGGCTCGGAAGCGTTTACAGCTTTGAGTAGTTTTTGCAAGTCTTCGATAGGGTCTTTTGCCTGCCGGTCAGGGAAGAATATTTCCTGATGAGAGCGATCGAGAACATCGAAAAGCATTTTTGACATAATTTTTCTCCAATGAATGCACTGATTTTACGCCTTGCTTAAATTATTCACAAGGATTGAATCAATTCGAATTTTGCATTACATTGTATACCGAAAATCAAAAAGGTCCCTGATGAAAACAAGTACATTATTAGAAAGAGCAAGAGAGGTTTTACCTGGAGGAGTCAATTCAGCAGCCCGAGCTTTTGTGGGACTTGAAATCGATCCAATTATTGTTGAGAGAGGGGAGGGGGGGACGATTTTTGATGTCGAGGGAAACGCCTATATCGACTTTTGTCAAAGCTGGGGAGCTTTAATCTTAGGTCACAGCCATCCTTACATCATTGAAAAAGTCATCGAGACATTAAGGTGCGGAACTTCTTTTGGAATCTCAACAGAATTAGAGTGCGAAATTGCGGAAAAGATTGTTGAGCACTATCCCTCGATAGAAAAAGGGCGCTTTGTCTCATCGGGAACAGAAGCGGTCATGACCGCGATTCGACTTGCTAGAGCCTTTCGAAATCGGAAAAAGATCATCACGTTTAAAGGATGTTATCATGGTCACTCTGATGCGATGCTCGCGAATAAAAGCGCCGGTGTTTTTGAAGAGAACACCTTAACACTTCAGTATAATGACGCAGCTGAATTAGAAGAGGTCATGCAAAAAAATGGAGAAGAAATTGCGGCAGTCATTATTGAGCCCATAGCAGCGAACATGGGAGTTGTTCCGGCAAGCCGCGACTTTCTTAAACTTTTAAGAGATTTAACGCTGCGATATGGAGCCTTGCTGATTTTTGATGAAGTCATCACAGGCTATCGAGTTGGATTATCGGGCGCTCAGGGGCTTTACGGCATTTCTCCTGATTTAACAACCCTTGGAAAGATCGTTGGAGGAGGGCTTCCAGCGGCTTTTGTAGGAGGAAGAAAAAAAATATTGGACCAACTAAAACCCTTAGGGAAGGTCTTTCAAGCGGGAACGCTCTCTGGGAATCCTGTGGCGATGAGGGCAGGACTTGAGACTTTGAAGATTTGTGAAAAAGAGGGATTTTATGAATGTCTAGAGAAAACATCAAAAGCATTTGTTCACAACATTGAGGGATTTTCTAGAGTCGGTTCTATGATGACCCTTTTCTTTGATGTGCAAAATCCAAGAAATTTTGATGAGGTCAATCAAATGAATCGTCCACGCTTCAATGAATTTTTCCGCTATCTTCTAAAAAGAGGGATCTACATCCCACCCTCTCCCTATGAGGCGTGGTTTCTTTCAACGGCGCATTCAGACAAAGAACTCGACTACACAAAAAAAGTAATAGAAAATTTTTTAAATTAAATTTAGTATAGATAAGGGGTGGAAACGAAAAAAAAATAGTATTAAAAACTATTTTATACCGAAACAACTTTTTCTTTTTATTTATCTAAAAACACCTTATAATATATTTAACAAATATCTTATGTAAGAGTATTGCTATGAGTTCTATTTCAAATAATGAATACATTAATAAATTTAATGAATTGATCGATAAAAATCATGATAGTTATAAATGGGGCGATAGAGTTTATTATCTTAATAGTCATTTATGTGATCTAGATAAAGAGACTGCGGAATTCTATGACGATCGACGATTTCGACACCTCTTTTATTTTGATCATTTAGAGCCTACAAAAGAAAATATCAATTATGGTGATGAGTGGAAATTGGTA
>JBBDIZ010000035.1:0-63975 GCA_040880145.1 Simkaniaceae bacterium | reverse complement strand
TAAAGGGACATTTCTATTTGTCGGAAAGGGGACATTTCTATTTGTGGCCTACATTTTGATATAATTAGATGTATTTTTATTTTTTATTAGTTTATAATTAAATAAAAAATTAGATATAGTTATGAATAATTATAATATGTCATTAAGTCGTGTTGAAAGATTAAAGTTGTATCTGGACCCAATGGATGAGGATGATGAAGGCAAAAAAGACCTTTTTAAGTATATTCTTTATTCTGTATTTGCCCGCTTTCTTCCTATAATGATTCCAACAAAACACATTCTTGTAACCGGGCAAGTCTTAAGCGATGGGCGTGGAGACTATTTTCACATTAAAAAAACAGCAGAGAAGATCAAGAATCTTTTTCCGACCTATCAAGTCTACATGGTCGCTGAGCTTGAAGAACTCACCGTTAATATCGGGTATTTTGAATCCGCTGAAAAAGAAATTGAAACGTTCTTGCTGCTTCCGGGGATTCACGATAATGAAAGAGCCTTGTTAAAAGAAAATTGCCATAAATATGATTTAATCATCAATACCCCCTCCCTTTATTACCCAACATTTATTTTAAATTCAGAAAAACAGCAGGAGCATGCCGTGCATCAACTGGATAATTCCATTCGGCTTGCAGAGTATGGAATACGTGATTTCCATAATCAAATTCCTTTAGGATTGTCCTGTGATTCCTTAGGAATTATTTTGGAAGAAGATCAAAAAAATTATAAAATCGAAAATATTGAAAGCGGTTTTTTAAAGACATTGTTGATTGAAGACCAAAGTATTGAGGAGTTTCTTGCCACTAATAATTTATATTTTGGATATTTTCGACAGGGAGTCACTCCTGAATGGGAGAATTTTTTATTTCAATTTTGGAATGCCTATTCAACAAAAGACAAGATTGTGATCGTGCTTAATTTTAAAAATAAAATTGACTTAATTCAAGTTGAAAAGAATTGCAGTCGGAAAGTTGCTTTAAAAATTTTTACAGCCCCATTTTTTGCTTATTTTAACGCCAAAAGAATTGAAGTCTATTTAAAGAATAAATCTTACTTCGAAGAATTAGACAGTATCGACAGTGGCGGAATGCATTCTTTGAAAATTATCGACCCTTTTCCTCTTAGCCACAACGACTTTTTAACTATGATACAGAAGAGTGATTTGCCAACGGCTGTGATGGGAGATCAATCGTTTGGGGAGGCGGTTAGCTTTTATAAACTCCCCTTTTATCAGCCATTAGCTCATAAGCAGTCATTTATTTACGAATTACGAGAGTATTTAGAAGATTATTTTCCTAATAGTCATCAATTAATAAAGTTGTTTTATGAATGTATTTACAATTTTAAATACAAAAGAATGTCTTCTGATCTTGAGATTTCAAAATTAGCTAAGAGTATGGGAGCTCAATTTAAAAAGGAGGAGAATCGAGAAGATTTGCATTCTTTTTTACATCACATTCATGAGGAATATTCATTTGTCGATATAATTGGCGGGGTTGTTTCTGAATTTTTGTTATCAAGAGCAGAAGTTCAGTATAATAATTTAAAGCAGGACATTTTCAATGAATATATTTCTGGTAATTTATCGGAAAGCAATGTTGAGGAATTAATTTCTGAATACTTATTGCAATCTAAGTAACCCAATTTTTGAAGTCGTTTCGGTATAAAACCATTCTCATCAAATAAAAATTCAGCTAGAATTCTAAGGCATGTTAGGAAGTTTTAAATTTTTAGGAACAGGCGCCTCGCTAGGAGTCCCCATCATTGGGTGTCATTGTTCTGTTTGCAGCTCTCAATCAAAAAAAAATAAACGGTCCCGCCCTGCAGGGTTATTGAAGATTCAGGATAAAGTTATCTTAGTCGATGTGGGACCTGACTTTCGCTCTCAAGCGCTTCTTTATGAAATTGAAAGGCTTGATGGTCTCATGATCACCCACTCTCATTACGATCATATTGGGGGAATTGATGACTTAAGAGTTTATTATTTTCATAATGAAAAAGCGCTGCCGACTCTTTTAAATGTTGAGACTTATCGTGAAATTAAGAAGAGATTTTCCTATCTTTTCTCTCCTGATCTAGATCCTTTTTCTAGAAGTGAGAAATTTGCATTTCAGCTTGTGAAGGAAGATTTTGAAATCATTGAATTTTTAGGTTTGAAAATTCAAGCGATTTCCTATTTTCAGGCGAAAATGAAGGTTATGGGGTTTCGTTATCACAATTTTGCTTATCTATCTGACATTAAAGAGTATTCTCAAGATATTTTTAAGGCCCTTAAAGGAGTTGATACAATGGTTATCAGTGCCGTTCGTCATAAGCCAACACCCGTACATTTCAATTTGGAAGAGGCGATTGCATTTTCCAAGAAAACAGAAGCAAAAAAGGTTTATTTTACTCACATTGCGCATAACCTCGATCATGAAAAGACCTCAAAGGAGTTACCAAGTGGATTTTTTATGGGCTATGATGGGTTAGAAATTCCTATTGAGGAGATCAATGGCTAAGCTGAAAAATGAAAATCTTTATGAGGATGTGCGTTATGAATTGGATGATTTAACACGTGCATTTCTGGTTGGTTGTTATTTCGCATCTTCTGAAAAAGAAGCGGCTTTAGAGCATCTTCAAGAACTTAATGATCTTGCTAAGACCTATGGTTTTGTTGTCATATGTCAAGAAGCTGTTTTTTTGCGAAAAAGAGACGCTAGGACTTTTCTTGGAAAGGGAAAAGTGGAGGAGCTTGCACAAAAAGCGGAAGAGCTTCAGGCAGATGTGATTATTTTTGATGACGAGATGTCTCCGAATCAACAGAGAAATCTTGAAAATGCCTTTAAAAAAGCGGTGTTGGATCGAACGGAGCTTATTTTAGAGATCTTTTCAAAGCGAGCTGAAACAAAAGAGGCCAGACTCCAAATCGAACTGGCTAAGTCCCGTTATCAGTTGCCTAGGCTTAAACGGCTTTGGACTCATTTATCCCGTCAGACATCGGGGGGAGCCGGGTTCACTAAGGGCTCTGGGGAAAAACAGATTGAAATCGATCGACGCTTAGTGAAATCTAGAGTGAGTCAGCTTGAAAAAGAAATTGAGGCGGTTAAAGAGCAAAGGCAGACAAAAAGAAAGGGTCGTCTTCGTCTAAATATCCCGACTTTTTCAATCATTGGGTATACCAATGCAGGAAAGTCAACTCTATTAAGAGAGCTCACTCAAGCTGAGGTGCTTGTCGAAGATAAGCTTTTTGCCACACTGGACACGACAACGCGTAAATTTATGCTGCCCAATCACCAAAAAATCCTTCTCATTGATACGGTTGGGTTTATTCGAAAAATTCCCCACGGACTTGTTGCGGCATTTCGAAGCACATTAGAGGAGGCGCTCTACTCGGATATTTTGCTTCATGTTGTCGATGCAAGTCATCCTGCTTGTTTTGAGCAGGCAGAGGCAACCTTTGAGGTATTAAAAGAGCTCAAAGCGGACAAGCGTCCCATGATCACACTCTTTAATAAAATCGATCAAGTCTCGGATAGGAAAATTTTAAATCGAATGCGCCTTAAATACTCGAAAACTGTTTTTCTGTCGGCTCAAACCCACGAAGGTTTTGAAGCGCTTATGGAGATGATGATGAAAGAATTAGAGGCCTTGCGGACCGTCTATTCTCTTTGCATCCCTCAAAGTCAATATGCCCTGATTTCAGAAATTCAAAAAGCCGGCCAGACTCATTCCCTGGAATATGAGGAGAATGATGTTCTTTTAGAGATTGAATTGCCAAAAGCATTTGAGCATAAAATTCAAAGGTATTTGAAAAAATGATGGAGCAGATTCCAAAAAACGAAAGGCCTCGAGAACGAATGCTTCGCCATGGAGCCGAAGCATTGAGCCTGATCGAATTGATTGCGATTTTGCTTGGGTCTGGGATTAAGGGAAAAACCGTTTTTTCTCTTGCAGAAGAGCTTGTCGAGCGATTTGGCGGAGCTCACGAGCTCCTGATCACACCCATTCATGAGTTGATGAAAGTAGAGGGACTGGGCCAGTCTAAAGCGATTCAGATTAAAGCGGCTTTTGAGATGGCTTTTCGGGCTCAGTCAAAAGAAGCGATTGAGCCTATGCGTATTTCTTACCCAGAAACCGCTGTCGCTCTTTTTAAGCCTCACTTTGAAGGAAAAACCGTTGAAGAGCTCTATATCCTTTTTCGCAACACAAAAGGACGGTTTATCGGCATTGAAAAAATACGACAGGGGTCTATTTCTGAAATTTTGGTTCAACCTCGCGATATTTTCTTAAGGGCGATTGCAAAAAATGCCTATTCCTTTATTTTGGCCCATAATCATCCAAGTGGAGACCCAACACCATCGAGAGCAGATATCGAAATGACAAGGCGTTTAGAGATCTCAGGGCGTATCATGGGAATCCCAATCGATGATCACTTGATTATCGGAGGCTACAGAGCTTTTTGTTCTCTTTATACCCTGGAAGTCTTATTGCAAAGAGATCGTTATTGATTAAAAAAAGGTCTTCTTTACAAGGTCGATAAGACCGCCTGTGATCATTTGAACAGCAAGTAGAGTGATCAACATTCCTCCAACCCGCTCACAAGCAATCAACCCCTTGTTTCCAATGAGTCTCTTGAGATTTGAAGAGAGCAAAACGATAGCGAGAGAGGGAAGCCAAGCTAACAGAATTGAAAGCACCATCAAGCTGCTATTTTGAAGTTGTGCTGTATAAACCATTACAGCTGTAATGGAACCTGGCCCTGCAATAATCGGGGTTGCAAGTGGAAAGACAAAAGGTTCTTGCATGGGCTTTGATTCATTAGCGTCATGCTTTGGAAAAACCATGTGGAGGGCAATGATAAAAAGAAGGGTCCCGCCGGCAATGCCGATGATTGGGGGCGAGATGCCCATTAGGGATAAAATATAGTCGCCGGCAAACGAAAAGGTGAGTAAGATCCCAAGAGCGATGCACATTTCTCTAAAAATAATTTTGCGTTGATGCTTGAGGTCAAAGCGCGCTAAAAGGCCGAGATATAGGGGAATGTTCCCCAGAACATTGATGACGATAAAAAGAGAAATAATGATGGTCTTAATACTCATATCGAGTCCTTTTTCACGTCATTTTATACAATAGGACCATTATTCTCAAAACAAACTCAAAATTCAGCTTTTGGCCGCTTGATTGAAGTGAAAAGAAGCCTTAATTTTCTTGATTCCAGCCCTCTCTTCATGGCATAATTTCACGAATGAAAAAATATAAAATCGCGACACTTGGATGTCGGACGAATCAATACGAGTCTTCTGCTTATACGGATCAATTAAAAGCACTTGGTTATCTAGAAGCTGAGCAAAATGAAGAGGCTGATCTTTGTATCGTAAACACCTGCACGGTAACAGGCTCTGCCGATAAGCGCAGCTTTGCTTCTATAAAAAAGATTTTAAAAAATCACCCCAATTCTCGAGTTATGGTAACCGGATGCTTAGCAGAGCATGCTCAGGCTGAAATTGAAAAAATCTCTGAAAGAGTTGAAGTTGTTCCCAATCATGATAAAGAAAAATTAATCGAGAGGACTTTTCCGAATTTAGAGAATCTACCTGAATTTTCAATTAAAAATTTCGAGGCGCATACTCGAGCTTTTGTCAAAATTCAAGATGGCTGTAATAGTTATTGCTCTTATTGCGTGATTCCCTTTGTGCGTGGTCGATCTCGAAGTAAAAAAGTTGATGAGATTTTGAAGGAAATCGAAGGGCTTGTCGAAAATGGGTATAAGGAAATCGTTTTAACAGGAATCAATATTGGAGATTTTGATGGAGGAATTCCTGAGAATCCCGTTCGACTTTATGAGCTTGTGAAGCTTGTCGATGAAATCGAAGGGTTGAAGCGTATTCGGATCTCATCTATCGATCCCGATGAGGTCGATGAGCCTCTTCTTCAAGCCGTTGCTAATGGGAAAAAAACGTGCCCTAGTATGCATATCGTTTTGCAGTCGGGATCGAATGCGATTTTAAATCGAATGCGCCGCAAGTACAGCAAGCAAGACTTTTTTCATACGATCGATCGACTTCGCGCTGTGAGTTCTGACTTTACTTTTACAACTGATTTGATTGTTGGGTTTCCAGGGGAGAGTGAACGTGATTTTGAAGAGAGTTTAGAGGTATTAAACCGTGTCCAATTTGCTAAGGTACACCTGTTTCCTTATTCCGATCGACCGAAAACACGTGCTTCTCGGATGAAGAATAAAGTGCCAAAAGCATTAATTGAAAAAAGGCGGCTAAAAATTATGGATCTCGCTCAAAAAAACGCCTATCAACTTAGAGAGCGCTTTCTTGGCTTAGAAAGTAAAGTGCTTCTAGAGAATGAAGATTCAGCAAGACCCGGATTTATTCGAGGACACACAGAAAATTTTTTAACCGTTTCCGTACCCCAAAAAAAGTTAAGGTCAAATGATATTGTCACGGCTCGACTTGAGAAAAATGAAAGAGATGGATTTTTGGGGACTTTAATATGATAAAAATTGCGAATCGCTTTCGCCCCTATTCTCATGAGCCCGGCTGCCGCGCGCTTATTCCGGGGAGCACACATCATGTTCAAGCTTTTCCAACACTTATCAGACTTTTTTTTGACCGGACTCTGCTTTTTGAAAAATCTTTGCCTTTTACAGGGCCGATCAAAAACTTTACGCTCACGCAGGACCTTGAAAAGGGGATTCTTCGTCTTTTTGGACATGCGAAAGAAGGCTACTTTGTTTACAAAATTTATCGCTTGAGCGACAAAATCCTGATCCACTCCAAGCAAGAGATCGACTCAATCCCGATTACAGACAGGTCCTTTGTCAAGAAGCCTCTTGAGCGGCTCTCTTTAGGAGTTCATAAGGCTCAAGAGTTTGAAAAAATAGTGAAAAGAGCATCCCTTAACGAGTGGCTTCCTATTCTTTTTCATTTGGGTCAATGGATGCCAACGCTGCATTTTCCGGAAACACTTCTAAGAAGGCTTCAATCCCCTTCCGATTGGCCGGAGCTTTTCAGAGGCTGCTTTCGATCTCTTTTTATGCCGACCCTCTTTGATGATCACTATTTAAATATTCCTCAACTTAACGAAATGCCCCCTCTAGACTCTCCTCTTTCATTGATAACAGCTCTTCATGCACAAATACGCTCTTTATTCATTCAACCCAAAAAAGATCACTTGAACCTTTTGCCATCTCTTTCAAGAGAGATACGATCGGGGCGGATGATCGATGTCGAAGGAGAGGGATATCGCGTGGATTTTGAGTGGACAAAAGGAAAGCTTCGCCGCGTTTTTATCAAACCTTTTTGCGATCGGGAGGTTGGATTCTCTTTGCCAAGAGAATTAAAGAGCTTCCGTATGAATAAAGAAAGGGTTTTGAAAAGGGGCGAGAGGCTTTTTTTGAAGAAAAATCAGCTCATTTTTCTCGATCAGTTTGAAAAATAGATCTTAAATCGCTATAACTATAGGGATGCAGGAACGAAACTCATATGAATTTAGAGGAGCGCACCTTACAACTTCAGGTGTACGTTTTTCTCTTTGGGCCCCATCGGCTATAAAAGTCTCAGTTATCGGGGACTTTAATCATTGGAATGAAAGCAAACACGTTCTTGAAAAAGAGGAAAAAACAGGGGTGTTCTCTGGAACGGTCCATGAGGCTAAAGAGGGCGATTTCTATCTTTTTCATATCACAACCTTAGAGGGAAAGACCTTAATAAAAAGTGATCCTTTTGGCCGCTCCTTTGAGCTGCGTCCGGGTTTTAAGGCGAGGGTCATAAATCCTGATAGATTTACCTTTGATGATCAGGAATGGATGGAAAATCGCAAATCGTTTGAGAAAAAACCTCTGAATATTTATGAGCTCCACTTAGGTTCATGGAA
The DNA here is from genome assembly GCA_040880145.1 of Simkaniaceae bacterium. Taxonomy (GTDB): domain Bacteria; phylum Chlamydiota; class Chlamydiia; order Chlamydiales; family JAJFMI01; genus JBBDIZ01. Next base: position 56,112 of record JBBDIZ010000035.1, on the reverse strand, counting down.
GCGTAGCGGAGAAGAATTTTTAAACTATAGACAGATCGCTCATGAATTAGCTGAATATGTCAAAAAAATGAACTATACCCACGTTGAATTTTTACCGATCTTAGAGCATCCTTTAGATGAATCGTGGGGATATCAAGTGACTGGATTTTTTGCCCCCTCCAGCCGGTTTGGAGAGCTCTTTGATTTTCAGTACTTGGTCAATACGCTGCATAAAGAGGGAATTGGTGTTATTCTCGATTGGGTTCCGGCGCACTTTCCAAAAGATGATCATGCTCTAGCTCATTTTGATGGGAGTTTTCTTTACGAATATGAGGATCCCTTAGAGGGATTTCATCCAGATTGGAAAACCCATATTTTTAATTATGAAAAAAAAGAAGTTCGAGAGTTCCTAATTTCAAGCGCACTGTATTTTATCGAAAAATGCCATGTCGATGGTATTCGTGTCGACGCCGTCTCCTCCATTCTCTATCGGGATTATGGGCGAAAAGAAGGGGAGTGGATTCCCAATTGCTTGGGGGGAAGCGAAAATTTAGAGGGAATTTCTTTTTTAAAAGAATTAAATCAAACGATCAAGTCTCTTCACCCAAATGTTATTAGGATTGCAGAGGAAGCTTCTTTTTATAACGGAGTAACGAAATCTGTTAATGAAGGCGGACTTGGATTTGATTTGAAGTGGAATATGGGTTGGATGAATGATTCTTTAACCTATTTTCAGACAAATATTCACAAACGTCATCTTCATTTTGAGGTCTTAACTCATACTTTTTCTTTTGCACATGATGAGCGTTTTTTACTCCCTCTCTCTCATGATGAGGTTGTGCATGAGAAAAAGAGTCTCATTATGAAAATGCCGGGAAATGAGGCCGAGCGCTTTAAAGGGCTGAAGCTTCTCCTTCTCTATAAAATGTGCTATCCCGGAAAAAAACTCCTTTTCATGGGAGGGGAAATTGCGCAGTTCAATGAATGGTTTGAGGGCGAACAGCTGCACTGGCCTCTTCTCAATCTTTCTCAAAATTCCACTTTTCAAATTTTTGTGAAAGAGCTCAATCAATTTTACTTAGAGACGCCTCCTTTTTGGGAAAAAGATTTTGAAAAAGAAGCTTTTCGTTTGTCGAAGCAAAACGATTTTTCAGCGTCTATACTTTGTTTTCAAAGGTGTTCTGAAACAAGAAAGGTTTTTTGTCTTTTTAACTTTTCAGAAACTGATTTTAAAATAGAGAAGCCGAATGGGATTCAATTATTTATCAGTCATGATGAAAAGAGAAAGAAGACAAAGAAAGGGCAGATGATTTTACCGGGATTGACAGGATGCATTTATGAGCTCGATTAATGAAAAAGCGTATCAAAAACTGATAGAAGAGGTTCATAAACATGACCTTTTGTATTACATCGAGTGTAAGCCTATTCTCTCTGACCACTCATATGATCTTTTGATCAAAAAAATCGAAAAGATTGAAAAAGAACATCCGGAATGGGTATTGCCGTCCTCTCCAACGCAAAGAATTGGAGAAACTCTTTCGGGAGGATTTCAGCATGTGAAACATAAAACCCCGATGCTCTCATTATCAAATACCTATAGCAGAGATGAAGTCGCCGATTTTTTTAAGCGGGTCAAAAAAATGCTACCTAATCAAGAGTTAGAGTTCTCTTGTGAATTGAAAATGGATGGAATTGCGGTTTCTCTCATTTATGAAAAGGGCGGATTACAAAAGAGCTTAACAAGAGGTAATGGCCAAGTCGGTGATGACATCACGAGTAATATGAGAACGATAGCCAGCTGTCCGTTGAAACTTCATGGAAATTCGATTCCTGAAACTTTAGAAGTTAGGGGTGAAGTTTTTATGCCAAAAGAGGTCTTTTTAAAGCTTAATCAGGAAAAGGAGGAGTCGGGAGAGGCTCCTTGGGCAAACCCACGCAATGCTGCGGCAGGCTCGTTAAAGCTTTTAGACCCATCGATTGCTTTTAAACGGCGGTTAGGCCTTGTTTGTTATGGCGTTGCCGAACAAAACCCCGTAATCATAACGCACCAATCCAAGACAAGAAGTGCATTAAAAAAATTGGGCCTGCCCACTTTTGATGCAAAGCATACCGCTTTGATCTCAACGCTTGACGAGCTCTTCACTTTTATTGAGAAAGTCGAAAAATCGCGTCACCAACTGCCTTTTGAGATTGATGGGATTGTCATCAAGGTTGATGAAATCAAGCTTTGGGATCGAGTCGGCGCAACGGCTAAAAGTCCTCGATGGGCAACAGCTTATAAATTCCCGCCCGAACAAGAAAAAACGGTCATTAAATCAATCACAATTCAGGTGGGACGAACAGGAGTTTTAACCCCAGTTGCAGAACTTGAGCCAATTTCTGTGGCAGGATCCTTGATTTCTCGAGCTACTCTTCATAATGAAGAAGAGATTATGCGAAAAGATATTCGCGTTGGAGATCATGTCATCATTGAAAAAGGAGGTGATGTGATTCCAAAAGTAGTTGAGGTGGACAAGAGTTTGCGGCCTCAATCTTCAAAACCTTGGAAAATGGTCGATGTTTGTCCAAGCTGCGGCGCTAAAGTGATCAAGCGAGAAGGAGAAGTTGCGGTGCGCTGCCCTCAAACGAAAACCTGTCCGGCGCAAGGAATGAGACGTATCTTATTTTTTGTCGGTAAAAATGCAATGGATATTGAAAATTTAGGTCAAAAGGTTGTTCTAAAGTTAGTTGAAAAAAATAAAATTCAATCCTTACCTGACATTTATCGACTACAAGCTCAGGATTTAGAAGAGATTGAAGGGTTTAAAGAAAAATCGATCCACAACTTACTCTCCGCTATTGAGAAATCGAAAAAGAAACCTTTAAGTCGTTTTATTTTAGCCCTCGGGATACCTTTTGTTGGAAAAACAGCTGCTGAATTACTTGCTGAATATGCCGGGTCGCTGAAAAAACTTTTAGAACTGAGCGAAAATGAGCTCGTTCATATCGATGGAATCGGTGAAAAAATGGCTCAATCTGTAGTCGCATTTTTTCAAGACCCTTCCCATAAAGAAGAGGTTGAAGAACTTTTAAATTGCGGCGTGAGTCCCTTGCAGCCCAAGATGAAAATGAAGGGGCACTCTTTTGAAGGAAAAACCTTTGTTTTAACCGGAGGGCTTGAGAAATATACTCGAGTAGAGGTAATAGAGCTAATAAAAGAGAGGGGCGGAAGAGTCTCGGGTTCTGTTAGTAAAAAAACTGACTATGTCTTGGTCGGAGAGGACCCGGGTTCCAAGTATGAAAAGGCGGTGAAGCTAGGGGTCAAAACCCTCACTGAAGAAGAATTTATCAAAATGCTTTAACAAAAGGAATATGGATGTTTTCTGGAATAATAAAAGGAGCGATTATCGGTGCAATTATCGCTTTTATTTGGGGATTTGTCTCGTGGATGGTCCTCCCTTGGCATGAAATGAGTTTAAAGGGATTTAAAAATGATGGATTTGTTAGTTGGGTCATCAAAGAAAATAGCCCAAAACATGGAATTTATGTTTCACCTTACATAGATTTTTCGAAAAAAATGAGTAAGGATGAGAAGAGCAAGGCATGGGATAAGATCACAAAAAAGAAAGAAGAGGGACCTGTTGTCTTTGCAGCGGTTCTTCCCAATGGAATTAAGGGAGGGATGACCTCAAATCTCTTGATCAATCTTTTGACCCAGTTTGTCTCTGCAGGCCTTATCAGCTACCTGCTATTAAAGTCAAACTGCTCCAGCTACCTGGGTAAAGTCTTTTTTATCGGTATTATTGCGCTAATTGCCGCAATTTTAGTTAATATTCCTTACTGGAACTGGTGGTACTTTCCAACGAAATACACGATTGTAAATATGGCAGACTTAATCGTTACCTGGCTGCTCGCCGGGCTGTGTATGGCCCCATTTGTGAAAATTAGCGCCCCGAAGGGTGTGTAGCGAGATCACCAATCAGGGTCTGATGGTTATGGCTATGAAGCTTGACCTGTTGCATCGAACCAACGAGCGACTCAGACCCTTCAAAAATCACTTTCTTCCAGCAGCTTGTGCGCCCCTTTAAGCGATTTTCCTTGTTTTTTCTCTCCACTAAAACTTCGACAGTTTGACCCATCATTTCAAGACGAAGCTCAGATGAAATTTCATTGTGAAGAGCCATCAGCCTCTGAAGACGATCATTTTTGACCTCTTCCCGGATATCGTCTTTCCAGCGCATAGCAGGGGTTCCTTTTCGAGCGCTAAAGGAGTAGAGGAAGGCAACAGAAAAGCGGATATCACGGAAAACCTGCATCGTTTCCTCAAACTCTTCATCGGTCTCAGAAGGAAAGCCGACGATAATATCGGTTCCAAGTGAGGCATTTGGAACAATTTCCTTTAAAAGCGCCACTTTTTCATAATATTGCTCTTTCGTGTAAATACGGTGCATCTTTTTTAAAATGCGGCTTGATCCTGCCTGAATGGGAAAATGGACGAATTCACAAAGCGAGGGGAGATCGCGTATGGCTTGCATTAATTCTTTTGTAATATCGACCGGATGACTGGTCATAAAGCGGATCCGCTCGATGCCATCGATCTTATCGAGGCGGTAAAGAAGATCGTGAAAAAGTTCATTCCACTCCGGTTTATCTTTGCCATAACTATTGACATTTTGACCAAGAAGCGTGATCTCTTTGTAACCCATGCTTGCTAGCCGTTTCACTTCCGCTTCAATATTTTCAGGGGGGCGGGAGACCTCTTGACCACGAGTATAGGGGACGACACAGTAAGTGCAATATTTGTCGCACCCGCGGATGATAGAGACGTGAGCTTTGAGTTTATTGTCGCGATGAGCCTTCAGATAGTCTAAATTTTCCTCAAACTGATCATCTGTTTTAACGCTTTTTTTGCCTGACTCGAGAATTTCATCCAAAACAAGATTCAAATCTGTAATATTATTCGTACCAAGAACAAAGTCGACATTAGGCAATTTTCGAAACAAAGAATCTTTTTTAGCCATAGCCATACAGCCTGTGACTCCAATAATGGAGCGACGCTTTTTTGAGCGTCCTAACTGCCCAATCTTTCCCATGACCTTTCTCTCGGCTAAGTCGCGAATGGAGCAGGTGTTGAAAAGAAGAAGATCAGCCGCATTTTCATCATAAACCTGTGTCAAGCCCCGCTCAAGCAGCAGGCCCGTCATGATTTCGGTGTCGAGTTCGTTCATTTGGCACCCATAGGTGCGAATGTAGAAAGAGTTGAGTTGACGCATTCTATTAACCATAAATTTTTTGAGACATTTTACCGCATGTTGAGCTCAATAGGCAAGGGAATTTAAGATAGAGGTTAAAAGATATCTTTACCCTTTCCAAAAAAGAGAGAATTTTTTAAACTGGCTACCGACACATTTAAAGAAGAATTAGGAATTCAATCATGAAGAAAAACACGACCTGCTTTCTCACAGTCGAAGAAGCGAGAAAAAAGCAGCAGTGGATTCATTTAGATGCCTCCGGTAAGACCCTAGGGAGACTTGCTACGGAAGCGGCTAAGATTCTACGTGGCAAGCACAAAACTTGCTTTACTCCGAACATTGATACGGGCGACGGACTGATCATTATCAACGCTGAAAAAGTGAAAGTGACCGGGGCTAAAGAGGCTCAAAAAATTTATCGCTATTATACGGGTGCCGTTGGTGGACTAAAAGAAGTGCCCTATCGTAGAATGATGGAGAGAAAGCCGGACTTTATTTTACGCCACGCCATTTCAAAAATGATGCCTAAGACGCGTCTTGGAAAAGCGCAGCTCAAACGCCTTCGAATTTTCAAGGGTGAGGAGCACAATATGCAAGCCCAGCAACCCCTACACGCACAAATTTAGAGGATAGTAAGAGATATGCAAGAAAACATAGGAATCGGACGCAGAAAAAGGGCCGTTTCAGCCGTTCGCGTACGAAAAGGCAAAGGCGCCATCAATGTGAATGGACGTAAATTTGACGAATTTTTTCCTCTTTCAATTCAAAGAGAGACGATTCTAGATCCTCTAAAGCAATTTGCAATGGAAAATGAGGTTGATCTCATTATTCGTATTAGAGGTGGTGGAATCGAAGCGCAAGCCATCGCAACACGCCTCGGTATTTCACGAGCTCTTGTAGAGGCTGATGAGGACCGCAGAGGTAAACTCAAAGAACTCGGCTACCTGACACGCGACCCTCGTAAGAGAGAGCGTAAGAAATATGGTTTAGCCGGTGCCCGTAAGCGCTTCCAGTTCTCAAAACGTTAATTGCAACGAAGATATACCGTCATATTTTTTCTTTAAGGCTGCTTTTATCAGGCAGCCTTTTCTGTTTAATTCTTTGCCTCTAAGTGAATTTTTCCTTTAAATAGTCTATGTAGGGCTTTGCGTTTAGTTTCTCCTTGGTTAGATTTTCAATTAATTCTTGCGGTAAAAATGCCCGTCCATATTTATGGATTTTTTCATTTAAGTAATCACGGATGAAGTGCAGGTGCCCATTTTCGACTCGTTTTTCCCAATCCGGATGATTTAGCTTAAATTGATTAAAGATTTGCGCTGAGTAGATATTTCCTAATGTGTAGGTGGGAAAGTAGCCGATGAGGCCCATTGACCAGTGGATATCCTGCATAACCCCTTCGGCATGTGTATTGGGGCTGATGCCTAGAGATTCTTGCATTTTTTCTGCAAAAATATTGGGGAGGTCTTTTATTGCAATTTCCCCTTCAAGATAGGCCTTTTCGATTTCGTAGCGAAGAATGATGTGAAGGGAATAGGTCAACTCATCTGAGTGGACTCGGATAAGCGATGGAGAGGAGGCCGTTAGTGCTTTATAAAAGGTATCAAACGAGACCTTTTCAAGATTGTGAGGATAGGTTTTTTGGAGAAGAGGGTAGGTATGGGTCCAAAAGGGTTTGGATAGGCCAATACGTGTTTCGTAAAAGCGTGACTGGCTTTCATGGATTCCAAGAGAGGCTGCCATTCCGAGTGGGGTGCCGAAGTTTTCCTCAAGTAGACCTTGTTCATAGAGTGCATGTCCCCCCTCATGAAGGGTTGCCATGATGTTTCCAATCAGGTTTCCGCTTTCTCCATGGATGGTAAGACGCAAGTCATTGGAAGAAAGGCCCATGCAGAAGGGGTGTGATGTACGATCTAAACGCCCGCGCGTGAAATCAAAGCCCAGGGTTTCTAAAATTTCGATACAAAATTTGCGCTGGACTTCCTTGTCAAAATTTCCGTAAAAGAAACTGGTATCAGGCTTTGGAGGCTGTTTTTGAATAAGAGGAATGAGGGCCTTTTTGAGTTCTTTAAAAAGGGGATCTAAGACTTCAACAGTCATTCCAGGTTCATAAAGATCGAGAAGAGCATCGTAGGGGTGGTCTTGATACCCTAATGCTTCAGCTTGCTCTTTTGTCTTATCAAAAACACGTTTTAGATAGGGCGCGAAGGTTTGAAAATCACTCGTTTTTTTTGTCTTGGACCAGACGTGGCAGGCGGTTGAGGTCGCTTCACTTAAGTTTTTAACAAGCTCATCGCTCTGTTTTTTTGCAATATTGAAGTCATGGAGGATACGAAGAAGGGAGCGCTTTTGCAAATCTTCTAAATTGGGGTCTATAATTTGACCTGTTTTAAGATCGATTAATTTGGAGAGCTGCTTTTTAAACTCATGTGATTTTTTCTTTTCATGAATCAGCGAAGAAAGCAGCTGCTTTTGAGATGAGCGTAAGGCGATGCCTTTTTCAGGCATATAGGTCTCTTGATCCCAGTCGAGTAAGGCGTGGATGGAAGATAGCGTCGAGATTTCTTTAGAGAGTTTAACAAGTTCGTTATAGTTGTCTTGGCTCATAGGGCTCCTTTCGTTGAAAGAGTTTATCAAATCCAATGGAAAATAGTTTGCAAAGAGGTGTGAAGTAGCCGAGTGCAAGCATAGGAAGAGTGATCGTCATGCTTCCAATCAGGACGTCGGTTAACCAGTGAGCGCCGACAACAAGCCGCGGCAGGGAGAAGAAGATCCCATAAAGAAGAGCAAGCATTCCCGGGCGCCACCCCATTACGATAAAAATGGCTCCTGTAAAAAGGGTTGCGGTCGTTCCATGGTCGCTTGGAAAGGAGCAGCGCGAGTAATCTTTCACATAGATCCAGTCGACAAGTTCAGAGAGGCGGTAGCAAAAAGGATATTTTAGGGAGGGGCTGTCTCGCAAAATTTTGTAATTGTCTTGGATGAGCGTTTTATTAATGAGTACGATGGTGGTGGCAAATAGAGCAATTGTAAAGAGGAATTCACCTGTTCGATAGAGCTTGAGTTTCTTAGGTCCTTTAAAGATATAAAAGAGAAAGAAGCAAGTCATGGAAAGGTCATGGATCCAATCCATCATCCGGTGATTGGCAAACGCCCAAAAATTTTGGTGAGCGGTTCCTCTGCCAAGAAGAGAGTTCAAGAAGAAAAAGCAGCGATCATCGAGCAATTTCCATAGAAAACAAGTAGGTGAGGCCACCCAAGAAACATAGAGAAGGAGTATGATTAAGAAGGTCGTGATTAAGGCTTTTGGGTTATATCCGGTTCTAAGTGGCATTTTTCAATCTCATTGAAAGGTAGGTTAATAGCAGCAGGGGGAAAAATGAAATTGCCCAAAAGGGAGAGATCCTTCCACTTTCTGCCAAAATAATCGAGTTTTCCATAATAGTAAAAAAGGCAATAAATCCAAAAATAGAAAGCGCGTAGAGGAAAAAAAGCCGAAATTGCCGGCGATATACGATTAGTGAAGGTAAGACGCCCATTAAGACAATAAATGGAAAGAGCAAAGAAGTGATCTTATAGGTTAAAAAAGCCGTATTGGAACTCGTTTTTTCTTCACTTAACGATTTTTTTGAAATTTTTGGAAGAGATACTTGATTTTGAGAGTCAATTTTTTCAAAAACTCCTTCCCGATTTCGAACGAGGGAATCACCGTAATAACCCAATTGTTTTTCGAGATCGACTGAGCTGAAATGCCAAATTTCGTTTACACTTTTAACCCAGTAAACATCCGTTTGAATCGGCGTTTTTCGGTCAAAGAATAGAAGGTGGGAGAGGTCTTCAAGAGCGATTGAGCGAACCTCGCCTTTTTGGTTTTTTTTCTTATGGCTTGGAGTGGATCCTAATTTCTGAAAAGACTCGAAATACTGAAACGCTTTTGGGTGGATGCACTGATAGTTTAAAATTAAAAGAAGGCTTAAAAGGGCGCTCAAATAAAAAAAAGGGAGAAGAAGGCGTCTGATTGAGATGCCGGAAGAGAGTAATGCGGTCAATTCGCGATTGATATTGAGCCTGGAAAGTGATTTAAGAAGGGCAATAAGAAGGGCAAAAGGAAGTAAAATATGGAGCTCTTTTGAAAATAGAAAAAAATAGTAGAGACCAAGTTTGCTCAAGGTAAGTTCCGAGCTTTTTAAAAATTCTTGAATATGGGTTGAGTAATCGAGAAGCGCAAAAAGGAAATAGAGTCCAATTAAAAAAGGCAAAAAGACGTTTAAAAATTCTCGAATGAGATAGCGGTCAATTCGGTTCACTCAATCCCCCTCTCTAGCCGCTTTAGATAGGTGTAAGAGAGGGCAAGGGCTAAGACCTGGGGGAGGAAATAGCAAAGAGAGGCTTTTAAAGCCGATTGATGAAAAGACTTGGCAGCAGAAAACGAGAAGAGTAAAAAGGCCGATAGAAAAAGTGCAAAAAACAACCCTCTTTTTCTCTTCTTTCTTCCGATGCCAATTCCAAAAGCAAGGCCAATATAGATGAATGTAAAGGCAGATAGAGCAAAAGCAAAGCGGCGGGAGAGCTCAACTTGGAAACGGCGGGCTTGTTTTTCGGGTTTGGTTTTTGCTTCATTTTTGTTCATTACCATCCACTTAAAAGGAAGCTGCTCGGCTTTAGGCATCCAATTTTTTACGCTGATTAATTTTGTCAAACTTGAAGAGCGCATCTCCATACGTTCTTGGTTTTCAATAAACAGGGGATCGAAACCTTGTTTTTCGCTTTGTTCAAGTGCGCTTATCAGGGCGACATTTTTTCCTTTTAGTCGATGTTTTTTGACCCTTAACTTTTCAGCCGTGAAGAGAAATGAGCGATCCTTTTTTTCATGATGCATAAAAAATAAAACATCTTTAGCAAGTTTTCCTCTCTCCACACTTCCTATATCGATATAAGAATTTGAAAGAGTCATCAACTTTCCTTTTTGAATCAAAAGTAAAGGATTTTTTACAGTTGTTTTATAGATTAAATCTTTTGTTAAAAAGCGGCAGCGCGGAGTGATTTCTGAAACAATGATCAAATTGATCAATGAAAGAAAGAGGCCGAGGAAAAATATGGGGTGCATGATCTGAAAGAGGCTTAGACCGCTTGATCTTAAAGAGGTCAGTTCTGAAGTTTCACTAAAATTCTGCATAAAAAGGAAGCAAGCGAGAAGACTTGAAATAGGAATTGAAAGAGGCAGGATGTAAGGAATTTGGTAAAGAATAAAGAGAAAAAGACATCGAAAGGTGCTCGCTATGCTTGCAAATCGGAGGATTTCTTGAAGGCGCATCAGAAGAAGCAGGGCGATGAAAGAGAGCATGGAAAGGGAAAAAACTTGATAGAAACGTCGAAGGGCTTGTTTCCAAATAAGAGGCATTTGACCTGATCGTGATTGATTTGGTATGATTTTAGCCTATGAAGAGATTAGTGCAAAAGTTAAAAGCCTTTTTCGATCAATATGAGGAGCTGAGAGGTCCTTGGTTATTGGGCTATTCCGGAGGTCCCGATAGCGAAGCTCTCCTGCAGCTTTTGCTTGAAATAAAAATCGAGCCCCACCTTGTGCATATCGATCATCAAATGAGAGAAGAGAGTCAAGCGGAAGCTCTAGGGCTTAAACAAAAAGCCGAGGCTCTCAATATTCCCTTCCATCTCCATCAAATTCCTCTTTCTAAGGCAAGTCAAGGAAACTTAGAGGAGGGATTCCGCCTGAAAAGATATGAATTTTTCTTGAAAACGTATCGAGAAATTGGAGCTAAGGGGCTGCTGCTTGCCCATACTCAAGATGATCACGCCGAAACCGTTTTAAAGCGCGTCTTGGAGGGAGCTCGGCTTTACAACCTGAAAGGAATGGCAAAGGTCTCTTATTTTCAGAATATGACGCTTTTTCGTCCTTTTCTCGATACCAAAAAAGCAGAACTTTTATCCTATCTTGAAAGAAGGCCCTATTTAACAGATAAAACAAATTTTGATACTCACTATTTGAGAGCTCGTATGAGACAAGAGCTCTTTCCAGCCATTGAGAAGAGCTTCAAAAAAGGCATTACCTCGCCCTTGGCGCAAGTTGGGAGAGAAGCTCTTCGCTTAAATGACTATTTACAATCTCGATTGCAAACCTATATGGATCAACGGCTCATTGGGCCTTTTGGGGAGGCATTAAGCTTTTCGGACTCGATGCATTCTGTTGAGATTCGATGGCTGCTAGGTCAAATGGGCGTAAATCGATTTGAGGAGCTTGGCCGGATTGAAGAGTGGATCGAGCAAAGGGCAGCAAATAAAAGACTTGGATCCTATATCCTCGATCGCGGAACCCTTTACAAGATTGAGCGCCCTATCCCAAAGATCGATTTTGAAGGCGAGCTCAAGGAAAAAACATTTGATAGGGGGGATTATCGAATTCAAATTCAAAAAAGTTCAGAGGGTTATCATGGATTAAAGGGAATTTTTTTAGGGAAGTTAAAGATTTCATTACCTGAAAAACCCTTTCTTTTTGGACCAAGATTGAGAAAAGAAGAAAATAATTACCGTATTCCTGCTTTTCTAAGACCTTTGCTGCCAACGCTCTATTATGAGGGAACCCCCTATTTTGATTGGATTTTTTCTAGCCGAAAAAGTCAAAATTTTGTTATCCATGTTGTGGATAAAACAAAAGACAATTTTCCCGCTTTATGTTAGAATGGATGAACGCTGTTTGTTTGTAAGAGTCTTACCGGAGGTAACTTCTTACTCATTAAACATAAGTTGCTTGAGGGACTCTTTTTGGTTGAATGAAACAGTATTAATATTTTTGTATTGTATTTCAATAAAATAAATTGTAATAAGAAGAAAGAAAAAAAGGTGATAATAATATTATGACGAAGCGAGATAAAAACTCTAATAATGAGAAAAAGCGCGGGTTTCCAGGTGGATTTCTTCTTCTTGTATTAGCCGTAGTTTTGGTTATATTAACGTTTCAAAATCTTTCTTCAGAAAAAAAAGCAAAGGTTTCATTCTCCCATCAAATCGAACATCTAGTGAATCTCGATTTGATCCACCCCGATGAGTCTAGAAAAATTGGCCTTGGAGATAACCTAGTCACCTTTAGCGGCCGCTTTAAAGATCAGTTAAGTCATAATTCTGAAGATCGTTATCGCTATTTAGATCTGCTCAATCAAAATCATCAGATGCAAGTAAAAAAAGAAGATTTGAGTCAAGATCTTGTTGGGCTTGAGAAGAATATTGATCAAGCAGCCGATACATTTTTTCATCTTACAGGCCAAGCGCTTCCAAAAGAAGGCTTCCAGGTAATTGATTCTACCTATGATAGTCAAAATCGAATCAATGCCGTCACGCTCACCTCTCTTTCAAACAAGAGCATGGTTAGTATTCCTAATGTTGCTTACCTTCAGACGATTGCCAGAGAGAATCCTACTTCCCAAAACGTTTCTTCAGTGGGGCAGGAGCTCGAATTACTGATCCAAAACTTTCTCTCTCCCTCCCTTGGAATTGGAAGCGAGTCCTTAAAAGCAAGTTTAAGAGATCTGCAAAAGCGAATTGAAAAGACAAGTTCAACTTCTGTTTTGACCCCCGGTGAAAAACTCACTGCCTACTCAACGGCATTAAAAGAGCTTCAGAAACTCTCCGAAGAGATTGCAAAACCGATCGATCATGTCAGGCTCTTGCCCTTAAGATCTGTTCGAAACTATCTCGAATACTTAAAAGAATATAATACGGTTTTAACTTCTCTTGATCAGAATGTATCTCAGCTCGATAAGGCAAGAGATGCTGTTTCCGGTATGATTTGGTTTTATAATAATAAAGAGCTCTCAACAAAAGCTCTGGAAAGAGAAAGCCCCGAAGAGTTTAATCAGTGGTTTACTCAAGCAAAAAATGAGTGGGGAGCCTTTCAGGACAATAGCTCTGCTGTCTTCAAAGCGCCTGATCAACCTCGATCAGCTGTATTAGAAAAGCGCTTCAAGAGTGAAGAGCCCTCACCCAATTATCTGAGCTACCTCTTTACATTTCTGCCTATACTTCTCATTGTGATGCTTCTTTATTTTGTCTTTTCAAGACAAATGAAGGGAGTAGGTTCTCAAGCAATGAATTTTGGAAAATCTCCAGCTCGCATGCTGAACAAGAGTACATTAAAGATTACCTTTAAAGATGTTGCAGGGGTTGAAGAAGCCAAAGAAGAGCTCCAGGAAATTGTCGATTTCTTGAAAGATCCAGGCAAATTTACAGCGCTTGGCGCTCGTATTCCAAAAGGTGTGCTTTGTGTGGGTCCTCCGGGAACTGGGAAAACCCTCATTGCCAAAGCAGTGGCAGGGGAAGCCGATTGTCCTTTCTTCTCGATTTCAGGCTCCGACTTTGTGGAAATGTTCGTTGGGGTTGGTGCATCTCGAATTCGCGATCTTTTTGAACAAGCGAAAAAAAGTGCTCCCTGTATTATTTTTATCGATGAAATCGACGCTGTCGGACGTCATCGCGGCGCTGGAATTGGAGGAGGCCATGATGAAAGAGAGCAAACACTTAATCAGCTCCTTGTTGAAATGGATGGATTTGATACCAATGAAGGCGTGATCTTAATGGCTGCGACAAACCGTCCTGATGTTTTAGACAAAGCTCTACTACGGCCAGGTCGTTTCGACCGACGAATCGTTCTCGATCTTCCCGACATCAAAGGCCGCTTTGAGATTTTAAAAGTCCATGCCCGTCGCATCAAGCTCGATGAGAAAGTTGAGTTGATGGATATTGCCCGTGCAACTCCCGGTTCATCTGGAGCAGACCTGCAAAATATTCTAAACGAAGCAGCTCTACTAGCTGCTCGTCGAGGCCGCTCCATGGTAACAGAAAAAGAGGCCAAAGAGTCCTGTGACAAGGTTATCTATGGGAAAGAGAGACGAAGCTTAGAGCTTGATAAAAATGAAAAACTGACAACAGCCTATCATGAATCAGGACATGCAATCGTTGGTCTTGTTGTGGAACATGCAGACCCTGTTGAAAAAGTTACAATTATTCCCCGAGGATTTTCTCTTGGAGCCACCTACTTTTTGCCCAAGAAAAATCGTGTTAATTACTGGAGAAAAGAACTTCTTGACCACCTAGCGGTAGCTATGGGAGGGCGAATCGCTGAAGAGATCTTTGTTAAAGACATCTCAAGCGGTGCCCAGATGGACATCGCCCAAGCAACAAGATTAGCTCGTGCTATGGTCTGTGAGTGGGGAATGACGGACACTCTTGGTGCCGTTGCCTACGATAGTCAGTTAGAATCAAACCGTTATCTCATGCCCGGTAGTGCTCCAGACCGTCATTACTCTGAGCAAACACTCAAAGCTATCGACGATGAGGTGAAAGCGCTAATCAATGAAAGCAACCAGCGCGCTCGCGATATCATTACAGAGCATAAAGAGGCTCTTGAGTTGATGACGCAAATGCTCATGGAATTTGAAACGCTTGACAAAGAAGATGTCCAACTCATTCTTAAGGGAGAGTGGGATGAGGAGAAGAAGCGGGATAAAATGAAGGATTCAGAGGAGGCTCACCGAAAGCTGCCACCTCCACCACCAAAAGACTTTACTGAAGATGTGCTAGATATCGACCCAACTCCTGCTTAAGCTTTTAAGCAGGAATAGCCATTTTTTTATAAATTTTTTCTTCAAAAATTTCGCATATTCGATCTCGAAAATTTTCGAAATTGTCGATATTTAAAAGCTTAGCTTTAGCGATGGTTTTATCAGAGAATATATGTTTTTTAAATTCGCCTATCATCTCTTCCTTTGCATCAGCGACTCCATTTGCTAGAATATTATACTTTTTAATTTTATAAAAGTCTTCTGGATCTGGAGATGTATTCAAAAAATTTACTACTTGAAAGTATTTTTCAACTTGTGCAGTCATATTGCCCTCAAATAATTTATTGAAAAATTAACAGAATCTTGAAATAAAGTACAGAGAAAATATATACCGAAACAACTTCAAGAATCGGTTTTCGCATTGCACGAAAACCGATTCTTGAAGTTGTTTCGGTATAACATGAAAAGGAAAGGCTCTCAAGTTGAATTGAGGGCCTTGTAGAATACTATAGTTTATTTTTATCATTTAAGATTCAATCGACTATAACTTCGAGACATCCTCCTCTTTTCAACACTCCGTAAAAAACACTTGCTTAATGGGGAGCATTACATTAACACGCGTTTTTTACTACAGTTCTTATAAGGAGTTCGACGGATCAAAAAAATCGTCCTGAAGTTGCGCGTAAATCATTTTTCCTATAGGATCAACAGCTTCTAAGATCTATTAGGAGGTTTTTATGCCACGATTTTTGAAAAGCATTTTGTGCTTGTTCTGCAGTTGCTGTTTATGCTCTTCTGCAAAGGCAGATGGTTTGAATCCACTTTCTCGTATGTACCTGTCAGATAAGAAATATGCAAAAAACATCGAAGTAAAGGGCTATTTAGTAACAAAAGACCAGGTGATTAGACTCTTTAGTGAAGAAAATGAAGAGATTATTCAAAAAACAAATAAAGAGCTTCATGGTAAGGAAGTTTTTTTATTAATTCGTTGTAAAAATTTTGGAGATTATAGAGCCTTTGGTACTTTGAAATGTAAGTACTCAGGCCTCGATTTTACTTCAATTGAAATCAAGATGATGCCAGGTTATATGAAGGGTTTCTATGATTCTGTTCTTCATATAGATAGTGGAATTATTCCTAATAATAGTGATGTTCCTATATTAACTTTTGAATGGAAGAACTTATACACGATCTAAGGTGTAGAAGTGAAAAGATTTCTCTCTTGCTTTTGGATTCTTTTATCTTATCTGTGCTGTTTAGCAGATTGTTCGGAAAAATCATTAGCCTACGATCAAAATGGGAATATTTCTAAATATACAGCTTCTCATGCTGGAGAGGTATCCTATGCATACGACCCAATTCAGAGACCCACGAACATTGATTATCCTGATGGAAAATTCATCAAATATGCCTATGATTACAATAGCAATCTTACGGAGGTCTCTGATGGTCATGGTATTACTTCTTATTCCTATGATGCCTTAAACCAGTTAATTAAAGCCCAATTTCCCAGTGGGGATATTGCTTACGAGTACGACCCTGCTAGCAGATTAATCAAAATCATTTATCCCGACCTTGAGGAAGTTCAATATCATTACGATCATCGAGGGCGCCTAGTACAAGTCTTAGATCAAGCAGGTCACGCTCAATATGAGTATGATGATGAGACTAACCTAGTCACAAAAGAACTCCTTTCTAATGGGGTGATCACAGAATATTTTTATGATCATGCTCCTCAAGTGACGGGAGTTGTTCATAAAAAGTCCGATGGGACTTTGATTGTTGAATATCGATATTCTTACGATAAAAATGGCAATTGTACATCCGTAGAAAAAACAACTCCGTCGCAGGTAGAAACTGCTATTTATGTCTATGACAAGCTCAGCCGGCTTATAGAGGCCAGATATTCTGATCAATCTTTTGAAAAATATACGTATGATGGGGCTGGAAATCGCCTAACTAAGTCTACTCAAGATGAGACGATTGAGTATGAGTATGATTATCTGAACCGACTCACGAGAGCAGGAGAGATTTTTTTCGATTATGACTCTTCCGGAAACCTAAGCAAAAAAAGGTGCAGGGGAAAAGAAACACTTTTCCATTATGATGCCACAGGAAAACTGATTTCTTGGGATGATGGGGAAAACAGGATCTTATTCGACTACGATGGAGAGGGAAGAAGAGTTTCCAAAACAGTCAATGGAAAGAAAACTTTTTTCGTCAATGATCCAGCAGCACCTCTTTCAAGAGTTTTACTAGAAAAAGACGAAGATGGGACAACTCTAAAACGATATGTTTATGGGCATTCGAGATTATTTTCGAATCAATCTTCTGGACTGCAATTCTTCCTCTATGACCATCCTGGTAAGAGTGTTTCTTGTTTGGTCGATAGAAAACAGCAAATCTTAGAAAGTTTTCGCTATGATGCTTTTGGCTGTAGAAATGTAAAAAGTGTTTTAGAAAATCCCTATGGGTATATCGGGGAAGAATACGATGAGGAAATAGGCCTTTTTTATCTCAGAAATCGCTATTATGATCCTGAAATCGGAAGATTCATTTCACCAGATTCTGTTTTAGGAGTACTCAATGATCCCCAAACTCTTAATCCCTATGTCTATGTAAGAAATAACTCAATTAACTTTATAGACCCATCTGGTCTTTATGCAGTAAAAGTTCCTCTGACTTTTTATGGAAATTACCCGAGAACTCAAACACCGGCTGGAAAATCCCGTGTTGGTCATGGGTGGATAGGGGGTATAGACGCAACAGGCGGTGAATTTAATCAAGGAGCTTGGCCAGGTGAGCCCAGAGATGTTATGCATGTCAATGAAAATACAGCCTCTTTTTGCCACGATACTGTCAGTTTGACAGTTTGGGTAACTCCAGAGCAACAGATGCTTGCTAGGCAAGCTGGAAATTATCCTCATTGGACTCCCTACGACAACTGTATTGATCATGTGGTTCAATCCATGGATGCGATTGGCTATCCTCATCCAAGTTTTAAAAAAATGGTTACAGGCATTTCCTCTCCGACAAAATTTTGCAACTGGATGATAGGAGAAAACAATCACATCGATTCAAACTTTTTTCTAAGCCAAGGAGATGTCATTCCCTATGAAATCAACTCTAAGGGATTGCAAGCAGATTATAGCTTTTTGTTTCAACCCAACTATGGAGGTGCTTCTCTATCTAAGTTGGCTGATTTAATGACATCCCTTTCAGATATTTCTGGCGCTATTTTTGATCAAGCCACAGGGCAAGTTATCCTGTATGGAAAGAAAGATTTGAGATTGCCTAGCCTGCATCTGGATGATCTAGCTGTAGCCGTTCGCTCTGTTTATGGATTAGGGACTAAAGGAGAGCAAAACCCTGGAATTTCCATGGATCCAGATCCCAATCTTTCGAAAAAAAAGAAAAAGCCACAGAATCGGATGATTGTCACCTACTATGGAGAGACTAAAGATACGCGGTTTGGTCAGGTCATGTTTGAAGCGGATCGACTGTTAAAAAATCTTACTATAGGGCGAGACAACTACACTGGGAAAAAATTTACATCAAATGTCTCTGGTTATTCTAATTTATTGCAGTTATACCAAAGGGAAAGGCACTTTCCTGGTTCTAATTTTTCTTGGCGCATGTGGTTTGTCCCAGAAAAAATTAGTCTTGTCCAGTCAGAAGATGGCCGTTCTATGGTCTTTGATGAAGTACGGATGCAAGTACTTACCGAGTCAAAATTCAAAAGCAAAAGCTTCTCTGATTCTGCTGCTGAAAAATTTGCTTCTCATTTTACGTATCATTACGATAGCTATGCCCAAGAGTTTCCTGTTCTACAAGATTTGAAAAGGCTTGGAAAAATTACTGGGATTGTGAAGTGGATTAAAGAGCAAAATCTGCCCTTTGATCTCTCTTTTTTCAAAAGTTATTCTCCTCAGTTTGTTTCAACGCCAGATTACACATCTCAAATGGGCGATACTGTCGGACAGTTGACTATCACAGGAGGAGTGCTCTATCATTTAGATGATCAAAATTTTTTCACAACAACTGATTGGCAAATGAATGCAACAAAAGATGAGGTTTTACTTACAAGACCTAACGAGCAAGATTTAAGTTGGGATTTTGGATCTGGCTTTTCTGCTGTGGCTCAAAACTTTGGAAAAGTTGTCAAAGTAGGTGATGTCAGAAAAGTGTTTACCGATATGATTTTCCCAGCCTTAGGGGTAGCTCCCTTAGGTTTGGTTCGTACTTACGACTCTTTTAACGATCAGAGGTCAGGTTTTGGTCTTGGTTGGGATGTGACCCCTGCTAAGTTGCGCTTTCCCAATATCAAGCAATTTATACGTTTTTCTGATAGTTCTATTCTTAAAGTTCATGCAGAAATTTTCGTCAGCTTTGAGGGGGTTGAAGTTCATTATAAAATTGCTGGGCTCGATTCTTTAAAAAGACCTCTTTATAGAACTGATGGAAAAAACACAGCTCTTATTGAACTCTCTGATGAGAAATTTCTTTGGTCTAGAAAGCAAGAAGAGATAAATTTCGATTCTTGTGGAAAACTGATTTCAATCAAAGATAGAGATGGTAGTTCTATTGATTATGCATATGAGAATGAGAAACTCGTTTCAATTTCTCAAGGTAAAAGAGCAATTCATCTTGAGTATCAAGGGGATAAAATCGCACGAGCAATTGGTCTTGGAGGCAAAGTAATTTATTATGATTACTCTCCAAATGGGCAGTTGGAGGCTGTGAAAGACTCTGAAGGCGTGATAGCTACTTATCAATATGATGAAGATCATCGTTTGACTGCTATTTTTGATGCAAAAAATCATCTAATTTTCGAGGCGAGTTATGATATTTACAATCGTGCTGAAGAAAGAATCGTAGATGGGTCTCAATTCTATCAGAATTTTTCCCTTCTAGATCGAAGAGCTAAAATAGAAGGAACAAATGGATTTTTTTTAGAGGAGGTATTTGATGAAAAATACCGACCGCAATCTATTACTGATGCACTAGGTAGAAGGTTAGATTTTATCTATGCAGGGCCGTTTGGTCCTGAGTGCGTCAGTGATCAAAATGGAATGGAAGTTTTTTATGAATACGACGCTTTTGGCAACCCTATTAAAATCACAGATGCTTTTCGAGGGAAGAGATCATTTGTTTTTGACCAGCATGGCCATCTTCTTGAAGAAGTAGATGGAAGGGGCACAAAGATGATCTACCTCTACAATCAACAGGGTAAGATCATCAAGACTTATCGTCCTTTTTTTATGAATTTATTACGGGTAGAAAGTGGGAAAGTAACGATAGGAGGAGATGAGCGCTTTGCCACGACCTTTCGCTATGATGAAAAAGGGGCTTTAGCGTCTATTGATTACCCAGGAGGAGGAACAGATGGGTTTTGTTTAGATGAAGCGGGCCTTCCCTTGGAAATTGATTATGCAAATGGACTCGTATCTAAAAGAACTTATGATCATCGTTGTCGTCTCAAAGAAATCCATGAGATGGGAAGAGCTATTTCTTACACATATGATAAAAGGGATCGGATTCAATCTATTTCTTCTCCTTTAGGGACTGTGGAGTATTCTTATGATGCCAATGGAAATATCTTATCAAAAACAGATCCTATGGGCAATGTTTCACGCTTTGCGTATGATGAGAAGAATCATTTAGTCCAAGTCATAGATGCATTAGGAGGGAGGTCTTCTTATGAATACAGTAGCTCTGGTGACTTGGTCAAGATGACGTTGCCTAATGAATCGACAAGAGTGATTCAGTATGATGAATTTGAAAGACCTGTCGTCTTGAGATAGACATTCCCATTTGACCTAGGAGAGGTGGGAAGATTTTCCTTTCTTTAAGATCTCTTGCTCTCATTTTAAATTGATAATGTGGTTTTGATCTTATTGAATCGAATAACTTGCAAAAGGCCAACTGGCTGCAGCACTGTTTGCAATATCTGATTCAAGGAGCATCTTTGGGGTAATGCGGGTAAAACAGTTATTAATATGGGTCCTCTCTACCCTTTCGCCATGTAAATTCATAAACATAGTGTTTTGATTTTTAATTGATAAAAATCAAAGGAGATAAAGATGGCTAAATCTTAAATGATAAAAATGGACACTCAGCAAGACAAAGCTAAATAAAGCCGCAGGGCATAGGCCGACGAAGCCTTGCCCAAGAGGGCAAGGTGAGGACAAGAAACAAACAAAGCCCTCAAGTTGAATTGAGGGCCTTGTAGAATACTAAGAATCAGCAGGTGCCGGTTGTTGTACCAAAAGCGCTTTTCTAGAAAGGCGGATTTTACCGCGGTCATCTTTCTGGAGGACCTTAACCTTAATTTCTTCACCGATATTGAAGAGCCCTTCGATTGTATCGAGGCGTCTATGTTCGATTTCTGAAATGTGGCAGAGGCCTTCTTGATTGAAGATCTTGACAAAGAGACCGAAGTCTCGAATGCCTGTCACGATCCCTGCATAACTTTTTCCAACTTCAACCTCAGAGATCAGGTTAATGATGATTTCCTTGGCTCTTTTTAGACCTTTAGAACAAGGAGAGGTGATACTCACAACTCCTGCTTCATCGTCGATATCGACATCGACACCGGTCTCTTCCGTGATGGCACGAATTTGCTTGCCCCCAGGACCAATTACGATTCCGATCTTACTCGGATGAATGGGGATCATTTCAATTTTAGGTGCGTAGACAGAGAGATGCTCTTCTGCTTTCGGACAGGCCTGGAGCATTTTGTTTAGGATGTGAAGGCGTCCCTCTTTAGCTTGTTTTAGGGCGATATCCATAATTTTTGGAGTGATTCCTTCGACTTTGATGTCGAGTTGAAAAGCAGTAATTCCTTTCTCATCTCCGGCTATTTTAAAGTCCATGTCTCCGAGGGCATCTTCGATTCCGAGGATATCGGAGAGGATGGCGTAGTTTTCACCCTCCAGGATAAGGCCCATGGCGATTCCGGCAATCGGGCTTTTAAGAGGAACACCTGCATTCATCATGGCGATACAACCGCCGCAAACAGAGGCCATTGAACTTGAGCCGTTAGATTCGGTGATATTGGCTTCTAGGCGAATCGTGTAGGGGAAGTCTTCGCGAGAGGGAAGAGCCGCTTTTAGGGAGCGCTCGGCTAAGACACCGTGGCCGACTTCTCGTCTTCCGGCGGGACCCATGCGGCCTGCTTCGCCGACTGAGTAGGGAGGAAAGAAGTATTGAAGGTAGAAGCGTTTGTTGCCTTCTCCTTTAATGGTTTCAAAGCGCTGAGCCATGCTGTCGCTTCCGAGAGTGCTGACAGCGATTGCCTGTGTTTCACCTCGGGTGAAGAGTGCACTTCCATGCGCCCTTGGGAGAAGTCCTGTTTCAATCGTAATGGGGCGAATCTCATTATGAGCGCGGCCATCACAGCGCTTATTCTCGACTAGAATTTGGTTGCGCATGTAGCGGGCTTTTATCTTTTTAAGAGCCATGCCAACGTCAAGCTTTTTATAAGGGGTATCATCTGTTTTACTTGTCAGTTCTTCAAAGATTTTAGAATCGATGGCATTAAGCGCATCTTCTCTTAATTTTTTTTCTTTGATATTGATTGCTGCGATTAGCTCGTCTTTGATGGCTGTTTCAATCGTGGTGAAAAGCTCTTCTGGGATTTTATGAAGGGTGTCAAGGCGCTTTTCCTTTCCGGCAAGTTTTTGGAAGTCGGAGAGGGCTTGACAGATTGTTTGAATCGCTGTATGGCCTTCTGAAATGGCTGAAAGAATCTGTTCTTCTGTTAAAAAGTCTGCATAGCCCTCGATCATCAATATGGCATCTTCTGTTCCGGCGATCATTAGATCGAGACGGCTTTCTTTCTTTTGCTCTTCAGTTGGGTTAATGATGAATTCACCTTCAATCATTCCGACTTGGACTGCTGCAATAGGCTTGATTAGAGGAATATCAGAAATCACAAGAGCAGCTGATGCTGCGCAAATCGCTAGTGAATCGGTTGAGTGAATGCCATCAAAAGAGAAGACTTGAGTAATTAATTGGGTGTCATGGGTCCAGCCGTCGGCGAACATAGGGCGCAGCGGGCGATCGATTAATCGGCAAACTAATGTTTCTCTCTCTGTAGGCCGGCCCTCTCTTTTTATGAAACCACCGAGCGTTTTCCCTGCTGCAGAAAATTTTTCTGAAAAATCAACACGCATGGGTAAAAAGTCAGATTCTAGCGGCGTTTTCGATGCACATGCCGATGCAAAAACCATCGTTTCGCCACAGGTCAGCATTACAGAGCCATTGGCTTGCCGGGCGATTTTTCCTGTTTCAAATATCAGCTCTTTTCCGCCGACAACTACTTTCACGTTTTTTACTTTCATTCAATACATTCCTCTGTAAAACCCAAGTTGTGAGCTCTTATAAAATGATAAGAAATCACAACTTGGGCGTTAAAAAATTTGTAATAAGTTTATCACAAATAAGGATAAAAAAAAAGCGCTAGATGGATTCTAGCGCTTTTTTGGAGAAATAAAATAAAAAATAATTACTTACGAAGTTTGAGTCGATTAATAAGAATTTGATAACGCTTTGTATCGGTTGAATTGAGATAGTTAAGGAGTTTGCGTCGTTGCCCAACGAGCTTGAATAGAGCCAAACGTTTTGCATGATCTTTTGGGTGGCGTTTTAAATGATCTTGCAATTCTGTAATACGCTCAGTTAGTATAGCAATTTGGACGTCAGCAGAACCCGTGTCTTTTTCGTGAAGCTGATACTTTTTTGTAATTTCTTCTTTAGTTCCTTTATCGAGAGACATTTTTCGCTCCTTTAATCTATAGACATTATGGCGTATTATACCCTACCTGAGAATAAAGATCAACTTTCTTTGAATGCTAAAATAGGATAAAATCTTTACACGAATACAAAAAAAGAATTGAGTATTATGGATGAATATTTTATGCAGGCTGCCTTGGATGAGGCGAAAAAGGCCTTTGAAAGAAAAGAGGTTCCGGTTGGCGCTGTGCTTGTATACAGAGGAAATGTAATCGCAAAAGCTCATAATCTGGTGGAGTCTAAAAAAGATGCTACAGCTCATGCTGAAATGCTTTGCTTGCAAAAAGGAGCCGCCATTTTTGGCAATTGGAGATTGCTTGAAATGACGCTTTATTCAAGTTTGGAACCGTGTAGTATGTGTGCTGGAGCTATGTTGCTTTCCCGTATTCAGCGACTTGTTTACGGCGCAGAAGATTTTCGCCATGGTGCTCATGTGAGTTTTTCTGATTTGCTGCAAAAAAAGCATCCCACGCATTCGATTGAAATAAAAGGAGGGGTATTAGAGGAAGCGTCTCAATTTTTGCTAAAAGAATTTTTTAAACAAAGGCGGTTAGATGCAACAGCTTGATGAAATGATACTCATGCAGCAGAAAAAGCTTTTAAGGATTGCTAATCACATTTTACCACATTTGACAACAGATGATATTCTTCAGCCAAATGATTTTCCGGTCCTCGACGCCCATCCTGAATTCCGTTTTGAAGAGGGGTTTTTGAAGGGGCTGGAATCGGCTAGAGCCGCGCTAAGAGCGGATCTTTCGTCTTCTCTTAGAAATTCGATTGACCCTGAATCGTTCCCAAAGAGTGAGTGAGCCTTTGCCCTTTTTAGTGATTTTGGCTAAGCATTCATCCATAAATTGGTCATCTGAGAGAATGGCTTTTCCTGTTTTGAAGTCATAGACTTTTGCATTTGAAATAGGCTCAAAAGGTTTGTGCCTTTTTTTCTTTCGAAAGCGCAAAATCGCCTCTTCAAAACGGTGGAGAAAGGGGTAGGGGCTTAAGCTTTGAAAGCTTAGGAGAGAATAAAAGTAGCTAAAGGCTACCCCGCTAAGAAGCGCAGCAAAGTGGATAAAATGGCCATTGGCAAAATAACTCAATAAATAGCCTCCAACAAATCCGGCAACAAGCCATTTCGCCTTAACAGGTATTGTTAGAAAGAGTAAAAGTTGTGCTTCTCGAGCAATAAAGACCCAGCCGAGCATGAGGGAGAGGAGTGCGACATGAGGTCCCATATAAACAAAAGGAATGGGAAAGAGGGAAAGAAGGGTCATGACCACTGCCCCTGAAACCATTCCCGAGCCTAAAAAAAGCATTAAAAAAGATTTGATTCCTGATTTATTAGAGATTTGAGTGCCCACTACGTAAAGAAGGTAAAGGCTAAAAAAAAGATTGATTAAAAATCCAATCGAAAAAAGCCCTCCGGTTGGGTAAATAAAGAGGTGGGTGGCCATTTGCCAAAGAAAGAAATGCTCAGCTCCATAGGTGGAGATAGCTAAAAGGGGGGATAGATAGTGAAAAAGAGGAAGGTTTGCTGTGAGGGCAATCAGGAAGCTTAAACTCCCCATCAGGCAAATTATAAGTCGAACGACACCCATATTATTCCAAAAATTATTTTTAAAAATTTGACGCAATTTTTTTCTCCCCTCTTTTTCGAGTCATTGATATTATCGCAAAAATTTGAATAAAGAGAAAGAGATAAAGACCTTGAATTTTATCAAATTTCCCATTACAGTAGTTGTCCAAGAGTGTGAAGATAAGGAGTATGAAAATGAAAGAAACCATTCACCCTGAATATCAAGATGTTCTATTTATCGATACAGCTACCGGTAAAAAATTTGTTTGTGGATCGACTTTAAAACCAACTGAAACAGCGGAATTTGAAGGCAAGGATTACCCTGTCTATAAGGCTTCAATTACCTCGGATTCTCATCCATTCTTTACAGGTGGTGGACAAGTTGTTGACTCTGAAGGGCGTATCGAGAAATTTAAAAAGCGTTATGCTGCAAAACAGAAAGAAGAGCCTAAAGAGGAAATCGCCCCAAAGAAAAAAGTTGTCAAAAAGAAAAAAGTATAGTTTTCGGTGGAAGAGAAGCTTAAAAAACTCATAAGCCGATTGGCAGATATCGAAGCGCTTTTAGGATCGAATGATATTTTATCCGACCAAAAGCGCTATCGAGAACTGACCCGGGAGCATCGCTATCTTCTCGATATTCAAGAGGCTTACCATACCTTTTTGGAAGAAAAAAGAGGAATTGAGGAAAATGAGCAGCTTTTAAAGGAAGAGAGTGATTCGGCTCTTCTCGAAATGATTCGGGAAGATTTAGAGAAGCTGCGTCAAAATTTCGAAATCTCTAGACGAGCGCTTGAGGCTTTGCTTGTTCCACCGGACCCAAGAGACAATCACAATGTGATTATGGAGCTGCGGGCTGGAACAGGAGGGGATGAAGCGGCTCTTTTTGTCGGAGATTGCGTGCGGATGTATCGTCTTTTTGCCGATAAGATGAAATGGAAGACTGAAGTGATCTCATTTATGCCTTCTGATGCAGGGGGATATAAGGAGTACATTCAAGTCATTTCGGGTAAAAATGTGTTTCGCTTCTTGCAGTATGAGGGGGGGACTCATCGCGTTCAGCGAGTCCCTGCAACAGAGACTCAGGGAAGGGTTCATACTTCTGCGATTACTGTTGCCATCATGACGGAACCGGATGAAAAGGAAGAGGATATTGTGATCGATGAAAAGGATCTTAAAATCGACACCTACCGCGCATCTGGGGCCGGAGGGCAGCATGTCAATACAACAGATTCAGCTGTTCGAATTACTCATATGCCGACAGGTACCGTTGTATGTTGCCAGCAAGAGCGTTCACAGCATAAAAATAAAGACCAGGCTATGAGGCTTTTAAAAGCAAAAATTCAAGAGGTCTTGATAGAAAAAGAGAAGCAAGAGCGTTCAGAGGTGCGTTCCAGCCAGGTGGGGTCGGGAGATCGCTCTGAAAAGATTCGCACTTATAACTATCCTCAAAATCGAGTGACCGATCACCGCTTGAACTTAACTCTGTATAAACTCGATCGCATTATGGAAGGGGATATGCAAGAGGTATTAGAGCGTCTTGTCTTTCACTTTAACCAACAGAAACTGGCATCAGAGGGGTGAAAGACAATGAGAACACTTGGCCATCTTTTACACTTTTCAAAGAGAATTCTTGAGAAAAACGAAGTGAGAAGATCGCGCCAAACTGCAGAAGAGATTCTGTCAGGAGTGTTCCATCTACCTCGAGTGGAGCTCTATCTTTATTTTGATCGACCGGTTCTTAGCGCGGAATGGCAACTTTGTCAAAAGCTTCTTGACCGCAAAATTTCCGGCGAGCCCTTAGAGCACCTTTTGAAGGTGATTCATTTTTTTCACTGTAAAATAGAGGTGGACTCCCAAGCTTTAATTCCAAGGCAAGAGACTGAAATCATGCTTCAAAAAGTCTGCAGCTTGATTTCTAAGCTTAAATCTCTTGAAATAAAAGCATGGGATCTTTGTACAGGAACGGGTTGTTTGGGGCTCGCTCTTAAATGCCGCTTTCCATCGATCGATGTCACTTTATCGGATCTTTCGCCTCATTGTACAGCCTTAGCGCGGAGAAATGCTGAGAGAAATTCTTTAACTGTAAGCATTCTAGAAGGTGATCTTTTAGAGCCCTTTGAGGGTCAAAAAGCGGATATTATCCTCTGCAATCCCCCTTATATTTCAGATGCAGATTATCAAAAATTAGATCGAAGCGTTTTTGACTTTGAGCCGAAAATGGCTTTAGTTGGAGGAGTCACGGGTCTTGAGTTTTATGAAAAACTAGCCTCTGATCTTCCCTCATTTCTCAATGAGGGCGCTTTTATATTTTTAGAAATAGGTTATGATCAGGGCGAGGCTCTTTTAGAACTTTTCTCAGCAGCTTGCTGGAGTGAAAAAGATCTTTCAAAAGATTGGTCAGGTCATGATCGCTTTTTGTTTATGCGTTTTACAAAGGATCTGCCATGTTCGGTGTAGTGACTGAAAAGTTTCAAAATCTGATGACTCAGCTAATGAAAAAGAAGCTGACGGAAGGGAATATTCAAGATGCGGTGCGCCAGGTGAGGCTTGCCCTTTTAGATGCTGACGTCAATTTTTCCGTTGTCAGCGCCTTTATTAAGCGCGTTAAGGAAAAGGCTGTTGGAGAAGAGATTTTAAAGTCTGTTGACCCGAGCGATGCTTTTATCAAACTCATCCACGATGAACTCGTTGCCTTGATGGGAAAAGAAGAGGCTAAAATTAATCTTAGGGGTGATCCATGCGTCATTCTTCTTTGCGGCTTGCAAGGCTCCGGGAAAACAACGACAGCAGCAAAGCTTGCAACCTTTTTAAAACGCAAAGAATTTCAAAAATCCCCCTTGCTTGTTGGCTGCGATTTGCAGCGGGCTGCTGCAGGTTTGCAGTTAAAGAGCTTGGGTGAAGCCCATTCGATTCCCGTATATATCGATGAAAAAGCAAAGAAGCCCTCAAGTGTTGCTAAAGAGGCATTTAAGCTCGCCAAAAAAGAGGGCTATGACGTCATTATTTTAGATTCTGCAGGACGGTTGCACATCGATGAAGAATTGATGCGTGAACTGAAAGAGCTTAAAGAGGTATCAAAACCTCATGAAACCCTCTTTGTCGCCTCTGCTTCAATTGGTCAAGATGCGGTTAAAACGGCAGCCGAATTTGATCAACAAATTGGGATAACCGGATCGGTTTTAACAATGCTCGATGGGAATGCTCGAGCAGGCGCCGCTCTTTCTATTTTAGAGGTAACGAAAAAGCCTCTTAAATTTGAAGGGGTCGGAGAAAAAAATGAAGATTTCCAACTTTTCAACCCTGAATCTATGGCTGATCGAATCCTTGGCATGGGGGATGTGATTAACCTCGTAAAAAAAGCTGAAGAGCACTTTGATGACGAGGAAGAAGACGACTTAGAGGTGAAACTTCGAAAAGCAAACTTTACCTATGCTGATTACCTTAAACAGATGTCGATGATCAAGAAGTTGGGGCCAATTAAAAGTTTACTTAAGATGCTGCCCGGCGCTCAAGAAATGGGTGATCTCGATATGAATGAAAAAGAGTTTAATAGAGCAGAAGCAATTATTTTATCGATGACTCCGAATGAACGGATCTGCAGAGATGAGCTTGTTCCCTCGAGGCGCCGAAGAATTGCAATCGGTTCGGGTACGTCGATTGATGAGGTCAATCGCCTAGTAAAGGGGTTTAAGCGAGTCAAGCAACTCTTTAAAGGAATGTCAGGAAACAAGAAAAAACTTCAAAAACAATTAAATTTAGATAGCGGTGTTTTTGATAAATTTTTTTAATCGTCATTTAAGTGGGTTATCGGTATAATAGCTCGAAAAAAGGATCTATGACTATGGGATTAAAGATTAGATTGCGTCAACAGGGACGCACCAATGCAAAAGCCTATCGCCTCGTTCTCGCCGATTCAAAAAGTCCTCGTGACGGGAAGTATGTGGAGACGTTAGGATATTATCACCCTCTTCAAGAAGGTGATCGGGAAGCGAAAGTCGATAAACAGCGCATTGCCTATTGGCTGGAAATGGGCGCAGAACCGACTGAAAAGGCGGCTGCTCTTATCGTGCGCCTCTCTCCTGAAGCAGACAAAATGCTTCGTGAGCGGAAGATCGCGAAACGTACGAAAGCGTTGGCGGCTCGCAAGAAGAAAAAGTAAAAATGAAATTTGACATTCTCTCTCTCTTCCCTGAGTATTTCAAGGGGCCTTTTGATGTCAGTATGATTAAAAGAGCGAGAGAGAAGGGGCTTGTCGATATCAATCTCGTTAATATACGTGATTATGCATCGGGGCCTCATAAGACTGTGGATGATCGTCCCTATGGAGGAGGACCTGGAATGCTTCTTATGGCAGAACCGGTCGTTCAGGCGATTCGTTCTTGCAGGCAACCAAATTCTCATGTGATTTATCTTTCGCCTCAGGGGAATCCTTTGACAGCGAAAAAATGTCGGCAGCTCGCCTCATACGACCATCTGATTTTACTCTCTGGTCACTATGAGGGGATCGATGAAAGAGCGATCGCTCTGGAAGTCGACGAAGAGATTAGTATTGGCGATTATGTCCTGACAAGCGGGCTTCCTGCAATTGCGGTCATTCTCGATGCTGTTGTTCGTTACGTTCCGGGAGTTCTTGGGCACGACAAATCAGCTTTGAATGATTCTTTTGAGGAGGGTTGTTTCGATGCTCCGCATTACACAAGACCCCCTAGCTTTGAAGGTCTTGAAGTGCCAAGCATCCTTCTTGAAGGGCATCATGCTAAAATTGAGGCTTGGCGAAAAGAGAGGGCTCGAGAAAAGACTGAGAGTGTTCGCCCCGATCTCACAGAAAAAACTTAAAGATATTTTGGAGAATAGGACCATGAGTCGAAATCAACTACTTGAAGAATTACAGAAGGAGCATTTGAAAAGCGAAGTTCCTTTTTTCGAAGTTGGAGACACAGTGAAAGTCGACATACGAATTGTAGAGGGTGCAAAGGAGCGTACCCAGACATTTACAGGAACTGTGATTGGTAGAAAGGGATGTGGAATTGGAGAAACATTCACCGTTTACAGAGTGGCATATGGCCGTTCTATGGAGCGTATTTTTCACGTTCATAGTCCTCGTATTTCAAACATCGAAGTGACTCGAAAAGGGAAGACCCGTCGCAGCAAGCTCTACTTTATCCGTGGAAAGATGGGGAAAAAAGCGAAGATCAAAGAGCGCATTGTAAAAAAAGCCTCAAAATAATTCCTCTTTTTTTATTCTGATTTATACAGAAATTCGCTATAGTTGCGACTATGGCGAATTTTGAACATGAGCAGCGTTATTGGAGTCAAGGTCTTGAAGTTGTTGCAGGACTGGATGAAGCAGGCCGTGGTCCACTAGCCGGCCCCGTTGTTGCAGCAGCTGTTGTTCTTCCTCGGGATAAATCCTACCCCTTTATCGATGATAGTAAAGCGCTCACTCCCAAGAAAAGAGAAGAGGCTTATCAACGGTTGATTCAAGACAAATCCGTGTATTATGGAGTTGGAATCGTCATGCACAATGTGATCGATCGGATCAATATTTTGCAAGCGACCTTCGAAGCTTTTAAGCTTGCCATCGATCATTTAACCCTAAACCCGAATGCCCTGCTTTTTGACGGCCCCTACTTTCCTGAACTCCCCCTGCCCCAAGAGGGAATCGTTAAGGGAGATAGAGAATCACTTAGTATTGCAGCGGCATCGATTATCGCCAAAGTCGTTCGCGATGAGATGATGCGGGAATACCACAACAAATGGCCGGAATTTGATTTTGCGACCCATAAAGGTTATGCAACGAAAGCGCATTTAGAGGCAATTCGAACCTATGGGGCATCGCCCATTCATCGGATGAGCTTCGAGCCTTTAAAAACACTTTTTTCAACTAAAGAATTACTAGAAAAGCCTGTAGCAGAAAAATAACGATTATTTGGCTCTTTTTTTCTCACCTTGACATTCACCTAAATTCTCTATAAAATACCCATGAATATCTCGGTGAGTTTCATGTTAAAAAGTATGACCGCTTATGGGCGCTCTCAAGAGGGTTCCTTCCAGGTTGAGGTGATGGGAGTTAATCGAAAGAATTTTGAAGCGATATGTTATTTGCCCAAAGAGTTTCTTTTTCTAGAAATGGAACTTAGAAAGCAGGTGAAAAAGGTCGTTTCAAGGGGACAAATTTCGATAAGGGTGACTTCTTTAGATTCTGGTAAAAATTTGATTTTACCCTCTTTAGAGAGAGTGAAATCATTAAAGGATCATTACGATCAATTGACCACGCAGCTAAATATTGAAGAAAAAATTCCATTAACCTTTATATTGAACCAGCTCGATTCAAAATTAGAAGGTCAGCCTGCAGGTGAAGATAGTGCGTTGTCAATCGCTGTTTGCAAAGGGCTTGAATCTGCTTTGAGTGATTTTTTGGCCATGAAACTAAAAGAGGGCGATTCACTTGGCAAGGAAATTCTTTTGCATCTAAAAGATGCTAAAAGTGGTTTGCAAAAAATTGAAAAGTTAGCTGAAGGGTTGAGTGAGCAGTTGCAAAAAGAGCTATTAGAGCGATATCAAAAGTTGACGGCAGATGCTAGTGAAGATGAGAGGGTAGTCAAAGAGGCCTTTTTATTAATTGATAAGGCAGATATTCAAGAAGAGATTGCTCGTCTTGATTCTCATTTTGTTCAGTTTGATCAAATTATCCATCAAGAGGCTAAATGCCATGGGAAAATTTTGGATTTTCTCATCCAAGAGATGCATCGAGAGGTGAGCACCATTCTTTCTAAAAGCAGTCGGATCAATTTAACGAAAGAGGCTCTTTTAATTAAAAGCTCTATTGAAAAAATGCGCGAACAGGTACAGAATATTGAGTAGACTTTTAGGACATTTAGATAAAGGCCTCATTTTTGTTGTCAGCGCTCCTTCCGGCGCTGGGAAAACAACGCTTGTTAAAAGGCTTATTCGAGATCTGCCTGTTTGCAAGCGCAGCGTTAGCTGTACAACACGCACGAAACGGGAAGGGGAGAGCGATGGAAAGGATTATTTCTTTTTATCAAAAGAGGCTTTTCAGCAAAAAGAAGATGAGGGTGCTTTTTTAGAGACAGCAAGTGTGTTTGGTCATGAATATGGTACGTTGAAGAGTACGATTGAAGGGATTACCAATCGGGGTCATCATGCTTTTTTAGTGATCGACACTCAGGGTGCCGCTAAGTTAAGAAAAGAAATTGAAGCGATTTTTATTTTTATTCTTCCTCCAAGTATTGAAGAGCTAAAAGCTCGTTTGAAGAAACGAGGATCAGAAGATGAAAAAACAAAACAATTGCGTCTTGATGAGTCGACGAAAGAGATGGCTCAAGCAAGTAATTACGATTATCAAATTATCAACGATGATCTCGATACCGCTTATGAAATTTTGCGAAGTATTGTGATCGCTGAAGAATATAAAGTGAGGAATAAAACGTGATGACTATTGGTCATTTAACCATTGAAAATCTATCGAAGCTCTTTCATAATAATTTTGAGCTTGCCTTGAAAGCAATTAAAATTGCGCAACTTATGATCCGATCAGGACAAGAAGTGACGCCTAGGAAACTATTAGATGAATTAGCAAGACATCCAGAGCATTTTGATGTGGAAAAGATGGAAGAGCTATTGAGAATTAAAGAAGAAAATGACGAGCAAAAAGACTAAAAAAAGGCTTATCACAGCGGCTTTACCCTATGCAAATGGCCCTTTGCATTTTGGCCATATTGCGGGGTGCTATCTTCCGGCTGATGCTTATGCAAGATTTCGCCGTTTGCAGGGGGACGATGTCCTTTATATCTGCGGTTCGGATGAATATGGCGTTGCGATTACACTGAGTGCGGAAAAAGCAAAGAGGTCCCCTAAAGAGCATGTCGACCTTTTTCATCAGATTAATCGAGATTTTTTCGATAAGTTAAACATCTCTTTTGATCATTATTCCAGGACCACATGGGAGGGACATCAGGAAACTGTCCAAGAGTTTTTTCAAAGTTTAGTCAAAAATGGGCACATTCAGGAGCGGATAAGCGAGCAGCTTTATTCAGAAGAAGAGAAGCGTTTTTTAGCCGATCGTTATGTGCTAGGGACCTGTCCAAAATGTGGATTTGATGAGGCAAGGGGGGATGAATGTCCCTCTTGCGGGGGGAATTTTGAAGCTGAAGATCTGAAAAGTCCAAGAAGTCAGATGACCGGTTCCTCTTTGACGCTGAAAAAAACAAAGCATTGGTATTTACGCTTCGATCATTTTAGAGAGAAGTTAAGGACTTTTGTCGAGTCAAAAAATTGGAAGGGCAACGTTACGAATTTTGTCTCCCATTATATCGATGAACTTCGTATGCGAGCGATCACGCGCGACTCAACTTGGGGAGTTCCTCTTCCGCTAACCGGAACTGAGGATAAGGTTTTTTATGTCTGGTTTGATGCGCCTATTGGCTACATTTCGGCGACTAAAGAATGGTCTATAATCAATAACCGGCCGGATCTTTGGAAGGAATACTGGTTTGATCAAGAGACTGAATTTGTGAATTTTGTTGGAAAGGATAACATTCCCTTCCATGCGATTTTCTTTCCGGCTATGATTATGGGTCAAGATCAGCCCTATAAGCTTGTCGATGAACTGCCGGCTAATGAATTTTATAATTTAGAGGGGAAGCAGTTTAGTAAGTCAAAGGGATGGACGATCGATCTCAATGAATTTTTTTCCCATTTCACAACCGATCAAATTCGCTATGTGATCGCTTCAAACGCTCCCGAAACTCAGGATTCTGAGTTTACTTGGAAAGACTTCCAACTTCGCTGCAACAGTGAGTTGCTTGGAAAATTTGGAAATCTTATCAATCGCGTATTGACCTTTATTCAAGCTAAATGTGAAGGGAAAATCCCTCAGCATCAAGATTTATCAGATGAAGATCAGGCTTTTTTAAAGCGCGTGGATGAGCTTGTGCAAGAAGCTGCATTTGCCTTTGAAAAATTTCATTTAAGAAAAGCATCTCAACTCATGATGGAGATTGCTCAAACGGGGAATGCCTATTTTGATGCTAAAAAACCTTGGGTGAGTGCAAAGAGTGAAGAGAAACGTCCTTGTATGCAAAATACCCTTTATTGTTGCCTTTACGCTTTAAAGGCGCTCGCTCACGTGTCCTATCCCATTATACCAACGTCGGCTTGCAAGATTTGGGCCATGCTTGGTGAGGATTCTCTAATAAGCACTTGGAGTGAGGTAAAAACCCCTCTTGTCGTTGGAAAAAAGCTACCGGTTCCGGAAATTCTCTTTCAGAAAGTTGAGGATGAATGGATTACAGAGCAAGAGGCGCGCTTGAAAGGAAGTTACGCGCCTTTAAAAGAGTCCATACAGTTTGATGACTTTAGTAAATTGGATTTACGAGTTGGACGAATCATTCGAGCTGAAAAAATTCCTAAGAGTCAGAAACTTTTAAAGCTTCGAGTTGACCTTGGATTTGAAGAGAGAACGATTGTGAGTGCCATTGCAAAAGATTTTCCGGATCTTCAAGAGCTTATCAGTAAAAAAGTCGTGATTGTAGCCAACTTAAAACCGACTAAATTAATGGGTGTAAAAAGTGAAGGAATGCTTCTTGTTTCAAGTTTGAAGGAAGGGCTCGAACTCCCTCAGTTTCAATTGGCAGAACCCGGCCATGTGATTTCATAGGAATTCACAAACGATTTCTTTGAGCCCGGTAAACCGCTTTTTGACTTCATCATTTTGGACACTGATCATTAATGCTCGCTTTGACCCCACAAGCACCACTAGTTTTTTTCCTCTTGTAATGCCGGTATAAAGTAAATTGCGATTGAGCATCTTATAGTGACAGGTATGAATCGGTATAACAACGCAGGGGCATTCGCTGCCTTGATACTTATGAATGGAACAGGCGTAGGCTAGAGAGAGCTCATCGAGCTCTGAAAAATCATATTCGATACTTTGTCCATCAAAATCGATCGTACAGAATTGATCCTCCTGAATGATTTCAATGATTCGCCCGACATCCCCATTAAAGACAAGTTTATTATAATTATTGCGCATTTGCATTACCTTATCCCCCTCTCGAAAGGTGATACCCATTCGTTGTACACTGGCTCGATTTGGGTTTAAAAGTTCTTGCAGATGGTGATTTAAGTTCTCAATACCAATTCCACCCTTTTTCATGGGGGATAGGACTTGAATATCATTGATAGGGTCAAGCTCGAAGTGATTCGGAATATCTTGGGAGACAAGAGAGGCAATCTTTTGCAAAATATCATCGGGCTCATCAACAGGGATAAAGATAAAATCATCTTTTTTTCCTCTTGAAACATCAGGGAAAACGCCTTGATTGATTCTATGAGCGTTTGTAACAATCTTGGAGCCTTGAGCTTGTCTAAAAATTTTTTTCAGACAAGTCACTGGAATTTTCTCTGTTGCAATGAGATCTTTTAAGACATTGCCGGGTCCAACACTGGGTAATTGATCGATATCGCCAATAAAGATGATTCGCGCTTTATCGGGGATGGCCCTTAGAAGGTAATGCATGAGCCTCGTATCAATCATGGAGGCTTCGTCGAATAAAAACAAAGCGCCGGAGAGAGGGTTGTCGTGATTGCGTTTAAAGCCCCCCGCTTGAAAATCAAATTCAAGAAGGGAGTGGATTGTTTGGGCTTTATAGCCTGTAATTTCACTCATTCGCTTAGCGGCCCGGCCAGTTGGAGCCGCCAAGACAATTTTTCCCGTAATTTTCTCTAAAATCTTAATGATGGCATTTGTGATTGTGCTTTTTCCAGTACCGGGCCCCCCTGTAAGAATGTGAATTTTTTGGGTGAGTGAAACTGAAACGGCTTTGATTTGCTCGCTTGCTAACTGAATATTTAGTTTTTCTTGTACCCAAACAAGTGCTTTTTCTTCATCGATAGTTCGGATTTCTGAATTGACAGTAAGCAGGCGCTTCAGCTCTTTTCCAATTCCCACTTCAGATAGATAGAGAGGTTTAATCCAAATGAGATCTTCTTCATTAATTGGGTAACGTACAATGCGCCCTTGGCCTTCCAGTTCATCTAAAGAGGGTAGAATTGCTTGTTCTTCGATCTGAAGAAGTTCAATTCCTTTTTTGATAATACCTGTTTTTGGATAACAGACATGACCGTCTCCTGTGAGCTCCCAGAGTAAATATTCGATAAAAGCTTCAATACGTTTGGGGCTGTCTTTTAAGACTCCAATTAACTGAGCCATTTTATCTGCTGTTTTGAAACCGACGCCGTTAATTTCCTTTGCTAATCGATAGGGGTCTTTTTTCACAATTTCTAAGCTTTCTTCCCCATAGCGTCGAAAAATCTTTTGAGCGAATAGGGGGCTAACATCATGCTGGCGTAAAAAGATAATCAATTCTCGAATTGCTTTTTGATCCTGCCAACATTGCTTGATCAGATCAATGCGCTTTTCTCCCATTCCCTCGACTTCATTCAAACGGCCGGGTGATTTGTCAATAATGTTTAAGGTTTCTGTTCCAAAGAGCTTTACAATTCTTGCAGCAAAGACAGGGCCAATGCCCTTGATCAATCCCGATTCTAGATATTTTTGAATTCCCACCTGATCGGTCGGCGCCTTAAAATCGCAGAGTTTGACATCAAATTGGCGGCCATACTGGGGGTGATGCTTCCAAATGCCTTGAAGGGTTAACGCTTCACCTGCCTTTAATTCAGGCATGCTTCCAACAATAGTCGTTAAATCTTCTTTTCTAGGTTCCTTTAGCCGTGCAATTGTAAATCCATTTTCTTGATTAGAAAAGACGACTCGTTCAACAATTCCAGAAATTTGATCATCCATAAGTCCTAGCATCCTAACACAGTATTTAAGAAAGTACAAGCTTGCCATAAAAAGGTTTTCTAGGATATACTGCCGTTTACATTTTCCGGATTAGCTCAGTTGGTAGAGCAGCGGACTGTTAATCCGTTTGTCGCTGGTTCGAGTCCAGCATCCGGAGACAAAATGCCCCTCATTGCAGGGGCATTTTTTTTTTGGAATGATCACTATTTTTTGGAGACAAAATGAGTCATATTTTCACAGTGCCTAATAGTTCAAATCTTTCTGAATTTGAAATCACCCATACTCTGGGCGAAGAAGGATACCACCCAATTTTTGCTCAGAGAGATCAAGACAACAACATTCGTTATACAACCATTCCTTTTGACATTCCCCCATGCCTACAGCGTATTCCAGTAGAGATCAAAGAAATGAATTCAGATTATTTAGATCAAGTTATATCCTTAGAAAGCAATTCTTACCACAGCGCAGCTCCTTTTCTAATCGATGGCAAGCTTATGTCAACTTCTATTGAGACACTTAAAGAAAATATGGCTAAAGAGTGTGGAGGTGTTTCTCGCCTTGTTAAAGAGATCCCGATGTGTGAAAAAGAGGGGGGAGTGATATTAGACCTTGGCTCTGGAGTTGGAGGGAATGCTCTACATTGTTTAGAAAAAAATTGGAAAATAGTGGCCATTGATCAATATGAAAGTGTACTCAATATCTTTAAAAAAATTCTATTTTGTCGAGGTCAAAATGCTACAGTCATTCATGGCGATATTAACAAAGAGCCTTTTTCCGATGAAGCATTTGATAAAGTGCTAATTATCGATGTACTGTCTTATATTCAACCCACTGACTTAATTTCAGTAATTCAAAAGATCCACGCAGCATTAATTGAGGATGGGGAAATTATTGGATCTCTTTTTTTTGAAAATTCATGTCCAAATCAAATGATATCAAAGTTTATGAGACACATTGGAGCAAGTTTATACTCCGATGAAGCCATCATTTATCCGTTGCTTGAGATGAATGGATTTAAAGAGGTTAAGGCATTCCGTCGAGATGGGATGTGCGCGGATAGTTTCGTTGCAATTGAATTCACAGCAAAAAAAGCATCATAGCGATAGAATCTTATGCTTTGGTGAAGCTAGAAATTTGATTACTCTGTAAGTGGAAAATCGAGATCAACCGTTTCCCTCCCTATTTCCATCATGTAGGCCAAGAGAAAGCCGCCCTTAAAGATAAAATTTCTGTCATGATTAGATCGGGATAAGCGCAGTAAGAATCGCTCTAGAAGGAGTTTTTTCCAACATTCATTGAATTGAATTCCTTTTTCCCTTGCAATGGTCTTAATTCGGTCTTTTAATGCTTGCTCATTCATGTTGTTGCTGAAATAAGATAGGGTGAAATATTAAATCTAAGCTTTTTAGCATACGTTTGCAATTTCCGCAAATCTAGGCGCACATTGCTTTTAGACGATAGGGCTATTTTTAAAGCTTTGATTGCTGTTTCTTGGCTTAAGAGCCGAAAAGCGTCGATGATTGTACGTTCGCGATCAAATATAGGTATCTGAATGCCTTCAAGGTCTATTGTTGTCCTGCCGAGGTTCATGTTTCGGAATCGGACTATTTTAACGCTAGTTCCCCGGCTTATTGATGTGCTATGGGATACTGCAATCCAATACTGTCTGGGGATTTCTTCGGTAATTTCATAAATGGCTAGTGCTGAAATCAGACAGATCACCCCGCCTGGGACTGAATTCACAGCATCGATAAGATCCTCCCATCTAAAATTTTTTGGAGTGCTTCGGTAGTCAATCCCTTGATAAATGCCTCTTCCCAGACGTTGAATTTGCCCAGTCTTAACATAATATCCTAGAAGAGCAGAAGAAACCCCCAATTTTTTAGCCTCAACTGCAGTGAAGGAGGGGCGAGTCAGAAGTTGGTGAATAGCCTTAAGGGCTTTTGATTTTTTCATAGTGATCTCTTGATTTCTTTAATTTAATACAAACACCCAATAAGGTAAAGTGGGTTTTTGTTTTAAATTTTTAGAAGGTTTATGTTTTCATTGGTACGTGCAGCTCCGTTTATAGGATGAGCAAACGCACCGTACAAACTCTTCTTGAGACCCTTTGTAACATCGAGATTTCTTTAGGCAGTATCCCAGCGATGGAAAGAAAAGTTTCAAAGGGTTTGAAACCTTTCTACGAGGCTCTTGCTGATAAGATTAATGAAAGGCAAGTAGCCTACTATGTCGATAAGACGAGTTTTCGGCAGTGTGCTAAAACACACTATGTTTGGACAGCTACGACCAAACAAGAAGCTTTAATACGTATTCTCCCAAGGAGAAACTTTGAGAGTTTGAATGCGATCCGTCCAAGAAATCATCCCGGTATTACTGTTACGGACCGCTATCAAGTCTATGCCTATCGAAGGCATCAATATTGTCTGGCACATATCAAGAGACTTCAAGAATTCTCTGAAAGAGCGAGTCCTGACAAAGAGATTGGCGATAGAGCTCTCTTTGAGTTAAAGGAGATTTTCAAAGCGTGTCGTATGTCTTGTCGTAAGACAATGCAACAGCATGTCTATTATCGCAAGAAGAGGCTGCAGGATATTTTGTATGATGCATTGGCAAACGGTTCAGAGGTTTTTTCGAGCTTTGCAGATCGTCTGCTGACTCAGTTTCACAAGCTCTTTCTCTTCACTCGCTATCCAGAGGTAGAGTGTACAAAACCGAAAATCTAACTATTGAAGTTGTTTCGATATACAGGAATATTATATAGGATATTTGTTTTTTTTCTTGTCTTTTCAAGGATATTTGTTTAATTATTATGTATTATGCTCCAAAAAATTGAAAAAGAGTGCACCTCTCAAACACATAAAGAAGAAATTGCGAATGTTGTAACACATGGCATTGGTTTTATCCTCAGTCTGTTTGGGTGCGTGTATTTGATATATGATGTTATCAAAAACGGAGGGGTCTTGCATGTTGCAAGCTCTGTTTTCTATGGCGTCTCTTTAGTAGCCGTGTATACAACTTCTACACTCTATCATCTTTGTCGTAATCAGGCTAAAAAACTCCTGCAGAGACTCGATCATATCAGCATTTACCTACTTATTTCCGGGACATATATGCCGATTGTTTTGCTTGTCTTAAAGGGAAAGGCAGGGTGGATTTTGTTTGGGATTGAGTCTTCTATGTGCGTTATTGGTGTCACTTTTAAAGCCATTTATGGACATAAGTATGAGGCGCTTTCCTGCATTTTTTATCTATTAATGGGATGGCTTATTATCTTTGTTATTAAGCCGCTTGTTGCGAGTCTTCCATTTCATGCTTTGGTATGGCTGTTTACCGGTGGAGTCTTTTATACAGGCGGAGTTATATTTTTTGCTCTAGATAAGAAATATCACTACTTTCACGCCATTTGGCATTTGTTTGTTTTAGCTGGCAGCTTTGCACACTTTTATCTAATTTCATCTTATATTTTCACTTTTCCTACAGGAGTGTAGCGATTGCTCTATCGCTAACTTGGGTTTTAGAAATCAAATGATATTTGGTAAGTTACCGGACGGTGATTGATTTTAGCTTCTGTTACAGCTCTTGAAGCTAAAAACAGAACAAAATCATACCAAGCATGGACAGCAACGGCCTCTTTTAGGGATTTGTTTTTGTAGGTTAATAGTCCAAAGTAGGCACCAAGTGCTGTGATAAAGGGTAGGGAGACCGTGTAGTAGCGTGTGCGGTATTCGGGTTCAAGGGCGCCGGCATTTGCGATATGCGCGGCTCCAAAGAGTAAGGAAGAGCCGATGATTCCGATGACGGGGTTGTTGCTAATTTCAGAGATAGAGGATTGCAAGAAGCCTCGAAAAAAAGCCTCTTCAGAGATTCCGGTTGGAAAGGCAAAGAGAGGGTGGATGTTGTTTGTGCTGCTGCATGTCAGAGCTGTTGCTTTATCAGAAAAGCTGAGATTCGTGATGGTCGCTCCTGCGATCAAGGCGCCTACTACACCTCCCCAGACTTCGAATTTCTTTAAAATCTTTGGATTCACGGATGCAAGAGAGATTCCTGCAAATGAGTCTTGGGGCATGTCATAGGTATAGATTCGGTTTTCATTATAATTTCTTACGTCGCGATAAGAGGCATACATTCCGTAAGACCAGGCGGTCATGGCAGCTTCAAATGCTCCTATATAACCATCTTGAGAAAGGGAGAGTTGCTGCATAGCGACTACTCCGCTTGTATAGCTTCCGGCTAGCATGCTTGCTTCTCCCATCTCACCTAGGTAGGCATGGCCGAGCCCCGGATAAAGGGCTGAAAGGCCCACTGTAAGAAAGGTACTTTTTTCAGGCTTCATTAGTTCAAAAGGTGAGTCCCCGATAGAGTCTTCTCTGATCATAGGCTCTTCATAAGAGAGCGTAGGCTGCTGAATGGAAAGTTCTTCGGGAATCTCCATGTCGGGAAAAAGAGAAGAAGGTAAAGTAAGTGAAACCGCACATGAGAGTATTAATAATTTTTTCATGATTTATGCCTTGAGATTTTAATGAGATGATAATCAAACACTGGTAAAACTTGCAAGAAGGAATAAT
The DNA here is from genome assembly GCA_040880145.1 of Simkaniaceae bacterium. Lineage (GTDB taxonomy): Bacteria > Chlamydiota > Chlamydiia > Chlamydiales > JAJFMI01 > JBBDIZ01. The sequence continues at coordinate 14,572 of JBBDIZ010000035.1, read as the reverse complement.
TAGGCTTGTCTTTTTTTTACCTCTGATCCAAAACTTAAATTTTTAGCTGGATTAGAGGTTTATTATGAAAATGTTTTCTTTTTTTTCTTTGTTTTTTTTGGTAGCTAATTTATGTGCAACAACTCCAAGCGAGGCCTTGGAGAAGTTAAAAGCGGGTAATCAACGCTTTCAAAAAAATAAATCACAATCACAAAATCTAATGAAGAGAAAAGAGTTAAAACAAGTGCAAGCCCCGTTTGCAGTCATTGTTGCATGCTCGGATTCACGAGTGGCTCCTGAGCTTCTTTTTGATCAGGGGATTGGAGATCTCTTCGTAGTTCGAGTTGCGGGGAATGTATTAGGCCCCTTAGAAATGGAGAGTATTGAGTATGCAGTTAAGTATTTAGGCTCTTCTTTAGTTTTCGTGATGGGTCATGAAAATTGCGGAGCGGTTAATGCGGTCGTTCAGGGTGAAACCGATGATATCCGGTTTATTGCGCAGCTAATTAAATCATCTGTTGTGAAGGCTAAAGCCGAGGGATCGAATCAGTTGCTTAAGAGAGCAATAGAGCTGAATGCAGAGACAATGAGCCGTTTTATTATGCAATCTTCAATTCTTGACAAGGAGATAAAAGCGGATAAACTGGCTGTTTATCCGGCTTATTATCATTTTAATACGGGTGAAGTGGAGATATTAAAAAACCCTTCTTAAAGAAGGGCTTTTTTTGTTTAGAAGCCCCAACCATAGGAAATCGTTACGAATGGGTAGGTCGCAACTCGACCTTCTTTCCCTTTTTTATAGCGTTTTTCTGAATTCCAGTAAGCCGGGAAGACAATTGCTGTTTGAAGGAAGCGTCTTGCACCTGTGTCTGAAGTATATTCCTTGCCAAGTGTAAGATTTGGGGCTATATAAAATCCTCTATGAGAGTCTATAGCTTTAAAAGACCATTTTTCATGTTCAAAATAGGCACCAACTTCAGGACCGATTCCAACATAGTACTGTTTTTCAAGGTCGGGTTTGAAGTAGTAAAGAAGGTTGAAAGAACCTTTTAAGACCGTGGCATGTGTAAGAAGAGGAAGGGCGCTCACATGAACGTCAGCTCCAAGTCTTTGAAATTGGCTTCGATACCCGGCGCCAAATTGGGGCAGGGGTAGAGGAAGGGGGCCTACACCGAGGTCCACATAGCCAAAATGATTTTTTACAAATCGATCTGTGATTTTCACTTGAACGTCTTTGTCTGTTGAAGGAGCAGGTTCAATTTGCTTTTCCTGTGCAGAGATTCCACTAATAAATAATGTAATAATTGCTGTAATAATTGTTCTATTTCTCATATTTAATACCTCATTGTATGATGAGAGGTATAGATATTAACATGAGTCGTCAATTATTGTCGAATTGTAAAGATTAGCGGCTTGTACCGAAACGACTTCAAAAATCGGTTTTTGCCGACGCGTCGGCGAAAACTCAATTCTTGAAGTTGTTTCGGTATAAAAAGTTTTGAGCATTTAAAGATGTGATTTTCAGGGCAAGAGAAGGGGGGAGATAGGGGATTAGGTTTTGATAAAGGCTTGCGTTTTCCACTTCTTTTGGGTAGGGATTTTTAATAGGGTAGGTCTTGAGCAGGGTAGAGGCATTTTCCATATAAAAATAGTCAGCGCCGATTGCGAGGCAATCTTCGAGATTCAATTGAAGAGCTTTTTCAATGTGCTTTGTAATAAATGAGGTGGATGGACCTAAGAAGGGAACAAAGAGATTGAGCCCGATTAAACCTTTTGCTTCTTTGATGGCTAAGGCGAATTCTTTTTTTAAATTTCGCTCCATAGGAATGACGTCTCGAAAGTTTGAGTGGCTCGCGATTAAGGGGGTTGAAAAGCCTTTTTTCTCACGGAAGTTAATGATATCGAATGCTAGGTAGTCGCAGGCGTGACTCAAATCAATGGCAATTTTGAGCTCCTCCATTTTTTCAAGTAAGCATTTCCCCTCTTCTTTGAGGCCTATTTTTGTGTGCGTGCCTCCCCCAAAGCGATTCTCTCCATTCCAGGTTAGACTTAGGTAGAGAAAAGGGCCTATTTTTGTATGCCACTTTTCCAGTTTGTCTAAAGCTTCTGAGAGGGGAGTTTCTTCACAGGCGAGTGTTGAGGCATTTTCAATGGCGGGAATCAATCCAAGTGCAGAGGCGGCGCTTTCTTTTAGTTTTTCATAGATTTGGGCTTGTTTGTCTCCAAGTTCATTGGAGCGTTTCCCTGTTTCGGTAAAAAGGGCCATCGTTTGGATCTGGACCTGTCCTTTTCTTAAGAAAGAAAGGTTGCAGGGAACTTGAGTATCGTAGGGAGTTCGACTTTGATCTGCTGCTAAGTAGGAGAGAAGATCACAGTGTAAATCAATTATTGGATATTTCATTGAAAAAATCTCCTTCTTTCATCTATAAAAATAAAAATATGAAGCTCAAAACTTATCTAAAAAAAGATCTGTATCTTATTGCAGGACTCCTTCGCTCGAATGGAGTGATATTAGCTTTAATTATCCTCTCCTATTTTGCAACCTATGCGTTGAATATTTACTTGGCGAATCTTTTAAAACCTGTCCTTTATGGAGATGTTTCAATCGTTTTTCAGCTTTTGATGTTTTCTCTTCCTTTCGCACTGATTGGCACGGAACTGTCTATGATGCACTATCTTCCTAAATACTTTGAAGAAAAAGATTATGAGCATGCTTCGGGGTTTTTGAGGTGGAATTTACGACTTCTTGTTTGGGCCACAATCTTTATTCTTTTGCTTGGAGCTATAATTGCAGTCTTTGCGCTTATACTAGAGAGATTTGGATATCATAATATCGAGACTTATCATATTATTTTGTTCTCTTTTTGGTTGATCCCGCTCTTTGCTTTTATTGTGTGGCTGGCGACTATTCTGCAGACCTTAAGGCGCTATTATTGGGCGGCTTCATTTCGAGGTTTTGCTGTATCTTTTATGATCATTTTAACAATCGTCATTTTTCTGTCTTTATTTGAGAATTCCTGGATTGGAGCTTATAAACGCGTTTGGAGTATTCTGCTCTGCATTGGGATTGCCTATTTCGTCATCATTTTGATTGAAATTCTGACTATTTACTATAAATTACCGCACGAGATTTATCACGTAGAGCCCAAATTTTTAAAGAAAAATTGGTTTAAGCACTCTTTTGAAATGCTTGGTAGTTTTGTGGGGTATACAGCGTTAGCTGCAATTGAAATTATGTTAATCGAGGTGGTTGGTGAAAATGAAAGCATGGTGGGGCACTTTGCTTCAATTATCGTCATTGGAAGCTCCGTTATGGTTTTTGCCCTCGCTGTGGACATCTTTGTTAATCCCCATATCAGCAGTCTTGTCCACAAAAATAAAGTCCATCTTCAATCGATTCTTGATATTGTGAATCTATTTAAGTTGATTCCGGGACTTATTATTAGTCTTTTTATTCTCTTTTTTGGTCAATGGCTGTTAGAGCATTTTGGTAAAGGGTTCGAGGGGGCTTATCCGGCTCTTTTGATTCTTCTTGTAGGTTATCTAGCAGGATTGGCTTTAGGCTCTGCGATGCCTGTGCTCATTTATTCCGGGCATCACATTTTAAATTTTAAAATTTCTCTTTGGCAGCTAGCGGTCATTACACTTTTGAGTTTGATCCTGATTCCTTTATTCGGGATTGAAGGAGCAGCGCTCTCTTTATCGTTGACGATTCTTTTTTCAGGGGTTTTACGCTCTATTTTTGTGCGCAAATACTTAGACATTAACATTTTCTTTTTTGTATAATGATGGGTAAAAAGGTCAGGTATGAAAGAATTTTATTTTGTAAGACATGGACAAACAGATGTCAACACGGGGCTTTTAAGAGGAGATCATCCTCATGTCCCTCTTAATGAGATTGGGATCAGTCAAATTAAACGGCTTAAGGAAAACTTTCCGGATATTTCGTTTCGAAAAGTTTGTCGAAGCCCTATGAAAAGGGTGATTCAAACAGCAAGTATTTTGCTCGATGAAGCCGACTTTTCTCCTCATGATGTTATCGAAGAACTTTCAGAGTGCTCGTGGAATACCTGGGTTCAGATGGAGGCTCTTAATTTCTCATTAAAAGAGGATCATAGCTACCGTGAACTCAAAGAATTTTTAAGTAGAACAGAGCGTGCAACTGAGTTGCTTTTGAACAATCATGAGCCCTTTCTTGTGGTGGCTCACGGAGGGATCTTTAACGCGCTTTTGCATCATCTCGATATTGAGTGGACCTACAATGTCAATAATGGCGAGCTGATTCATTTTTATCAAGATCCGGACTGGAAAATCAAAAGTTTGTTTACTCCTTAATCGGAGTTGGATTTTTTGCTTCCACCAAAAAATATCGAAAAGGGTGCGATTACGGTTTTAACGGCTTTTCCAGGAACTTTGAGTATCATGTTCGTAATTCCTTTCAAACTTGTGATTTGCTCCATTAGCTTGTGGACAATGACCTCTGTGATTTCTTCTGTTGGAATCCCTTCCTCTGAGCTGACATTATCGATTTCAATTTTCTCAATGGGTGAGAGTTTTCGAGGGGTCTTGTCGTCATAGAGCATGAGATCGACATAAGTCTCTAAAAATAACAGCTTTTTAATGAAAACTGTTCTCGAAGTTCTGAAATTTTTCTTTACCTTGTGCTCTTCTTTTGGCTTGGTTGTAGTGAAATTCGTGTCGAGATTCGAGATTAATACGGTCCAGTTCCCTTCAGTAAGTGCTTTGTTTTTAAATTCGATTCCTATGTAAATCTTCTGAAGACTCACTTCGTCTAAGACGATGTGACGCTTGAAGTATTGGGAGAAGGGCGCTTTGAAGATAATCGTCTCCACTTCTAATGCCGTTGATAGGGTATAACCACTTGGATTGGCTATTTTGACCTTTTCAATGGTGATTTTTCCTGACTCAACATTGATTTTATCAATGCTCACTTCAGTGCTCATTTTTTGAGAAAGATAATTGGATAGGATCGATACACGATTGATATAGAGAAAGCTTCCGACGATTCCAGTGATTAGAAGTGCGATGATTAGGAGGGTGAGAATAAAATAGAGTAGTTTCTTCATTACCTTACTAAATAAATAAAAAAGGCTTTTTTCAAAAGAAAAAAGCCTTTTTAATTAAAAGTCTTATGAACTAATGACTTTTAATAGCCCATTCCCGGGTGCATAGCAGGAGCCGCAGACGACTCTGACTCTTTATGAGGCTCATCCGTGATGATGGCTTCAGTAGTGAGCAGAAGACCTGCAATTGAAGCTGAAAGCTCAATTGTTAAGCGTACAACCTTAGTTGGATCGATGATTCCAAGCTCGAACATATTGCCATAAACATTATTGCGAGCATCCCATCCTTCATTTTCAGCCAATTCCTTGACTCTTTGAATGACGATAGAGCCCTCTTCTCCAGCATTAAGCGCAATATGGCGAAGTGGGGATTGAATCGCTTTTAATATAAGCTCAACACCCATGCGCTCATCACCATGAAGGGTGGCAAGCAGGGCGTTTAGATCTGCAATCGCACGGATAAAGGCAGTTCCACCACCAGGTAGAATTCCTTCTTCAACAGCAGCTTTCGTTGCATGGAAGGCATCATCTACACGGTCTTTTCGCTCTTTTTGCTCGATCTCTGTTGTTCCTCCAACAGAAATCACGCCTACGCCGCCAGAGAGTTTAGCTAAGCGTTCTTGAAGCTTTTCTTTGTCATAGTCAGATGTGCTATCTTCAATTTGTTTTTTGAGAAGGGAGACACGTTTTTGAAGCTCTTCACTATTACCGTTTCCTTCGATAATTGTGGTCTCTTCTTTCTTAACAACGATCTTTTTCGCTTCTCCAAGCATGTCGACTGTTGTATTCTCGAGTTTAAGTCCAAGCTCTTCACTAATGAACTGTCCACCTGTGAGAATGGCAATGTCTTCGAGCATTGCTTTACGACGGTCGCCAAATCCGGGAGCTTTTACGGCACAGATTTTAAGACCTGCGCGCAAGCGGTTGACCACAAGTGTTGCTAAGGCATCGCCTTCGATATCTTCAGCGATGATAAGAAGCGGCTTGCCGGATTCTGCAACGGTTTGAAGAATCGGTAAAAACTCTTTCATGTTACCGATTTTTTTCTCGTAGATAAGGATATAGGCATTTTCTAAAATACAATCCTGAGATTCGGCATCAGTCATGAAGTAAGGGGATAGATAGCCGCGATCGAAGTTCATTCCTTTCACGACTTTAAGCGTTGTATCAAAGCCTCTTCCTTCCTCAACGGTGATCGTTCCATCTTTTCCGACGCTTTCCATAGCTTCAGCAATGATTTTACCGATCTCTTCATCTCCATTTGCAGAGATAGTCGCAACTTGAGAAATTTCGTTTTGGCTCTCGATGGCCTTGCTCATTTTTTGGATTCTAGCTGTAACGGTTTTGACGGCTTTGTCGATACCGCGTTTTAGATCCATGGGGTTTGCTCCCCCGGTTACAAGGCGAAGACCTTCTGAATAGATTGCTTCGGCAAGTACTGTAGCCGTTGTGGTTCCATCACCTGCTTTGTCAGCAGTTTTGCTTGCCACTTCTTTGACCATCTGAGCGCCCATGTTTTCATGGCGATCTTCAAGTTCGATTTCTTTAGCAACCGTCACACCATCTTTGGTGATATGGGGAGCGCCGAATGATTTGTCGATAATGACGTTGCGCCCTTTAGGGCCGAGTGTCACTTTGACAGCAGCAGCGAGTTTTTTTACACCCTCAAGAATTTTTTGACGGGCATCTTCTTTAAACTTAATGTCTTTAGCAGCCATATTGTTTAGATCTCCTGATTATTATTCTTCAATGATTGCGACGATATCGTCGGCTTTAACAATGATGTACTCTTCTTCTTCAAAGGTCACTTCTTGACCTGAGTATTTATCCATTAAAATCGTGTCGCCCACTTTAACGGGCATAGGGATTAAAGAGCCGTCTTTAGTTGTTTTTCCAGGTCCTATAGCGATAACTGTCGCTGATTCCTGCTTTTTTTTCGCAGAATCGGGAAGGATGATACCCCCTTTGAGGGTCTCTTCAGCTTCTTTCCTTTTGACGATGACACGATCGGCAAGGGGTCGAATTGAAATTTTCTTTTCCATTTTTTGTGACATAATCAACAGCCTCCAAATTTTTCTGTTTTCTATTAAACATATTAGAGGATATGGGATTTTTTGGCAATTAATTTAGCAAATAAAGAAAAAGAGTGCTAATAGACAAACAAAATATTTTAATTCTTTGGTTTTTTTCTGCTTGTCTACATAATCACTAGACATCTTGCATAACCCCAATTCCCTGCCCCTGCCCTTGCCCTTGCCCGAAAAGTTTGAAAAAGTTCTGGCACACAATACTATTTTTTAATATAAAGATCTGTTTCTCAAATCTATTGGTCATCTATAACGATTTAAAATTTTGAGTGATAAATATCGTAACAGAAGAAAAAGATTTGGATTGCGATTCAACCTGATCGCAGGGATTCAAAATTGGGAGTTAAAATAGGACAATAGCCGTTCCTTCTGTACAGAAACGAATTCTTTTAGACCATGAGAAATTAACCGTATACCAAGTGGCAATAGAATTTGTCATACTAGCGGATGTTATAATAGAACATTTACCTAGGGGTAGAGCTTATTTAAGCGATCAGCTTCAGCGTGCGGGTTTATCAATATCATTGAATATTGCAGAGGGAGCAGGAGAATATTCCGTCGATGAAAAAGCTCGATTTTATCGGATGGCCAAACGATCTGCTACAGAATGCGCAGGAATTTTGGATGTGTGTCAACGATTACAACTTGTGAATGAAGAACGATAGGTCAAAGGCCGTGAGCTGCTGATTAGTATAGTGTCCATGCTAGTGAAAATGGCTCAAAAAAAACACTAATCGGGCAAGGGCAGGGGCAAGGGATTGGGGTTATGCAAGATATCTATTAATACACATTAGCCCGCTGCCAGTAGGGATGAGAGAGATCTTTTTCATATTTCCTTGTTTTCTTGTCGTAAATGCGCGCAGGTTCAATATTTTCCCCATATTTGCTTTGTAAATAGCGTTTAGTATGATTGGGAACCGGAACCTCGATTCCATCAAATTCTGCAAGCTTTAAAGGAAAAATATCATCAAATGAGATCGACTTAGTGTAAGCTCTTTCATGCTCTTGCCACTTATCTGAAAGAAAGCGGCTATCTTCATTGGCAACAATCATCTGAATCTCTTTTTTTTCCTCATCAATAGCATAGTTAAATATATCGATTAATTGTTTTGTCTTTCTTAAATACACTTTTAATAAAGGAGCCTTTCGGTAGCGCGATGACCAATCTTGAACCTGATATTTTTTGGGATCGAGTTTTCTTAATGCCTGTAGAGCATTATCAAAGTCTTTGGAAAGAATCCCCATATCGATATCATAATCCCAAGGAATAACGCCTCCATATCGATACGTACCGAGACAAGTTCCCAAATCGACCCAGTGGGGAATATTATGTGTGCGAAGGATTTTTGATATCTTCCCTAAGGCAATCTTCGCCTCTTGAAGGTGCTCTTCAGCACCCTCCTGTCGTGTAAAATTTTGAGATTTAAGCCAAATAGCTCCCTCAAGGTTTCGAAAATCAAGACCTATCTTTTGATAATATTCCTTGTCCGAATCAATTTTCGTTGACTGGAGAGATTGCACAACTTTTCGGTGTCTCTCTCGAGTTCCCTCAAAGAGGTAAGAAATGCCTTTCACAAATGAGCCAATTGGCAAAGAAAATGGAAGAGAAATGACAGCGCCGGTTGTATTCACTACAAAATGATCTCGATAATCATATTTTTGAATCAATCTATAGGGAAGATCCGGATCATTCGATTCAATGGCTTCTTTTCCAACACACAGGTAGTGCAGCGGCGAAAGGAGCTGGTTCCCTACTTCTTCAATTATTGAAGCGTCATGAGTCGAAATATTAAGAAAAGGATTCCACATGATCGTGTGATAAAGGCAAACAGCCGGAAAGCCAATACTCATAATCATCCACTGAAAAAATTTGGGTAAATGCCCCATAGAATCAGACCCTAGTTTTTTTGTTTTAATTTGAGTACTAGATTGAGATATTAGATTTTTAATGAAAAGAAAAAACTGACCATCCGGCTATTTCTTAAATCTTGAAGTTGTTTCGGTGTATTGATAGATAGAGCCTCTATTTCTTTTTTCCCGGAGCTCCTGCTGTCACAACAAAACGCATCGCTTCTTCAATGCTCATTTGGATTGGCTTCACGCTTGATCGGGGTACAATGACGGTATACCCCCCAATTTGGTAGCTCATTGGAAGAAAAACGGCAATCTCATCTTCACCCCCAATTCCTTCAACAAGCCCTTCAAAAGATTCTCTAGTAACGAGCCCGATTAACTTTGTACCACTGAAGAAAATGGAAACAACACGCTCCTTTTGAGTAGGATTCTTTGTGTGAAAAAAACTCATTAGGTCAGTGATAGAACCGTAGAGAGTCTTTACAAGAGGAATTTTTTGCAGGAGTTTTTCGCCAAAATTGTAGAATTTTTGAATAACAAATGTGTTTATGATCAAGCCCACACAAAAAATCAAGACGAGCGTAATTAAAATTCCAAGACCTGGGAAATAGTAGCTTGGCCCGATAACATCCTTGATAAGAGAGCCGAAGACATTCTCTAAAAGGGTAAATAGCCAAATAAAAATAGCAATCGTGATGGCAATAGGAGCAATCGCAATTAAGCCGCGCATAAAAATCTTTCCCATATTTCCCTAAATAAATTATTCTTTCATGAAAAGCCAGCAAAATGTGGAGATTTTATGACGCTGTATTTTATTTTGATGTCCGGTTTTTTAGCAGCCATGCAAAACCTATGCATGAGACGGAGTGTTGACACGGGAGGTTCCACCAACATTTACGTTCCCATACAACTCTTTATCTCATTTTTGATTGCCATCGTTTTAAACCCGGTTCGGCTCTCTGATTTTGGCGTTAACGTTCCCATCATTTTTTTAGGTCTTGGCATGGGAGTCATCTTGGGATTTATGATGTCATTTTTAGGCAAATCCCTTAAATGGGGAACGCCGGCTTTGACATTTGCGGTGCTAAACTCCTGCTCGGTCCTGCCTTCTGTTTTAATGGCTTTTCTCTTTGGCAAACAATTTAACCATCCCTACCATTGGTGGAACGGGATGGGGTCTTGCATTGTCATCATAGGTATTTTTTGGAGCTCTTGGGCAGCTATTTCTTGCCGAAACAAATTCAAGTGGATCTTCTTTATCGGATTATCTTCTATCGCCTTTGTGCTATTTTCGGCTATGACTCAGTGGCGTATTTTATTAGAGAGCCATGGAGGCGCCTCTCCCCTTCTTCCCTTCAAGATCTCACCTTTGCATAACGCTTGGTTTATGCCCGCGATTTTTTTAGGCGCTACGTTGATTCAGCTTTTTAATGTCAAAAGTGAACCCAATTTACGCTTTTCTCTCTCCACTTTAATTTATGGTCTTTTAGGAGGGGTTGCAAACGGTTCATCGATGTTTTTTATGATTTTATCAACCGAAAAAGCCTCCCCTTTTGAAAATGCGCTTATCTTTCCCCTCTTTTCAATTACAGTGATCCAAATTACAAATCTTTGGGGGCGTCAACTCTATAAAGAAAAAATTAATTGGGCACCTCAAATGCTATGCGTCGCCGGACTTATTTTGGGTAGTGTCTACTGGCCGGAAATCTTTGGATAAAGGAGGAATTTTATGGCTAAACTTTATTTTCGTCACGGAGCAATGGGAAGTGCTAAAACACTTAATCTTTTAGCGGTTGCTCATAACTATAAACAGCAAGGGAAAAAAGTCATTTTAATGAAACCTGAGCTCGATAACCGTTTTGGGAAAGAAATCATTGAATCTCGAGCAGGCCTTCAAAAACAGGCGGATATCTTAATCAAGGAAAATACAAAACTTGAAGAATTTGAGTTCGAGGGGGTCTCTTGTGTTCTTGTAGATGAAGCACAGTTCCTCTCTCCTAAAATCATTGATGAATTACGCTTACTAACCTTATCAAAACATATTCCTGTTATCTGCTATGGATTAAGGACTGATTTCCGCTCACAGCTCTTTCCAGGATCTAAACGACTCATGGAACTTGCTGATTCCATCGAAGAGGTCAAGTCAACTTGTTACTACTGCAATAAAAAAGCGACCATGAATTTGAAGTTTATTGGAGGAAAGGCCACACTTGATGGACCGACAGTTGACTTAGGTGCTGAAGAAAAATATCATCCTGCTTGCTACTATTGCTATGACAAACATGTAAAAGGAGCAAAGGAGAGAGCCCATGCTTGTTCAGGTTCTATTTGAAAAATAAGCTTTTTGCTATAAGGGAATTTTTGCAAAAATAGAGGTTGATTGTGAAAGCTATTCTTTTTGGTACTTTGGCTGCCTTTTCCTTAAGTGCCAAAGAACCCCCTAAGTGGATCTACGAGGAGAGTGTAAATGGTCAGCAGATTCAAACACTCTGGTATGAAGAAAAAAAGGGGGATGAACTTCTCCTAGAAGGCCAGAATTCAAAATCTTTGATCACTATCCGGTGTTCAGATGAGTTCGTGATCGATAAAATAAAATATGTAAATAAAAAAGGCGAGATCCCTCAAGAGTATACCTGTCAAAGAAAAGGCTCATCGCTTTATGTAACCAGTCTTTTTGGCGATCGCAAGATAGAGAAGAATTTCAAAATTGGAAATTCAGCTTGGGTTCAGGAATTTGGATTCGGTTTGAGGCCATTTGTTCAGTCTGAATACCGCTCTTATAAATTTTCAATTATTAACCCTAAAGATTTTACTTTAAATGCGCTCGTCGCCAAAAAAGAACGTATTGAATTAATCACCTTAAATGCTCAGACTTATAAAGCTCAGAAGATCAAAATTACATTGCAAGGCTTCAAAAGCATGTTTTGGACCGCCCATGCATGGTTTGATACGGTAAGCGGTAATCTGTTAATGTATCGAGGCAATAAAGGCCCAAATACACCAACAACGATTATCACTCTTTTGGAGGAGAAGGCCTTATAGTCGATTGAATCTTAAATGATAAAAATGGACTTGCTGCGACTTTGCTAAATTGATCCTTCTCCTCAGCTTGCCCACTCGGGCAAGGCTTCGTCGGTCGGAGCCCTACGGTTCAATTTAGCTTTGTCTCGCTGAGTCCATTTTTATCATTTAAGGTTCAATCGACTTTATCCTCTTCTTAACGACGAAAAAAAGAATAATAATGGCTGCAATCGTTAGAGGGATCATGACTGTATAGAGATATTCAGCAATGATTCCTGCTCCTGCGGCAAAAAATCCAAGCAATATGCCTATGGGCATAAAGCTTGTTTCGATATAGACACCAGCTAAAAAAAGTGAAAATGAAAGAAGGGTTAAAACCTGAAGCGAAGCTCCAAAGCGACTCATGATTCCATGGCTTACAAAAACCGAAACTAATAAGACAGCAAGCATTAATCCTATCCAATGAAGAATTTCATGCCATACTTTCACTAATGATACACTTTCTTTTTCTCTTCTTAAGTACCAACTAAAAAAAAGACAAATCAGGGCAAAAACAGGGACCATAATACGCCAATATTGCCATGCCCCATCTTGACGAAGGGTTGAAATTATCAACCCAACAAGGGCCAGTAATATCATGACAAGCCCTACAATAAAGCGAATTTTCCAAGGGTGTTTAATAGCTTGCTGTGACTGCAAAATGCACCTGTGAGTTTCCTCCTCCATAAGCCGCTTTATGATGGAGCTTAAAACCCCAATCTAAGCGCGCTGTAAGGCAAGAATCAATCGTGTAACGAATCCCGGGCCCTACACCCATCAACCATTGAGCTTTTGGAATTGTAGGAATCGCAGTATGATCAATCCCCCATCCATAATCGTAAAAGATCAAAAACTGCAGGCCATCCTTGACCTGATACATCGAGTTAACATTTTTCAACAAACGAAAAGGAGGTGTGCGAAGCTCACCGGATAGAATCACTCCATTATCTACAGTGACTTGACGTTGGTCATATCCTCGAACGGTATCATAACCACCAAAGTAGAATTGTTCACTGGGAAGAAGATTTTGATACGTTGCCTGCCCCTTAAATTGTAGAAAAAGCGACCAACTTTCAGAAAGTCTTTGAAGATAGGACAGCTGTCCAAGCGCATAAACCCAATCGTTACCCGCATCAGGCCTTAGAGTTTCATAATCGGCTTTACTTTGATCGCCCATCATCTTTCCGGGCTGCCAGGTGACATCCAAACCAAAATCTAAACGATATTTAGCCCTTTCATAGTTACCTGTATACCCAAAAATGAATTGTGAAATATTGACATTGTCGCCGACATTAACGATTTGTTCACTAAATTCTATCGTATTATTCGTACGCTTCCAATCATAGCCGAGTACAAATTCATGATAGAGGTAACGCGAAGGAGGAAGTGGAACGGCATATCGAGCTGACGCTTGATAGCTGCGCCCTGTATTACGCATCTCAGGCACGGGAAGATCAGCATGAACGCGTGAATAACCCCCATAAATATTTAATATATGATGCCATGATAAGGGAGCTATGTACTGCAATGTATGCGCATAAAATTCGCCTGAATTATATGCGGATGTGAACTGATACGCCATAATGTGGTCAAGATTAAAGGCATTGCCCCAATTAAATCCTGCGAAATACCGCTGCCTTGAAGTCGTTGGAACTCCGGTGTTTTCAAGACCTCCATAAAACCTAAGAGGACGACGATCGGCAACGCGCAATGTCAAATCTGTTGTTCCCACCTCTTCTCCGGGAGAGTAAACCACATCGACACGTCTAAAGGGATTGCGATTAATGAAATTCATATCCCGTATCAAACGGTTTTCTTGAATTGGCTCAGAAGGGCGCAAAGAAACATAGTCGATTAAACGTTTACTCGAAACGTATTCATTTCCAATCACATCGATTTTTCCAAGCCTTCCCTCAATCACGATAAGTTGTAAAACTCCGCCTGTAATGTCTTGTTCAGGAACCTCAACAACAACTAAAGGATAGTGATGCTCTCTGAAATATTTTGAGATGGTATACTTAATCTCATTTAATGAAGCGCGAGTCAAAGGCTGATGTACATAAAGAGGTTCTAATTTTCTTTTTAATTCAGTCTCTCTTCCAGGAATAAAGAGTCCTTTTGTTTCAAAACCTTCAAAGGAGTCGAGCTCACTTCCCGTTAACATTTCTGATGGATCGGAAACAATAACCAGGCCCTTAAGTTCAGGATGCAAAACCACTTCATTATCAATGGATTCAGGAAGGCGCGGCATATCTTCAGGAACAATTGCCAACTCCCCGGAAAAGGTTTCAGGAAGGGATTGAGGAGTGTCTGTTTCGCAAAAAAGAGGAGAAAATAAAAGGACAAGTATTCCAATTAACTGACTATTTTTTCTTAGACGGCTACACATTTTAACTCCAAAAACAGATTATTCCAAACCTTATAAAAATAAGATTTAATGATCAACAGCTTTTATCTCAGTACAGGACAAAAAAAATTGGAAGTAATGTAACTCGTTGATATGCAACA
>JBBDIZ010000034.1:0-11213 GCA_040880145.1 Simkaniaceae bacterium | reverse complement strand
TAAAGGGACATTTCTATTTAATCCAACTAGGGGACATTTCTATTTGTCGCTAACAGGTTGATTAATTAAAGTATTAAATACTATTGTTTGCTTGCGGACAGAGAGGGACTTTTTCTCGTGTTTTTTGGAGCTCATTTAAAGGTCCTACCACGCTTTTTCTTGAGCTTAAAATGGCATCGTCTTACCATCCTAGGAAAAAACATAAGAAGGAGTCTTGCGATGTCTTCAAAGATAAAACCGCTAGGGAAACGCATTTTGGTAAAGCGAATGGAGTCGCTCGCTTCTAAGGGAGGAATTTTGCTTCCTGAGACTGCGAAAGAAAAGCCTAAACGGGGCGAGGTTATGGCTGTTGGACCGGGGGCTTTTGGAGAGGATGGGAAAAGGCAATCGCTCAATATAAAAATTGGAGATCAAGTTCTTTTTGGCGCCTATGCCGGAGTAGAGATTGAAAAAGAAAACATGCTCATTATGAGTGAAGAGGATGTCTTAGCGGTAGTTGATGGAGGTTCAAATGAGTAAGATGCTGAAGTTTCACGAAGAGGCTTTGAAGTCGATTCTAAAGGGAGTCAAAACACTTTCTAAAGCGGTGATTGTAACGCTAGGGCCTAAGGGCCGCAACGTGGTCATTAGCCGAGGAATGGGGGGCTTTCTCTCTACAAAAGATGGCGTTACGGTGGCGAAAGAGATTCAGCTTAAGGATAAGTTTGAAAATATGGGCGCTGAGCTGGTTAAAGAGGCAGCGAGCAAAACGAATGATGTAGCAGGAGATGGCACAACGACGGCGATTGTCTTAGCTGAGGTTATCTTTACTGAGGGACTTAAAAATGTGATTGCGGGTCATAATCCCATGAGCATTAAGCGTGGTATTGAGAAGGCCGCTAATGTGTTGGTTCAAACAATCGAGAAGCAGGCGATTCCCATTTCTAAGCCTGAGGAAATTGAGCAAATTGCAACGATTTCTGCAAACAATGATTCTTCTATTGGCAAAATTGTATCCGAGGCTATTGAAAAAGTTGGAAAAGAGGGAACGATCACAATTGGAGAGGCTAAGGGGAATGAAACCATGCTCGTGATCAAGGAAGGGATGCAATTCGATCAAGGCTATCTCTCTCCTTATTTTATTACAAATCCTGAAAAAATGACGGCAGAGCTCGACAATCCTCAAATTTTGATTGTCGATAAAAAACTGACCACTGCAAATGAGCTTGTGCCTTTTTTAGAAAAAATGATGGATCAAGGCTCTCAGCCTCTTTTGTTGATCGCTGAAGATGTAACGGATGAAGCCCTAGCGACTTTGGTTATAAACCGTTTGAAAAATGGACTTTCTGTAACTGCTGTAAAAGCACCTGGGTTTGGAGATCGCCAAAAAGCTCTTCTTGCCGATATCGCAGCTCTAACGGGTGCGACGGTCGTCTCCGAAGAAATTGGGCTGAATATTGAAGAGGTTGGGCTTGAAGTTTTGGGAAGAGCCAAATTGATTAAAATCGCTAAAGATGAGACGACTATTGTAGATGGTCAGGGGCAAAAGAAAACGATTGAGGAGCGAATTAAGCTTATCCGATATGAATTAAATCAAACTGAGTCCGAGTATGATCGGGAAAAATTAGAAGAGAGGCTGGCTAAAATGGTGGGGGGCGTTGCCATCATTGAGATTGGTGCTGCTACAAAGGCTGAGATGGATGAGAAGAAAATGCGGGTTGAAGATGCTCTTCACGCTACAAGAGCCGCTACCCATGGTGGGATTGTCCCTGGCGGGGGCGTTGCCCTTTTACGCGCTTTGTACGCTCTTGACGCTCTTGAGCTCTCTGAAGAAGAGGCCATTGGAAAAGAGATTTTACGCAAGGCTTGTTTTGCTCCGGCTGCTGCCATTGCCCGCAATGCGGGAATGCAGGGAGATACTGTTTCTCTTAAAATCTTTGAATCCGTGGGGAATTGGGGCATGAATGGAATGACAGGGGAATTTTGCGATATGGTGGAGGCGGGCATTATCGATCCGGCTCTTGTTACAGCCAATGCTCTTAAGAACGCTTCTTCTGTCTCCGGGCTTCTCATTACAGTTGCTGCTATGATCACGGATAAACCTAAACCTAAAGCTAAAAAGACTTCGTCACAAGCAATGGGCGGTATGGGCGGTATGGATCCAATGGGCGGCATGGGCGGATTCGGCGGTATGATGTAATTAATTCGATCTCCAAAATGAGGGAGAAAATAGGACCAGTAGAGCAAAAAACTCTAATCTTCCGAATAGCATCCAAATAATCATTACGACTTTGGAAATTAGGGGTAATATGGCGCAGGTTCCAGAGGGACCTGCGGCGCTAAAAGAGAGGCCTACATTGTTAATGCTGCATGTAATGAGGCCAAAAGCAGTTTTCGGATCAATTCCATCTAAAATAAGAATCAGTGTTCCAAACGCTGACAGGGCAATAATCACCCAGAAAAAAACAAAGACATTAGCAAGCGAGCTTTGGGAGACCTCTTTTTTCCCAATTACAAGAGTTTGAACCGCCTCGGGTCGAAAAAGGGATTCGATTTTATTTTTTACCGCTCGGAAGATAATTAAATGACGAACGATTTTAATGCCTCCTGCTGTGGATCCCGACATTCCTCCAATAAACATTGCAAGGAGCATAAAGCTTTGAGCTGAAAAGGGCCAAAGGTCATAATTTTTTGTGAAAAATCCGGTACAGGTGATGGAGCTTACAAACTGAAAACTTCCTGCTCGAATCTTATCTGTCCAATGAGTTAATGCTTGAAAATCGATGAGTGAGGTCGTCACAAAGAGTGATCCAAGTATCAGGATAACGAGAAAGAGAAAAAATTCGGGCTCATAGAGTTTATAGATTTTTCCTTTGATACAAAAAAAGTATAGACCGAAGTTTATCGCTCCTAAGATCATGAAAAGTAGAACAATCCATTCTGTAGCAGGAGAATTGTAAGCACCGATGCTTGCCGCTTTAATCGAGAATCCTCCAGTGCTGATATTTGAAAAAGTGATGGTTAAGGCGTCAAAAAAAGGCATGTCATGATTAAAGACGCGCAAGGATAAAATTTCTAAAATTGTTAAACCGAGATAAATTTTCCAAAGATTTGAGGCGGTCTCTTTGATGCGTGGTGTGATGGCTTCTTTAAAGGGTCCGGTAATCTCTGCCTCATAAAGAAACTTTCCACCTATTGCTAGTGCGGGAAATACCGCAATGAAGAGAAAGATAACGCCAAGGCCCCCTATCCACTGCAGGAAGCTTCGCCAGAAAAGAATAGGAGGGTTTACTGCACTTAGGCCTTCAAAAAGGATCTCCTTTGTTTCAGGATGGACAATCGGTGTGACGGTTCCTTTGAAATAATAGACCTTATCCCCTTTATAAGTCGTCAGCTGCACCGGAATTTCTTCACCTGTTTTTTGATCAAAAGCCTTTGGATAGATCACACTGGATCCGGTAGTTGTTAAGCCCGATACAGACTCAAAAAAGGCGTCGATAGGGTTTTCGATCGTGTTTGAAATAAGAAAGGGAAGTGCAGAAAGGATGGAAGTAATGACCCAAACCAAGGGGACAAGAAGGAGGCTTTCTCTTCGAAAGAGCTCTCCTTTTGACCGCCGCCCAATATAGCGGAAAAAAATGAAAAGAGAAAGGGAAGCTCCAAAAGTTGTAACGAAAGCGAGCGTTCCAATGTAGGGAGGATGAAGGGAGGTGGATGTAAAAAATTCATAATAGAGGGCGACTAAAATGGGAATAATGAGAAGGAGGGTAAAGATAAAGAGAAAATGGCTCAAGACCTTGGCGAGATCTCTAATTCGCATTAAAAAATCTCCCTGATTTCAGCAACAAGCTTGGGAGAAGTAATGACAATTACCGTATCACCGGGGGCTAGAATTCTCTCGCCTTTAGCGATCATGATTTGACCTCGATTTTCGATCAATGCGATCAAGCAATCTTTAGGAAGGATTTTAGAAAGGTCTTGAATGGGAATACCTGCAATCTTTGTCGATGCGGTGACTTTCATCTCCATGATGACAATATGATTATCATAAAGAGTACGCGTTGAAACGGCCATTTCCGCATGGATAAAACTTAAAATGCGTGAGGATAAACACTCTCTTTCGGATAAGACATGGTCAATGTTAAGGCGCTTTAAAAGGGGGAAGTGGCGGGTATCGGAAACAAGAGAATAAACATGCTTAGCCCCTCCCTCTTGAGCTAAAGAGGCCGTAAGAATATTGAATTCGGTCGATTGGGTTGCCGCTAAAAATACATCGCACCGGTCGATTCGTTCTGAGCGAAGAAGGGTTAGATTTGAAGGATCTTGATGAATTACGGTGATATTATTATAAATTTGAGCAAGTTGAAGGCAAGCCTTCTCATCTCGATCGATTACCTTTACTTTGATATCTTGATCTAAAAGGGCTCGAATCAGCTGTTTTGTGACTAAATTAGATCCTGCAATTACAACGGAATCGATTTTTGCTGTAGGAAGGTTAAAATGCTTTGGGAGCTCTAACATCGTCGCCGTTTCCCCAACGAAAGTCACTTCATCTCCAGGGAAAAGCAGATCATCTCCATGGGGAATGATAATTTCATCATCATCATGTTCCGGGGAGCGCTTTTTTCTTCGAATCACGCCGATCAATAGATTGTTTCCAAAATTAATCTCGCGAAGTTTTTTATTCATAGAATCCCATTTAGAGGGCATGACGACGGTTCGCATTTGAACGGCCCCGTGAGCGAAATTATCAACTCTTAATGCGCCTGGATTTGTGATGGCCTTAAATAGATCGTAAGCCACAATTAACTCAGGAGCGATCAGGTGATCGACATAGAAGAGTTTATCGAAATTCAGGCGTTTTTGATTTAAAAAGCTGGGGTTTGAAATGCGCGCAACCGTTGTTGGGTATCCTAAGTTTTTAGCGATAGATGAAGCGGTTAAATTGACCTCATCGAGATCAGTTAAAGCCAGAAAAAGTTTGGGTTTTTGATCGAGGAGGGAGTCGAGAAGCTGCCAATCCGTGACTTCCCCGCAGATCGTTGCAATATCAGCAGAGCGTCCAAAGCTCTCCAATCGTTTTTGATCGGGGTCGATTAAGATGACACTCTCTTGTTCTTCAGAGAGCGTCGTTGCGAGATAGGTTCCGAGCTCTAAAGCTCCGGCGATTACAATAGCCATAGTCATTAAACTTTTTTCTTTACATTACTAAAACTTGATCAAAAAGGGAAGATCCGTCATCATAAGTTGACTTATTTGCACCGGTAGCTCAATTGGATAGAGTACCTGGCTACGAACCAGGAGGTTAGAGGTTCAATTCCTCTCCGGTGCAAAACTTGAATAAAAAATGATTTTAAAAGTTTTTCCATCAGGTCCTCTTAATACGAATGCCTACTTCATTATGTGTGAAGAGACGAAAGAGGCTATTCTAATCGATCCTTCCCCCTCTTCTTCGCTTCCTCTAACAAAGGTGATTCAAGAGCTCCAAGCCAAACCGGTTGGAATATTTTTAACACATTCTCACTGGGATCATGTTGCAGATGTCAAAATTCTTAAAACGCGCTTTCAAATCCCTGTATCTGTCCATCCTGAAGACCGAGAACAACTTGAAAAACCGGGTTCTGATGGTCTGCCTTTATTCTTCCCCATTGATGCGGTCATCTCAGACCATGACCTGCAGGAGGGAGAGCTGATCTGTTTTGGTACACAGGCCTTTCGCGTCATTCATACTCCAGGCCATTCACCTGGAGGAGTCGTCTTTTATTTTGAAAAAGAGAAGATTTTAATTTCAGGGGACACTCTGTTTAAAGGGTCTATTGGAAAAGTCTGCTTTCCCTCCTCTCAACCTGAGAAAATGTGGGAGTCGCTTAAAAAACTCGCTAAGCTTCCCTCCGACACCAAGGTTTATCCGGGGCACGGCCCTTCAACCACGATCAAGGCTGAAAATTGGCTCTCAAATGCTGAAGAGATCTTTGGCTAATAAGATTTAATCGACTATAAAGAAAGGAGTAAAAAGATGTTGAAAAGATTAATTGGAAACAAAGCGCCTGATTTTACAGCTAACGCTGTCGTTAATGGTCATATCGTTGATAATTTTTCGCTTGCTGATCTGCAGGGGCGCTATGTCATTTTATTTTTTTATCCTCTCGACTTTACCTTTGTCTGCCCAACAGAATTACACGCCTTTGAAGAGAAACTAAAGGCATTTAGATCTCGTAATGCGGAAGTAGTGGGGTGTTCGGTTGACTCTCATTTTTCCCACCTTGCTTGGATCCAAACTCCAAAAGCCAAAGGGGGTATTGAAGGAGTGACTTATCCTTTGGTCTCAGACCTTAACAAAGAGATTTCAAGAGCTTATCAAGTGTTGAATGAGGAGGAAGGCGTAGCCTTTCGCGGACTCTTTTTAATCGACAAAGAGGGAATCATTCGCCATCAGCTGATCAATGATCTTCCTCTTGGCCGCTCCACCAATGAAGTACTTCGCTTGCTCGACGCTTTGATCTTTCATGAAGAACATGGTGAAGTTTGTCCGGCCAATTGGCAAGCTGGATCTAAAGCCATGACTCCCACGCAAGAGGGTCTCGCTAGCTATTTTAGTTAGTTAAATAGTCGTAGAGGTCCTGTTCGGTTGTAATTAGAGACCCTCGATAAAGCGAGAGGATGGGATCAGTGGCCTCTATGATATTAGGGTCCCCGACACCCGGCAGGCAAAGCGCTGACATGTTGCCTAAGTGTTCTTTCAGGGCAAATAATAGTTTAAATCCCTCATAATAATCGTTTTTGCTAAAGCCTTCGTCCTCAACTCGAAAGAAAAAAACTCTTCGGTTGTACATGAGGGCTTGAATCGCAAAATCAATGCCTCTTGAGCCGGCAGGAGGCTGACCTAACTTTTCTTCAAGTTCTGCTAGAGAATGAATCGCAAGTAGGGAGTGAAACTCTCCACGCTCTGCAGCGCCAAAGAGTGCCATAGTATAAGGTTGCATATCTCTTTTAATATTAATGTAATTAATTTATTTCAATTAATTATATTAATATTTTGAAATAGAGCCCAATTCATCTTCTATTATTAATAAACGATTGTACTTGGCAATACGGTCAGATCGAGAGAGTGAGCCTGTTTTGATTTGGCCGACACCTGTTGCCACACTCAAATCGGCGATAAAAGCATCCTCTGTTTCGCCGGATCGATGAGAAATCACAGACTTAAACCCATGAGCTTTTGCACAGGCGATTGTTTCTAAAGTCTCCGTCAGCGTACCGATCTGATTCAGCTTGATCAGGATGGAATTAGCAGCTTTCATCTCAATGCCTTTATTGAGAAACTTTGTATTGGTTACAAAGAGATCATCTCCAACAATTTGAACCCGATTTCCGAGCTTTGAGGTCATTTCAACCCAGCCCTCCCAATCATTCTCATCTAAGCCATCTTCAACCGAATAGATAGGATAATTTTGAATAAGAGAGTCATAGTAAGCGATCATCTCTTGCGAGCTGCGCTCTTTAAAGGTTTCTCCCTTTGCTCTTTTCTTTTTTTCGATATAGGTTTTGCTCTTTTTGTCATAAAGCCCGGAGGCAGCCGCATCCAAAGCGATCTTGATATCTTTACCAGGCTTAAATCCCGCTTTTTCAATTGCTTGTAAAATCACATCCAGAGCTTCTTCATTGGATTTTAAGTTAGGAGCAAATCCTCCCTCATCGCCAACGGCTACAATGTGGCCCTTTTCTTTTAATATCTGCTTTAAAGTGTGAAAAATTTCCGCACCATACCGAAGAGCCTCTTCAAAAGAGGGAGCGCTTGAAGGACAAATCATAAATTCTTGAAAATCGAGCGAATTATCCGCATGCTCGCCCCCGTTGATGATGTTCATCATGGGTTTTGGAAGAGTGGGAGTGTAGCATCCGCCAATGTAGTGGTAAAGAGGACGGTTCAGCTCATTTGCGGCAGCCCTTGCTAGGGCAAGGGAAAGACCTAAAATGGCATTTGCGCCAAAATTCGCTTTATTTTGAGTTTTATCCGCTTCAATCATCAGATAATCCAAACGATTCTGATCAAAAACGGACTGACCGATCAACAACTTGGCTAAAGGCCCGTTGATATTCGCAACCGCATTTTTGACCCCTTTGCCATGGTAACGTTTTTTATCCTTATCCCTAAGCTCAATGGCCTCATGCTCGCCTGTTGAGGCGCCGGAGGGAATCATTGCCACGCCGAGAAACCCCGACTCAGTTTGAACCGCTGCATAAATCGTTGGGTTTCCTCTTGAATCGAGAATTTCCCGCCCATAAACTTTGACAATTTTAGACATAATGGCGACCAAATTTGAATTAAATTGGATCTTATCAGTGGCAAAAGAGAAGATCAAGCATCTTCACTCGAAATTAAAGATAAATAGGACTGGAAGCGAAGTTTTGATATGGAACCTTCATCGACAGCTTCCTTTACAGCGCAGCCCGGTTCATGTGAATGGGAGCAATTAGGAAACTTGCAAGCAAAACTAACCTCCTTAATTTCGGAGAAATAATTCTGCACCTCACTTTTATCCAAATCCCACATCCCGAAGCTTTTGATTCCAGGAGTATCGATTAAAAAGGCCTCATTCTCCAAAGGAATCAACGTCGCAGCGGTTGTTGTGTGAGCCCCTTTTTGCGTTTTTGCAACGACCTCTCTAACTGAGAGATCGAGCCCGGTTAATTTATTGATAATCGACGTTTTTCCAGTGCCTGACTGGCCGGAAAAAACAGAAGCTTTTAGAGCCATAAGCTCTTTAATGGTATCGAGCCCCCTACCGGTTAAAGCACTTGTTTTAACAAAGGGAATTTTTAACTTTTGGTAGGTGGCTTCAAGGTGCTCGATTTCAGAGCTTTCTTCCATTAAATCACATTTATTGATGACCACGATCGGGTTGATGCGTCCCCTTCTTGCAGCAATGATATAGCGATCGATCAGAGAGGGTTTTAGTGAGGGAGCCCTATAGGAGACAACGATAAAAAGTTGATCGATATTTGCCGCGAGCATCTGTTCTTGATGACCTTTAAAAGAAGAGCGTCTCGATAAAACCGAAAGCCTTTCATCGACATGAACAATTAAAGAGATTTCATCGATCTTGGGATAAAAGCGTACAAAATCGCCTATGACAACTAAATTTTTTTCCAGTCCTTTCTCTTGCTTTAGAGAACCTTTTAAAGCGCATTCATATAGAGTATGGTCTGAATAGACTTCAATGATCTGGCCGCGAGTGGATAAGACGCGCCCTATTTTCAAGTCGGGATCGAGCGCTGCCGCCTCTTTTTTTTGATTACTTTTTTTATATTTTGAACGGTCCCTCTTGCGGATACGTTTTTTTTCCAAACGCTCTTCCTTGGAGGAGCACTTTCCATGATACTCTTCTTCAAATTCTAGATAGTTATCCTTACCCATAAACCTTCAAAATATATATTTATACCGAAACAAATTCAAGAATCGGTTTTGGTATAACCCGTTTTCGCATAACCTTAATTATCGAAGATAATTTTAAATAAATCTGGTGTTATGATATCATGGTGTTTAATTTTTTAAGAAATAATTAATGATAAAAAAGCTACCTATTGGAATACAGAGCATTTCGAAGATTCTCAAAAAGAGTGAATATGCCTATGTTGACAAAACGGGTTTCATTAAAAGATTAATCGATGAGGGATCTCCTCATTTTTTTCTCTCTCGACCAAGAAGATTTGGAAAGTCACTCTTTATCAACACTCTAGAAGAAGTCTTTAAGGGCAATCGTGTTCTGTTTAAGGGCTTGGAAATCGACAAGAGCAATTATGATTGGCAAGAATACCCTATATTGAGATTTGATTTTTCCCAGATTGATAGCAGCTCTAATGAAGCGCTCATCTCTAATTTAAAATCAGAAATCAAAAGAATGGGAAAGAGCTTTGGGGTGATGATCGATGAATCGAGTGTTCAATTCATGCTTAAGGTTCTTATAGAAAAGATTTCTGAAAAAAATAGGGTTGTAATCTTAGTAGACGAATACGATAAGCCAATCATCAACAACCTGAAAGCATCAAAAATTGCAGAAAATAATCGTGATAGTCTTCGAGATCTATTTGGGACATTCAAAAGCCTCGATGAATATGTTAAATTTACGTTTATTACGGGGGTCAGCAAATTTTCTCAAGTATCCCTATTTTCAGGCCCAAATAATCTGACAGATATCACCATGGATCCAAAATATGCTGGGATGATGGGATACACAGATGAGGAGCTAAAAGAAAATTTTCAAGAGCATGTACAACAAGTGATTAAAGAGAGAGGAGGCTCTGCTACAGAAGAGGATATTTATGAGGAAGTACGTATTTGGTACAATGGCTATCGATTCACTGAAGCCGAAATAAGGGTTTACAACCCTTATTCGACCCTTTTGTATTTTGATAGCGGAAAAGCTAAAAGTCATTGGTACAGAACAGGTACACCATCATTCTTAATTGATCAACTAAAGAGATACCCAAAATCAATTTTTTCTATTCGTGGAGCGGAAACTATAGAAAGTACCCTGTCTGACATAAGTCGAATTACTAGAATCAATCTTGCAGCTTTAATGTTTCAAACAGGATACCTGACTATCGTTGGCTACAATGAAAAAGAAGGCTCATACAAGCTAGACTTTCCCAATAAGGAAGTTGAGAAAGCTTTTCTAAACTCACTAGTACAAGATTTTGCCGAAAGCGACCCCTTAATGGTTAGCCGATCTGTTATAGGCATCAAGACCTGTCTCAATGAGCTTAATCTTAAAACATTTGTTGATTTGATGAATAACCACTTTGCCAAGATACCCTACCATGTTTATCAACATGCAAAAGAAGGTTTTTACCAAGCCGTCCTTTACACTTATATCGAGTCATGCGGTCTTAGGACTAGTGCTGAAATAGCAACGAGTGCGGGAAGGATAGACCTTATGACGGAAACTTCAAAGTTTATCTATATTTTTGAGCTTAAGCTTGATAAAACAGCTGATATTGCCTTAACTCAATCCGAAGTTAAGAGATATAAGGAGCGTTATTGTGATCAGGAAAAACAAATCGTCCTAGCCGGACTTAACTTTAGCTCAAAAGAACATCGAATCAGTGACTGGAAAGCGATTTTATACGCCCCCTCCGGCGAGCCTATAAAAGATATCACTCTTTAGCTTCGAATAACAGACATCTTGCATAACCCCAATTCCTTGCCCCTGCCCTTGCCCCTGCCCTTGCCC
>JBBDIZ010000033.1:0-11930 GCA_040880145.1 Simkaniaceae bacterium | reverse complement strand
TTGTTGCATATCAACGAGTTACATTACTTCCAATTTTTTTTGTCCTGTACTGAGCAAAAAATTATAAAAAGTATGCAGAATCACCCGATTTTACTTTTACTTTTTCAGATCCATTGATGACAGCTAATAACAAAATAGTGCCGTTTAATATAATTGTTCAAGGTAAGAAAGTAGATCATCAATTAGTCTATAGAGTTTCGTATACATACAATACGGTTTTTCGAGTGAATAAGGAAGTTATAAAGAGTAATATCCCATTTATTGGTCGGTTTATGCAAGAACCCGATCTTTCAAATTTGGAAAAGAGTGCCAGAGAAGAGTATAAGCACTTTATTCATCTCATTGAATCAGTAAATAATGAGAATGACAAAATATTGGATGACATAGACTTTTCAAGAATGAAGTTGTCAAATGATTGTAGATCTTATCTATTACTAAAAAAGATTGATAAAGAGTTTGAAATTTTGGGTGAGGCATTATCTGGTAAATTTGATATCCCTCAAGACGTTGATATCCCTCAAGACGTTGATATCCCTCAAGACGTTGATATCCCTCAAGACGTTGATATCCCCCAAGTTGAGAGTGATTCCAAGCCAAAGCCTGGGAAAACGCTTAAGTGTTACTTTGAAAGCTTTTGGCGCCTAATTATGAATTTTTTCAAAGCCTGCTTTTGTTGTAAATAAGTCTTTATCGTCTTTTTTGAGCATTTATTTAAATCTTAAGCGCTCTTCACTTTCTTGAGGATATAACCCTGGCGAAGCTCCGATTGATAGACAATATAGAGTCCGCTTGCGATGAGCGCAGTTGATAGGAAGATGATCCATGAGGGCTCTTCTCCTATGAGAAACCAGCTAGTGACCGATGCAAAGATTGGGCTTAAGAGGCCGACGAATGAGAGAAGTGTTGCTGTATAGCGCTTTAGAAGATAGCCATAAAGGTTATAGCAGAGAACATTTGATATAAGCGTCATGGTTAATAGAAGAGAGGTGAGTTTGGGAAGATTCTCTAGACTGATCGGAATGGGGCTCCAACCCTCTGTCGTTAATGAGTGAATTAGAGCGAGGAAACCGCCAAAGAGCATGCTAATACCATTAGCTGCAATCGGAGAAATTGTTTGATTCTTAACCGCCAATCGTAAAAGCACCCAGCCATAAACAGAAAAAAGAGCAGCGCCCATTACTGCAAGCTCCGGCCAACTTATGAAACTAAAGGCTTGTAGAAGATTCTCCGAGCCTGACTGAATCATAAGAACGGGTAGAACTCCAATGAATCCGATCATGAGCCCAAGCCACTTTCTGCCATCCATCTTCTCTTTAAAGTGAATATAAGAGAAAAGAGCGGTAAAAAAAGGCGATAATGAATAAATAAAACACGTTTTTGCAGCTGTTAAGTGCTTCAATCCATAGAATTCACAAACATTCGTAAGGTATATACTAAATAGCCCAAGCAGTAGAAGTGAAAATATTTGTTTGAGACTGAGCTTGAGGCTGTCGCGTTTTTTAAGCAGCAGATAGAGGATGATCAATACACCTGCCAGCAGCATGCGGCTGCTTGTTAGAAAAATGGGGGGAGCGATTTCGAGTGCCATCTTTCCTAAAGGGAAGATGCTAGACCAAACCGCATAAAGAAAAATTGTAAGTAGAATTGCCATACTAGGCCACTCATTTTATCATCTTTTTGAATATGTGGATAGTCAATACTCTGTCATATTAAAACTATTATTTTAATTTATTCTTTTGACTTTTAATTATATAAATATGATATTGCCTTTTTTTAAATATATTTAATAAATAAGGGATTGGAATGAGTATTAATTATTTTAACCTAAATTATAGTTTAGAAAATAATCCGATTCATATTGCAGCTATGATCGGAAATCGGGATGGCGTTGAATTACTCATGCAACTTCATGCAGATATCAACATAAGGAATGGTTTGGGTCATTTACCATCTGACGTCGCTCATCTCGCCGGTAATGTTCACGTAGATCTTTTGCCAAGCATCAATGACAAGCAGAATTTATTCGATGCAACCCTCGATGGAAATTTGAGCTTAGTCGATTTGCTTTTAAGCAAGCAAGCCGATATTAATATGCTGAATAGTGAAGGAAAAACAGCCTATGAGCTTGCTCTCTCCTTAGGGAAGTATTTCTTAGTAAAATTATTTTCAACTCATTTGAATAAGCAATACAAAGAAACACAAATGTATGATGTATTAACGAATTTATTTAAGAAATCGCTTGGACCCATTGAACCTCCAGACAGCCTAGTTAAGCATAGTAGGATGAATTCAAAGAGAGAACTCCTTGAAGCTTTTCAATCTGATAAAAGCAATTCTAAAGAAAAGTTGTACTGGAGGTTGGATTCAAGTGATTCTTATTTGAATTTAAAACAACTTATTTTCATACAGGATGTCGATACTTTTGCTAGGTGTATAAGGAATTACTCCGAAATTAACTCATTCGATGAAAGTGGAAATACTCTTTTGCATAGAGCTTTTATGGTTGGGAATTTCAATTTGTGTTCACTCCTGCTCGAAAAAAAAGCTGACATTAATAGGAAAAACAATGCCGGACATTCTTCTAAAGATATTGCAAGCTTTATGGGATATATAAATCAAGCATACAGGCCTATCAATAATCAAAATGATACTTATTTCACGGCAATAGAGACAGGGAATATTTCTAAAATCTTTTATATTTATGATACTCATGCTGACTTAAATATTAAAAATGAGAAAGGGCAGACCCCTTTTGAATATGCTGTATCTATTAACCGGTATGTTATCGCAAAATCTTTGTTCACATTGATGAAACAGAAAAGTTCTAATCAAATAAAGCTATTGAAAGAGGTGTTAAAAGTAGGTAGTGATAATATAAATATTTAGAATATTATTTCGGTATAAGTGAACCTAGTTTAAATTTTATTTTCAAGGATTTGGGTACGATACGCTTTCATTAACTCCACCATAAAATGAAGATTGTGGATGGATGCCAAATTTAGGCCTGTTACCTCTTTTGCCTTAAAGAGGTGATTGAGGTAGGCTAGGGAATAATTTAAGCACGTTGGGCAAGAGCAGTCTTTGTCGATTGGGCCGAAATGGTCTCGATATTTCCCGCTTTTTATCTTTATTTTCCCTTGTTTAGTCAGAAGCATTCCATGCCGTGCCGCTTTGGTGGGGTAGGAGCTATCAAAAGTGTCAATGCCGAGCGGAACAGAGAGCTCAAGGGATTCAAGATCTCCAATTCCCAAAAGATGATTGGGTTTTTCTGAAGGGATTTTAGGGAGGGTGAATTTAAGCATGTCATACATTTCTTTCTTAGTTTTACCCACACTTCCACCGATGGCATAACCATCGAAATCAAAGGAAGAGAGTGTTTGAACGCTTTTTTCTCTTAACTCTAGATCGATACCCCCATGGATAACCGCATACATAGCCTGACCATTTGGATTTTTTTTGTGTTCATCCAGTGATCGTTTTTCCCATCGATGAGTGCGCTCAAGAGATTGAACAAGCTTTTTAGGATCGATATGGTAAGGGGGTAACTCGTCAAAAGGGATGATGATATCTGCTCCAAAATCTTTTTGGGCTTGAATCGAGGTTTCTGGAGTTAAGAGTATTTTTTGGCCGTCTCGGTAGGAGCGAAAAAGGACGCCTTCTTCAGTAATCTTTAATACACCGCCACCGCTCTTTTTGGCCCCTTGGCTTTTAAGCTCAGAGGCAACGGATCCATAAGCGAGAGAAAAGACCTGAAATCCACCCGAATCGGTGATGATGGGAAGGGTGCGGTTAATAAAACGATGAAGACCGCCCGCTTTTTTGACGACCTCCGAGCCTGGTTGGAGCATGAGATGATAGGTATTGCAAAACATCAGTTGAAGCCCAATTTGATTGACGCTCTCATTATCGATTGCTTTTAAAGTCCCATTTGTTCCAACTGCAACAAAGCCTGGGGTATCGATGACGCCATGGGGGGTATGGATCCGACCGACTCGAGCGGAAGATCGAGCCGATTGATGAAGAATCTCAAATTGAAAGGGGATCATGTTTTCCTATTATTTTTTTGGAAAAGGCCGTGAAGGGGGTCATGGATGAAATGACAATTACTTTGATGAAAAAGCTCATGCAGATGATATGAAAAATGTTATGAACGAGTCCAAATAATCCGACAAAGCTAAACAGAATCGTATCCAAAAACTGAGAAATCACTAAAGAACCAAAGGTTCTCAGTACAATCCGTTTAGGAGAGAGCTTTTTTTGCAAATAGCTATAAAGGTGCATATCAAGCCGTTGTATAAATAAGGTGACAAAAAGAGAGGCAAAGACTACGCGGGGACCACTTGATAAGATCGCTTGGTAGGCATCATGCGCTCTGTCGTGGGGGCTTGGGTGATAAATAAGATGAATTTGCGTCATAAAGGCAAAGAAGACCAGCATAAAAAAGCTGACCCAAATCGCCTTAGAGGCTTCTTTTTTGCTATAATATTCCTGAATGAGGTTGAGTGTTAAGATGCTTCCGATGGTAAGCATCTCGGTGCAGGTCATCGTCAATCCAAAGAAAGTGATCTGCTTAAAGATCAGAAGGTTAGCCAGCACGATTTGAATCGCAAAACAAGTGAAGAGAAACTCTCTTCCCAGTCTTAATGCGCCTAAAATAAAAGCGACAACAAGGATGACGTGTCCAAAAAAAATTAATTCATTCATTTTTGCAAGAAATGCCTGCTAAAGAGCTCAAGATTTGATTTGAAGCAGGTTTTTAAGTTCTCCTCTAGAATGAAGTTCTGAGATGATATCGCATCCCCCGATGAACTCACCCCGTATGTATAGTTGGGGAAGAGTCGGCCAGTTTGAATACTCCTTAATCCCTTGGCGAAGTTTATCATCTTTCAAGACATCGCGGGTTTCAAAATCAACGTGATAGCTCTTTAATAGGTCGACAACCCGGCCTGAAAAGCCGCACATGGGCATCACTTTTGATCCTTTCATATAGAGAATAACCGCGTGATTTTGGATTTCTTCTTTAATTTCTGCTAGTATTTCATGCATTTTCATACTCCTTGGGTGTCATCGTCTTTAGCGCTAAAGCGTGAAGCGATGTATCGAATTTATCCTTAAGGGTTTGCATTACAATCTGATGTTGTTTAATCAAAGTAAGCCCTTCAAATTGTTCAGCGACGACAACAGCCTCAAAGTGGGCATTATCGCACATGGGATCGGAAATGGAGACCTTCGCCCCCGGAAGAGCCGCTAAAATCGTCTCTTTTACTTCATCTTGTAAATCCATATTTCTCCTAATATCTTGGGGAATCATCATACTTGATCCTCCAAAAAAAAACTAGTGGATATTCTGCCATGAAAAAACGCTACGCAAGTGCCTGTTAATGATATATTTAAAAATTATAAAAATTTATTGTAATTTTAATCAATATTTATGTATAATTAAAATATAGTTTAATCAAAATAAATAATAGGTAATAAAATGAAAGTACAATGTCAGACAGGTGTATGCGCCACTTCATTAAGAACAAGGATTGCAAGAGAGTATGCTAAAGATCCTGTTAAATGTCGGGCTAACTTAGAGAAATTATCTCCAAAGGCACGTTCTACAGTAAAAAAAATACTTAAAAGCAAAAGCGCTGATTTCGGAATAGGATTTAGGAGGAGCACTAGTGAATACAAGACATCTGGATATGAGCATATTTATGAAATCTCGAATACTTTTTATGGAATAGGAGTGACAAAAACATTTTTCGATAAGATAAAAGAAGTCTTTCAAAGATACTTAACCATTGGAAATGGGGTTGATAGGCTCGTAGATCTGATTAAAAACAGCAAAATTGATGATGTCCAAAATATAATTTCACAATCTGAAAAAATCTTTACTGAAAACAAAATTAAAAATTTAGAAAATGGAATTAAAGATTTAGAAAATGGAATTAAAGATTTAGAAAAAGAAAAAAATGAGATTAATGAGATTAAGTGTTTTACAATGGGTAAACAGCAAGAAGAATATATGGAACCTTTTAAAGACAATAGAGATGAAATAATAAAAGATCTTGATGATCAAATAAAAGAGCTTAATGATAAAATTAATTCTTACAAAGATGAATTATCAAAACTAAACGCTTATAAATAGTAATCTTATATTTTAATTTCTTATTATAAAGCGGCTCAACCATTTGAGTCGCTTTTTTTATTTTCGATGTTTTTTGATTTCTTGGGCGCTCTTAAACCGGTGTGATCGCCGGATTTCTGCTTCTTTAAAGCGACGTTTTTCATCTTCTGTTTCGGGAATGACTTTGGGAACTTCACTTGGTTTTCCCGATTGGTCCAGGGCTACGAATGTGAGGTAGGCCGAGACGATATGGCGTCTTTTGCGTCCTCCAAGATTTTCCTCTGCTAGCACTTTCACGCCAACTTCCATAGAACTTACCCAGCTTCGGTTGATCGAGGCTTTGAAGATGAGGTTTTCACCGTGGCCGGCAGGCGCTAAAAAATGTATGGCGTCGACTGAGGCGGTTACGCTGACTTTTTCACTGTGACGCTCTGCGATAACGGCGGCAATTTTATCGATTTGTGCCATGATGAGTCCGCCAAAAACCGTTCCTTTGGAGTTTAGGTCGTTTGGGAAAATACGATAGGTGTTATCTTCAATGGCTGTGTCCGATGGGGGTTTTTCCATAAAAATCCTTTTTTCTTTTACCTTAAACGCTTGTAAATTTCGGGACCAGAGATTAGAATGCAGCTTATTAATTTTTTAGGTGGCAAGTGACAATAAAAAGGGAAGCAAAGCGTATTGTGGTGACCGGGGGTGCGGGTCAAATCTGTTATAATTTACTGTTTCGAATTGCAAATGGAGACCTTTTAGGCAAAGACCAGCCGATTCATTTAAACATCTTAGAACTTCCTTCTGCCTTAGAGGCTTTGAAGGGGGTTGTGATGGAGCTTCATGATTCGAATTTCCCTTTGCTTGACGAGGTTAAGGCTACCTCTGATCTTGATGAGGCTTATGAGGGAGTGGATATCGCT
Organism: Simkaniaceae bacterium; assembly: GCA_040880145.1. Classification (GTDB taxonomy): domain Bacteria; phylum Chlamydiota; class Chlamydiia; order Chlamydiales; family JAJFMI01; genus JBBDIZ01. The sequence goes on along the minus strand of JBBDIZ010000033.1, from coordinate 4,901 downwards.
CTTTTAGTGGGCGCAAAACCTCGAGGTCCTGGGATGGAGCGAAAGGATTTATTGAGTGAAAATGGAAAAATCTTTGTCGACATGGGGAAGGCAATCAACAAAGGCGGCAGTAAGAAGACGCTTGTCTTGGTTGTGGGCAATCCTTGCAATACGAATTGTCTAGTCACAATGCATCACGCTTTTAATATTCCTCGCGAAAATTTCTTTGCTATGACAAAGCTCGATGAAAATCGCGCGGCTTTTCAGCTGGCTAAAAAAGCGGGAGTTCATCATAGCAATGTTAGTGATATGATCATTTGGGGTAATCACTCCTCGACAATGGTGCCTGATTTCACTCTAGCTAAAATTGAGGGCAATCCCGTTTTAGATGTGATATCAGATCGCTCTTGGCTAGAAAATGATTTTGTCGAAATGATTCAAGGAAGGGGAGCTCAGATTATCAAGGCAAGGGGCAAGTCTTCGGCAGCTTCAGCTAGTGCCGCTATAATCGATACCATTCATGATTTGCTTTTCTCCGAAAAAGAACTCTTTTCAGCTGCGGTTTCATCAAATGGCAACTCTTATGGAATTGAGGAAGGGCTGATTTTTTCTTTTCCAATCTTCCGAGAAAAAGAGAAGGGCGTACGCATTCAAGATAATTTTTTATTGGATGCTTTTATCGAGAAAAAAATTCGTTTAACTGAAAAAGAGCTTTTAGAAGAGCGGGATGCTGTAAAAGAGCTATTAAGGGGGGCATGATGAAGGATAAGGTTCTTTTCGAGATCAAAGAGGAACACCTCGAAACGGGGTTGAGAGGGTTTCCTGTTGGCTATTGTCCCACTTCTTTTGTCGATCCGCAAAAAGGGCTTTTTTATAGGGGAATGCCTATCAAAGAGATGGAGGGCTTTACCCCAGAAAAAGTGATAGCGCTTCTTCTTACGACTCTTTTTCAATCAAAAGATGAGATTGAGGCATTTATGCAAGAGGTAGAGAGCCACTTTGCTTGTCATCCCGATGTGATGAAACATATCTCATGCTTGCCGCGGAAAGGCCATCCGATGAAATTGATGAGCGCTGCGGTCTTAATTCTTGGAATGATAGAGGGCAAGGGTAACTATTTAGAGGACCTAAAGATTTTAATCGGTAAGCTGCCCCACCTAACCGCTCTTGTGATTAATCATCATGCAGGTTGGGGAAAAACGCCCATGCCAAAACCAAGTTTTGGGTATATGGAAAGTTTTGCTGATATGGTAAACATTCCCAATACTGATAAAAAGAAACTTCACGAAGTTTTAGATTTATTTGAGATTCTTCATATGGATCATGGAGGTGGGAATCTTTCCACTTTTGTGGGTAAGGCTGTCGCATCAAGCTTAGAAGATCTTTACGGTTCCATCTCCTCAGCTTTATCTGCTTTAGCCGGCCCTCTCCACGGAAAGGCCAATCAAGATGGTTTGGGGTTTGTAAAACGGGTTTTAGAGGCTGTGGGTCAAAAGGGAACTCTTGAAGACGTGCGCACCTTTATTGAAGGGTGCGTTGAGGAGAAAAAGATCATTTATGGATTTGGCCATGCAGTATTAAGAGTGGAAGATCCGCGCGCTACAATTATGTATGATTATTCAACAAAATATTTTGGAGATCATTCTCTTGTTAAAACGGCTCTTTTAATTCGGAAGGCCGGGTCGGAGGTGATGAGTCGTTACCCGAAATTCCAAGATCCTTTTCCCAATATTGATGCCATTTCCGGAACGATGTTGACTGCTGCAGGTTTCGGATACCCTGAATACTATACACTTCTGTTTGGATTGTCTCGGAGCGTTGGTATTGGTATCCAAATTTGTTATGAAAGATTGAGAGCGCGTCATGGAAAGGGGACGCCAATCGTACGTCCTAAATATTTTTATAGAGATGAGTTTTGAAGCGTTTTCGCAGGGTTTTTGTTTTGCTTCTCTTTCTAGCTCCTTTTTTTGCAGAGGGGGTTGAGACAGATATTCGCCAATTTGGTATTGTTTCAGCCCGTTCAGTTGTCGATCCCGAAAAAGGGCTTCTCATTTATAAAAAACCTCTTTCTGAGCTAATCGATCTCGATTATCCTGCCTTTATTGATTTCGTCTCTGGGGAAAGTTTAATGGGGCCTCCTCTAGAAAAAGCTCATTTGGATGAACATCTTTACGCATTGCTTAAGCAAATCCCTCGTGAGACGGATCCCATGCAAGTTCTTCTTTCACTTCTTCCTCTTGTGAATGTGGAAGGGAGCTTAAGAGAGCAGAGAGATACCCTTGTTGCAAAAGCTCCCCTTCTTTTAGGAGCTATTGTCAACCATTGCAGGGGGGGGTGTGTGAAAAAAGAAGTGGTTGGAGAGGATTTTATCGAGTTGATTTTAGATTCTTTGAACTTAGAGCTCGATGCTTATGCGCCCTTCGATCTTTTTTTTAAAACTCATACTATTCATGGGAAGGGAAATGTTTCGTGTTTTGCTTCACTTGTGACTTCATCATCTCACCCTAAGCTTAATGAGAGTTTGGTGGCTATGGCTGCAGCGCTTCACGGCGAGCTTCATGGGGGAGCCAATCGCAAAGTCATCGAGCAGTTAAGTGAGTGGCAAAGTGATGAACCAAGTGAAATCTGGCTTACAAATTGGATTGCTGACAAGCTGTCGTCCGGCAAAAAGCTCTATGGCTATGGTCATGGAATTTTACAGGTTCCGGATCCAAGGGCCGAGCTTTTAAAAGAAATGGCAAGGGCACGTTTTCCTGAAAATCGCTTTGTAAAGCGCGCTCTTTATTTATCACAGTTTGCACCTTCTATTTTAGCCGATCTAAAACCGCGTATGAGATCCAAGTATTATAATGTGGATGCTTTCTCAGGGCCGCTTTTATCTGAGTATATTGAACCGCGTTTTCTGACTCTTCTTTTCTTTTTTAGCCGCATGATGGGCAATATGGCGGAGATTATTGATAATCGAGTTTTTTATCGCCCAATGGATCTCTCTTATTGATCAATCCTTTGAATTTTGGTATGCTTCTGATCTTATGGATATAAAAAAAATTGAGACACTTTTTAACCGTTCAATACGGCTCTCTTTTTCAAAAAAGAAGATTTTAACGGTCTTTCCAGTCCTGGTTCTTGCAGGGCTTATGATTGTGCTTTGTAGGGCGCTTGCTGTAAATGCATCGGATTGGGTTGTGTTTTCTCTAACCTTTTTACCCATTTTTCTTTGCTTTGGAGTATTGCTTGCTACCGGGGCTTTTCTCATCAAGATTTATCAAGCTGAACTCTTGGGGCTGCCTGTGAGCTTGTTGAAAATCATTAAGGAGAGTTGGCAACTTCTCATTGGGGTTTCTTATCTTGCTCTTCCGATGATCTTAACCTATCTTCTCCTATGGACGACCTTGGGTGTTTTTTATCTTCTTCGTGAGATTCCGGCAGTGGGTCCTGCTTTTTCAGTTATTTTCTCCTTTGCTCCTTTTTTGCTTGTCCTGGGTTGTTTGATCTTAAGCATTTTTAATGCGCTTCTTCTTTTCTTTGTAACTCCTTTTGTGGCTCTCAAACAGAAATTCAATTTAGAGGCTATGAGCTTCGCTTTTTCTCGAATCAAAGAGAATGTATTTACTCAAATTTTTCTATTTGTGTCGGCAGCGCTCCCTCTTCTTGCAGTTGTAGCCCTTCTTTCATTAGCTGCAAAGCTCACAGGAGCTGCTTTTCTCAATTCAAACGAAGCGCTGACAATTGCCTTGGAGTGGTTCTTTATTATGGTGCCCTTTTCAGCAATCTTAACACCCGTTGTCATCTTTTTCTTTAATTTTTCTGCCGAAAGTTATCTTCTTTTTGAGCGAAAGAAGGCTCTATGAAGTGGGCCGTTATCGGCGGCGGTTTAGCAGGGCTTGCCTCTTGCTATCATTTACTCTCTCAAGGTCATCAAAATGTCGTATTGTATGAAAAAAAAGGGATAGGAGGAGGGGCTTCCGGTTCAAGCACGGGACTATTGCATCCCTTTGCAGGTGAAAATATCCCGTATTCTTCTAACGGTTTTGAGTCTTTAAAACAAACGCTTGATCTTGTCGATGTTGTGGAAAGAGAGCTTGGCTACCCGGTTGCTATCAGAAATGGGATTTTAAGACTCATCATGAAAGAGAGTCAAAGACCCCACTTTATCAAACGTTCAAAAGAGTACAAAGGAGTCGAATTTTTCCAAGACTCGACTCAGCTTATCCCTTCTTTACCTTCCCGATCTGGAGTTTTTATAAGAGAGGGGGTTACTGTTTTTACAAAGCTCTATCTGCAAGGATTGTTTCAAGTTTGCAGAAAAATGGGTCTTGTTCATAAAAAACATGAAGTAACTTCATGCGATCAATTAGATGCCGATCGAGTGATCTTGGCTGTTGGAGCGAATCTTTCTGATTTTATCCCGGACTTACCAATAAAAATGGTGAAGGGGCAATCCCTTTTTTTAAGAGGCAAGATAGAGCGGTCAGTGATTGGCAAGGGCCATATTTCCTTAACAGAAGACTCAAAAATCGTACAAATAGGTTCGACTTATGAGCATTATTTTCAATGCCCCGGTCCTGATATTGAAAGAGCAAAAGAGCTTATTTATCCAAAAATTCAGCAATTTTGCCCCGAGGTCCTCTCTTGGCCTTTAATCGATTGCAAAGCGGGTATTCGAGTGGCTCCGGTTAGCGGCTATGAGCCTATCGTTGAACTTCTGTCGAATCATACGGTGTTTATCACGGCCCTAGGTTCAAGAGGGCTTCTGTATCACGCAGCTAAAGCTCTTAGAGCCATTCACTTAATTAAATAATTCCTATAGTCGATTAAATCTTAAATGTTCAAAATTCAACCTTTGAGGTTGTTTTGATATAATTAGATGTTAGCGACAAATAGAAATGTCCCCTAGTTGGATTAAATAGAAATGTCCCTTT
>JBBDIZ010000032.1:0-12464 GCA_040880145.1 Simkaniaceae bacterium | reverse complement strand
CAGCCTTAGCTGCATAACTGGAAGCTCGCTACTTTAGTGGCGAGTAGTTCACTTAATCAAGCTTGTTTGAAGCGACGCTGTATTCGGGATCCTCAAGCATATTAGTTTCAACCATATCGCCGGCCTTCCCAAGGAGAATTTTACAATCTTGGCTGAGGTGGCGGAGATGGAGGCTTTTTCCATAAGAGAGATAATGTTCGGTAATAAACTGTATGGCATTAATAGCCGAGTGATCGGCAACTCTTGAGTATTTGAAGTCGATGATTACTGTGTTGGGGTCATTTTTTAAGTCAAAAAGTTCCTTAAACTTTGTAACCGAGCCGAAAAATAGCGGGCCGTGAAGAATGTATTCTTTAGCTCCTTTGCTATTAACGCGTTTATCAACATAGATGTTTTTAGCTGTCTGCCATGCAAAGACGAGAGCGGCGATAATAACACCCATGATGACGGCAATGGCAAGGTTAGTGAAAACGGTTACAACCGTCACAACGACAATGATAAAGGCATCGTGTTTGGGGATTTTGCGAATGAACTTAAAGGTTGCCCATTCAAAGGTTTCAATCACCACCATAAACATGACGCTGGCTAGGGCTGCTAAGGGGATCAACTGAACGATAGGCCACAAGAGGATAATGAACAAAAAGAGGGTTGTAGCGGCAATCAAGCCTGATAAGCGGCCTCGGGCACCGGAACCTATGTTGATCATGCTCTGTCCTAGCATGGCGCAGCCCCCCATTCCTTGGAAAAATCCACATATGAAATTTGCTGTGCCCTGAGCGATACATTCCTTATTTGCCCGCCCTCTTGTGTGGGTCATCTCATCGATAAGGGATAGGGTCATCAGTGATTCTGAAAGACCGATAATACACATAACAATAGAGTAAGGAAGGATGATTTTTATACTTTCAAGAGTAAATGGGATCTTGAGCATGGCAAAGGTTGGCAGGCCGGCAGAAACATTGGCCGTACCCATCATATCTTGGACGAGTTGCACGTTGAGTTTGAAGATGTGGACGATGGCGGATACGAAAAGAATTGCGATGAGGGCAGCGGGGACTTTCTTTGTGAGCTTGGGTAGGTAATGCGTAATACCCATTCCAATAAGGACTAAGCCAATCATTAGAAAAAGAGGCGATCCGGATAGCCAGTGAGGTGTGGCGCCTTTGTGGATTTTAAACTGCTCGAGTTGGGAGATGAATATTATTATAGCCAGACCATTGACAAACCCTACCATGACAGATTTCGGTAGAATTCGAATCAATTTTCCCAGCCTAAGCACTCCAATGAGAATTTGCAAGAGCCCTGTAACCACAACGGCTGCAAATAGGTAGTTCACTCCATGTTGAATGACTAAAGAAACAATAGCCACTGCGATAGCTCCTGTTGCACCGGAAATCATGCCGGGGCATCCACCTAAAAAAGCTGCGACAAAGCACATGATAAAAGCGGAATAGAGACCGATTAAGGGATCCAGATGAGCGACAATCGCAAATGCGATTGATTCGGGAATAAGGGCCATGGCAACCGGTAGACCGGCAAAAATATCTAAGCTCCATTTCCCACCATTTGGCATTAGAAATTTTTTAATGTGGTGCAACATTAGTTTATTGGTCTTCCTGTCTTTAGGTTTTCTTTTTCAAAATAGCGAAATTTTCATCGATTGTATCTTTTTGTGGGTAAAAAACGCAACCTGCTGATTTCAGTCGCATTTTTTATATGTTTCGGTAAGAGCCTTTGATCTTTATTAGATAAGTTATTAAGATAGTTCCTTTATTTTCTGAGGAATTCATTGATAGCTGGCCGCTTTTCTTATTTTCGTTTTTTAAACCGGTGTGTCTGTTTCCAGGGCTTGAGCTTATTGGTTTTTTTGTTTTTGGCCTTTCTGACTCTATTCTTTCTTAAAGCCCCTTTAAGCGAGGTTGGCTCAAGTTATTTTTCTCTCGGAACGAAGAGGAAAAAAAACGTGGACTATAGCGTCATTGGCTCTAGCTGCTTGTCAATCGATGAAAAAGCGGGTTCTTTTTCTGTTCCAAATTTAGAGAATGATCTTTTTTTATTGGGGATTGGCAGAGAAAAGGAGGCTTTCCTAATTGGTTTGAAAAATGGCGCTTTTAAAAAAGTGGATAATCAGGAGCCAACGTATCTCAATTTTGAGGAGGGGGGACTCTTGTTCTCTAAGCAAAAAACGCCTCTTCTTTTAGAAGGAGTCATTCATGATGACGAGAGGGTTTCCTTTTCACTTTCGCTTCTTATTGAGGATGAAGGCAGCGTTTTAGTCGATGAAAAAAGCACTTTTTCACTCAAGATTCAAGAGAATGGGCGTCAGTCGGCACAACTGGAAAGATTTTTTGACCCCAATGCCCTCTCTTTGTTGGAGAATGGATCGGTCCTTAACTCGGATCGTCTCTTAGAGCTTTATGGAGATGGCGCATTAAAAGAAAAGGGGGGCTTGGAGCGTCTTTGTTTGGATGATGGCTCTATTCTTTACATTAAATCTCATGATTTACTGGTGTTTGATGAAGGAAGTTGGAGCGTTTCTTCTGTAAAAAATAAGACAGAAAAAAAGTTTTGTGCTAAAATTTGTGCGATTTTACCTCAAAAAATTGAGCTGGAGCTCTGGGATAAAGAGGGACTCGTTTCGAAGAGGATTACGATTGATAAAGGGAAAGAGGGGGTTTTTAGACCGGATCTCAGCTCTCTTTTTTCGAAAATTAAAAGAAGGACAGCTCGTATCGCTTCCTTGACTCTTGGAAAAAATTCTCTTTTTTTGAAAGAGAATGATTGGGTTTTAAGACAGGAAAATGGTTGGCGTCTTTTGAGAAATTTAGATGAGATCGATCGCGTTCTCTCTTTTGACCTTAAGGGCGAACTCTTTATTTTCGATGGGTTTAAAAAGAGCCGGAATCAAATCCTTTTCAAGGGGCATCTCTTTGATCAATCCCGCTCCAGAGCCCAAGAGGTTTGCTTAAACCTGGCTCCCAAAAAAAACGAGAGAGGTCATTTGTCTCAGAGAAATAATCGCCATTTTGCCGAAAGAAATTCAGGGCCTTACCCCCCTGTTGATGATGAATTCGAAGAAGATAGTCCTTTACAACCTATGAATACAGAATGATTAGAGCCTTTTTTTTATCCTTTTTTTGTTTTTCTCTTCTTTTCTCTGAAACCATTTCAGAGAAGCGGAACCGTTTGGCTTTAGAGAGCGAGCAAGATCTATCAGAGGGGAATTTTGCGCTTCTCAACCAGGAAATGGGAAAAATTAAACGAGAATTAATCGAATGCACGGATGAAGTGAAGATGCTCCATGAAGAAGGGGCTCAAGAGGAAAAATTTAAATCCCTCTTAAGCCGCGTCAATCAGCTCCGCGCTCTACTTAAGGAAAAAGAAAGCTACTGGCATGCAAAGGCTCTTCAAGAGAGCCGCCGAGGCGACGAAGGCTATGGGTTTTGGGATCAGGAAGAGACGACTCTTTCTCAGCTTATCATGGAATATGGCTCAAACGACTTTCTCTACGTCATTCCTCCTGAAATGATGTCGATGAAGCTGACGCTTCATTCGCAAATCCCTGTACCAAGAGATTCCTGGAGTGATTTGCTTCGGATTGTTCTTTCTCATAATGGCATTGGGGTCAAAGAAGTGAATGCCTATACAAGACAGCTCTATATTTTGAGACAGAGCTTAATCGCAGTTTCTATGATTCTCAATGAACCGGAGCAGCTTAAGCGTGTTCGTGATCACGAGAGGATCATCTATCTTTTCACTCCAAAGCCCGAACATGTAAAGGGGGTTGCTTCCTTCTTTGAACGTTTTCGGGACCCAAAGACGACTTTTATTTACCAAGTATCTCAAAAGGTTGCGATTGTGGGTGAAAAAGAAGAGGTAGAAAAGTTGATCGCTCTTCACGAAGCGGTTTTCGATGGGGAACATGAAAAGCAAACAAAGGTCATCACCCTTAAAAAGACAACGCCTCTTGAGATGCAAAAAATATTAAATTCTTTTTTTGGCGGAGGCCCCGATCGAAGTCGTCTGGCTTTGGCAAAAGGTTCCGGCGAGGGGCTTGAAATCCTTCCTTTAGTAAAGGAAAATGCGCTTGTTTTGATTGGCATGAGCGAAACTTTAGAGCGCGCCTGTATGGTTGTTCAATCGACAGAGCAGCAGATCGACGATCCTTCAGAGATGACGGTTTTTTGGTATAATTGCCGTCATAGCGACCCTTTTAAGCTTTCCGATGTTTTAGAGCGGGTTTATTCTTCACTTGTTCACGCTCCTTTAGAAGGGGGAGACCTTCAGAGAAATGAAAGCGGTAAAAATGAGGAGGCAAACGATGACCGCCCCTGTAATGTGCCTCAGTATCCTAATATGCCCCAGGAGCTCCCAACTTATGGACCGCCTTCTTGCCCTCCGATGATTCAGCCGCCTCCTGTAAGAGCGGGTTCGATAAAAGAGCAGACCCCTAAGTCGACGACTAAAAACTTCGTCCCTTACGGCGAGACTGGATCGATTATGATGGTTGTAAGAAGAGACACGCTTTTAAAAATCAAAGAGCTTCTCAAAAAGCTCGATGTTCCCAAAAAAATGGTTGAAATTGAGGTGCTTCTGTTCGAGAAGAAGGTAAAAAGCCAAGATAATGCTGGGCTGAATATTTTAAAAATTGGCTCTTGCGCGAGTCAAACTCATAAAGGCTCTGTTTGCTACGATTCCACGAAAAGTGCTGTGATCCCAGGTCTTTTAGAGCTGATTTTATCTAGAAAGAAAAGCGCTTCATTTCCCGCTTTTGATCTCGCCTACAGTTTTTTGATGACTCAAGATGATGTCAGGGTCAATGCTTCCCCTTCTGTTACGACTGTGAATCAAACGCCTGCTACGATTCGAGTGGTTGAAGAGCTCTCTATCAATAATGGGGCAGCCCCTTTAGAGACTCAGACAGGAATTACATTCGAAAACTCTTTTTCTCGAGCGCAATTTGGTATCACGATCGTTGTAACCCCAACAATTCATGAACCCGACCCTGATGATAAAGAGGATGATTGGTATGTAACGCTTCAAACAAATGTTCTTTTCGATAATATCACCTCAGACTTAAACGATCGGCCGGATGTAACAAGACGCTCGATTGAGAATTTAGTACGGGTTGCAGATGGGGAAACCGTGATTTTAGGAGGACTTCGTCAGAAGCAGTCTGAAGAGAAGTCGGAAAAAATTCCCTTTTTAGGGGAAATTCCAGGGATTGCAAAGCTTTTCTCTTCAACAAGGATGACGGAGCAAACAACAGAAATGTTTATTTTTATTACACCTCGAGTAATTATGGACAATCGCTGTGACATAGAAAGGATTCGAAGAGATCAACTCTCAAAACGGGCGGGAGATATCCCTGAGTACTTAGAACGTCTTTGCGATGCTCAGCGATGCGAAAAAGAGCGTGTGTTTAAAAGAAGCTGGGATCTATTATTTAAAAGTGGTCTAGATGACTCTTTCTGCAATCCTTACTGAAGATCAGTTAAAAAAACTTTCAATTGATCGAGTTGAAAGTCTTATTTCAACCCGCTTTGTAAAAGAGAAGAAGAAGCTTCTTTCTTACTCTTTTGTGAAAGAACATAAACTTCTTCCTTTTGATGAAAAAAATGAAAGGGTCCAAGTCGCCTTTTCAGATCCCTTCGATCTCGACACCATTGAAGAACTTCGTTTAATCCTAAAGCGGCCGATTTCTGTTTTTTTTGCCGATCCGATTATCCTCGAGAGCGCTATTGAGCTTTGCTATCACCAAGAAGAGGGAGAGACAGGAGCTTTTTTAAAAAACCTCAACCAGTCTCAAACGCTTTCTGAAGAGAAAGAAGCTTCTGATGGCTATGATCTTCTCGATTCTAATTCTTCCTCGTCTGTAATTCAAATGCTCAATATGATTCTTCAAGAGGCTGTTCAGCAAGAGGTTTCCGACATTCATTTTGAGCCTTTAGAGCGGGGCGTGATTGTGCGGTATCGCATCGATGGGGTTTTACAAAAACGACACGCTCCGCCGAGGGATTTGCAAGATCAGCTCATCACGCGTATTAAAGTGATGGCGCAGCTCGATATTGCAGAACATCGTCTTCCTCAGGATGGGCGTATTAAACTGAAGATGGCAGGTCGTGAAATCGATTTTCGCGTGTCGACTGTTCCTGTTGTTTTTGGCGAAAGGGTTGTTTTGAGGATCTTAGACAAGGGGCACATGGCACTCGGGCTCAAGCATCTCCACATGCCAAAACTTCTTTTAAGCCGCTTTGAAAAATTTATGCGCCAAAATCAAGGGATCATTTTAGTTACAGGACCCACAGGCAGTGGGAAGACGACAACTCTTTATAGCGCTATTTCAGACATCAATAGTCCTGATGTGAATATCATGACGGTTGAGGATCCCGTTGAATACAAGCTTCCCGGTATGGCGCAAATTGGAGTTAATCCCAAAATTAAACTCACTTTCTCAACAGGGCTTCGCCATATTTTGCGTCAAGATCCCGATATCATCATGATTGGAGAGATTCGCGACCGCGAGACGGCGGAAATTGCCATTCAGTCCTCGCTAACGGGCCACTTGGTCTTAAGCACCCTTCACACAAATGATGCCCCAAGCGCCATCACCCGTTTAATCGATATGGGAATTGAGCCCTATCTCATCTCATCGTCGGTTTTAGCTGTTTTAGCCCAAAGGCTTGTTCGAACGCTTTGTCCTCATTGCCCCGTCCCCTACGAACCTTTAGCTGAAGAATGCATCGATCTCGGTCTTAAGCCTTTAAAAACGCTTTTTTATCGAAAAACAGGGTGCGATAAATGCTACGGCTCGGGCTATAAAGGCCGGCAAGGCATTTATGAATTAATGGGGTTAAATGCTGAGTTAAAACGCGAAATGCTCAAAAACCCCGATAGCTCTCACTTGAGAGAAATAGCCAAAAGGACAAAAATGACCTCTTTAAGAGATGCAGGGGCCCAACTTGTTATCGATGGGATCACAACAAGTGAAGAAGTTTTAAGAGTCACTCGAGCAGAGGATCTCTAAATCATGGCGCTTTTTGAGTATCAAGCGATTATTAAAGATGGAAGACTAAGAGAGGGCGTGATCGATGCAGACTCTCTTAAAACGGCTAAAACGCGCTTGATGAAAGAGAAAATTCTTGTCACAAAGATTAAGCCGCTTTCAAAAAAAAAGGGACAAAAAGTTTGTTTAAAACCTTCTGAACTGCTCGATTTTACCCGCGATCTTTCAAGCCTTCTCCGAGCGGGCCTTCCCCTTTACGAAAGCCTCTCAACTTTAGAGGAGAAAATGCGCCGCCATCGAGCGCATGCGCTTTTTCTCGATCTCACTGACCGCATCAAGCAAGGGCACTCCCTATCCAAAATTTTAGCTGATTACCCCAAGAGTTTTAGCCGCCTTTATATCTCTATGGTTATGGCAGGTGAAGAATCGGGCTCGCTTATCGAGGTCTTTTTAGAGCTTGTGAGCTATCTTTCAAAGCAACAAAAAATGAAAAAGCAAATGGTATCAGCCTTAATCTATCCCTTATTTTTAGGCTCATTCTGTCTTCTTGTCTTAATCGGGCTTTTTTTCTTTTTAATTCCTTCCATGCAAGATCTCTATGAAGGGCGTAGTTTGCATCCCATGACTCATTTTGTCTTGAGTATCAGCCTTTTTTTGAGAAAACACACGCTTTTGATTGGATGCATGACGCTTACTCTCGTATTAAGTCTCATCAGTTTTTTTAAAAGCCGGAAAGGGCAAATTTTTTTAAAAATAACCTGGTTAAAATTGCCGGTCATAAAAAAAATGGTGACCGAAAGCGTCTTAACCCGTTTTTGCAGATCCCTATCGGTCTTACTTAAAAGCGATGTTCCTTACTTAAAAGCTCTGACTTTATCGAGACAGGTAATGAATCACCCCCTTTTTGAAAAAATCATTCAAGAGGCAGAGGGGAAGGTGATTCAAGGGAAGAAGATCAGTGAAGAATTAAGTCAAAGCCGGCTCATCCCGCCTCTTGTATCCCGCATGCTTGCGATGGCTGAAGAGACAGGATCTTCTTCAGAGATGCTTGGAAATATTGCCATGATTTATGAAGAGGAACTTGAAAAATCACTCTCGCGCTTTACAGCTCTTTTGCAACCGATTATACTTCTTTTTCTCGGCTTAGTAGTTGGGATTATCTTATTAAGCGTGTTACTACCATTAACGGATGTTTCATCCTTTGCAATGTGAGGAAAAAAGAGAATGAAGGCAAGCAAGCGATATGCGATGACCCTTTTGGAGATCATGATTGTGATATTCATCATTGGGATCATAGGTTCTGTTGTGGGATACAATATGAAAGGGAGCTTAGATGAGAGTAAAGCCTTTAAGACAAGAGAAGGCTCGAGACAAATCTATGAGATTTTGACCTTTGAAAATGCCAAAGGAACGCCTATGAGCGAGATTTTAAAAGATCCGAAGAAAATCATCAGCGCCTCTGGAATGGCCCGCAATAACGGAGAGCTTATGAAAGATGGATGGGGCAATAAATACGACATTGGATTCAGTGAGAAAAGAAATGATATCTATATCAGTTCCGAGCGATATAAGGATTTTGTGAAAGCAAAACAAAAGCCTTTAGAATTTTATATGCATGCCGATAAAAAGGATTAGATTTGCTTTTACGCTCATAGAAACTGTTCTTGCCATTTTTGTCATCACGCTCCTTGGCGGACTCATTGCCTACAAAAGCAAAACTTTAATCGATGTCTATCGATTTGAAAATCAAATGAGTCGATTTCTAAATGAGCTCAATCACACCCAAACATTAGCGATTAGTATTGGAAGTGATTTAGAGGTCGTTTTACAAAATGGGCCAAAGGGTCTTGAATTTTACCGAAAAACGGATGAGCCCCTTAAAGGAGCGGTAGCGATTAGCTTTTCAAAAAAACCGATTCTCTTTTCTCATCTTCAGACGGATTACGATCAAGTCATTGAGTTTTCTCCTAAAGGAGGTTATGGTCCCAATCCAGTGGTCGCCAAAAAAAAGGGTTTCCCCTAAAATGAATTTTCACAATCGATAGGTTAGGAATTTTTATGAAAAAATCGCTTCTCATTATATTTTGTCCTTTAATTCTGCTTTTTGCGAGCAATGAAATAGAGCCTGTGCGGCGGGATTTACTCCCCAGGATGCCCGAGTGGCGTCCTAAAATTGTTCAAAGCCATCCGGCCGGAAACCCGATGCTCATTATTTTTTATTCGGAGGATAGTGAGAGCAATCCTTTACCTGTTAAGCAATCTCGTTTTTTTGAAAATGGTCAATTAGCAGAAGAGACCGATCTCTGCCTTGTTAAAGAGGATTCTCGCGCCTTTAATGAATGGAAAACTGAAGTCGTACCTCACGGAATGAGTGTTCATTTTACTGAAGCGGGACAGCTTCATAAAGTGATCTACTTTAAAGAGGGGCTTCCTCATGGGGAGCTGACAATTTTCTATCAAAATGGCCAGCCTCAGCAAAAGATTTCTTATAAAGAAGGCCTTCCTCATGGACCTGCAACGACTTATCATGAGAATCAGCAAATTGCCCAAGAGGGCATGCATCATAACGGTGTGTTGGATGGGCAAGTCAAAGGTTACTATCCCTCTGGAGAGACGGCCTATGAACTTCTCTACAATAATGGAAAGCTAGAAGGAGAGATGAGAGAGTGGTATGAAAATGGCGCTTTAAAAAGCGTAAAGACCTTCCAAAACCATAAGCTTCATGGATATGGAGATGATCCCGCGATTTTAATCTACTACGAAAACAGAAATCTTCTAGAAGTTCAGGACTTTAAAGCAGGCGAGCCTATTGGCCCCCGCATCAAATATCATGAAAATGGACGTGAAAGTTATCGACTTCACTATCGGGAAGGCAAACCGGATGGCAAGGAAGTTGCATATGATGAGGAAGGGAACATTTTAGGGAGTGGAAAATACAATCATGGGACACCCATTGGAAAACACTTTAAAAAGCACCCGAATGGACAGCTTTCCTATCTCGCAGTTTATGATCGAAATGGCCGCCTTAAAGAGCCGGTTAAAGAATATAGCAAGGAGGGTGTGCTTCTTGCTCAGTATTTTCTAGAAGGGGGCAAAGCGGAGGGACCTTATTTGAGTTGGTATGAAGATGGAACGCCTCAAGCTGAGCTTTACTATAAAGAGGGAGAGTTCGAAGGGGATCAAAAAGAGTATTTTCCTTCTGGAAAACTTAAGGCTTTTGGCCAGTATGTGGATCATAAAAAAGAAGGAGATTTTAAAAGCTTTTTCGAAAGCGGCCAAATTAAGATGCAATTTTCTATGAAAAATAATCTTCAAGAAGGCGATATCATTGAGCACTACGCAAATGGTCAGATGAAGATTAAAAAAAGTTTTTTATCTGGAAAGTTACATGGTGATCATAGGGAGTGGTATGAAAATGGGCAACTTGCTTTAAAAGCCTCTTACAAAGAGGGGGAAAAGCAAGGGATTATGGAAACCTATAATTCAGAAGGGGCGTTTACCTACAAAGCCACGTTTTTAGATGATCAGCCTGTAGGAGAGGTTGTTAGATATTATGACGGCGGTCAACCTCGTGAAAAATCTTTTTATGTCGATGGGATGCGTCAGGGAAAATATGAAGAGTTTTATCCAAATGGAGATCAAAAGCTTGTCGCCAATTATGATCAAGACAAGCTCGATGGAGAAGTTCTTTCCTGGTATGAAGATGGCAGAATTGCTTCAGAGCGTTACTTTGTGAAAGGCCTGCCTGTTGGAGAGCAAAAAGAGTATTTTCCAAGCGAAGTCTTAAAAGAGAACCAAAAAGGAAAGCAGCTCGCTCGTTTGATGAAATATAATGGTGAAGGGCAGTATGAAGACGAGCAGGTGACCTATTACCCTTCCGGAATCATGCAGACTTCGCTCTCTTACTCAAGAGGCGAACTTCATGGCGTCAAAGCTCTTTGGGACGAAGAGGGACGCTTAAAGGAAGAGAGCCACTACAAGATGGGAAAGCTCCATGGCCGCTTCTTTGAGAAAGAACAAGATGGGAAAGAAGTGGTTCTAACCTATAAAGACCACAAGCGTAATGGACCCTATAAGCTCTACTACCCTGAAGATGAAAAGCGGGGCCGCGTATTAAACCTCTCTGCTACCTATCGGAATAATCTTTTACAAGGCGACTATGAGGAATATGACTTGGAAGGGCACCTCATCAGCACGATCCCATTTGTGGACAATAAGAAGGAAGGAGAGGGGAAACTCTTCGATCCTCAAGGGCGTCTTATGATGACGACTCTTTTCAAAAATGACCTGAAAAACGGGCTTTCGGTCCAGTACTTTCCAAACAAGCGCATTTATAAAGAGGTGCGTTATGTCGACGACAAAAAACAAGGCGAAGAGAAAGCTTATTACGAAGATGGAACCCTTGCGAGCGTCTATACCTATGAGATAGGCCAACTTAACGGTCTATGCCAAAATTGGAGCCGCGAAGGAGTCCTCGTTTTTGAAGGTGAATATAAGCTTGGGATGAGACATGGTCGCTTTAATAAATATTTCGACGATGGGCGTCCTCAAGTGATTCAATCATACTTTGAAGATGAGCTCGATGGAGTCAAAAAGGCCTACAACACTGAAGGCGTTGCTCTAGAGACTCATTTTGAAAAAGGCAAGAAAGTAAGATAGAAAAAAGCTTTTTTAAAATGGCCTTGTTTCGGTTAAGACAAGGCCGCCTTTAGAAAGTAGTCACTTTGAGAATTTTATCTAATCATTAAAGTTGTAGTGGTGGAATTATTTCCGTATGAATTTTCTTTATGAAAAGTAAAGGTTTTTTTATCGTCATCAAGCTCAATATAAAGGTATTTTATGCCCTTATTCTTGAATTGCTCCAAGCATAGATCATTTTTCTCAAGATCTTTAAGTGTTGAATCACCATCAATTGTAACTGTCTTTATCTTTTGATTACAAAGATTTTTGAAACGCTCATTGAGCTTAAATTCCTTAAGATCATTAAGCGAAATCTTCGATTTTGCATCTATCTTCTTAATCGAAAGATCCAGATACTCGTTAAAATGTTGATTTGCTTTTTTGTACATTCTACTTCGATCAGAGCTAAGAAGAAGAACGATTGCTTTTGCTACTGATCCAATAATTAATCCTGGAATGAAAGCTAGAATCATACCGAGTGTTAGCATGGATGATTTACTATCAGCTGGATAGCTTAGAGAGCTATTTACTTCTTCTTCATCATCAGAGAATGTGACTGTTTTTCCATCGTTAAAATAGCGGATAGGGGCGAAAAAAGAGTCGCTTCCAAATCCTTCATGAAGCTTAGCATTAAAAAAGACATTAATATTTGACATATTTCCCTCGTGATTTTCAACCAATTATAATATAAATAATATTTAAAATATATAGTAATTTAATAATTTGTAGGCCACAAATAGAAATGTCCCCTTTCCGACAAATAGAAATGTCCCTTTAG
>JBBDIZ010000031.1:0-13185 GCA_040880145.1 Simkaniaceae bacterium | reverse complement strand
AGCACCAACGCCAGCACCGGCACCAGGCCCAGCACCAACGCCAGCACCAACGCCTGCTCCTGTGGTTCAGAATTTTTCGGCAGGTCCTATTTATATTCCAGAATCCCCCATCTCTATCCAACATTACGAGTTTGGAGATCAAGAGGGGGAGCCTATGACAGCCCAGGAGGAAGAGGACCTTCTTTCACTTTCAAAGTTGTCTGAGGAAATTGAAAAGAAAAAGAGAAGCGAGGTTGATTCAAGCCGAACTCTCCAAGAGCATTGGGCAGAGATCAAAGGAATGATAGCTGTTCATCTAGAAACTCTTCATAAAGATCTAAGTACGGGCTCTAAGATCAGTGATGAGAGTCGACAATTTTTGGTAAAGATTGAAGAATTTAAAAGCCGGCTTACCCATGCAAACTTAAGTCATCAACAAATTAGTGCAATTCAAGAGCGCCTTGATAATATTCTTCGCCCTAAAGAAATGAGTCATCAAGAATGGCGAAAAGCCACGGGTAAAGAAAAAAAATTCGTTCATAAAACATTAAAAGAATTGAAAATGCGTGCGCATCATATCAGAGTGAAGCTTCAAGTTGCTTATACAAAGCAATCTAAAGACTTTGATCCCACTCTTTTCGCTCTAAAAGATATGCAGGTCTTGAGTCAGTTTAGCTCTTTTGTAAAGGCAAGCGGCTTGCCAAAGGCTGATCAACAAACGGTCTTAAATCATCTTGCCAACTTTTTGAAACCAAAAAATATGCCTAGGGAACACTTCGATAGGGCCCTATCTTATTTTGAGGAAAAAAATCAATTAGAGGCTGAGTTTCGAGCATTAAAACCACTAGCAATTAAACGAAAGGTTTTGCTCGCAAGGCTTTTAAAAGAAAAAGGGGATCAGGATAGTATTCAAATATTAAAATCCTCATCCTTTAAAAAAGAACTGAGAGAATATGCTCAGCTCATTTTTGCTTTTAAAGAGCAGCTAAACAAGTCAGCTCTTCCCGATTATTGGAAAGAGCAAATTTATTTAAGATGGGAAAATGTGGCCCGTCCAGAAATTTTAAATAGTGAAACCTTTCATAAAATAATAGAAGCCTTTGGAGAGTCATAATGCGAAGTTCAATTTCTTTTTTTCTTTTAGGTGTGCTGCATTTGTTTGCAGATATTTCAGATGACTATATGCCCTCTATCGCTTTTGGAAGAAAAACTAGCCCCAACCTCTATGTCTTACCTGAGAATCGGACGAATCCAGACCAAATACCTCAAACAAATAATTTACAAATTTATCAAACAAAAGCCATCACCCTAGGAGGGTATTCTCCAACGAATGTAACGACATCTCCCTTAAGCCGCTCTTCATTTTTGCTCGGTCCCTACTTCGGAAATGTTGGGTTAAATGGGCCTGGAATTGTTTTTCCAGGTTCGGCAAAAATTTCTTTTATTAATTCACGAAAAGATCAATCCGGTGGTGCGATCACATTGAACCAGTATGGAAGAGGAGCAGCATCTGCCGGCTCCATTCAAGCAACAGATAACTTTCAAGGGTACAATATCCCGACGCTATCCCAAAGTAATGCCTCAATTAACCTCGTTTATAGTGCAAATGAAGCCATCTCAAGTGGTTTTGATGAAGATCGTTTAACCACAACTTTAGATCCTTATGGGCAAAGTCTTCAAATGACTTACTACCTCCCAAAAGCATCACCTGATGATGCAGATAAATATATTACAGATTATGTCGTCATGGGCAATCTTTTTCATGACGTCTATTATAAAGACCTGACACCCGTTTTTTTTACAGATGGTCCCAAGCCGGATATCCCAAATGGTGAAATTACAGTGACGGTTGAAACCGCTGCCGGCGTGAGCAGTACAGTTACAAGCGGTCCGCCCTTTGAGGTCACAGGAAGTAAATTCATATTCGAATTATTTAATGCCGGTCAAGATTATCCCTTGGTTATTTATCTAGAACCTGATGGATCAACAAAAGATTATACGTTTACTGTCGGGGGTTCAAATATCTTTTTTTCAGCAAAGACTTCCTATACAGGATGGATTCGAGCAGCATTTTTACCTTTTGATGAAGAGCCGTTGATTATTGATGATTCGATTGCTCCCTCAGGCGGGCCTTCGATTGTTCCGGAAGGAGGGATTTATCAATGCATTCAAGATACAAGCAATACACAGACACAAATTATGCTGAACCAATATTGGTTTACAAATCCTGTTGTTCAGGCAATTGCCGCTCAGCCATTAACCTATTTTACACTCTTCCCCTACCTTTGGAGTAATGAATTTATTGCTCAATTTCTTCTTCAGATGAATCCGGGTACGACCTACACAGGTCCTTCAGTTTTTCCTACTTGTCCAACTTGCATTCCTGTACCCACCCCTAATGGGGCTCAAGCAGATTTCGGATGGCTCGGTCAGTTTCAGGGGACTTTTTCACTGCAAGTTTCAGGTCAAGCATTAGCGCTCGTTCTCCCCCTGATTACAATGGATGATGGGACCTATAGTTTTCTCACGTCAAATCAAACCCTTTTTTCGATCGCAAATCGATGTTTATTTGATTTAACAACCAATGCAAACGCTTGGGGTGGTGTTGTGCCAAAGGCGCCTTCGTCATTAGGAGACTCAAGTGAAAGTCTTTTTACTCTTATTTTCAATATGGGCATTACGCACGCGCTTTCTAGAGGCGCTGTCGCATCAGGCCTTGGAGTTAAAACGATCCAAAATTTTCAAAATGAGCTCTGCCGCCCTATTTATGAAGGGATAGATGGTACAGGAACAAATGTGTTAAATATATTAGACCAATATCGAAGCGCTATTCCGACAGCCATTCGAAACGTCTCGATCACATCCAATGAAATGACTCTCGAATATGATGTAGCATCGCTTGCATCACCTATTGGTCCAAATACCACAGATCCCTTAATCACTTTTCCGGGATGGTTCAATGTGGAGGGAGGGGTCGTTAATTTAAAGTATAATAGCCAATCTAAGGGAAACTTGTTTTGCGCTCCTGCAATCAGTGGAACGCTGAAGTTTTTAGAAAACGATTGGGAATCATGGATGGAAGATGGTGATTTCCTTCCTCCAGCGGCGACCTTTTCCGATTTATTTGGAAGTGATTCTGAGGCCGATACAATCGACAACTATTTAGGAACGATTCTCTCGGATTCTTATCTGCCGTGGCAACCGATCATCGATTCCGGAACACCTTCTGTGCCTTGGCCGGCAAGTAATGCATCAGGAGCAGCGATTCAACCTCTTTTTGGTACCATATCGGGTTTTTCGGATGGATATGGAACCGGGAAATTGCTTTACCAACTTGCCATGACGGTCCAAACGATTTCAATTTATTCCGAGTTAAAAGGCGAATCGACAGCAACAATTTTGACTCGTACAGAGCCCTTGATCACTTATGTGAAGCGATATCTGTATGATTTTATTGTAAACCGATTGAACCAGCAAAACTATTTTGTTTTAGATGGAAGTAATAGTGGGGTTTGTTTTAATGGTCAAGCGGATCCGACGATGAACCCCGCGACATCCGCTCTTCCCTACGTGAGTAATATTGGAATGGATGTCCAAAATGCTGGACAAGCGGTCGACTTTGGGAATGCCTTCTACAACGACCATATTTTACAGTATGGTTATTATGCTCAAGCCTTAGCTATTGTGATCAACTGGGATATCATTCATACAACGACAGTCTCTGATCGATTCATCCGAACCGAAATTTTGGGAGCAGATGGAAACCTTTATTTGATGCGGCATTTTGCCGATATGATTTGGCGGGATACCATCAATCCCTATTTAGATGATACAATCGATGAAGATTTTCCTTTTTTGAGAGGATTTTATCTTTGGGAGGGTCATGGTTCTGCAGGTGGAGTCCAGTTTATTTCACCGACAACTCTTACCGGTTCTATAGCTACGGCGAATGATGCCGTAGAAGGGGATAGCGCTCTGAATTTTGGAGTCTTTATGACAACTGGACGGAATTTAGAGAGTGTGGCTGAATCTTATAATATGTTGACCGGCGTTATGAGATATGCTGTTGCGGTTTTAGCGGATAATACCGATAGCTCTTATCTATCAGTAAATCAAATATCGCTTTATACGGAGCTAAAAGATGTCATGCTTTTTTTAAGTAAAATAACGACATCAACGGCGCGATCGCTCTGGTATCGCATAGGAAAAGGGTACCGCACCTCACCAACGGATCCCGATATTGCAAGCTTTTATCCTCCGTTTTACAAGAACTATTCTCTAACTATTGGGAATGTTTTTGACACGAATACAAACGATACGGTTGCATTTACGGCGTTGCCCCAAATTTCAGGTGCACCGGCAACAAGCTATCCGTCGCCTTGTCCGGATGCGCCTATTCCACCACCTATTACACCGCCGCCAATTGTGCCCTGCCCAGATGTTTTTCATCCGATTATTCCGACTCCTTAGGAGGAAGAATCCTCTTGCGGCCCCAAATGATGGTGATTAAGCTTCCAAAGACAACAAGAAGCATCCCCAAAAATGTAAGCAGAGAAGGAATATGGGAGAATAAGAGCCAATCTAAAAACCCTCCAAATACAACACTTAAGAACAGAAGAGAAGACATCAGCCGAACGGGTGCCGATTTTAATCCATAGGTTAAGCCAACTTGATAAATAAGACCGAAGATACCGATACCTAATAATAACAACATCGTTTCTAAATCAAGAGGCTCTCTCAAGAAAATGGCTCCAATTCCTCCAATTAGAGTCGACGTTGCAAAGTAGTAGAAAAAAATTTGTGAAGGTCTTGTCTGTATCCCCATAAGCCGTAAAATCACAAGAGCTACAGCTGCAAAAAGACCGCTTAAAAGCCCATAAATAGAGCCTAGGTTAAAAATATCCCTGCCTGGATTCAATACGATAACAACCCCTAAAAACCCAATAAGAACGCCCCACCAAACAGCTACAGGTGTTTTTCTCTTTAATGCGATTCGAATGACAAGAGGAATGAATAATGAGGCTGTATTTGTAAGTAAAATAGCATTGACAAGCGGGATGCGGCGAATGGCCATGTAAGTAAAAAAAATAGCAATAAGCGCTAAAATGGAGCGAAAAAAAAGCTTCCATGGACACACAGAATGCAATATCCCTTTAATATCTTTAAGAAACCAGGGGAGCAAAAGAAGGAAACCCAACCCAAAGCGAAAAAAAATAATGGTGGGAATCGTTACCCGATCTCCAATTATTTTGACTAAAGCGGACATGATTGCAAATGAAATCGTTGCAATAAAAATCCAAAAGACACCTTTTTTTACATTATAATTTTGATAATCCATAACTCTTAATTAGAGGAATGAAATAACAATATCAATTAAAAAAATGATTTTATTTTTTCAAAAAACGATTTTTTTTTTGGAGAGTTATGCGGGCCTTCTAATTCCTGAAATTCATTGAGAAGTTTTTTTTGTTCACTGGATAGATGAACAGGAGTTTCGACTTGAATCTGGAGAAGGAGGTCGCCTCGGCTATGGCCGTGGACGTTTTGCAGGCCTTTTCCTTTAACACGCAAAATTTTACCCGGTTGAGTTCCCTCTTGGATTGTGACCATATGCGCACCATCTAAAGGAGTAGGAATCTCTTTTTTTGTACCGAGAGCGGCTTCTGTAAAGGAGAGGGGGAGGGTGATGACAACGTCATCTCCATCGCGAACAAAAAGGTCATGAGGTTTGACATTGATGTAGACAAAAAGATCTCCGGAGGGAGCTCCTTGTTCTCCGGCATCTCCATATCCACTCATTTTAAGGCGCATGCCGCTATCGATCCCGGCAGGAATGGGAACCACGACTTTTTGGCGAACTTTGGTCTTTCCGGAGCCATGACAATCTTCGCAAGGATTTGAAATCACTTGGCCTGCTCCATGACAATGGGGGCAAGTTGAAGTCATACTGAAAAAACCACGACTTTGGTGAACCTGGCCTTGTCCTTGGCAGGTGGAGCAAGACTTGATATCTTTAGATGATTTTGCACCCGAGCCGCGACATGTATTGCAATTGCTATAATTGGAGATGGCGATTTCTTTTTCGCAACCTGAAGCAGCTTCTTCAAAAGTGATATTTAGAGTAACGCGCTTGCTCGAGCCTTGTCGGGGCTGAGAGCGGCCGGAGCCACCCATGCCACCCCCAAAGAAACTGTCGAAAATGGTATCGCCGCCGCCGCCGGTGGCTCCTCCTCCGAAAGCACCCATAAAGGTTCGGAGGGCTTCTTCCATTGAAGAAAAACCGCCGGCGCCACGAGCACCTCCACCCATGCCGCCACGAAGAGCGTCTGCGCCAAATTGGTCGTACATACGCCGCTTATTGTCGTCGCTAAGAACCTCATAAGCTTCAGAAATTTGTTTAAACTTCTTCTCCGCTTCTTCATCACCGGGATTTTTATCCGGATGATATTTCATAGCGAGCTTACGATAAGCTTTTTTTATCTCACTGGGATCGGCCCCTTTTGAGAGGCCTAGAGTTTTATAGTAATCCATACCACTTCAGTATAACAAATTAGCAAATTAATGACTAGAGCGCTAAAAATTATTTAGAGCGCTTTAATTTATATTTCAAAGCAGCTTTAGATTTTGCACGTTTTTTTACAGAAGGTTTGTCATAAAAGCGCCCGGCTTTAGCTGCTTTAAGAATCCCCTCCTTATCAATTTTCTTTTTTAATGCTCTGAGGGCTTTATCGATTGATTCTCCGCTGCGGACTTTGACTTGTGGCATTATAAAATCACATCCTTTAAAGATTTAAGTTTAACAATGCCTAAATGGTAGCATGCTCTTCAAATAGAATCAACTCATTTATGATCGACGAATTTCGAAAGCTTTCACGCAGCCGAAACGGAAAATTTAATGTTGACAGAGCACTAGCCCAAAACCGATTCTTGAACAGGCTTAGAGTTTGCAGGATTTTTTAGGTAAAGGACTTGGATTTTATCGTGAAAAAGCCCCCCTTGGATTTTAAAACGTTTTTCGACAAGTGCTGCGATTCTTGGAGCATCGTAGAGTGCAGGGGTCATTTTATCAAAGCAATCGATTAAGTGAGGTTGTGGGGTGATCAGCGGCAAGGAAGGGACCTCTTCTTTTTTAAGAAGAACGGGAGGATCAAAAGAGAGATCCTTTGATAAGAGCGTGCTGCCGAGGCCAAAGTAATAGGAATCTGTTTTCGCGTCGATGATCAGACCAAATTGTGAAGTTTTTTTCATGGGTTTATAAGCTTCAGTAGAATGAAAGGGAACGAGGGGAATATGAAGAGCAAAGCTCAAGGTTTTTGCAACCATGACCCCTATCCTTGTACCGGTAAATGAACCGGGGCCGACGCAAACTCCAATTGTAGTCAGGGCATTCAATGCAAGGGAACATTCATTAAAGAGGGATTGAATGTGGGTCATTATCAGGTGCGATTGACGGGTTTTTGTTGAAATTTTTTTTTGAACGAGTAGAGTGTTTTCATGAAAGATCGCCAAAAAATAGTCATCACAGCTTGTGTCAATAATCAAAGAAAGCATAAATAGGAGGTTGTACCGAAATTTTAATTTACCTTGAGAGGTGGATAGGAAAGAGTATACCTGATGAACTCTTTTTTTTGTCTATACCGAAATAACTTTAAGAATTGACTATAGTATTGCGCTTATTTAGGAAATCTTGATAGAGTATACCGAAATCATTTCAGCTTAATCTAGGGTTGAAGAAAAAGGAGAGATGATCTTGCAAGACGATTTTGACGACGGCATCCATACCCATGATCTAATTGACAGTGTACACGATGAAGACGAAGGTCACGACTTATCAAGCTATGACTGGCCGGACGATCTTTTTATTCTTCCTTTAACAAGACGCCCCTTTTTCCCGGGTATGGCGGCTCCTCTTGTTATCGAGCCCGGGCCTTTTTATGAAGTCCTCAAAATTGTCGCGAAGTCAGAGCACAAAATGCTTGGCCTGTTCTTAACGAAAAGTGAAGATACCGATATCTATAATTTGAACTCTTCAGACCTGCACCGAGTGGGTGTTGTTGCGCGCATCCTTCGTATTATTCCCATCGAGCAGGGCGGGGCTCAAGTCATTCTGAATATGGAAAAGCGTATCAAGACAAAACGATTTATAAAAAAAGGCCCTTACTTACGCGCTAAAGTTTTGTACCATGATGATCTTGTGAAAAAACAAGCAAAGGTTGTAAAGGCTTATACGATTAGCATTATTACGACGATTAAGGAGCTTTTGAAACTCAACCCTCTCTTTAAAGAAGAGCTTCAGATTTTTCTAGGACATTCCGACTTTACAGAGCCCGGCAAACTTGCTGATTTTGCAGTGGCTTTAACAACGGCATCTCGAGAAGAGCTGCAACGAGTGTTGGAGAGTTATGATATTCAAACGCGCATTGATAGAGCTTTAGTCCTATTAAAAAAGGAGCTCGATTTAAGTAAGCTTCAAAGCAGTATTAATCAAAAAATTGAAGCGACTGTCTCTAAAACCCAGCGAGAATTTTTCTTAAAAGAACAGCTTAAGGCGATTAAGAGAGAGCTCGGCATGGAAAAAGATGATAAGACTTGTGATCGAGAGAAATTTTTAGAGAGAATTAAGGGAAAAGAAGTTCCCGGAGAGATTCAAAAAATCATCGATGAAGAACTTGAAAAACTCAATTATTTAGAAGTCCAATCCGCAGAATATTCTGTTTGCCGAAACTATCTCGATTGGTTAACGATTGTGCCTTGGGGAGTTCATACAGAGGATCAGCTTGAGATCAAGCCGGCTGAGAAAATTTTAGACGAAGATCATTATGGTTTAAAGGATATTAAAAGTCGTATTTTAGAGTTTGTCAGTGTGGGCAAATTATCCGGGGGAGTCAAAGGGAGCATTATCTGTTTTGTTGGCCCCCCAGGCGTTGGAAAGACGAGCATTGGGAAAAGCATTGCGCGGGCATTGGGGCGAAAATTTTATCGTTTCTCTGTCGGGGGCATGCGTGATGAAGCAGAAATCAAGGGCCACAGGCGAACCTATGTCGGTGCTATGCCGGGAAAGATGATTCAGGCATTAAAATATACACAATCGATGAATCCTGTGATTATGCTTGATGAAGTCGATAAAATGGGAGCGAGCTATCAGGGCGATCCCGCATCTGCTCTTTTAGAAGTTTTAGATCCTGAGCAAAATAAAGAGTTTCTCGATCACTATCTCGATGTGCGCGCCGACCTTTCTAATATTCTTTTTATTGTAACGGCAAACGTGCTGGATACCATTCCGGCGCCTCTTCTTGATCGTATGGATGTCTTGAGGCTTTCAGGTTATATTAAGGAAGAAAAAGTGGAGATTGCCAAGCGTTATCTCATTTTAAAGAATCGAGAGGCTATGGGCCTTAAGATAAGCGATCTCACCTTTACAGACGGAGCCATTCGTCAAATCATTGAAGGGTATGCTCGTGAGGCGGGGGTACGTTCACTTGAAAAAAACATCAAGAAAATTTTACGAAAAGTTGCCGTTAAAATTGTAAAATTAAAAAAAGGAGAGGCCAAAAAGGTCATCCGTATTGGAGAAAAGAGTTTAGAAGAGTATCTCGGAAAACCTATTTTTACCTCGGATCGTTTTTACAAAAAGACTCCCGTCGGAGTGGCAATGGGACTTGCTTGGACATCGATGGGAGGAGCGACTCTCTATATTGAAGCTGTAAAAAATCCAGCAGATAAAACTCAGATGAAATTGACAGGTCAAGCTGGAGACGTGATGAAAGAGTCTTCACAGATCGCTTGGAGTTATCTGATGAGCCGGGTTTCCGGATATGCTCCAAAGAAGAAGTTTTTTGAAAAAAATGAAGTGCATTTGCATATTCCTGAAGGTGCGACCCCAAAAGATGGACCCTCAGCCGGGATCACTATGGTTACAGCTATGCTTTCGCTCTTGCTCGATAAACCCATTCGGGCCGATCTTGGCATGACGGGAGAGTTGACTTTAACCGGGAAGGTTCTTCCCATCGGCGGCGTTAAAGAAAAATTAATAGCAGCGCGCCGATCCAAACTCAAATTTTTAATTTTCCCAAAAGAGAACGAGCGTGATTTTGAGGAGCTTCCCGATTACCTAAAAAAAGGAATTAAAGTTTATTTTGTCGATCATTATGATGAAGTAAAAAAAATTGCTTTTGATAGAAAATGAGAGATTTTAAAGAAAAAATCCTCTCATCTAAACAACTTGATGAAGTCTTAGTCCGGGCAAGAGAAGAGAAGAAAACGATTGTTTCAATCAATGGATCTTTCGATCTTTTGCATGCGGGTCATCTAACCATCCTTTTTGAAGCTAAAGCGCAAGGCGATCTCTTGATTGCAGCGCTCAATAGCGATGAATCCATAAAGCAATATAAAGGTGAAAATCGGCCTATTATCCCTCTGAAATTTCGTTTAGAAATGATGGCAGCGCTTTCTTGTGTTGACTATGTGACGTGGTTTAATGAAGCCGATCCGATTGCATTATTATCACAGATCCGACCGCATGTTCATGTAAATGGAAGTGAGTATGGACAAGATTGTCTAGAATCGTCCATAGTGAAGAAAAATGGGGGAAGGCTCCATATTGTAGAGCGTGTGCCGGGGCTTTCGACATCTGAGGTGATAGAAAATGCGGCAAGTAGCCTCCTTAAGTGATGAGCAAGAAGCGTTAAAGTTTCAAAGAGTTTTAATCGATCAAGAAATCGAGAATGAATTAGAACCGACGATCGATTCCCTAACCGGTCAAAAGCGGTTCACAATCTGGGTCAAAAATGAAGATAAGAACGAGAGCGCCCTTAAACTCTACAATGAGTTTATCAAAGACCCCTCCAATCCTAAATACGATATCCCTCTTCCTTCCTTAAAAGAAGAGGAAGGTAATGAAGAAGAAGAGAAGCCGTCTTTAGATGAAGACATCCCTCAGCATACTCAAAGGCCGCCAAAATTAACATTTCTCATTATTATGGTTTGCACCTTTTTCTTTATTTTAAATATCAGTCAAAAAGTCGAAGTTGCTCCGTTTTTAAAAACAAATCTTGTCGTTTTAACCCCTCTTGAAGAGGCTTTTTTTTACGATCTTCCCCCGCCCGTTCAAGAAATTTCTTCTTTTTGGAAAAAGATTGAACTTGGAGAGAAGGGAGAAATTCCGGAATTATCACCAGCTGAAACAGCCCAGCTTAACGAACTTGAAAAAATTCCTTTTTGGAAAGGGTTTTACGAGCTTATTCTTAAGTGGCCCTCATCGAAAGAGATGTTAAAAGCGCCACTTTTTATAAAAATTCGAGAGGGAGAGATCTATCGTATTTTCACTCCTGCCCTTTTGCATGGGGGACTTCTGCATATTTTATTCAACATGCTCTGGGTATTCTTACTTGGGCGCATGATGGAAGAGCGATTATCGCGTTTTCGGTTTCTTTTCCTTATGATTTTAATGGCAATCGTCTCAAATACGGTACAGTATTTAATGACAGGACCCTTTTTCCTCGGATATTCAGGCGTTGTTTGCGGGATGGCTGGATTTATTTGGGTCAGGCAAAAATTAGCGCCTTGGGAGGGCTATCCTTTAGAAAAACTCACAGCATTATTTCTTGGGATTTTTATCTTTGGGATGTTATTATTTCAAATCGCGCTCTTTTTTGTGGAGCGCTTTACTGCGTTTAATTTGAATTTACAAATAGCTAACGCAGCTCATGTAGCAGGCGCAATAACAGGTATGGTTTTAGCGCGCATACCTTATTTTTATAAGAGTCTCAATTGACTGTTAAAGATTTGACTATTTTAGGCTGTTCTTCGCAGCACCCAACGCGTATGAGAAACCAGGGAGCCTATTTGCTCCGTTGGAATAATCAGGGTTTTCTCTTTGACCCGGGAGAAGGGACGCAGCGGCAATTTATTTTTGCGGAAATCGCTCCTCCGACGGTCAACCGCATTTTTATCAGCCATTTTCATGGGGATCATTGCTTAGGGCTTGGATCGATGCTGATGCGATTAAATTTAGATCGCGTCACCCATCCGATACATTGTTACTATCCCGCTTCCGGAAAAGTTTATTTTGACCGCCTTCGCTATAGTACTATTTATCATGAAACCATAGAAGTGATCGAACACCCCGTTGATAAAGAAGGAATTGTTTGTCAAGAAGGGGGGTTTACGATTGAAGCGGCTTTTTTAGAGCATGGGGTCGATAATCTTGGTTGGCGAATTACTGAAAATGATCGCCGAAAATTTGACAAACAAAAACTTAAAGATTTTCATATCAAGGGAACGATGGTAAAAGAGCTCGAAGAGAAAGGCGTCATCATTGTGGATGGCAAAAAAATTATCTTAGATGAGGTGAGTTGGATTCGAAAAGGAGATGCTTTTGCGGCCGTTATAGATACTCGAATATGCCCAAATGCGATTCGCTTAGCTAAAGATGCCAAACTCTTGCTCTCAGAAGCGACCTATTTAGAGGAGCATCGAGATTTGGCCTATGATCATTATCACATGACCGCTAAAGAAGCCGCAACAATAGCCAAGCAGGCAGGTGTGGACACTTTAGTGATGACCCATTTTTCAGCGCGCTATCGAGACTTAAAACCTTTTGAGGATGAGGCTCGCAGCATCCACCTTAATTCCTATGCTGCGGATGATTTCAAGCGTTTTAATTTTCCTTCATAGTTTTCAAATCATCTAAAATATCTGTTAAATCACTCAAAAATTGATCGACGATCTCGTTATCTTTTACGCAAGCTTTTACGATCTGTTCGAGATCACTTTCTTTTTCTTTGTGGTTGAGATACGTTTCTGCAGCTTTCAAGGGAATGACTTTTTTTTCGATATTCACAACTGGGGTTATGGGCGTCTCTAACATATTTGTGATGAGGCAAGCGTCGTAGCGCAGCGTTTCATCTGGATGATCGAGCAAGAGTTTCGCTGCAGCGTCAAGTGCTCGAATGATCAATGCCAATTTTCCAAGTGTTTTGTAATCCGTACTTTTTTTAGGATCGGATTGAATCTCTTTAATGGTATGGAACAAACCATAAATTTCTTTTTTAAAGTCTTCCTGGGGCAATGCCATAACAACTCCTGTAATTATATTTTTAGTTTAATCGATTATTGGTTACATTGAGAAGAAAAAATATAGGGCTATGGGCATACGAATTTTCCTTTTGCTGCTTTTAACCATTCGGTTAATGGCCTTGCCAACTG
>JBBDIZ010000030.1:0-14845 GCA_040880145.1 Simkaniaceae bacterium | reverse complement strand
GGTTTAACCCCATTTCTAGGAGGATAAAATTATTATTTTAATGTCTGGTGCCCTGGAGTCAGCCCTGTTGAGCTATTCAAAAAGGAAGCGATTCGTTATACTCTTTCTCAATGAAACCTAAAGACTTAAAATACCCCTAGCGCTTTTGAAATGAGATTTATTAAAAATGATTGCTGATCACTTTCGCTTTTTAAAAGAGGGGAGGCTTTTTACCCCTTATATTGCTGAGAATTTGGATGTTTTTGAAGAGGGCTATGATGCTGCGGTCATTACGCTCGATGCGGGCTTAAGCTATGATCTTAAATGGGTTGAGGAGGAAGAGCTGGCGCAATCCTTACCCGGAATTGTTTGGAAATTTGACTTTGGGATTAATAGTTTAAATTTTTCCTTAACTGATGAATTAACCTTTAGATCGCTCTCTCTTGCGATAGAGACGTTTACTCAAAACTTATATCCTAAGTTTAAGGATAAAACTTTTGGAGTGATCCTTTTTGAGGGGGATGCCGATCTTACTGAAAACTT
The DNA here is from genome assembly GCA_040880145.1 of Simkaniaceae bacterium. Classification (GTDB taxonomy): domain Bacteria; phylum Chlamydiota; class Chlamydiia; order Chlamydiales; family JAJFMI01; genus JBBDIZ01. The sequence continues at coordinate 14,323 of JBBDIZ010000030.1, read as the reverse complement.
CCGTTGGAATGAACAGTTAAAAGAAGCTTGTAAGAATGAATCGCCCCGTCGATTTTGCCTATCGGCTCTTTCTGAATATCTCCATCAATTAAGCGCCTCTTTTCCTGACGATATCGCCGTAATCGCTCAATTTGATGCAACAGGAATTAATGATCCAATTGAGTCTGCCCACCTTTTTTCCAAAGAAATCTTTCCCCATATCATTCCCGCTGTTAAAGGGGCTCAACTCCCTCAGTTCGGTCTTAGATGGCAAACGGGTAAAACTTTAGGAGGATTTATCGGAAGAGGGCCTCTTGTCGATGTGAAAATTTCAGAGTCTAAGTGCGGTTTCGTTCTTCCGGAGAGAGTGGATAGCACCCTCATTCAAGACACGCTTCAATCTCTACATAAGTCCTATCGCCTTATCGATGAAGCAGCGCTGGCTGAGAGCTGGGATGAGTTGGAAGAGATTATCGTAATAGATGAGCTGATGACGGTGCTTGGTAAAAGAAAGTTGAAAGCCTTTGAGGCTGCAGGCGGAAAAGTTTCGGGGTAGAGGGATTCGAACCCCCGACCTACTGCTCCCAAAGCAGTCGCGCTAGCCAAGCTGCGCTATACCCCGAAATGAAGCCAACATCCTAACCTATAATGAGGTTTAGGATCAAGACAAAAAAAATCAAATGTGCCATAAGAGAAAAATATGAATACGTACCCATCCTACTCCAAATTGCAAGAGCTCGCGAAAGACCCCATTGATTTGTCAAAAGAGGGTGCCCTGTCTTTAAAGCGCTTTGACGAGATGAAGATAGAGGCACTGAACCTCAAGATGTTTTACTCCACAGAGCGCGTCAATGAAAAAACGCTTTCAGCTCTTTTTGAATTAGCTGGGCAGGCGGACGTCTTTTCTAAAATGGAAGCGATGCAAAGCGGAAGCATTATGAATCAAATCCAGGGTTTTGAGAGTGAGCAAAGGCAAGTCCTCCATACAGCTGTCCGCGATTTTTTCTCAGAAAAGCCGATGATGGAAGAGGTTACGAAAGAGGCTTACGCAGAACTTGAAAAATTAAAAGAATTTTTATCTCAAATTGACAAAATGGGCAAGTATAAGAACCTAGTTCAAATTGGTATTGGGGGATCTGATCTCGGTCCAAGAGCCATTTATCTAGCGCTCAATACTTATAAGAGGGAAAATCGCGAGGCTTATTTTGTCTCTAATGTCGACCCGGATGATGCAGCGAGCTTGCTTAAGAAATTAAATCTGCATGAAACTCTTGTTGTTGTTGTTTCAAAATCGGGAACAACTTTAGAAACTCGAACAAATGAAGCCTTTTTTCGTAAAAAGTATAAAGAGCTTGGATTGGATCCAAAAGATCACTTCATAGCGGTGACGGGGAAGGGAAGTCCAATGGATGACCCTGAGCTTTACAAAGCTTCCTTTTACATCTGGGACTTCATTGGTGGACGTTATTCGGCGACCTCTATGGTTGGAGCTGTTATGCTTACCTTTGCTCTTGGCATGGATAAATTTCTTGATTTTCTCCGAGGCGCCTCCAATATGGATCGATTATCTCTTAATCGAGATCCTAAAGTGAACCTTCCTTTATTTGGAGCTCTTCTTGGCATATGGAACCGAAACTTTTTAAATCATCCTACTCTTGCGATTATCCCTTATTCTCAAGCTATGATTCGCTTTCCGGCTCATCTTCAGCAGCTCGACATGGAATCCAATGGTAAACGGATTAACAAAGAAGGGGAGACGCTTCCTTACGAAAGCGGCCCGATTATATGGGGTGAACCCGGCACAAATGGGCAGCACTCTTTTTATCAGCTCATTCATCAAGGCACAACGATCGTTCCTATAGAATTCATCGGGTTTAAAGAGAGTCAATACTCCATTGATACAATCATTGAAGGAACCACGAGCCAAGAGAAGTTGCTATCGAATCTCTTTGCCCAATCGATTGGTCTTGCAACAGGTCAAAAAAGTGAAAATCCCAACCGCATTTTTCCGGGAAATCGCCCGAACCACATCATCATGTCTCAAAAGCTCGACCCCTATACCATGGGAGCATTGCTTTCATATTATGAAAATAAAGTAGCCTTTCAGGGTTTTATTCTGAACATCAACTCTTTTGATCAAGAGGGCGTACAGCTTGGGAAAAAACTAGCCAATAAGATCATTGGGATTTTTGACCAAAAGCGCAAAAATACAGAATATGACGCAAAAGAGTTTTTACTCGCTCAAAAGTACTTAAAAGAACTGGATTCTCTTTAGTTAGAAATCGGCTCCTTTTTTTCTTCGAATAGTATTGCTATTTTTTCATTAAAGTTTTTTTCTAATTTTGAAATATGCGAACTTACATCAAGCTTTAATTTTTCTTTATTATACTGATTTGAATTGTCTATCTTTTTAAAGAGTTCTTTACGTACTTTATTTACTCTACTTTGGAAATAAGACGTCTCTTTAGATAATACCTTAAAAATTGCGCTATTTTTTGTTGTTACAAAAATCCGGTATTTTTTATGAAAATTATGATCGAGCTTGTTTACTACTATTTTTATTTCACCATTAAGTTCAATTTTATTGGTTTTTTTAAGATTTTCAAATTCATTATGTAATTCAGGAAGAGTGAATTCTGAGTTAAAGTGATCAATTAAATCTTCGCTTATGTCTTTACATGAATTGTTATAAATAAAATCTGAAATAGTGTAAGGTAACGAAGGTAACAACAGAAGTGAAGCCGCTATAAATGAAATCGTAAGTAGGGTTAATATAAAAATAATAATATGAATAGTTGTCGCTCCAAATGAAATAAATAAAAAAGTCGATAATATTACTGAGGCAATGGTTATTATTGTGGCAACGGGTATTGTTATCCCGTACATTATTGACACACACTTTAACAACCACTTATCATCTTGGGTGAAGTTTATTGATTCAGGAAATGCGAAGAGCTTGTATGGTGAATGCTTTCTTTCTATCTTATCTGTTTGGTAATTAACTCTTTCATCAAATTTTTCTATGTTATTAAAGTCATAATTTAATTCTTTTTCGCATTCCGATATTAAATATTTATTGATACAATCCTGCTCAGACAATTTATTAGTTATGCTCATGTTAAACTCCAAAGTCTTTGATATTAATTTCATATTATTATAACACAATGTATGCAATTAAACAATTATAACATTAATTTTAGTTATTGTTTTTAACTAAATAGATAGAAGAATAGGCGCTTTTTCTTGCGATTCAAGTGCAGTAGGTGCTGTTACGATAGAGGGCTTGAGATTTATTAAAATATTTTTTAAGGAGGAGATCCGCTCTTTATCAAGTTGGGCCCCAAAATCATCAAGTCCAAAGAGGACTGTTCCCATTTTCTCTTTCATGATTTGGTACTCGGCAATCTTTAAGGCAGCGACAGAAGAGCGCTTCTGACCTTCGCTTCCGAATGATTTTGCAGACTTTCCGTTGATTTCGATACTCAACTCATCAAGGTGAGGCCCATAAAGGGTGAGGCCTGCCTTAAGCTCTTTAGCTCTTGTTTTTTGAAAGAATTGAGGGTCATTTTCTAAAAGAGAAGGCTGGTACTTTAGTGAAAGCTCTTCCCTGACAGGCGTTAATTGCTTAAGGAGGGGCGCTGCCTTTTCTGCGATGATGGACAAAATGCGTTGACGTTCACCCATCAGGTAGTTAGCAGAACGGATCATCTCATGCTCCCACACCCCAATTGAGGTCAGAGCGCCTTGCTTTAAAAGCTGATTGCGCTGTTTAAGAGCGCGCGTATAGCGAAGGAGATGTTGAATATAGAGTGGATCGCTTTGGGCGAGAAGGACATTGAGGTAGCGGCGTCGATATTTGGGTCCTCCTTCAATAAGCATGATATCGGATGGTGTGAAGAGGGTGGAGGGAAGTGTGCCAAAAAGAGGAGTGAAATGCGTGTATTCTTGATTATTGATGCGCAAGCTTTTTCGCTCTCCATCGTAGTAGAGGCGGATTTGCTGCTTGAGCCCTTCTTTTTCAAAGGTTAAATCGATGAGAAATGCTTTTTCACCATGCTGAATGAGTTCTCTTAAGTAGGGGGTTCGGAAGGAGCGGCCGGTACTAATGAGATGAATTGCTTCAAGCAGGTTCGTTTTTCCAGATGCATTGGGGCCAATTATCCAATTTATATCTTCTTCAAAGGCAACCTTGAAGTCGGTGTAATTACGGAAATTTTTTAAGCGGAGGTGCATTACATTAATCGCATAGGCATCACAACAAAGAGAGCATTCGAGCTATCTGTAATTAACCCTGGATTATAGGAATCGATTAGGCCAAAATTGAAGGTGTCATCACTGAGGTGTTTTAAAATATTCAGTAGTATATGTGGATTAAAGGCAATTTCCAGACGCTCTCCTGTATAATTGACGGGCATATTGACCTTGCCCTCGCCAATTTCTCCACTAGAAGCAAAGAGCTGCAACTCGCCATCTGTGAATAAAAAGCGGACGGAATTTACCTCTTCACTTGTAAAGAGGGAAATTTGTCTTAAGAGGGTCATTAATTCTTCGCGCTCTAAAGGAATGTTTTTCATCTGCTCGCGGCTTGGAATCACGCGGTTAACATCGGGATATTCCCCAGAAATCAGTTTGGTAATGAGCATGCAATGGCCCACTTCGATCGCAACTCGATCGTGCAAAATTGAAAATTTGGCGGTTTCATCAGCATCTAGAGTTTTGACCATTTCTTCGATGCCCTTAAGAGGAATGATCATTTTGCGCGTTAATCCTAGAGATTCACTTAAATCGGTATGGATTTTGGCTAAGCGCTTGCCATCGGTTCCGATAAATGTCAGCGTTTCATTTTCTAGCGAAAGGTAGAGGCCATTGAGAACGTGGCGGCTATCATCTCTTGCGCAGGCAAAGGAGGTTTTAATCAATAGTTCCTTCAGGTGCTGGCTTTCGATCGAAAATGTTGCGCTCTCTGCCATGTTCGGAAGATCGGGGTATTCGCTCTTATGCATGCCGTTGAGTTTAAAATGAGCTGTACCGGAATGAATATGGGCGATTTCAGCAGCGCCGCATTCGATATCGATTTCACTTGCCGTCAATTCACGAACGAGTTGAAAAAAGCGTCTTGCAGGAAGCGCAATTGCTCCTTCATCTTCGACGGCAGCGTCGACAAATACGCGCATGCTAACGGTTAAGTCGGTAGCAGAAATGACAATTTGATCATCTAATGCTTCAACGAGAATATTGGCGAGCACGGGAACGGCGGGTTTTGCTGAAACGACATTGTGCACGCGTCCAATAAGCTTCACAAGTTCTGAACGTGATAGACGAAACTTCATGATATTCTCCAGTACTGAAATCGCTGTAATCGTAATCTAAAAAGGGGGTGCCTGTCAAGTCGCGCGTTTTATTTCGCGCTCAATTCGTCTTTTATCCTCTTTTGTTTTGAGAGCTTCTCGCTTGTCGTAGTGTTTCTTGCCTCGGCCTAAACCAATTTTGACTTTGATTCGCCCTTTTTTAAGGTAGAGCGATAAAGGAACAATCGCGAGACCCTTTTCTTGAAGCGCGCGCCTGAGCTTGACGCTCTCTCTTTTATGCAGTAGGAGTTTTCGATCTCGACGCTCTTCTTTGTTATAAATATTTCCATGACTATAAGGCGCAATAGAGGCATTAATCAAAAAAGGTTCGCTTTTTTTAAATGTAACGTAAGCATCGACTAAGCTTCCGCCATGATTGCGGAGAGATTTCACCTCGCACCCTACTAAAACAATTCCAGCTTCAAAATCTTCAATGATTTCATAGTCATGGTAGGCTCGGCGGTTTTTCGCTAAATCGTTATCTTTTTTCTGTCCCATAGTCGTTTATTTTAAACGAACAGGTCTTTTGAAAAAACCAAAAACAAGGAGGGAGAGGACAAAGACCCAGAAAATCCACCCAATGGGGAAGTAGAGAAGGGGCTCTAAAATGAGTTTTAAACCAATAACGCCAATGATTAAATGGGTGCAAAGTTCTAGGTTTGGAAATTTATCCAGTGCTTTTTGAACATAAAAAGCAGCGTAGCGAAGAAGAATCATCCCTGAAAAAGCGGCTAAGTAGATCAGCCACAGCTTGGATTCTGGATTTCCTTCATAGGTTTTCACTAAAGCAACCGCTGCGAGTATTGAATCTAAAGCAAAAAGAAGATCGGTAAGCTCAATCATAAAACAGGCGCGCCAAAAAGAGGGCTGAGCCTTAGGTCCTTGCTCTTTTTTGGGTAAAAAATGCGTGGTAGCTAGATAAACCAAATAGAGTCCCCCTAAGAGCTGAAGAAAATAAATTCGAATGAGATAGAGCATTAAAATTAATCCAATGGCTCTAAAAACAAAACCAAAAATGAGGCCGATAAAGAGTGCTTTTTTTCTCTTTTCTTCAGGAAGTTTTCGAGCGATTAAAGAAATAGCCAATGTATTATCTGCAGATAAAAGCGCTTCCAAACCAATCAGAAAAAAAAGAGGGGAATGTCGATAAGAGAAAAAGTTTGCGTCATGACTTCACTTTAAGGAGTGAAGATTTTTTTACCAAGCTCCGTGATGCAAAAACAGGTTTTTTTTTCAAAAGATCCAAGAGCAATCAACCCTGCCTGAAATAACCAATCCAGAACAACGGTTTGAATGAGCATTTTTTCATCTTCGGTATAAGAGGGAAGCGTGTATTGCCACCGGCGGCCGACCTTTCTTAGTTCGACTTTGCTCTCTTCGCTTAAAGCAATTGTAACGCCTTTCATAAAGTCGTCGAATTGAATCCAGCCGCTTTCTGAAATTTTACGAAAATTTTTCTCTAATTGATGTAAATTACGCTCATTGAAAAGTTTTGCAGTGCCTTCAGTATCTGTAATAAGAGCGACGTAGTGGTTTTTATAACTAAGAAGGGCCTGTTTCTCTGTCGTAAGCGTCAACCAAAAGTTAGATTCTTCCTGAGGCGTCATCATCGAATCATCTATTGAAACAAGGCTGAGTAAAACCATTTTTTCAATAAGTTTTGCTGTATAAGACAGAAAGTCTTGATCGGTATCAAATGAGGCAATCATAAAGCGAAACTCTTCGAGGTTCTTGTCTTCTGGAAGAAGGCCGAATGGGGTGGGTTGAAGTGAAAGGGGGGCTTTCTTATTCAGTTTTACAAGTTCGGTCATATCTTCGATAAAAGAAAAGTCTGAGGGGCGGTACCGTTTCACTGATTGAGCTGTCGATAAGGAAGGAGGAGTAGATTCCCTTAAAAATTCAAGATACTCCCGCCACTCTCTAAAAGGTGTAATGATTTCTTCAAAAGAATGGTCTAAAGAACGATAAGACTTGCAACCGATAAAATTAAACTCGAGCAGGAGGGTGTACTCCTCTAGCTCTTCTTTGCTTAAATGATACTTATCTCGAATCTTTTGCGTCGAAAGATAGAGCTCAGGCGACTGCAGGAGGTCGGCTGTCATGGAATTTAGAACCTCATCTCCCATATTAAGTTCGAGCAGGTATCTTTGAAAAGCCTGCGGGGTGATTAAATATTTTTCTATTATTGATTCAAAAATATTGTTAGAGGTTCTCGGGATATGGTACCAAGTCGGTAAAATATGAATCGGCACTTTTTTCATAAGGACCTGAAGAAAATCCATATCAGGTTCAAACCCGTCTTCAAAATGGATGATTTGGGTCTCAAAATATTTTCTACGCTCTTTGTTTACGAGAATTATTTCACCATCGAGTTCAAAGAGTTGGGTCGGTGCTAAAAGCTCTAAAGTCTTTTGAACGGTTTCAATTGGATAGTCGAGGTTTGTCAACAAGCGTTTGATTGGAAAGGCGAGCGGGCTATACAAGATTTCTTCTAAAATTTCGACATCGATAGGAGAAAGCTGAGAAAGTAAAAGACGATTTTGAATATCGCTTTTATAATCATAATCAGCAAGCCTAATCTTGTTTTTCCGAATTGTGTTTGAATCAATCGTAGACATGTCTTTCAAGATACGATAAATTAGGTTTTGTTGCAAGAGCTGTTAAGAAAATATTATCTTCATGACTACTTAAAAAATGATTTTAATTAACAGAAATTAGGAATTTTGAGAGTCCAGTCTCATTTGCGCATGTAAGAGAAGTTCGGGATAGTTTTTTTGAATCCACGGAAGAACTTTTCTTTTAATTCGGGGAATCTCTTTTTCATAGAAGCTAAGTGCCTCGCATTCAGAGTAAGGAACAAATCCTCCAATATCGAGCTCAACGGCCCCCTCTCCATCAAAACCAAAATTTTTAATTAGGTGCGGATCTTTGTCAAAATATCCCATTTCGCTTCGTTTTTTTGTTAAAGCTAGAAGTTTATCAAAAGCTTTTTTGGCCTCAGGCAGTCGGTCGCTCTTTTTAAGATTGATCAATTTTTCAGAAGCCGTCTGCATTTTTTTTTGCAAGACGTATTCATACTGATCAAGTTCAATCGAGTGCTTGATCTTAAGTCGATCGACTAAGTCCACTTTGCAGCCTAGAGATCGTGATTTATCTAAATGCGTGTAAACAACCCCAGTCTCCTCTTTAAAAAGATTAGAAGCCAGGTCAAAGCTTCTCAATAAGTCATAAAGAGATTTTTGTTTTTTGCTTTGATCGCAGAATCGAAAAATAGAGCGGAAGCGGTGTTGTTTGATGAATTTGAGAACATACTGACCATCTTGACTTGCAAGCACAAAGGATTGGCTTCCCGAGGTTAGATAAAAGTAGGGTTGATTCAATATTTTTTTCACCTCCCCTTTTTCATGATCAGAGAGCGGCCGGGCTTCAAAATTTCCCGGCATCGGTCTATAGGATCGAATGCGATGAATCGTAAACCCATCTGTGAGGGCGTGAGTCCCTCTCTCAACCGCAATAAAGCCTAGAAGCGTTGATAAGGCAAAGACTCCTTTTTTGAAACCGGAATATTGATTGAGTCTTTTTTTCATATCAGCGATACTCTTCTATTGATTTGGAGGAGAAATGGGCAAATACGATCATAGAGCAATCGAGAAAAAATGGCAAAAAAAGTGGGAAGATGAACAAACCTTTAAGGCGGACATCGACCCTTCAAAACCTAAATACTACATTCTTGACATGTTTCCTTACCCGTCAGGAGCAGGTCTTCATGTCGGCCACGTAACTGGATATACAGCAACCGATATCTTAGCACGCTATAAGCGGCAACGAGGATTTAATGTCCTTCATCCCATGGGGTGGGATAGCTTCGGTCTTGCTGCAGAGCAGTATGCCGTCAGAACGGGAACTCATCCTAAAGAGACGACAGAAAAAAATTGCACGACCTATCGAAAACAGCTGAAATCGGTCGGTTTTAGTTATGATTGGAGTCGAGAAGTCATGACGAGCGACCCCAAATATTATAAATGGACTCAGTGGATCTTTACAAAGCTCTTTGAAAAAGGACTTGCCTACGAAGCGAACGTTTTGGTCAACTATTGCCCCCACCTTCGAACGGTTCTAGCAAATGAAGAAGTTGAAGAAGGGCGCTCTAAAGAGGGAGGGTACCCCATTGAAAGGCGTCCTCTTCGTCAGTGGGTTTTGAAAATAACAGCTTATGCAGACAAGCTTCTAGATGATCTTGACGCTCTTGATTGGCCCGATTACCTCAAAAGAATTCAACGAAATTGGATCGGTCGGAGTGAAGGTGCTTTAATTGATTTTAAAACTCAAGATCAAACGATCTCAGTTTTTACAACATGCCCTCATACTCTTTTTGGATGCAGCTATCTCGTTCTAGCCCCGGAGCACCCCTTTGTGGATCAATTGACAAACGATGCGCAAAAGGAAAACATACAAGCCTACAGAAAACAAATTGCATCAAAAAGCGATTTAGAGCGTACAGAATTATCTAAAGAAAAAACAGGAGTTTTCACTGGAGCTTATGCTTTAAACCCTGTTAATGATGAACAAATCCCGATCTGGATTTCCGATTATGTTTTGATGGGCTATGGAACGGGCGCTGTTATGGCTGTTCCGGCCCACGACGAGAGGGACTTTGAATTTGCTTCAAAATATGACCTCCCCATTCGATCTGTGATTATTCCCGATTCGAAAGAACCTGTAGAGGGCTGCTGGACAGGAAGTGGAGAGTTAAAGGAAAGCGGCTTTTTAAACGGATTGACGGTCCATGAGGCCATCGAATCGATTACAAAATGGCTGGAAAAAAACCAAAAGGGAAAACAAACGAAAAATTATCGTCTTCGAGATTGGCTCTTTTCAAGGCAACGCTATTGGGGCGAGCCTATTCCGATTCTGCATTTTGAGGATGGAACAATGCGCGCTTTAGAGCTCGATGAGCTCCCTCTTATGCCTCCTTATATTGATGACTATAAACCGGCTGAAGATGGAAAGAGTCCGCTTGCCAAGATTTCAGAGTGGGTCGAGGTTGTCGATCCTAAAACAGGCAAAAAAGCCTTAAGAGAAACCAATACAATGCCCCAATGGGCCGGCTCTTGTTGGTACTATTTGCGATTTGCCGATCCTCATAACGAGGAAGCTCCCTGGAGCGCTGAGGCAGAAAAGTATTGGCTGCCTGTTGATCTTTATGTAGGAGGTGTGGAGCACGCCGTCTTACATCTTCTCTATGCACGCTTTTGGCACAAAGTCCTCTTCGACCTTCAACTTGTCTCTACAGAAGAGCCTTTTTTAAGCCTTCGAAATCAAGGGCTTGTTACAGCAAAGGCTTATAAAAAAAGAGGGGGGGGGTACCTTCCTTTTAATGATGTCATTGAAGAAAACCAAAAGTTTTATTCAAAAGAAGACCACGAGCCTGTGGAAGAAATTTTGGAAAAGATGTCAAAATCAAAGTTCAATGGGGTAACTCCCGATGAAATCATTGAAGAGTTTGGAGCGGATGCGCTTCGCCTGTATGAGATGTTTATGGCTCCATTTGACAAAGAAAAGTTGTGGAATACAGATGCTGTAAATGGTTCCTATCGTTTCCTCAAACGATTTTATGATATGGTTTTCTCCGATAAAGTCTCATCAGACTCTTCAGAAGAAGCCATGAAACTCTCTTACCGCCTTCTGAAGGGAGTCACCGACGATATTGAAAAAATGCAATTCAATACAGCCGTTGCTAAAATGATGGAATTTATTAATAGCTTTACAAAGCTTAAATTCTACCCAGTTGAAGCCTTAAAAATTGCCGTTCAATCGCTCTATCCTTTTGCTCCCCACCTTGCTGAAGAGTGTTTCGAACACCTTGGTGGAACCCATTTGACTTACGCTCCTTTGCCGCAAGTTATTGAAGCCTATCTTATCGATGAAACCACAACCTATATCTTTCAAGTCAATGGCAAGGTGCGCGGCCGTGTTGAGCTGCCCAAAGGAAAATCTCAAGAGGACATTTTTGCACTTGTTGAAAAGGATGAAAAGTGCGCACGCCACTTGGAAGGGGAGATAAAAAAAATCATTTTTATCCCCAACAAGTTAATCAATATTGTGGTTCAACCAAAATAGATGCTTAAAACTTATACCCTTTTATTGTCTCTTATTCAGCCTTGGTTGATTTTAAGAAGGAAGAGGGTATCCTATCATTTGGAGTCATTTAAGCGGGATCCATCAAAAACACTTCTCTGGTTTCATGCCATATCTGTTGGGGAGACCAAAGCGCTTGCTTCCCTTATTAAACTGATTAAAAAGAACCATCCCGATTACCAAATCGTGATCTCCCACGTTACAAAAACGGGACTTGAGGAAAGCAAACGTTCGCTGCCAAATCTCGAAGCGCACTTTATCCTGCCTCTCGATTTAAAAAAAGTAACCAAAAGATTGATTGAGGAGCTTTCACCCACTCTTTTTATTCAATCAGAGACCGATTTTTGGCCTCACTTACTCCATTTGCTCAAAAAGAAAAAGATTCAAACGATCTTGATCAACGGTAAAATGAGCGACAAAACCTTCTCAATTTACCAAAAACTTCCATGGGTTGCAAAAAACCTTTTAAAACCCTTTGATAAAATTCTTGTCCAGACAGAATCTTATGCCAAACGTTTTCAACAATTTACACCTGTAATCCCAAAGGTGACACAAAACCTCAAACTCGATCTTGAACTGAATATTCTATCCCCACATGAAAAAAACAGACTAAAAGAAAAACTTCACTTAACAAAGCGCGTTATCATACTCGCTTCTACCCATGAAGGGGAAGAAGAGATGCTGTTACAGGCTTTAAAAGATACGCCTTGTCAAATCCTTCTTGTACCTCGTCACAAAGAGCGCTTTAAAAAGGTCGAAAGACTTCTTGAAAATTATGATTACGCAACATTTACTAAGCCGGCAAGCGCTTCTATTATTTTAGTCAATCAAATGGGGATATTAACCGATCTCTATCAAGTCTCGGATGCAGCCATAGTTGCAGGAAGTTTTTGCTCCAAAATAGGAGGGCACAATATTTTTGAGCCGATCTCTCTTGGTCTACCGACGTTATTTGGGCCCTATATGCATTCGCAAAGAGAAATGGAGCGTCTTGCTCTTGAAGCTTCGGCTGGGGCGTCGGTAATACTCGATGAGCTTCCTCTAATCTTAAACGACCTTAAAAGGCTTGAAAACCTTTCTAAAAATGCGCGTAAACTTTGTGAAAAAAAGAAGGGGAGTCTGATAAAAACTTATCATGAAATTCGATTAAGCATAAATACCCCTTGCAGTTAAATCGGTTAAGATGTTATCGTGATACTTCTTATATATCGCGGGGTGGAGCAGTGGTTAGCTCGTTGGGCTCATAACCCAAAGGTCAGAGGTTCGAATCCTCTCCCCGCTATTTTCTACTTGGCGGCATAGCTCAGCTGGTAGAGCACCGGAATCATAATCCGATGGTCGTTGGTTCGAGTCCGACTGCCGCTAATTCCATCTATCTCCGCCGCAATCGATTCACACCATAACGAATAAAATAAGAACTTTTTATAGGGAGAGGGAAATTTTCTTTTGTTAGCCCATCTGCCACAATTCGATAAATCACACCCTTCCAATTAAAATTAATCGCGCTTCCAATTCTCATAAGATATTGATATTGCAAACGACTCTCTTTAAAAACTCTACTCGAACATTTTCCGTAGGGGAAAACGAGTGTTTTCGCATGGATCCCTAATTTATCCTCTAAGAGAAGCTGCGATAAAATGAGTTCGCGTTTAAGCTCTCTTGTAGAAAGAGTGGTTAAATCAAGGTGGGAATGAGTATGAGAGGCAATCTCGATTAAGGGATTTTTTACAATCTCTTTTAGATGAGAAAAATGACAATAGCCCTTTCTTTTTTCAATCATGAATTTCGTCGGGACAGCAAGGAGGGCTTTTAACTTCAACTCCGACAAAAGAGGAAAAACCGTCTCATAAAAATCGATCGTGGCATCATCAAATGTGAGGCAAAAATTAATTCCAATCGCCTTTTCACCCGGTAAAAGAGTTTGGCTATGAGTTTTGATCCAATGTAGATGCGCTTTGAAGTCATTAAGTTCAGTTGCGTACTTACCTTGACCGACGCGGTGGTAGAGTGTTGTGATAATCATGAGCCAACTTTAAATATTTGTAATAGGCGACCCCGGCATTATAAACTGAGATCATATAGCCCTCATACCCATCCAAGAACCCACGTTTCAAAATAAAGCTTTTAAAAAAAGCAAAGCCGCCATGAGCCATTGCTTTTTTTAGCGAGCTTTTTTTGCCGGAATTTTGCAAGGCAAAGAGAGTCGAATAGTGCTGCATTTTTTCTAAAAAATCGGCAGGGGAGCGATAGGAAATATGTTGTATCGGAAATTTCAGCTTTTTAACAGTTAAAGCCCTTTCGCAAATTTTTTCATGAAGATGATCCTCTGAAAAACGTGTGACCTTACGATGATAAAGGCGCACATGATAATCCGGATGCCAACCGCAACCCCTGATCCACCTTCCATTGTATAGGTTTTTAAAGGGAAAGGAGTAAACAAAAGCGTCATTTAACTTAAGATAAGAAAGTTCATTGAAAAGTAAAGGCGTAACGGTCTCATCACTATCGAGGGCGAATACCCAGTCATTTTTTGCGAAAAGAGCCATCTCATTGCGTAAAGGGCCAAATCCTTTCAACTCTCTACTAAAAACTTGACATCCCGCTTTTTTTGCAATTTCAATCGTTTGATCGCTAGAACCTGTATCACAAACAATAATTTCATCAAATTGCTCAACAGATTTTAATGTTTCAGGAAGTGAAAGCTCATTATTTTTTGCTAGAATAATGACCGAGATGGGAAGTTTTTCCATTTTGATTATTTTATCGTTTCGTTTTTTTTGTGTACACTCCTGCTTGGTTATTTTGTCAAATACCCACGACTAAAGTCGAGGGCTTGTAGCTAGCCAAAGAAACCGCTA
>JBBDIZ010000029.1:0-79482 GCA_040880145.1 Simkaniaceae bacterium | reverse complement strand
TAAGAAGTTTACGAAATTTCAGATCAAATTTCAACCCCCGTGACCGATTACAAAATTTTACAGCTTATTTTATCTTTAAAGATTATTTCAAATGCATCATTCCATAACTCTTCAGAAACCAAAAGGTCATTTTCAATAAAATTGCCAATGATCTTAAGAGCAATCCCAGCTAAATCCATTCTTGTTACAAGAGAAGTTCGCGAGAGCTTCAGCATCAATTTATGTGCTGTATTCACCTCACGATTATTTATACAGTCGCTAAATATTTGATATAAAAGCTTAGTGTCACAACGATGACCTGAACGAATGATTTCAGACAGAAAGTCAAGAGCGATTTCAAACTTTCCCATCTTTAAAAAGAACTTACTCAACTCATGCAAACAATTATTTTTATTATAAGAGTTATCAATGATTATTTCTTTGGCACAACCGGCATCTAAAATCATCGAATCTAAGCGTGCGCTTATTTTGCGGTCTTGAGGACCACGTGGTACATATAATTCGTGGATCATAAAATAAATGAATGTATTATTAGAAGACTTACTTCTAAATTTATCTATAAACGCATCATATTCACTACATTTTTGCACGTCTTGAATGAATTGAATTACAATGAAGTAAGAATAAAATTTTAAACAATAGTAATCAAAAATAGTTTTTGCTGATTCCTTCATACTGTGGAAGAGTACTAATTGGTCTTTGTTCGTATCTTTAAAACAGGATCTCCAATTTTCAACGAATTCGTCTTGCCATGAGAGTGTCCAAAAACGCCCCCTTCCGAAAAGCTCATGTTTAATGACATTATTCCAATATTTGCAAACTGCCATGCAGTTATTTAAGGATTGAAGGTCATTTTCAAGAAAAGAAAGTATTTTAACAAACACCTCTGAAAATAAAATAAATTTTATGCTATTTTCTTCAGGATAATTTGTATTATTTGTTATTACTATTGCTTTTGGGAGGAAATCCTCAAAGCAATTACAATTGTCTAAATTATTATTTATATTCATAATAGTTGGTTTTTTTATTATTAGAATATCATTTTTTCAATAAAAATACAACATCAATAATTCAAAAAATTTACACTGACAATAGAGAATTAAAGCGAGAGAAAGTGAGATGCGAGGGGTGCTTGTTTTGCTTAAGAGGTAAGTAGAGTGCCTTAGATTTGGGGTATCGCGAAGAAGGGAATAGCCCTAGCTATTTCCGATGAGAGATAGCCCGAAGATGAGGTGCTCTACTTGCCTCTTAAGCAAAACAAGCACCCCGAGCACTCACCCCGTTACCAGGATGACTTAGTGATCCCTGGAAGGAGTCCATCATTTGCCATTTGGCGGAAGCAAATTCTGGAGAGTTTAAACTTTCTCAAGAAGCCTCTTGGGCGACCGGTGAGTTGGCAGCGGTTACGGAGGCGAGTGGGAGAAGAGTTTTTTGGGAGTTTATTGAGGGTATCGATAGCGAGAAGTTTTTGATCTTCAGGGAGGGAAGGGTCACGAATTAATTTTTTAAGTTCCTGACGTTTTTCCCATTTGAGGGCAACGAGGCGTTCACGCTTCAACTGTCTTTGTAAATTAGATTTTTTAGCCATAATTATTTTTTCCTAGCTGGACCTTTTTGTCTTTGTTTGCGGTTGGGATCTTTTTTGTTGATTACATAGAGACGGCCGCGTCGACGCACGATCTTATCTCCCTTATTGGGATCTGCTTTAACAGAAGCACGTACTTTCATTTGTCAAACCAATTTTAAATTCATTAATGGATCACGACTATATCAGGAACCTGGATTAATGACAAGGGTTGCCAAAATATAAGCTGATCCTGTATATTAGCTGGAAGAAAAAAATTTAGGAAAGTCATCATGAAACGCACCTACCAACCTAGTAAACGCAAGCGCGCTAAAACTCACGGATTTCGAGGACGTATGGCAACGAAAAGCGGCCGCAGAATGATCTCGAGAAAACGAAGAAAGGGCCGCAAGCTGCTCGGCGTGTGAAGTTCCCAAAAACTGAGCGTCTTTTAACAAGGCGTGAATTTCAAAAATTGGGCCGTGGCAGCCATAGCGTAGCCGGAAGCAACTTAATCATCAATTTTCGAGCAACCCCCGGATGCTCGAAATTAGGTTTAACAGTAACCAAACGTTATGGGAAAGCCCATGATCGAAATCGATTTAAACGGCTAATTCGAGAAATTTTCCGCCAAATGCCCAAAGAAGAAGGGCTGAAGATCAACGTTCGTCCAAGGCCCGCTGCCAATCTTGCCCCTTTTTCCACTCTTCAAATGGAGTTTATATCTCTTGTCCAAGCTGCACACACTCAACAAAGAACAGCTAAAAGCAGTACACGCAACTGAAGGTCGCCTCCTTGTCTTAGCAGGAGCCGGAAGCGGAAAGACAAGCGTACTCACCATGAGAATGGCGCACCTGATCTCTTCAGGAAAGGCTTTGCCTGAAAATATCCTGGGTCTCACCTTTACAAATAAAGCCGCTAAAGAGATGAAGCAGCGCCTTGGCGAGCTCATCGGCGCTTCTTTAAGTCGAAAGGTCATGCTTTGCACCTTTCATAGCTTCTGTATGTACATTTTAAGACTAGAAATCGAAGCACTGGGCTACACAAAAAATTTTTCCCTCTATGATGAAAGGGATATCAAGCGTCTTATCACTCATCTCGCTCGAGAATCTCTTGAACATGAAAGCGAACTCCCTTCTTTAACTCCCACAATCGATCAGATCAAACAAGCGAAAACTCAAGGCGCATTTTCAAAAAAAGAGACTCCCAACTGGCACGACTCTTTTTCTGAGGAACTTTTTCATAAGCTTCAAACCTCCATGAGAGCCCATAACGCTGTCGACTTCGACAGCCTTCTAACCCTCACCGTCGAGCTATTTGAAACGTTCCCTCAAGTTCTCGAAAAATATCAAAAACGCTTCCGCTATATCATGATCGACGAGTACCAAGACACCAACCCCATCCAGTATCAACTCGCTCAAGCCATCGCAAGCGGTTCCAATAATCTCTGCGTTGTTGGCGATGACGACCAATCCATTTATGGCTGGCGGGGCGCCTCTATAGAAAATATTTTGAACTTCAAGGCTGATCAAACCATCAAATTAGAGCAAAACTATCGATCGACTACTTCTATATTAGAAGCTGCGAATAGAGTCATTTCTAAAAATGAAAACCGTCATGAAAAAAGGCTTTGGACATCAAAAAACAGGACCACTCCCATTGAAATTTTTCATGCTCCCGATGAAGAGGAAGAGGTTAAAAGCGTCGTCAACCGCATGCTTAAGATTAGGCAAGAAATGAATCTCAAATGGTCGGACTTTGCCATTCTTTATCGATCAAACACTTTAGCACGTCCCTTTGAGTCTGCTCTTCTTAAAACGATGTGGCAAAAAGAAGATCGCTGGATTCGCGGGATTCCCTACCAAATATTTGGGGGAACCGAAATGACGGAAAAAAGCGAAGTCAAAGATGTCCTAGCCTATATGCGCGTGCTTGCAAACCCTCTTGATCAAGAGGCGCTCCTTCGAATCATCAACTTCCCAAGGCGCGGAATTTCAGATAAAACTCTAGATGAACTTAGAAAACTCTCTAAAGAGGGTCAAAAACCTTTATTCACCATTTTAACTGAAATTAAAGAGGGCGTATTTTCAAATGAAGCCCATTTAACACGTCACGCATTAAAAGGAATTACCTCTTTTATTACTCAATTTGACCTTGCAAAACAAAATTTAAACAAATATTCCCTTTCAAAAGCTTTCACTCAATTTATGGAGACGATTGAAATCAAAAAAGCTGTCCAGGACGAGGTTAAAAGCGATAAAATGAAAACTTTTAAAGGTGAAAATATTGATTTCTGCTTAGAGCTTCTCAAATCATATGAAGAAGAAACTTCATCCCCTTCCCTACCGGATTTTGTCTCCTCAACTCTCTTGGATCAAAGCAAATTTCAAGGGAAAAAGAAAGAGCATAAAGATAGCGTTTCCCTAATGACTTTTCATAGTGCCAAGGGACTTGAATTTCCCGTCTGCTTTTTAATTGCTTTAGAAGACCACCTGATTCCTCACGAAAAGAGTTTAAAAGAGAGTGGCATTGAGGAGGAAAGGCGTCTTTTTTACGTCGCCATTACCCGAGCTAAAGAGCACTTAATCCTCTCTATGGCCCAAAAACGCGACCGATTTGGTAAAGCTTCAGCAAGCGCACCTTCGCGCTTTCTCTATGATATTCCAAAATCGCTGCTCAATATAACCCCTCACAAAATTTTCTAACCATGAAACTGACCCTTATCCAACGCCACCGCAGGGAAAATTTAAAAAAATGCTCTCTAAGAGGATTAGAAAGTAGAGAGGATATGCGTTTTTTTACCTACCCAAAAGACCCCCTTCCTGACTTAAACGGGTATTGCCAGCTTGCAATCGACGGAGAAGAATTAAGCATTGATGATCGACACCTCGGGCTCTTTTTAATCGATGGGACGTGGAAGTATGCTAAAAAGATGGAAGGGCAAGCGCCTTCTCTTATTAAAAGACGCCTTCCCTCCTTCTTTAAAACGGCCTATCCTCGAAAACAACCTGATTGCGAAGAGCCGGAATCGGGACTTGCTTCTGTTGAAGCTCTCTACATTGCCTATCAAATTTTAGGTTATGATACTAAAGGACTTCTCGATCAATATTATTGGGCGCGACTTTTTTTAGAGAAAAATGCTCCCCATTTTGATAGAATAAATACATGGAAAAACTAAAAAAACTTAGACTCCCTAAAACTTTGGGAGGAATCCTCATTGTAGCAGGCACAGCGATCGGTGCCGGAATGCTTGCACTTCCTGTCGTTTCAGCTGCCGGAGGCTTTTTGCCCGCCAGCCTTATTTTCTTTCTTTGCTGGCTTTTTAGCGCCTCTACAGGTCTTCTTCTTTTAGAAGTTTGCCAATGGATGCCCAAAAATGCGAACCTCGTCACCATGGCAACCCATCTTTTAGGTCGCTTCGGCAAATATTCGACTTGGGTTCTCTACCTTTTTCTCTTTTATATGCTAACCATAGCTTACACAGCTGTTGGGGGCAATTTTGTTCATGACACTTTTAATGCAAGACTCCCTTTTTGGCTCTCTGCGACCTCTTTTACCCTCTTTTTTGGTTTTTTTGTCTATCTTGGAACACGATTTGTCGATCGGATAAATACGCTTCTCATGCTTGGACTCGTAGTCAGCTACCTCCTTTTTATCTTTTGGGGCCGAAGCCATATCAACTTTTCAAACCTCACTCAAAAAAATTGGGGTTATGGGTTTTTATCCCTTCCTGTCATGTTTACCTCATTTAGTTATCAAGGAGTGATCCCCTCTTTAAATGCTTATTTAGAAGAAAATGTAAAAAAAATGCGCCTAGCCATCCTCATTGGCTCAAGCATTCCTTTTATCACTTATGTTATTTGGGAAATGTTAATTCTCGGTATTCTTCCACTCGATGGCCCCAATGGACTTTTAGCCGCCAAAGCAGCAGGTCAAACTGCCATTGACCCACTTAAACATTTTTTAAGGGAAAGTCCTATTTATACTCTAGGACAGTTTTTTGGTTTTTTTGCCCTTACGACTTCTTTCTTAGGGGTTACCCTCGGTTTGTTGGATTTTTTCTCTGACTCGCTTGAAATTGAAAAAACGCCCCTAAAAAAACTCTTTCTCGCTGCTTTAATCTATCTCCCTCCCCTTCTTATTGTTGTGATCAATCCTGCCATTTTCTTGAATGCTCTTGCTTTTGCAGGTGGAATTGGCTGCGCCCTATTGCTTGGGCTCATTCCCATTCTCATGGTCTATGTCGGCCGATATAAACGCCACTTTTCTCATCTTCATGTTCAGCTTCCCGGTGGGAAGCCCCTGCTATTTTTTTTAGCTCTTTTTGTCGTTGCTGAACTGATTATTGTACTAATTCAGGAACTACTCATTAAAAGATAATATGAAACCAAAAAAATATCACAAAAAAGAACATGGCATTGAAAAAGAACAGATCGATTCTCATGCTCTTTTCATTTTAGAGCGCTTAAAAGCTAATGGGCATGAAGCCTTCCTCGTCGGCGGAAGTGTCCGTGATTTACTCCTTGGGCATCAACCAAAAGACTTTGATATCTCAACTTCTGCCAAGCCTGAAGAGGTGAAAGCGATTTTCCGCAATTCTATTTTGATCGGACGCCGATTCCGCTTAGCTCATATTCGTTTTGGAAGAAAAGTGATTGAAGTCGCAACCTTCCGAGCAGGCGACCCGGAAAGCGAAGATCTAATTGTTCGTGACAATGTCTTTGGGACTCCGGAAGAAGATGTCAAACGCCGTGACTTTACGATCAATGGCCTTTTCTATGAAGCAGAATCTGAGTCCATCATCGATTATGTAGAGGGTTATCCCGATACAAAAAAACGATTTTTACGCGCAATCGGCCAGCCCTATATGCGCTTTAAGCAAGACCCCGTCCGCATGATCCGCCTACTGAAATTTCAAGCGCGCTTTGGGCTCGATGTCTGTGAAGAAGCGAAACAAGCCCTCTTAGACTGTCGCCATGAAATCACAAAAAGCTCCTCTGCCCGAATACTTGAAGAAATTTTTCGTATGTTAGAGTCGAAATCGAGCGCATCATTTATTCGATTGATGGCTGATCATGGACTTTTAGATCCCCTGCTTCCTGAGCTTGGCCGTTTTTTAGAAAAGAGCGAAGGGGGTGAGATTTATTCCTACTTAGAAGAGGTCGACACTCGATCTCATTTAAGCCGCCCTCTTCTTCTTTCCGCTCTATTATTTCCGATAATGGAAAAGCACATTCTGACACACTTCATCGATCGTAAAAAAAATCCTCATCTCGGACTCCTTCACGATGAAGCATTGACACTGATTCAAGAAGTTTTTAACACTTTTTTCAGCTTCCCAAAGAGGCTGAAAACGCAAGTTGCCAATATCTTAGCCAATCAGTATCGAATAACTCCTATCGATCCCAAACGCTATCGCACAATCCGTATTCCCAATTTTCCGGATTTTCCCGATACTGTGATTTTCTTTGGAATCCGAACCGCCCTGAATCCGGCCCTGCAGCCCATCTATGAAAAATGGCAAGAGGCTCTTACAAGCCGAAAAAAAGATGCATTTTCACCCCCAAATAAGAGGCGCCGCCGTGGACCTGAAAAATCTCCACCTCGAAGACGACGTTGAAGCCGCTTTTGTTGGCCCGAGTTTAGACAAAGGCCCCCTGCCGGGCTTGCTCTACCTCTCTCTATCAAAAGAGGAGAGTTTGCTTCTCGACCCCTTTAACCAGCCGGTTCAGCTCCTTCACTCAGATTCAATCCGAATCTTTTCCCTCACAATTCCAGGACATGGGCCCGATTTAGACCCAAAAAAAGCACTCGAGCTCTGGGCTGAATCCATCGCCTCAAACGAAGATCCCCTCACCCCTTTCTTCCAAAAGGCCTCCAACTTTGTCGATACGCTGCTTTGCAAAAATATTGCAAGCACGCTTGCTGTGGCCGGGCTCTCCCGAGGCGCTTTTGCAGCGTGCCATATCGCCAAGCTCAACCCCAGCATTCAAACGATTCTTGGATTTGCCCCTCTGCTTTCTCTAAAAAATGCAGAGGAATTTCAAGACCTGCAAGAAAACCCCCTACTCGAGAGCCTCGATCTTTTTAAGTATTTAGAAGCTCTTTATAACAAAAACATTCGCTTCTACATCGGTAACCGCGATAAAAGGGTCGATACCAACCTCTCTTGTCAATTTATACAAGATTTATCTGATCTAGCCTACACTCACCGCATCCGAAGCGCGCCCTTAGAATTAATTTTATCCCCTTCTATCGGGTATATGGGTCACGGCACCTCATTTGAAACCTTCAATCTTGGGACAAAGTGGCTAAAGACAAAGCTGTAGACTACTATATTTTTGCCGGAGAAAGAAGCGGCGACTCTTTGGGAGAAAACCTTCTTAAAACCCTCTATGAAAAAGACCCGAATTTAAACATCTTAGCGACCGCAGGTCCTAAAATGCGAAAATACCCTCTAAAACCTCTTTTAAAAATGGAAGATTTTGAAGTCATGGGATTTGTGGATGTTGCGTGGCATCTTCCTCGATTGATCACAAAATTTCAGACCATCAAAAATAAAATCTTATCTATCAATCCAAAAAAGGTCGTTTTAATCGACTATCCGGGTTTCAATCTTCGCCTAGCAAAAGCTTTACGAAAAAAGGGATTTTCAAACCCCATAATCCAATATGTCTGCCCTTCTGTTTGGGCTTGGAAAAAAGGACGCATCAAAACGATGAGTGAGAATTTAAGCCTTCTTCTCACCCTTTTTCCCTTTGAACCCGCCTGTTTTTCAAACACCCCTCTCAAGGCTCGCTTTGTAGGACATCCCATAACAGAAAAAATCCCAAAGAGGCAAAAAGGCCAAGGCCCCTATTTAGCCCTTTTTCCCGGAAGCCGTAAAAAAGAGATTAAACGAAATCTTCCCCTTCAGCTTCAGGTTGCAAAAGAAATGGGCTGCCCAATCGGTCTATCGATTGCTAATGAATCTATCCGCCCTCTCATCGAAAAAATAATTGCTGGGACAAAATTCCCTCTTAAGATCTTTACGACCCCCTATTCACTTATGGAAAATGCGCGTTTTGCGATTGCAACTTCAGGAACAATCAATCTCGAGCTTGCTCTTTATCAAGTCCCAACCGTCGTTACCTTTGCTATCAAGCCGCTTGATCTTTTTATCGCAAGGCGTATCCTTAAGATCGACCTCCCCTTCTATTCTCTTCCGAATATCCTTCTGTCAAAAGAACTTTTCCCGGAATTATTTGGCCCGAATTTCACAAAGAAAAATCTTGAATTGGCTTTTGCGCAAATACAAAAAAAAGAAGCGCAAATTCAAAAGAGTTGCGCTTCGATTCGAAAGATCCTCGAAACAGATAAAAATAACCTCACTGACCTTCTAATAAACCACTGAGCTCACTTCCCATGAAGTTTGAAAACCTGCACTAAGTGGCGTGATTTTACCCTTAATTTTGGCAATTTCATCCCCTTGAGACGCTATTATGTAAATAGGCTCATGCGCATTATTATCGCTATCGTTAGTTTCAGTCACAGTAGTACCGATAAGAGGGCTTGATGCGCTAGACGGGACCACAAATTCTTCCACTTCTTTAAGAAGAGCCTCTTTAGCAAGCTCAATAGAATCATGTATGAGAGAGTGATTAGCCTCATGATATTTTGGGTGACTTTGAATGTACCTAATGATTGCCTTAAATTGATCAATTGAAACCGCATCTTTAGGAAGAGGGTTTAACTCTTGCCCCTCAATTTCATCAATAATCAAATCACTTGGCTCAAACCCACAGAAAAATTTCTTATAATCTTCTAATTCAACTTCTTCCAAATTCATAAGAATGTCACTTGCCCCCATCGCGCCAATAATACGATTTTTTAAGATAGAAACCTTTTTAACAAGCGCTGGAACCGCCATAACCGTATAAGTTGCTTTTTGCAAATCTTCTGATGTTGTTTTATTCAAAAAGTACTGCATATTTAAGAGTTGAACTAGATTGGCAGCGCCTCCCCGATCCATATTATCTTTACATGGATTGACCTGTTGGGTAATCAATAATGGGAGTTTTTTTAGATCTTGATACATAAGGTCAGATATACCACCTTTAGCTACCAGAGTTTCTATCTCTTGTTTTACTTTTAATACTGAGATATCACCATTTTCTAACTCTTCTTTTAAGTCTTCAATGACACCAATCTTTGCGTCTGGATCGTTTGCGTAATTAGAAAGATAACCTTTCATATTTGCAATCGTTACATGTTTCATCAAATAAAAGCGCATATGCAAGCGATGCAAGTTATAAAAAAGCTCTACAAAAGCCTGCTTTTTTTCTTGAGTTGGGATCCATGACTCTTTGTCTTCAATACCCATAAGCTTTGTTGCTACAAAATGAATCAACTCTTTAAACTCTTTCTTATAATGCTCAAATTGATCAGCGTCTTGGGTTATAAAATGCGGAAGTTCACAATTTCTTTTTTCTGAAGAATCTTCATAAAACTCGATTTGAAGCTGATGTTCTAAACTTCCCCACGTCTCTTTGCTTTTTTCATCAAATTCAAAAAGAGGCCCTTCCTTTGTCTGAACATAAGCAAAGTATTTATTCTTGTAATTATCCTCATCTTGAAGATTCATCTCTGCTTCAACAAACTCCCGTTCTTTACTGCAAAGGCGTTTTCCCATTGAAACCAATAAAACTCCCTCATTTTTAACCATACAATGATGATTAAGAGCAGCTCGATAATCTGAGGTTACCGTTCGATCCCCCCTTGGAGAGAGTTGATAAGTACCAAAAGTAGCCGTATTAAAAATTTCAATCCCTTTCTTTGTAAAATAACTCCACCAAGAAGAACCCGTTGTCACAGCAGCATGTCGAACAAGGTCTAATGATAATTCTTGGCCATCCGAGTCTTTCCAGACCTCTTTAGCAAGATGATTCGCCACATTTTGAGAAGCCGTTAAGTTATTTAAGCCTTCTTCGCCTACAAATTTTTGCAATAAAAGAGCCCCTTTTTCTTTTCCCATCTCTTTCATACCATGATCCATGTGATTGATGAGATCCTGAATTGAGCGATGGTAATTTTTTTTATCGAGATTTTTAAAATCGGGATAAATATGATGAATTAAATTTTTACAAAACTGATTGAGATTAATCTGAGTCAAACGAAAAAGCGCGATTTTTTCAACAATCCTTGCAGCTTTATACTCTAACTCTACAGGATTATTTTCCCAACGCGCCTCTTGATATTCCTTTGAACCTGTAAGGGTAAGCAATAAATCTACAAATTTTTGATAATGAGCTCGAATGTCACCAATATCCTCACCTCCAATATTCGATAGCAAGCTCAAAAGCTCTCCTGTAGCCTTAATAAATGAGTCATCAGAATTTAAAAATTCTTTTATTAAACTTGAGGGATTATCCGGCTGAATCAGACGTGAAAGCTCCTTCATAGCGTAAAAATATTTCATCACTTTTGAAGGGTGATTTTGGTCAACAAACCACTTCGTGTAGATACTCGTTAATTGCGTAGCGCCGGGGAAACTTAAACGCGGAGATGACGGCAGCGACTCCTTATCTGTCTTTTGGATTTGAGTAAGCTCTGATTCAATCAAATCGGGTCGGGATGATGAATCATAAACAGCGCTTAGGATTAAATAATATTCAGAAAGAGCTTTTGGCTGAGAACCCTTGATTGCAATATCGGGTCGCCCATGAGTCACATCACTAATGATAGATTCAAACTGCTTTACAACCTCATTAATTTTTTTAGCGTGGAAACGGGCACACTCTTCTGACCCTGTTCTCCACTCTGGAGAAAAGGAATTTCTTATTTCAATCTCAATAAAATAAAGGATGTCTTCTAATACCTTAGTATCATGGCTTTTCTCCCCATTTAAAGTGCCCTTTATATTGATTGGCTTTGACTCGATATAATAGACAAGATCAAATTCTTGAGATTCTTTATCCCCATCCAAATAAGAATAAATTTGAGAAAGCAAAAGGTGTAAAACATCAAAAGAGTGTTTTTTTTCATCTTTACCAAAGGTCGCTATTTCATCCTCTTGGTTATTATTATTTGCCAAAACAAAGCTACTAAAACAAGGATTCAATGAATTCAGTCCCTTTTCAATCACACTAAGTCTAGAAAGAGCTGAAATAACTTGATTTTTCAATTCCTGATAAGAAGGATCAGTGGATTCACTTCCCTCCTCAAAGACTATTTCTTCCATAGCATCATTTTCAATCAAATTTTGGGACTTCTCATCAATCTGCTCGAATAGAGCTTTCCCCTTAGCCACAAAGTCGTTTAAAGTTTCATTTTTATCTTTTCCTAAAAAAATGACACTCTTGGCATCGTCAATTTCTACGCTTTTTAACTTTTCGACAGCATCCTGAGCTAGGTTTAAAAACGCTTTAACAGCTAAATAGTTATTTATTTCGATTGGTAATTTTGACTCTGGAATTTCATTGATATTGTTGTTGTTGTTATTGATCTTAAATTGATCTTTTAAAAATTGAAAGTCATCTGAAGCGAATTGTTGTAATTGAGAAAAATTCTTAAGCTCAGAAATTTTGGCTAAAATGGTATCGATTTGATTAGAAATCTCACCCCGTCTTTCAACGGTCATTTTACTTTTTCCCTCAATCTTAGCCTTTTCTTTATTAGCCTTTAAAAGCTTTTTCTCAAGATTTAATTTAACTTTTTTTAGCTGATTGATTTTATTCAGGATTTCATCGGCTTTCTCCTTGTATTCGAGTTCTCTTTTACTGTCAT
This sequence comes from Simkaniaceae bacterium, assembly GCA_040880145.1. Classification (GTDB taxonomy): domain Bacteria; phylum Chlamydiota; class Chlamydiia; order Chlamydiales; family JAJFMI01; genus JBBDIZ01. Next base: position 67,154 of record JBBDIZ010000029.1, on the reverse strand, counting down.
TGAACTCTTTTTCCTTTTCTTCTAGATCTTTTTTTGTTACAGCCAGCTCATCTTTTAGATCCTTTATTTCATGGCAGGAATGGTTCGACTCGGACTTTTCCGAAGAAAAGACTCCTCCATAAATCTTTTCATGAATAAAAAAACCGGCAGCGACAAGGAAGACTCCAATGAGTGTGAAAAAGAGACTCTGAATAGCTGCGATTACATCTTCTTTGAGATCGATACCCGCTTGTGCAAACTCTCCATTATTGAGATTTCCACACACATAAAAAGGAGAGCGGATCACATAACGCCCTATATCAACGGCTGAACCTGCAAGAGCACACCCCCCATGGAGGGTTGCAGAGAAAAAATTAGAGGATTCGGATGCCTCTTTTAAATGTCTTGATACAAAATCTGAATCATGAGCGGGGCGTATATTCATAAAAACCTGATTTTAATTTTATCTAGTATTTATAATAACATCATTTTAGGTTTTATAGAAGTAAAAGAGTTTTTAGTTGTCTTCGAAATCTTTTATGTGTAAACTACTGCTCATGAAAAGAGAATTAAAAGACAAATTCAAAATTTACATTGATAGACTTCGAGAAGATCATCCGGAAACAATTGAATTGACTCTCGATCCTTCCTTTTTAGAGGTTGACGAGGATGGCTTAACATTTTTACACCCCATCCAGGTACAGGGATCTGCCTATACAACAGATAACTACTTAATCATTCAACTGAATATTGAGTCTATGGCTCACCTTCCCTGCTCCATATGCAATGCGGATGTCTCGCTTCCGATTCGGTTAGGTAATTTTTATTTGACCCTTCCCTTTGATCAAATTAAAGGCGCTGTCTATGACTTCCGAACCTCTCTTCGAGAAGCCATCTTACTAGAAATTCCGGCCTTTACAGAATGCGGGGGCTCATGCCCTGAACGAAAAAATATCGATAAATATTTCTCTAAACCAAGCGCCACGACAGATGCTCAGGAACATTTTCCCTAAAGGACTTATAGTCCTTGGAAAAAACCCTCCCTATTTGCTAGAATGGTGCAGAAAATATTCATATTGAGGTAATCATGGCTGTTCCACGTAACCGTGTTTCAAACGCAAGAAAAAACTCTCGTCGCGCACACGATGCAAAGCGCCCTGTTTCAGTTGGCCGCTGCTCTGCCTGTGGCAGTCCTTGCCGCTCCCATAGAGCCTGCTCCTCTTGCGGCAATTATAAAGGACGTTCGATTCTCTCTCCCAAAGAAGCAGAGTAAATCATGAAAAGGCCTTGTATTGGCATCGATTTGATGGGGGGCGACCACCCCCCTCAAGTGTTGCTTAAGGCTGTCTCTTGTCTTGTCGAGTCTCTTAAAACGCCTGTGCACTTTGTTGTTTTTGGGGATTTAGCTTACTTAAAAAAACTCCCCCCCTCCTCTGACCCCATCAAAATCTCTACCATCGAGAGTCATGAGGTCATTGAAATGGAAGATGACCCCTTAAAGGCAGTGAGGGTAAAAAAGCAAGCCTCGATGCCCCTTGGAATTGAGGCGATCAAATCAGGCCAAATCCATGCTTTTGTTACAACAGGAAACACCGGAGCGCTTCTCGCCGCTTCAAAACTCTATCTCGATTCTTTTTCTGAAATCAGTCGACCTGCTCTTTTAACCCTTTTGCCTACAAAAAAAAAGGCGATGGCCGTTTTAGATGTCGGCGCCAATCTTACAGCGAGCAGCCGGCTCTTGCTTTCATTTGCAAAAATGGGAATTGCCTTCCAAAAGAGCCGCGGCATCAAAACGCCTCGTGTGGGACTGCTCAATATTGGAACTGAAAAACTTAAGGGAACAAAAGAGCGCATAAAAGCCCACGAACTTCTCTTGGAAAAACTTCCTTCTTACTTTGTCGGCAATATTGAAGCTCGAGAGGCCTTCTATGGAAATATTGATGTCTTAGTGACCGATGGATTTACAGGGAATGTTTTTTTGAAAGCAAGCGAGGGCGTTGCAGAGCTCGTCCGCTCACGCTTAAACGCCTTTTCCGCCGTCGACAAAAAGGCCTTCAAATCACTCGATCACGAGCTCGATACGACCGAGTATGCGGGGGCTCTCCTCTCGGGAATAAAAAGTGGAATCATCATTAAATGCCACGGGAATGCCTCTTCGAAGGCTCTTAAAAATGGGGTCCATCTCGCTCTAGAGCTCCTCGAGGGAGATTTTTTGAAAAAAATCAAAAACCAACTAGCTTAATCTCTCCATTTCGCGTATGATGGTTCAAAAAAATTGAAGGGCTAATTCGATCAATGACAAAAGAAATTCTTTTAAATGTAGAATCTAAGGAAACCCGTGTCGCCCTGTTAAAGCAAGGCCAACTCTTCGACCTTATTTTAGAGCGCAAAAAAAGCAGGCAGCTGACCGGGAATGTCTATCGTGGACGCGTTACAAATATCTTGAGCAATATCCAATCCGCTTTTATCGACATCGATGAAGGAGACAATGGATTTATCCATATCTCAGACATCATTGAAAACACAAAAAAATTTCAGGAGATGTTTGAGCTTGATTTCGATATGGAAGGCATGGATTCTAAAACAAAATCTCAACAGTCCCAAGAAACGGATATTACAAAAATTTTAAATGTCGACCAGCCTGTCCTTGTTCAGGTGGTAAAAGAGCCAATTGGAAGCAAGGGCGCTCGACTCACCTCCAACGTCTCTCTCGCTGGGCGCTATCTCGTGCTTTTACCTAACTCTCCTCATCGAGGGGTATCGCGTAAAATTCAAGATCGTGCAACTCGCGATCGACTTAAAAAAGTGATCCGGTCTTTTGAAATGCCTGTCGATATAGGTCTTATTTGTCGAACGGCATGTGTTTCTGCGACAACCGATCAACTCATCGATGAAGCTCGAGAACTCTACACCTCTTGGCAGGAGGTTATGAATAAGTTCAATAAATCCAAGGGCCCTTCTCTTCTTTTCCAAGAATCGGATTTAATTAAAAAAGCGGTCTTAATGGCTGTGGATAAAAAGTTTGATCGGCTTTTAGTCGATGATTATTACACCTATCAGATTTGTAAATCCCTCTATTCAAAATACGCTACCGAGCATCCTCTTAAAATTGAACTTTATCGCGATAAAGCTCCCATGTTTGAACGCTTTGCAGTAGAGCGCGAAATCGAAAAGGCTTTGAGAAGAAAAATTTGGCTAAATAGCGGAGGGTATCTCTATTTTGACCGAACTGAAGCGATGTATACAATCGACGTCAACTCAGGGCGCTCTTCACAAGATTCGGGAAAAGGGCTCAATATCGAAGAAAATTTAGTCCGAATCAACATGGAAGCCGCTGATGAGATTGCACGCCAATTACGCCTTCGAAATGTTGGCGGACTTGTCATCTGTGACTTTATCGATATGCGATCTCGAAAAAATCAAAGACGCGTTCTCGATCGACTAAAAGAAGCAATGAAAGGCGACTCTGCAAAATGCACCATACTCGGCATGAGTGAGTTTGGTTTAGTGGAGATGACCCGCCAAAGGCAGAGAGAATCCTTAGCGCAAATGCTCTTTACTAGCTGCCCATACTGCGAAGGACACGGATTGATTAAAACGCACGAGAGCCTCTCAATCGAAATTGAAAGAGCTTTAAAAAAGGTTATTCATGCACAAAAACAGTATGCTTTAAAACTTGTAACCCATCCCTTTGTCGACCACTATTTAACCGGCGATGAGAAAGACCACTTGCATTCTTCGGCAGAAGAATTGAATGCTGTACTCACCTTTGAGAAAAATGATTGTTTACACTTAAATGACTTTGAGTTTTATTCAACAATAGATGGAAAAAAACTGGAATTATAAACCCGGCGAGCTTGATTTTCTTACCTTGCAATACCGAGAAAATTTAAAAGCGTTTACCTCTTCTTTTTATGAAGCCGCTAAAGATAAAAAAGCAGCAAAAAGCATCCTCGAAGATTTTGTAAGCTACGTCAAAATTCAAATCGAAAAACCATTTGAATTTCCGCCCCATCATTTTAAAATCACAAAACCAATCGACTATTTTGCTTTTGGAAATAATTTCATTCGTACTTTAGTCGATCTAAAGCACTCTTCAGTAAAAGGCATCAAATATTTCGATGAGATTGAGAGGAAATTAAAACAAAAAGAAAACGTCATCTTTTTTGCCAACCATCAAATTGAGGCCGATCCCCAGGCAATCAGTATCCTACTCGAAAACTCACACCCTATTTTATCCCAGGAGCTGACTTTTGTCGCAGGAGAGCGCGTTTTAACAGATCCTCTCGCTGTGCCCTTTAGCCTCGGCAGGAACCTCCTTTGCATCTACTCCAAAAAATACATGGATTCTCCACCGGAAGACAAACTGCGCAAACAGCTTCACAACAAAAAGACCATGGAGCTAATGAGCCAAGCTCTAACAGAGGGCGGTCTAAGCATTTATGTGGCGCCAAGCGGTGGGCGCGACCGACCCAATATTGACGGTGTTGTCGAGGTTGCTCCTTTCGACCCTCAAAGCATTGAGATGTTTTATCTAATGGCCAAACGGGCAAAAAGACCCACTCATTTTTATCCACTTGCTCTTAGCACCTATGCTATATTACCTCCACCTGATACCTTGCAAATCGAATTAGGCGAGCGGCGGCAAACAAAATCGCATGCCATCCATATTTGCTGCGGCCCTAAGATCGATATGGAAGCGCTTGGGAATGGGGATGGAAGCGATCGCCAAAGCAAGAGAAAAAAGCGCGCTTTAAGCATTTGGAATCAAGTTAATCAAGATTATTTAAGCATTACAAGGGGACCATGAAAAAAATCGCTCTATCACTCATAATCTGTTTAGGGGGACTCTTTGCAAGCCCTTTTCAAAACATCGATGACCAAAACCGGCTCTCCATCAAAACCCCTGCGCTTCAAGCGCGATCAAGCGCTAAGATCCGCCTTAAAAACGGCTTAGAAGCTCTCTTAATCTCCGATCCTTCTGTAGATAAATCAGGCGCCGCTTTAAGCGTTGAAGTAGGAAGCTGGCAAGATCCGGAAGATTTTCCAGGAACAGCCCACTTTTTAGAACATATGCTTTTTCTCGGAAATAAGGCCTATCCTGAAGAGGATGAATTTTTTAAATTTGTAATGGATCATGGAGGCATGGTCAACGCCTATACGGCTCCCGATCGAACTGTCTACATGTTTTCCATCAATAATGACGATATCGCACCTGCTTTAAACCGCTTCTCCCACTTTTTCATCGACCCCCTCTTTAAGCCCTCCGGCATCGGACGCGAGCTTCATGCCGTCGATCAAGAAAATGATAAAAATATCGAAAATGATTTTTGGCGCCATTGGATGATTCTGAAAGAAACCGGCAATCCCAATCACCCAAATGCGCTTTTCTCAACAGGAAATGCAGAAACTCTTGGCCATATCCCGCAAAATGTTTTAAAAACTTGGTATGAAACTCATTACAATGCCCGCAATATGCATCTCGTTGTTTATTCCAATCAATCGATCGATCAGCTCAAGAAACTCGCTATCGATGACTTTTCATCTGTGACCAACAACGACCTCCCCACTCTCCCTAATGTTGGCCCCTTGACAAGCAAAAACCAAGAAGGCCATAAAATCTACATCACACCTATCCGAGATATGCGCAAACTTGAATTAACCTTTGAACTTCCCCAAGAATTTAGCCATGACCTCGATTCGAAAACGGCAGAACTTCTAGCTTATGCGATTAATAAAGAGGGAGAGGGCTCCTTAATCTCTCTTCTAAAAAAAGAAGAAATTGCAGAATCTCTTGTAGCTGGAAGTGAACAAATCAGCAAAGAAAATCGTCTATTTACGATATCCATCTCACTAACGAAATATGGTGTTTTAGAAATCGATAAAGCGATTGAGCGTGTTTTTGAGCTGCTTGCTGCCTTTAAAGAAGACGGCATTCCCTCTTACCTCTTCGATGAGATGAAAAAGATGACTGAGATCTCTTACGAATACCAATCACGCCAGCCCGCTTTTGACTTTGTTCGAGAAGCCGCCCATAATCTTGTGGATGAACCTTTAAGCACTTATCCTCAAAAAACGTTAATTCCAACTCATTTTAACAAAGATAAAGTCAGTGAGCTCCTCTCACTTTTAACTCCTAAAAAAGCGATTTATTTCATATTAGCCTCCCCGAAGCTCACTCAAGTGAAACCTGATAAAAAAGAAAAGTGGCTAGGCGGTGAATATTTTGTAAAAAAAGTGGATCCTGTAAAACTTGATGAATGGTCAAAAATAAGCCTTAACCCAAACCTCTATCCACCCAAGCCCAACCCCTACATTCCCGATCACCTCACTCTTCTAAAAGCAAGTAATCGCGCACCTGAGCTCATCAAAGATAATGCTTATGGAAAGATCTACTTTGCAAAAGATCCACGCTACAGAGTTCCAAACTCCACCTTTCTCCTCTCCTTTCGATCTCCTCTAATCGATGGTTCATCTCAATCGACCGCCCTTTTAAAGCTCTATATTAAATCTCTGAAAGAGCGCCTATCCAGCACCCTTTCAGACGCCTCAGATGCAAACCTTAACGTGAATTTTGCCTCGCAAGATATGAAGTTTTGGATAATTGTCGATGGATTCAGCGAAAAAGCTCCGGCACTCACCGAAGAGATCCTTAAAAATTGTAAACGCGTCGCCCCAACACAAGACCAATTTGAGATTTACAAAGACATGCTCTTAACCGAGTTTAAGAATAATGAAAAAGCGATGCCCTTCATGCAGGCAAGAGCAGCTATGTCAAATCTTTTATTTAATGATGAACCAAAAACTACTGAGCTCGTTGAAGCGACAAGACAAATCTCATTTGAAGACTTTCTCTCCTTCTCAGACAAACTCTTCCTTCAGTCCTATGTGGAAGGCATGCTCGTTGGAAACCTAACTCAGGAAGCGGCCGAGCTGCTTTGGAATCATCTTCGTACAACTCTAACCTTTTCTCCCTACCCAAAAAATGAGCAACATAAGAAAGAAATTCTTTTCCTTCCCGAGTACACCGGGCCCTTTATGGTCTTTGAAACAACTCCGATGCAAGGGAACGCCCTTTTACTCGCCATTCAAGAAGGAGACTTTTCTTTTGAATCCAATGCCTCGCAACTGATATTAGAGGCAGCGCTTCGCCAAAATTTCTTTAGAGAGCTAAGGACCAATCAACAAACAGCTTATATTGCAAAGAGCTGGGCCATTAATCAAGAATCTCAACTATTGCAATTTTTTGCTGTGCAATCTTCAACTCATAACCCCCTCGATCTTCTCTCTCGATTTGAGCTTTTCTTAGAGACTTATTCAAAAGACTTTTCCTCTCAAATCCCGGAAAACCGATTTGAAGAGATTCGATCTTCACTCATTGAGGAGCTCGTAACGCCCCCTACCAATCTCTCTCAATATGCACTTCAAATGTATCAGTTAGCGTTTAAAGAAAAAGGCGATTTTGACTATATCCAAAAGCAGATCGATGCGCTGAAACAGCAATCTTATAAACAGCTAAAAGCTGATGCCAATCGCTTTTTTTCACGAAAAAACAAACGCCGTCTTGCCTTTCTTCTCGATGGAGCCCCTGCAGAAGGCAAAGGCTTTCGCTATAGCGATGTTTCTGTTGACCGTCTAAAAGAACTTGGAACCTTTATCTCTTCTAAGGCTGAGGATTAATGAAGCAAACACATAAAATATAGATTACACCAAAGATTATAAGAAAGAAATTATAAATAGAGTTCAGAATATTTTTTAAAAAACAAGTCGGTTGCTCCTCATTAAGAGTCGGTGGCTCCTCATCAAGGACTTCAATCTTATAATCGTCTTTTATTTGTGCCATACTCTCTTCAAACTTATTATTTGCCGTTATAGTAGCCTCTTCAGCAATTTGTTCGATTTTCTTCATTGTTGTTTTTGCATTTTTAAATAGATCAGAATCCTTCGAGCCGGCAAAGTGATCAAATACCTCCTTGTAAGAGTAAAGCCTGTTCATCCCTGCATTCTCCGGCAGCTGATTAATTGCAGCTCCAACTACTGAGGAAACACGTATCTTAGAAAATGGTAATTTTTGATTTTTTTTGTCAAAAGTAATATTAAAATGAGTAACAACGAAAGGAATATTATTAAAGGCTGCCGCATTAGGGATTTCGCTACAGCGTTTATAACTGTTGTCAGATAAAGCAGCCCTGAGATCAGCCTTTGACTTGTCCTCGTCTTTGCGATCCTTACAAAAATTTATGTAATATTCGAGAAATTCCTTAAGGTGTTCTTCAACTATATATTCAATATCCTGTAGAATTGTAGGTATCAAAATCAAAAAAATTCTTGTTCGGTAATCTTGTAATCCAACAGTTTTTATCAACTCTTTTTTTTGAAGTTTACTTAAAGGAGTATCTTCCATATATTCTAGGTTGTTCTCATTATCTAGGGTGCAATAAAACCTCTCTCCGAGAAAAAATTTTTCATTACAATCTAAAGGCCTAAAAACTTTGCTCATAAAACCCATCTCCTTTTTTTATTCTTTATATATTAAGATATATTAATTTTTTTTTCAAGAGAAATATTAATTATGTAGGCCACAAAGAGAAATGTCCCCTTTAGATTTAAAAAAAAAAGGGGGGGGGGTGAATAGTTACCAAAATTTAGGATTTTGATGTTTTTGTATTCTTGTTAATCATTCGAGTGTTCTCCAAGCTGCTGGATGAGCTTGGCAATGAGCCCTGTCCATCCGGTTTGATGAGAGGCGCCGAGGCCAGAGCCCGTATCGCCATGAAAATATTCATGAAAGTGGACATAGGATTGAAAGTGGGGATCTGTCTGATAAAGGGAATTTTTTCCAAATACAGGACGCTTTCCACTCTCATCTTCCTGAAATATAGATAAAAGACGTTTTTCAATAAAAGCTGCCACTTCCCAAAGATTGAGAAAATTTCCTGAATTTGCAGGGCACTCGACCCTTAAACCCTCTCCAAAATAGTGGTGATATTTTTGAAGCGCTTCGATAATGAGAAAGTTAATCGGGAACCAGATAGGGCCTCTCCAGTTAGAATTGCCTCCAAAGAGCTTGAGTGTGGATTCAGCAGGTTCATAGTCGACGCGGTGATCATGATCATTGAGTTTGAGTACATAGGGGTGATCTTGATGATACTTGGAAATAGAGCGAATCCCATAAGGACTTAAGAATTCATTTTCGTCTAGCAGGTACTTTAAAATTCGAGTGAGTTTTTCTTGATTAACAAGGCTTAAAATCCGTCTTGAATCCACCCCTTTTGTTTTCATACAAGCAGTTTTTGAACATAAGTCATGGCGATGCTCGATAAACCAATCCATTCGTTTTTTAAAGCCTCTTGCTCTTTCAAGAACTTCGGGTTTAAGAGTTGCAACAGCAAGCAGTGGCATGAGGCCAACGAGCGAGCGCACCTTTAAAGGCTGCTTTTCTCCCTCTTTTGATATGAGTAGATCGTAATAGAAGCCATCCTCCTCATCCCACAGTGAATCGGATGAATGGGAGGGGTCATTAATCGCATCCGCAATATAGAGAAAATGTTCATAGAATTTACTTGCCATATCCTCATAAGAGGCGTTGTATTTGGCAAGCTCTAAAGCAATGGTTAACATATTCAAACAATACATCCCCATCCAACTGGTTGCATCAGATTGATAAAGGGCGCTTTCCTTTGGAAGATGCTCTGAGCGATTGAAGACGCTGATGTTATCAAGTCCTAAAAATCCTCCTTGAAAGACATTTTTTCCATCGGCATCTTTGCGGTTCACCCACCATGTAAAATTCATAAGAAGCTTTTGATAGACACTTTCTAAAAAAAGAAGATCGCCCTTGCCTTGCATTTTCTCTTCAACTTTATAAACTCGATAACAGGCCCACGCGTGAACCGGCGGGTTGACATCGTCAAAATTCCACTCATAGGCAGGCAGTTGCCCAGAAGGATGCATATACCATTCCCTCGTAAGCAGCATCAGTTGTTTCTTTGCGAATTCCGGATCGACCAATGAAAGAGGAATCGTATGGAAGGCTGTATCCCAAGAAAAAAAGGCAGGATACTCCCATTTATCCGGAACAGACAAAACGTCATCATTATAGAGATGGAGCCAATCGAAGTTTCTTATTTTGCAATGTCCCTCAGGAGGGGGAGGTTTTAAAGGATCTCCTTTGAGCCAATCTTCTACGACATAGTAGTAGAATTGTTTACTCCACAAAAGACCGGCAAAGGCAAGTCTTTGCAGGCTTTGACCATCAGTTGATAACTGCTTTGGCTGAAGTGCCTGATAAAAATCATCCGCCTCTTTTTTTCGTTTATTAAAAATCTTTTTAAGGTTATGTAGGGGATTTTTTAAATCAAGTTGATCGGATAGGCGGAAATAAAAAATGCGCTCTTCACCCGGCTCAAGTTCTATAGAGTAGGCCGAAGCGGCTTTTGTCCCCTCTTTTGCAGTAAGAGGTTTTTTTTCTGTAAAAAAAAGATTGATTTCCTCTTTTTTTCCTGTCTCATTCTCTGAAAAAAGGAGCTTACCTGAGGGTTCGAAGTAAAACATATAGCGCCCAAGCGTCGAGTGATCGATAAAAGCGCGATCGTCTCCCCCCTCTCTTATGATAGGTCGACTAATATTTTCTTTAAAGCTCCAGGTATTGCGATACCAAATCGTTGGAATCACATGGAGTGGAGCAGCCTTTAAAGAGCGGTTGACACAAGTTAAGCGAATGGCTAGGTCATCTGGAGTGATTTTTGCGTATTCGATAAAGAGATCGAAGTAATTTCCCTCATCAAGAACACCCGTGTCATAGAGTTCAAATTCAGGCTCATTTTGCCCGCGCTTTTGATTTTCTTGTATCAGTTCCTCGTAGGGAAAGGCTTTTATTGGATATTTATAAAGATAAAGCATGTAGCTATGCGTTGGAAGATTATCGAGGTGAAAGAATTCTTCTTTAATATCTTCCCCATGATTGCCTTGACTATTGGAGAGTCCAAAAAGCCGCTCTTTGATATGAGAGTCATTACCATTGAAGAAACTGAAAGCAAAGTTAAGCCGACCGTGATTATCTGAAATACCGCCAATTCCATCTTCACCCCAACGATAAGCTCGTGATTTTGCGACATCATAGGTGAAATAGTCCCATGCATTCCCATCAGAGCTATAATCTTCTCGAACCGTTCCCCATTGACGTTCAGCTAAATAGGGACCGAAACGACGCCAGTGCTTTTTCTTTTTTTTATCTTCTAGAAGACGTTTTTTTTCTTGATTCATAACGATAATTTAAATATATCAATTCCCCATGAAGATCACAAGTTTAAGGAAACCCCATGCTTGCTAGCAGCCTTCTTGCTCCCTATCAGCGCTTCATTATCGAGCCTTTATTAAGACTCACCTTTATCAAGAAACGAAAACCCGCCTCCCTCACCCTTACAGCGCTCATCTTTGGAATCATTACGCTCCCCTTAATTGCTTTTAATTACCCCTATTTGGCAATTGGAACCCTCCTGATTTCCGGCTTCTTTGACACTTTGGACGGCTCACTTGCACGCCATTTGAATATGATTTCAAATCGAGGAGCTCTCTTTGATATTTTTAGCGACCGCATTGTAGAACTTTCAGTTGTAATGGGTTTATTTCTCTATGATCCAATTCCGCGCGCGCTAACATCACTATTGATGGTGGGAAGCATTCTTCTTTGTGTGACTTCATTGCTGATCGTTGGAATTTTCAAAGAAAATGAAAAAAATTCAACTTCACACCAACCCCCGGGGATTATAGAAAGAGCCGAAGCTTTTGTTTTCTTTTTAGCGATGATTCTTTTTCCCAAGTATTTCTTTATACTCAGTACACTCTTTAGTCTGTTAATGCTCTCGCTAGCACCCATTCGACTGATTAAATTTTTAAAAGCAAAATAAAGAAAAATTTTTGATATCCAATTTCCTTATTAAGACATGTTGTGGTAAACCGCATCGACATCATCGACATTTTCTAACCACTCAATAAGCGCTAAGTTCGCATTTTGAAGCTCTTCCGCGACTTCGACATACGTTTTAGGCAAATAGTCTAAACTCGCCTCAGACGGGATCTCTTTTGCATCTAAGACCTCTTTAACCTGGTAGAGTGCATCTGGTGGAGTCACAATAATGAAGAGATCGTCTTCTTGAGTAAAGTCCTCAGCACCCGCATCAGTGACAAGAAGAAATAGCGCCTCTTCTAGGGCATCTGCTTTATTGACTTGGATAACGCCTTTTCGATCAAAATTGAAGGCTACAGCGCCGGGAGTTGCGATAGAGCCTCCCCTCTTATTGGTTGCAATGCGCATTTCAGAAGCCGTTCGATTTTTATTATCTGTCATGGCCTCAATAATTAAACCAACGCCCCCATGCCCATAAATTTCATAGGTCATTTCACTGTAATCGCTGCTATCGCTCTCAGAGGCCTTCTTAACATTACGATCGATGAGGTCATTGGGTAGATTTGCAGCCTTCGCTTTTTGAACTACTAAGCGAAGTTTGGCATTACTTTTAGGATCCGGGCCCCCTTGCTTAACCGCTGAAATGATCTCTTTTGCAAGCCTTGAAAAGATTTTTCCCTTTTTGGCATCTACCCGCTCTTTCTTATGCTTGATATTTGCCCACTTACTATGCCCTGCCATAAATCTATAAACCTAACTTTTTTTGCATTAAAATTTTATCACGATAAGCGCCATTTTGATCCTTTAAAAAACGCTTATGACATCCATATTTTTCAAAACCCAAGCGCTCATAAAGACGAATGGCGGGATTGCCTTCATACACTTCGAGATGTAAAAGCGTAATACCAAACTCTTTTTCAGCAAGTTGGATCATATATTTTAAAAGAGCTGCCCCATATCCACGATTGTAATATTCGGGGTTTCCACAAATAACAAAAAGGGTCTGATGTTTGACCTTTTCATAATTTTGAAGATAGAGATTGCTCATCCCAACAGGTGTGTTTCCAAGACAAGTAGTTATAGAACATTTTTTATCAAGAAAGGTCATCCAAAAACGAATCGAATCATCAATCTCTCTATCGGTTACAAGAGGAAACCAGTTGAGGACCCCCGGAGAGAGCAGCCAAGATTTTAAAAGCGGAGCATCCTCTTCTTTTGTTAATCGAAAAGTCAACTCTTGACTCATAGCCTTACCTCCATAATCGCGCGTTTATACTCTTTCCCATCGAGATGAACAAAATTGTCCTGCTCAGCTACGATAGTAAAACCTTGTTTGAGCAAAAATTCGATCGCCGGACATCCCTCATAGAGGTCTAAAAAAAGAGACTCTAAATTAAATCGCGTTTTGGCTAGATGTTTAATGTTTTTAATCAAAGAGTGCCCGACTTGCTTTCTCCGAAACTTTGGATCCACGACAAAATAAGGCATCGCCATATGAGCAACCTTTCGATAAGGCATAAGAAAAAGGGTCGCAATCCCAATAACTTCCTCTTTGTAAGTAGCTGTTAGAGAAGCTCGAAATCGAGAAAACCCAACCCAATTGCGCACCATAGGCGCTAACTCTTCCATGCTTGATTGAGGAAACCAGCGAAGGGTTGCCGGGTCTTCAAGCCATTGACTTAATTTTGCTTCGTCTTGAAGCTTTGAGTAGCGAATGTCAAACTCTTTTTCTTCGATAAATGCCATTATCCAAATTCCTTTAAGTATGCATTAATAAAAGGGTCAAGATCGCCATCCATTACCTTCTGAACATGCCCTTCCTCATACTTGGTTCGCGTGTCTTTCACTAATGAATAAGGATGAAAGATATAATTGCGGATTTGCGATCCCCATGCAATCTCTTTTTTCTCCCCTTCCATTTTTTTAAGGGCGGCCTCCCGCTCTAAAACCTTTTGCTCGTAAAGTTTTGATTTCAACATTTGAAAACAGGTTTCCTTATTTTGAAGCTGAGAGCGCTCTTTTTGACACGTTACGACAATATTTGTCGGAATATGAGTCAAGCGAACTGCAGAATCGGTGACATTGACATGCTGTCCTCCAGCCCCAGACGATCGAAAGGTATCGATTCTGACATCGTCGGGTTTGATCTCAATCTCGATATCATCTTCGATATCAGGGCTCACATCCACAGAAGCAAAACTCGTGTGGCGTCTAGCTTGACTATCAAATGGGGAGATTCGAACTAAGCGATGCACCCCCTTTTCCGCTTTAGCATAGCCATAAGCAAAAGGTCCATTGAACTTATAAGTCACGCTCTTTATGCCCGCAACGTCTCCTGAAACGCGATCGATCACTTCAATTTTATACTTTTTTCTTTGGGCCCACCGCTCATACATACGCGCAAGCATCTCTGCCCAATCACAAGCTTCCGTACCCCCGGCTCCAGAATTAATGCTCAAATAACAATTTTTATTATCGAGTTCTCCGGAAAGCATTTTTTTTATCTCAAGGTCTGAAAGCCCCTCCTCGATTGCGCTCAACTCAACCTCTAGCTCTGAGAAGAATTCGGGATCAGACTCTTTATCGAGTTCCTTAAAAAATTCTGCTAAGCTTAAAAAACGTTTATTGAGTTCATCATAAGGCTCAATCCATCCCTTTAGCTCATTAGCTATTGTAATTGTCTTTTGTGCAGCCTGATTGTCATCCCAAAAAGAGACTTGTTCCATCTCATTTTCGAGCTTTTGAAGAGTGTCTCTCTTTACATCCAGGTCAAAGAAACCTCCATAGATCACCCAACCTCTTTTCGAGATCACTTAAACTAGATCGAATCTCTTCATTCATTTTTCAGCTCCCTATATAATTTAGAATTCACGAGTATAACTTGCTCTGCCTGGAAATGCAATCTTGCAAGTCCTTTATAATTCTTTACGCAAAACAATCTTTTTCTTTACATAAAAATAAAATACTATACAATGTGCAAAAAAAATTAGGGGGATCAAATGTTCGAAGGTTTAAACAATTCTATTTCAGATCTATTTAGCAAAGCAGGCCCGGCCGCAGGCGAGCTTTTAACGCCTATGTTTGATGCCGCATCAACCCAGCCCGTCCTCATCGTTGTTGCCACCGTAATCATTTTATTTTTTTTAGCTCTCCTTATTCTCTTTGCCATCCTATATCTTATAGATGCAGCCATAAAGCAGATGTGTTTTTCAAAAGCAAATGTACCAGTGAAGAAAAATGCTCTACTTGTTCATAATAATAAAAAAAATAACAAGCCATCAATAATGCACAAAGAAAAATCCAACCTCAACCAAGGACTTTGGATAGCTTCGTAGTTTGAAAATTAAGTTTGTCGTTTTTTTTCAGGGCTCTTACAATTGTATTAGGGGGAACCTCTATGATTGCAGGTTCTGTGAAGTGAAGATCGCTTGCAATAAAATGGCTGTTCTCATTGAGAATGAGGGTTAAAGACTCTTTTCGAGGATGAGGAGAGTCCAGTAGTGTTTTTTGTTCAAGCTTGCTATATCCCTTGTTCTTAACGGTCACATTTTTTAAAGTGCATCGGGGGGCGCGCTCTGAAAAATGGAGCTTTTGCTCTTGATCGAGATGGCCAAGAGGGCAACGGCAAAGAACAACAAAGCTTCCGTCCAATTGAAAATTTTGCATGGATAGTTCGGCTATTTCTAAAACCATTTCACTCCCTTTTTTAATCTCTCCCTTGCTTATTTTTTTTGCAATCGAGGTGTAGAGAGGACCCAGTGCCGGATGATAATTCAAGAGAAAATCGGGGCCGTTTTCGATAAAATCTTCCTGGCTTTGTCTTGGCGGGAGGATAAAACCACAATGGTCTTTAAGTAGATCATAGCCATTTTGTAAAAAATCATAAAGACAGCTTTGAGGCGTTTCAAAAAAATCTTTCTTTGTCATTTTTCTCTTTGTAACTGAAATGGTTTTTCGTCTTTGATTAAAAGTTAGATAAGAGAGAAGATCGGACTTTTTTTTACTTCTTGAAACAAAGCTATCGGCAATGTTTTGCATGGTTGTTTCAATTCTTGCAACCTTTTCATCTACATATTTCAGGCCATCAAAAATCTGATCCGATCGAAAGTTCAGAATACTTCCCGGAAAAGGATTCTTTTTTTGCGCTTTTTTTAGAGCCTCTAAATCTGCAAAAAGAATATTGGTATTGGAAGGAAATTTCGAAAACTCTCCCCCTTGCTCTAAAGGTTTGTCCTCGATTCCATGATAGGAAAATTCACAATATTCTACATTTGTTAGGGCAAATTCTGAGTCAGACCCTAATTTTTTCTCGCAAGTGACATTCATTCCCTCATTGGCTCTAACTCGTCTTGGACATGAGGCAAACCCAAAAACGCGATTATGCTTAAATCCATACCCTGTAAAGGCTAAAAGTCCATAATCAACCCCTGCAATGGGATTGTTTATTTGTCGGATTAAAGCCTTTTTTCGTCCTTGATCGCTTAAAAATTGATAGACGCCTTTAAGTTCTGCTAAACGCCAAAGAACGCCATGGCCTCCGGGCTTTAAAAGAAGCGAAAAGGGGGCTTTTAAACACCACTTCCCCTCGATATCAAAAGTTGGGATAAGCGGCTGACAAAAAATTTTGAAACTTGTTTTTGGTCGATTAAACCAATGATTTTTCTCACAAATTTCTCGGACATGATGATCGCCGTCTTTAACTTTTGAGGTCATCAGAACAACAGGCGTCATTAATTGCTTGCCAAATTTTTTATAATAAAGATATTCACGCGCCACTAAGTCGCGTATCAACCTTTCTAAGAGATTAGATTCGAGAAAATCAAGTCTGGCTGCAGGCAAGTTTTCTCCAGAGTCCTTCTCAACGAGTCCTAATCGATCTGCTGCACCTCCAACAGGATAAATTTCAGCAAGCTCCGGCATGTGCAAAAGCCCTTCATTGATCAACTCCTCTGTTTTTGGATTTAAGAAAGAGATATCCTGAAAAGGAGGCGGATGATAATGAGCTTTTTCCTCAAAGGAACTCCGGTCCCGTATCATTTCATAAACTTTGACTTGGTAACCGATCACCCCCCCCTGGTCTTCATAAAATTTTTCGATCGGCTCCAGCTGCTTAACGAGCTTTATAAGTGCTTCTTCAATGTCTCCTTCATAAGAACTTGTAGAAAGAAGATGCTTTTGATCGATCAAGAGTAAGGATTTGAGCAAAAGCCGCGCTTTTATCGGCAGGTGGTTTATACAAAAGGCCAGAGCCAGGTGATCGTGAAAAAACTCTGAAAAAAGAGGATCAAAAAATTGTTCCTTTTCTTCGAGGCTCTCTTTCTGTTTTAACGCTGAGATTGCGCTTTTTAGCTTTTCAGTATCGAATCGCGAAAAAGATCGCTTTTTTAGAGGGGCTAATTGCTTGCTCATGGAAAATAACGTTGCCATGTGAGGCCCTAAAATACAACTTAATTTCTACAGATTTATGACTGCCCACGATTAAAACCATGGGTTTTTTCGCGGGCAGTCATAAAAAATCCAAGATTTTCAGAAAACTTTGATGTGAGATAAAGCCTCCCAACCTCCCCTTGTTTAACACAGGAAAAAAATGATTCAATTTCTTCTATAAATTGTTAATTATCAGCTATTATTTGCCCGCTAAACCCATATCTCTCTTTGATCATATTCACTCCAATTTAATTAAAAAACTGATAATTTATTAACGTGTTTTTCGTCAATTCTTAACTTTTTTGCATTCCCCTGAAAATCAATCCAGTAGAGCACTAGACATTTTGCTGCCAACTTACGTATAATGGGGAACATTGCATTTTGCTTTGACTTATAATTCCCTTGGGACTACAAAAACCTAAGGTTAGTCATCAACTAAGGAGAAAAAATATGGCGACTAAGAAAACGAATTCCAAATTTATGCAGCCTATGAAGCTCAGCGATGATCTGTCAGCTGTTGTTGGTAAAGGACCTATGCCGAGAACTGAAGTGACAAAGAAGATTTGGGCTTATATTAAAAAGCATGACCGTCAAGATCCGGAGAACCGTCGTAACATCATTGCAGACGAAAAACTAAAAAAAGTTTTTGGCGGTAAAAAAACAGTTAATATGTTTGAAATGACAAAACTCATTAATAACCACCTTTCATAAAAGAGCTCTATTCTTTATAATCGATGGCAGTTATGACTGCCATCAACCCAACTATCACTGCCCTTCTTCTTGCTGGAGGAAACGGAACACGATTTAAGTCTTCGACTCCAAAAGTGTTTCATCCTCTTGGCCCGAAGCTTGTTGCTAAGCACTCTTTTGACTTTTTCAAGGGCATCCCTTGGATTGATGATATTGTCGTTGTCTCAAAAGAAAAATATCACTTTCACTTTGAAGGCGCCCGTTTTGCTCCTCCCGGTGAAAGGCGGCAAGATTCTGTCTACAATGGAATTCAAAACATAAGTAGTGATTTTGTTCTGATTCACGATGCAGCGCGCCCTTTTATTCACCTCGATGACTTAGAAAATCTAAGGAGGGATGCCTTTAAATATCGAGCAGCGGCCCTCGCATCTCGTTCGAAAAATACAATCAAAAAAGGGGATGCTCTTGGTATTGTCACCAAAACCCTCGATCGAGATCACCTTTTTGAAATTTATACCCCCCAACTGATTTCAAAAGATCTTCTATTAAAGGGCTTTTCAAAAGCAAAAGAGCAAAACCTTACCGTTACTGATGATCTTTCTTTAGTCGAACTTCTAGGCCGGAATGTCAAACTGACACTTAGCCTTAACATCAATATTAAAATCACAACCCCTCAAGATCTTCACCTGGTTGAATTTTTATTATGCCCCGCTATAAATTAACCATTTCATACGACGGAACCTCTTATGGAGGATGGCAAATCCAACCAAATACTCCTACTATTCAGGCCTCAATAGAGGCTGCTTTAAAGACCTGTCTTGGATCGGATGTAAAAGTCATTGGATCGGGCCGAACAGATCAAGGGGTCCATGCTCATGCCCAAATTGCGCATTTTGATGCTCCAAAGCCTTTAGAGGAAAAAAAAGTCCAATACTCTTTAAACGGTATTCTTCCAAAATGTATCCGCATCCACACTTTAGAACTCGTTTCAGATGATTTTCACGCTCGCTTTTCAGCAAAAAGAAAAATTTACACCTATCACCTCTTTACAAGTCCCGTTCGCCCCCCATTCCTGCGCCTAACAAGCTATCATGTTCGAGGACGCTTTGATAAAGAACTCTTTATGCAAGCCTCTAAACGTTTTATTGGCACTCATGACTTTACCTCTTTTACAAATGAATCGACGATCAAACACCCACGAAAAAATGCAATTCGAACGATTTATAGACTCGATATCATCGAAGATACGGATGGGCTTATGATCGAGATTGAGGGAAATGGATTCCTGTACAAAATGGTGCGCAATATTGTCGGAACGCTTCTTGATATCGCAAAAGGGAAAATATCGATTGAAAACCTCGATCTCATTTTTACCGGTAAAGATCGGAAGCTCGCTGGGAAAAGCGCCTCTCCTCAGGGGCTTTTTCTCAAAAAAGTGATCTACTCCTCTTGATTTCAAATGGGGTTCTATGTAAAATTGCTATCTTTTGCCGATGTGGTGGAATTGGTAGACGCGGTAGACTCAAAATCTACTCTGAGCAATCAGGTGCTGGTTCGAGTCCAGTCATCGGTATATGATTTTTCAAAATTATGACCTCTTTCTTTTTGACTTCGATGGTCTGCTCGTCAACACGGAACCTCTCCATTTTGAAGCCTATAAGTCCACGCTTCAAAAAATGGGTTATTCTCTAAGCTGGGACTTCAATCTTTACTGCAATTATGCTCATCGAGATCAACACCGCGAAGCTCTATATCGTGAATTCCCTCTTCTCAATAGAGATTGGGAAGGCATTCGAAAAAGAAAAAACAGCCACTACGAGACGCTTCTTCAAAAGGTCTCTGTTCCTTTAATGCCTGGGATTGAAGATTTTTTGAATGAACTTTTAAATCACAAAAAAAAATTTGGAGTTGTGACAAACTCTTTAAAATCCTCCATCGACAAAATTGTAAAAAAAAATCCCACTCTTCAGAAAATTCCTTATTGGTTTACCCGTGAGGATTATGAATCTCCTAAACCTCATCCCGATGGCTATCTAAAGGCGCTTGAAGCCTTTTCTATAGAAGCGAACAAAACCATTGGATTTGAAGATACCCTAAAAGGCCTAAACGCTCTTCATTTGGCAAAAATAAAACCCATCCTGATCTGCGATCCCAATCACCCTCAACTCAAAGCTTCTATTAACTTTCCCTACACCCATATTCCTACCATCTCAAGTATCCATTAAATGAACGATGCCATGTGTAATAGACACGCTTGTTTTCACTTCGGTCGTAGAGAAGCTCAATGGTAATATAAGAGTAGGGATGTCGATTATCAAAATCACGGCCTTGATTTTTCTGAAAAAGAGAAAATCTCACTTCCTTATTTTGCCAAGTGGCAACTCCATCAATTAAAGCATAATAAAACAAGCCGTATTCTTGATCCTTATCATATTCAAGAAGAATATCAATAATCTCCCTTGGAGATTCCTCATATCCTTGAACGTAGAAGTCTACTTCAGCACCAATTAAATGCTTTGACTTCAAATTTTTTCCTCGTTGATCACTATAGGCATTATGAATCGGGCAGCGATGTCCACAAGTCACAATGACGCGTCGATTCGTCTCTTTTTGAACATTATTTAAAAGATCGATCAAGATTGGGTAAATCTTTTCGCTATTTTCCTCGACAGGAAGGCTATGCTGCTCAATGCCACCGCAGTCAACTAGAGAATACGCGTTTCCCTGTTGATTTTTTTTGATTTGTATCGGGTTATGGCTACTTCCCCTGCAACGAAAATGTTCTTTGGTAATTTTCGGGATGAGCCCAATCATCTTTTCTTCAAATGGATAGCGTTCACGTATTCGATGCAGTAAAGGAGTTTCCTCAGCATATCGCTCAAAATGATAGCGATAAACTCGACTTGAAACCTCATTGACCTTCTTGATGCGATCTTTTTCAGTGCGCTCCCACCCTTGGCAACTAATTAAAAATAACCCAAAGATAATAAAATAGTTTAATTGCAAAAAATGGTGTTTCATTATATTCCTTTAATTAGAAATAAAAATAAAATAATAACGATGTCTGCACCTAAAGCCTTAATTATTAGCTCTCCTGACAGGAGGTCCCATCTTCTTCTTGCCCACCTTAAAGAGCAAAAAATCGATGTTCACATCTTAAGTGATACTTCAGATGCCCTTAAATATCTTGAAAAAGATGAAGTCGACCTTATTTTAGTCGACAAAACCCATTATGATGGATCGATGCACTCCTTTGAGCAAAAAGCGCCTCATGCTCTTCTTTTGCTTTTAGATCTCTTCGCAAAAACAATGGACACCTCTCTTATCAATGCCATTGATGAATTAAAGTCTCATCAAACAGATCTTATCGCTACAAGCAAAGTGATGCAAAATTTTTTACAAGATGCGAAAAAAATTGCAAACAGCCATGCCAATGTGTTTATCACCGGCGAGTCAGGAACCGGTAAAGAAGTGATTGCATCTTACATTCATAAGAATTCTCCTCGCAAAAAAGCTCCCTACTTAAAGGTTAACTGCGCTGCGATTCCTGAAAGTTTGATTGAAGCGGAATTTTTTGGCCATGAAAAAGGCGCCTTTACAGGAGCAATTTCGAGAAGATTGGGCCGATTTGAGCTTGCGGATAAAGGAACCCTGCTCCTTGATGAGATTTCAGAAATCCCCCTCTCTCTTCAGGCAAAACTTTTAAGGGCCGCTCAAGAGGGTGAATTTGAAAGACTTGGGAATACCCAAACAAAAAAAGTCGATGTCCGCCTGATCTCGACATCGAATCGAAATTTAGAGAAGATGATCACAGGCGGCGAGTTCCGAGAAGATCTTTACTATAGGCTAAATGTTGTCCCCTTAGAGCTTCCCCCCTTACGTGAGCGCAAAGAAGATATCATTCCTCTTGCGAAGGCCTTTTTAAAAAAAGCCTGCTTAAAAAATCAAAAAGATGAAAAAGAACTCTCTTGCGGCGCGATAGATAAACTTTTAGAATATGACTTCCCCGGAAATATTCGAGAGCTGTCAAATCTCATTGAACATGTCGTTGTTCTCGATAAAAGTCATTTGATCCTGCCCGAGCACCTTCCAATCAAGAGGACCCTCTCCTTTCCCTCTTTATTCAAGAGCTCTCTGACGCTTTACGAACTTGAGAGGTGGTATATCGAAAAAACACTCACCTATCATCATTATAATCGTACTAAGACCGCTAAATCTTTAGGGATCCATGTCCGAACACTACGCAACAAACTCAAGCAGTATCAAGACCTTTCCTCTCCTGAGCCCAAAAAAGACTCGTCAAAATAAGAGCCCCTCCAAAAAGAGCCGAAAGAGCCACGCTCTCTCCTAAAAGAAAATAAGCTAGCAGAGTAGATACTATTGGCTGAGTCAAAAGAACAAGCCCTACAACCTTTGAAGAGAGCCTTCCCATAGAATAGGCGATCAACCCTTGACCCAAGAGCTGAGCAAATAGAGCAAAAGCAAAAAGAAGAAAAAACTCTCGAGTCGTAGCAATCCTCAAGCTCTCTCCTTTTACGATGGCGATTGTAAAAAGAGCAGCAAGAGCAAAAATCCCCCCAAAAAAAAGAATATGCCCTGAAGAGAGCTTGCTGCGAAGCTCTTTAATGATAATCAGATAGCCCCCATAAGCAACCGCGGATAAAAGGGCTAAAGAGTCGCCAAACAAAGAGGAGATAGAAAAATTTAAAGAGCCTTTCATAAGCAAAAAAGAGCCCAATAAGGCTAAAACTCCCCCTTGCAAATAACGACTTGTTGGAAGCTCTTTATAAAAAATAAAAAGTAAAAGAGGCACCACAAAGGCAGCAAAATTATTAAAAAGCGAAGCGTTTGCAACCGATGTATAGCTTAAGGAGAGATTCCAAAGAGATAGATCTAGCGCAAAAAGCCCCCCATAGAGAGCCAATTTGACCCAATCCCTCCCTAAAAGCTCGACTCTCTTTCCTCTTTTCATCCAAAGAAAGAGAAAAGGCAACGAGAGACAAATCCTGTAAAAACCCGCACCTACAGGCCCAATTCCGCTGCAGCGAACAAATAGAGGAGCCAGCCCCACAAAAGAAGAGCCTAAAAAAGCCAATAGGATATAAAAAAGGGTTTTTTTTTCCATCGCTTCAAGTATTATACTCCAAAACGAATTTAAATATTAATGATAAATTCTGATCGAGGAATAAATATTATCATTCTAAATATTAGGCACTTAGGTTTTTCTATGGAATTAAATTGGAAATGGTTTTTTATGACTGCCCGCGGGAAAACCCACCTCTTTAGGGGTGGGATGAGAGCGTCTTAAATTTTTGTTTCGTATTTTTGTTTTTTCCATAATCTGTTAAACTACATTCACCTTTTTAGGTCTACCACGGGGCTCGTGGGATGTTAAGCCTTTGGAGACTGTGTAAGACTTCCCGTTCCTAATGGAACCGAAAGCTACGGTCTGAGAATTAGGAACCCTAAACGTAAGAATAGGGAATTCCACTTGCTTTAGCAGTTGGGAGGATGTCAACCGACTCTCCGGCCTCATGATCTTAACACCTTTTATTGGGTTCATGTTAGTTAAGATGTTCAAGTCATTTGAAAATGCATGGAAAAAAGAAAAAAAGGTGGGCTGCATGCTGTTTAGCATTCATCGTTTTTGCTATCTCTACAGGCTGGTTCCGATAGCTAGCCGGCTCCAAATATTGAGATCGCCGTTGAGTAGAGCTATAAAAAAAATAAAATACAAAACAGTCAAGAAGGTCCGGAAAAATCCCAGTCGCTTGTGGGTAACGCTAAACTGATAGTGGCGATCCCAGGTTGTTAACCCCGTGTTCGAAAGCTTGATATTCGCAACGATTCCTGTGATGATACAAATGATGGGAAGACCCCCGCCAAACCCCAGCCCCCAAACACTTAAAGCTCGAGCAAGAGCCTCGCGATAACTCGGTTTTTTCCCATTTTCTTTTCGAACTGTGGTTTTCAAAAACCACTTTCCCGGCGTGGTTCCAATGATAGAGAAGAATAGCGCTTCGATAAAGACAAAAATAAATGTTATGATTGTTAGAAAAAAAAGGGGGTGAAGTAGAAATAAAGGCTGATT
Source organism: Simkaniaceae bacterium (assembly GCA_040880145.1). Classification (GTDB taxonomy): domain Bacteria; phylum Chlamydiota; class Chlamydiia; order Chlamydiales; family JAJFMI01; genus JBBDIZ01. The sequence continues at coordinate 43,059 of JBBDIZ010000029.1, read as the reverse complement.
GAAAAAATAAGCGAAGCACCACAAAAGAAGATAAAAAAGCGAATAGTCCATCATACGGGCAAAAAAACGGATAAAGGGTCTTGTCCACTTTTTCTCTCTCTCTTCTGACTTTAAATTATGCTCTTCAAGCTCAGGCTTTGTAATCGGTGGTGTCGTATCGAGAAATTCGATATTGAGCTCTTTGATCTCTTTTACCTGCTTCCAATCCGGGTCTTGGCTATGTCTAACAAAAGTCTCATCATTGATCTCCCCTTCATCGATTTTTTTTCTCATCTCTTCTAAGTTAAAAGAGCCAAATTCTTCTTCTTTCTTGCGATAATGCCAATGATCACTATTCACGTAATCTCCGCTTGTTTTCTTTCTACTATTGGCTCTCTGAATCATTTTTGTCAAAAATTTGCAAGTAGTCGGAAATTACTTTTTTTAACGCGGGATAATAATCAGGATGGCTTTTTGGATCGGTATCAACTCCTTCGAGTTTTAGTTTATATTCAAGCCGTTTTTGATAATTTTGAAGGGCGAGAGAATAACAAAGCTCGTCTTCGAGGTCCATTTCATAGAGAAAGGCTCTCTTTTGATCTTCTTCCATTTTTAAAACCAATTCAGATGCCCTTTGAAAGCTCTTGCGAAGATCTTGAAGGGCTTCATCCATCTTGAGATTTTGAAGCTTTCGACTCAAAAGAATTTCTTTCACATAGCCTTTTAAGTCACCTCTTTCAGGATGCCTTCGAAGTTCACCTTGAGGCACGTTTTTAAATCCCAAACCCTTCTTTGAGAGATTGATCATCTCTATCTTTTTATGATTTTTCGAAAAGGCATCGACCCAATTTTTCTCCATGACCCACTTGACATTTGTATGAACTCTCTTTTTCTCTAATCCTAAGCGATAGAGGTAAGATTCACTAACGCGAGAGTCATCCTTTAACCGCTTTAGCTCAACTGAGCTTGTTTTCATGACCCCCTTCGCGTATCGATTTAAATTGGTATAGGCAAGATCGATTCCAGCTAAATAGATCGGTGAGCATCCGAGAAAGGCTGCAAGACTAATCGACGAGGTTGTGATGGAGAGTGCATCGAAATTGATTACCTCACTAATGGGGCCCTCTTTCAACCCAATTTGCTCTTCTATCCAATGTTCAATCGGCCCGCCTGTAAACGAGCGAAAATAGCCCTTTGGACCTTGAAACTGCTCGAGGACACGGTGATTAAGCCGCCCCCCAAAAATTAGGGGCATCTGATTCGCGCGATTCTCTTTTAATCGCTCATACTCTTCAAAATTGGGATCAATCGCCATCCCGATGTGAGGCTCTATGCCTCGATTAGTCAAAGCTGTAATTGCAGAGCCCCCAGCAATAATAAGGGTTTGATTTTGGCATTTTTTTAATTGTAAAATGAGCTCATCTAAACTTGGTCCTGCCCCGCAACAAATTGCCGGGATTCCCTTAAATGCCCCTTCTTGGTTATTCACATAGAAACAGCCCTCTAATTTTTTAAAATTAGAGACTAAATTTTGAACAATCCCATGGTAGAGGTATTCTTCGTTAAAAAGAGCTTGAGAAAGTGTTGTCGCTCGCTTAATCAAGTAAGTAAAACGGCGGGATTTAGCTGTTTTTTCTAAAGAGATCACCTCGATACGTTTAAATGGAAAGGCGAAAGCCAAATCATACGATAAAGTCTGTAGAGATGCATTCTCAAACGCGCCTCTTAACTCCACTTGGGGATCGATTATTAGAGGGTGATTCTCTAACCCTGCTAAAACCGCTAAATCCGGTAAAACAATGATGAGGCGGCGTTTTTTGTCCTCCTCTAACCAAGGCTTGAGCTCTAAGTAGAGCTCTCCTTGATCTAATCCAAAAAGATAAAGAGCATCGAGATTATTTAAGTTTTTATGAACATTTTTAAATCTCATTAATTGAGGAGATTTACCTGCCATCTGCAAGAGAAAAAAAAGCTGTGGATAGCGCTTTTCAAGATAAGAATGCATCTGAATACTCCTGAACGACCTGCTGAAAAAAGAGGTGGCGGTGCAAATTGAAATCTTCCCCCTCCCTTCCTTCAAATAGAGGTTGAAAAACTTGCCAAAGAGGAATGAGCAGTAAATCATAGAGTTTTAGACAGATCAATTCCGCTTCTCTCAAATAAGGATTCTCCTCAGATAAAGCTTTTTTTAACTCTGCAATTTCTTCTGACAAATGAAAGGGCGTTTTCACCAAAATTTCAGACTCATTTGCCTTTAAAAGGGAGTCGTTGTTTTGAAATTCCTCATACCAGATTTTTGCTTGTCTGAAATCTTTTCTCTTTTCTTTAAGGTCCACTCCCACTTGGACAATCTCTTCACATCCTAAAAATTGAGCAATGGCATAAGCAAACGTCGCAGCATTCCAACCCGCATTGAAAAAATAAGGCTCGATACCGCTCGAACAAAGTAAGGCATCTTCTAGAGGAAATTCATCCCCCGATCCCATGAAAATTGGAGGCCTTGTCATTGTTTTTAATATTTTCGAAGAGGTGCGCGGCTGAAAAAAACAAGGAATATCGCAAGTTTTTAAATAGTTTTCACTATATGGCTCAGGATCGATAATCACACCAAAATCAGGGGAAATCCCCCGATCTACAAGAAGTTTAATCCCTGAACCCGCTGCTAAGAGAAGGTCTCCCTGCTTTAAGACTCTTTCAATTGTTTCAATTGAAGGGCCTGCTCCACAAATAACGGCTCTTTTTCCCTTGAAAGCTCCCTTGAAAGCTCGACCTTCTTGAAACGATTGAAAGTGAGCGAGGTGACTTAAGAGATTTTCTATTTTTTTGATTTTAAAATCGCTAAATTCATGAAGGACAAGCTGGGCGCCTTCAATAAAATCTTTGATTTCATCCGCATTTTGCCCGACCTCAAATGGAATTAAAATATGACGCCAAACAAGCGCTTTAAATTCTTCAAAAGTCTCCGGAAACCAAATCCGCTCTTCATCTTGCTTCAAATCGCCCCATACAATGACCTGTCCATTTGGATGTTTGCTTAGGAAGTCTTTAGCAGCTGAAGTGAGTTTTTTTAGATATAGAATTTTTGAGGGTAATAAGCTCATCATATGAGGGCAATTTTTGGAGGTATTTTAACTCTCCCTTCTCCTGCCAAAATGTGATCACCTGCTTGCTATTCGATAGGGCAAAAAAAGGTGCTCCAACAAAATGATTATAGCCTAATACCTGCTCAAGCACACGCTCGCTAAGCTTACAGGCCTTACACTCAACAAGAAGAAGAGGGTTTAACGATTTATTTTCATATGCAAGAAGATCAAAACGTCTATCAGGAAGCGAGGCCCTCATCGCCAAGTGAGGTAACTGATTCAGCCCTCTTTCGACTAAAATATGAGAAGAGCAATAGCCCTTCTCGTTAATCATCTCACGCAGCAATTTTTGGCGTACGCGCTCTTCAGGAAACAGCGCTTTCCTCTGCAGCAATGACCCCATAACTCCCGTCACGGCGTCGATAGATCACCTTTAATTTTTGATCCTCTTCGCAGCGATAAAGCATAAAATGATCATGAGAGAGTTCCATTTTCATGATCGCTTCATCTGTTCGAAGCATCTTTAAAGGGATTGATTTACTCTTTGCAATCTTCGGCAATTCATTTAAAAATGAGTTGAGGTTCTGCTCCTCAATTTGATCATTGATCTCCTCTAAAGCTTCTTCCTCTGATTCGAAGACGTTAACAGAAACTTTTTCGATAGTCGGTTGTTGAGGGATTTTCGCATGATGGGACTGAATACGGCCTTTCCATCGACGAAGTTTGGCTTGCAGTTTAACAAAAGCCTTATCAATCGATGCATACATATCCGTTGTATCGGCATGAGTTACGACCTTGAAGTGAGAAAACTTCAAAACAAGTTCACATTTATGATCAAGTTTTTGCACATCAAGCCTGACCATAACATCGATCAAAAGATCCGTGAAATGCTCAATCTTGTGAAGTTTTTCAACAATATATTCACGAATAGGCTTCGTAACTTCGACATTGTGTCCAAAAATAGAAAGGCGATACGCTTCATCACCAATGTTGACATCTGACATATTTTCCTCATACTTAATAGATAGGAACGTTTATGCACCGAAGAGGACTCGAACCTCCAACCACCTGGTCCGAAGCCAGGTACTCTATCCAATTGAGCTATCGGTGCTAATAACTCATGAAGTGTATCAAATACAAGGCTTTTTGTCATAGTGAAACCGATAAAAGTTGAAGGCATCCTTCTAAAAAAAATCGATATCCTTAAAGAAAAAAAAGTTTGCACCCTCTTGACCAAAGAAGAGGGTCTTCTCTCTTTTATCGCATACGCCCCCTCAAAAAAAAACCTAATTCAATTAAATTTAATCAGCCCTCTATCAAAGGGTGACTACAATCTTCAGCCCGGCCGGGGTGAACTCTTTCAGTATCGAGACGGAACGCTTCTAGATCTTCATTTGCCTATCAGAGAGAGTTGGGAGAAAATGAGCCTTTCCTTTGAATTTTTTAAAATGATTTTGAAAACCCAACTCCCCCAGAAGCCCAGTAAAGATCTCTATCTTCTCCTTAGCTCTTATCTCAAATATTTAGGCCGATGCTCAAACCTTTTAGCTTTAAAGTGGAGCTTTTATCTAAAACTTCTCAAGCACGAGGGGGAGTATTCTTTATGCTCAATCGATTCAACCCCTCAAGAGAAAGTGTTGATTACACGTTTAGTAAATGCGCGCAAATTTAGTGAAATCGAAGAGATCCAGCTACCCAAAAACTTTGAAGTCGTTTCGGTATAGAGCCTAAAAATGAATGGCAAAAGCGGCTTGAGCCCCCCAATAGATATAGAGATTTTCTACGATATCTAAAGGAGTTCCATTGTTTGTTACAGCTTGAGTTGAGCCATCCTTAGTCCAGCGCCAAAAAGGTGTTAAAGTCAGACTCCAAAAGGTCTGATTTTTTTCATACAGCTCAAACGAAAGCGGAAGTTTAACCATATAGCCTTGCTTATGAGCCAATTCCCATCTTCCCCCTGAAAGCTCAACGATCTTAAGAAGAGGATCGATCTGAGGCATCCACTTAAAATCCAAGCCGATATTCCAAAAATCGAAAGGTGTATAATCAAGGATGAATCCGATAGGCAGATAGTATTTTGAGTAACGGAACTTTAAAGAAGACAAGTTTGGAGCGGATAAATGGTGATCGACAAAGGTAAATCCATATCCAAGATAAGGGGTCAGGACCCAATTACATTGGCAACTTAAAGGAATGCTTAAACCAAAGAGTCCTTCAACATATTCATCATGAATATAGCGGCTTCGACCTCCATTTCCTGAAAGATTGCCTAAAGCGTAGGAACCGTTGAGATTGACATAGAGATCCCAAATATACTTTCTTTCAAACCCGGCGGCAGCCCCTCCTAAATACCCTTTGTAAGTATTGAGCTCCTCGACACCCAAATGAAGGTGGAAAAATTGAGGCCCAAGCCAAAGCTTTGAATAGTTATGGAAATCAAGGCAAGAGGCACCTCTCAAAATAGAAAGCGATAAAAAAAAAGAGAGAAAAAATTTTTTCATAGTTGATCGACCACTTGTTTTTCATCCTCGAGATAATTCTCAAAGAAGGCATTGAGTCGACTTTGAGAGAAGACCATATCTTCTGCTGAAATCTTGCACGGCGGCGTTCCAGGAGGGAAAAAAGTATTCATATCGACTAAGCTATCCCAGATATTGGCAATTGCGACATTGAAATTCAAGCCCGGACGATTGGCATAAGGCCAATTAGGTGTATTGTAGTAGACATTTCCGCCCGTTGCCGCAAGCCTTAATCCTAGCTCACAAAAATCGACCAACGTGTCAAATCCTTTTAAATCATCCGATGTCAACCCTGTCGACTTTAACACCTCGCTCGCATAAAAATAGGCTTGAAGCCAGCAGTTGAAATCTTCTGCCAAACTCTCTTGATTGCGTCCATTGGTCTGAGCAAGCGTCGGAACGATCCCAAGAGCTGTGCTATGCCCCTCCCATATGTTTCCGTGACGATTAAAGGGTAAATCAGGATCTTCCGTATCGGGATTTCGCGTATCCCGCCACAATAAATCGACAAAACGCTTCATCTTGTAGGGGCCGGCGCCCGTAGCTGTTAGCTTTGTCGTAGCAATCCAAGGGTTTGAAGAATTGTAGGTATTGTCCCATTCAACAATATAGGCGGCAACACCCAGCCAATAACCATATTGTAAATGGTGATCGTTATAAAAAGCATTTCCAAAATTGGTGCCGGGATTTTGATTATTCATTCCCGATAAATCGGCACTGACAGCAGGATTTGTCGAATCGCCTACAAAAAAATTCACCGCAGTTGCAGAATCCGGCAGACTCCCCCCATTTGCATCCCGTACTTTCTTTTGACGATTGATCATCCACTCTTCAAAAAAGGATTTTAAAGCGGTCATCACAGGAGAAGTGAGCGTCTTGATTTCAGCAGCACTTTTCCCCATTTTTCCCATTAAATAAGCTCCATAGCGCACAGTTGATGCCCATTTATATGCAACCTGTCCAATCGTATAAATTAAGTTGGTGTTATTAATAACAATTCCAGGAGAAAAATTTGCCATCTCTTTCTGAAAAAGATCTATAAGCGTTCGAGTCTCATCTTGAGAAAAAGAAGAGAACAGCCCATCTGGGATAAAGCCTTGATTTAAGAATGAAGGAGAAGGCCCCTCAGAAAAAGTGACGCTATTTGAAGCGGCCTCTACAGCCAAAAGATCTCCTTTGAAGGGGTCTTTTACAATAAAATCAGATTTTAATTGAGGTAACGAAGAGCTCGCATCCAGCTGTTTGTAACGAGGAAAAACAATTAATGGATCACTTCCATTGACGACTGTATAAGTCCAAGTGTAGCTATCGGCTAAAAAACTCACCTCAGCCGAAAGAGGGATCACGCTTCGATACGCATCATAGACGCTTTCAATCGAAGAGGCTGAAGCAGATAGTGTATAGCTTGGATAACTTCGATTTTTTTGTTGATAAGCATCGATACTTGACGCTTGATACTTTCCGAAAAGCACATTGAAATAGCCTAGAAAAGGGTTGACCCCCAATCCAAATCCGCTCGCCCCCCGATCTTGAAGCGCATAGAAAAAGCCGCTTGCAGCTTCCGAATCCTCTAAGGCAATCAAAGGCAAGAAATTTGCAATCCAAGGGCAAAAAGGCAAAAATTGATTATCCTTCATGTTTTTTCGAATTTTGGTCACAGCGCCCGCGCGAAAATCCTTTGGCCAAAGCACATACATTGAAGCGGGCGAAGCCGCTATAATTTGAATGCCAAGCGCTGTAGACCAGCGATCGACCTCGCTTGGTGGACCCAGAGCCTTTTGAAACCGTGTATCTTGTTTTAAAGGAACAGGCGCTGCTTGAACAATAGCCGCCCTTAAAAATCCTGTAAAAGGAACATCGGCCCCAGCTTGAGACTCGAGTAAATTGGGTCCGGAGCCATTAAAATAAGCCTCAAAAGCGATTTCAGGAGTGCCGGCAGGCATGGTCTCCGGCGGCTCTACATAAATCAACCACTCCTGCAATTTATTTGTAATCGTATTGATTAGAGATACTCTTAGTTTATTCGCTTTATCCAATGTTTGAATAGCGCCCAAAGCAGGAGTAAAGGTCTTTCCCATCGGGAAGGCCGCGCTAAAAATCGTCACTTCACTCAAGTGAGTATCGCCATCCGCTGTAAAGATTGGAGATAAGTCATTGTAGCGGCAGTCAAAAAAAGCATTACCAACAACCAAAGAGTTTCGAATCCATTTTCCTATATCGGAAGGGTGGGTATAGGTCAAATCCATACTTTGAAAAGAAGCCGACTGCCCCGATCCTGATCCAAGTTTTGATGAAAGCGTATAAGTGGCCGTCTCAGAAGATCCAAAGACGAGAAGCGTATCAGAATTTGCTGCTGTTATTTGAAGAGAGGGATTTGTTCCCGTTGAAACAAAAACTTTAGCAGGGAACGTGACTCCGGGCCCATTGCCAAATACACCGCCTGATCCTGCTTGACTCACCAAGTAAGGTCCCATACGAATGATCGAGCGATTCGACTGGCTGAGCTGAAGTGTCTGATAATCGTTCGTTCGAAGAGGCTGACTTGAAGTGATTCGAGCGGCAGGAAGCAAGTTCGGAATCTTATTCGCCCGCTGACCGAGCTCTGACAGAGAAAGGACATTATCGAAAATCGGGGCTCCAATAAGACGTGACAGAGCAAAAAGAAACAATAGACACCGCATTACACCTCCTATAGTGTAGGCCATGTTAATCAAAAATAAAATTTGCGAAAAGGGGGACTTGAACCCCCAAGGGATATAACTCCCACTACCACCTCAAGGTAGCGCGTCTGCCAATTCCGCCACTTCCGCCAACCGATAAGAAAAGTTTGACAACTCCCTATGACTAAATTCAGGGGATTCCTAATTCACAGAGAACAACCTTGCAACAAATTATTGTTGAAAAGTTTTCCGTTCTCTCCAAAGGCTTAACATCCCGTGAGCCCCACGGTAGACCTTTAAAGGTAGTGGTACTCTAACAAAATTCAGGATATTGTACAAGAAGAAGGTTCGACTTATATACCGAAACAACTTCATCGATAAAAATAGAAAAAAAATGATCAAGAAAAAAGAGGTCATAGGGTTAAAATAGAAAAATGAAATGGATCATGATCGGCTTAATCAAACTATACAAATTTTGTATTAGCCCCCTTCTAGGCCAGCGCTGTCGTTTTTACCCGAGCTGCTCGAGTTACTCCGAAGAAGCCTTTCGAAAAAAGGGGTTTTTTAAAGGTTTCTATCTCGCCCTCATCCGAATTCTCAAATGCGGCCCCTGGCATCCGGGTGGAATTGACGAGGTTGACTAAGAAGCTCTCTTGTCTAAAAGAAGCGCCGAAATAAGTTCGACCCAATTGTTCTCGATTATCTTTTTTTGAATTTCAGTTCGTTCTTTTTGATACCGAGCGATTACAAGATCTTCCCCCTCTTCCACTTGGTAAGAAGCGAAGCGAGGAATTTCTATGATTCCATCGTTTACCGGCAGTGAACGCCGCTTAAAAACCGATTCGATCGACTTTTCACCCTTTCTCTGATTTTCTTGAGAGAAGAAATAAGCGTTTTCTAACCCAAATCCGTAAAGAATCCCCTGTAAAAAATGATTGGCAAAGAGTTTCTTCCAAAAAATCGAATCCTCTTTTTCAAATTCAAGCGCTGCGCTAAGAGGGTCGAAGTCAAACCCTAGCTCTTTACGAAAAAGATCGTAATGCTGAAGAAGCATTTTAATCACAAGCTTCGTATTGACAACACAAACAAAATAAAGATGGGGACTCTCGCTTAGAATCTCTCTAAATAAAAACTCCTGATTTGGAAAGCGTGAGCGAATGCATTTCCACTTAATCCAGTGCTCATGCAATGTATAATTCTGAATTTCTTCTAAAAACTCTTTTCTAATTTTCTCTTTCTTTGATTCGGGAACAGCATCGAAAAACATTTCATGTGCTCGAATCCACTCTTCCTCGTTTGCGTCAATAATTTCATGGCAAGACATCGGCTTTGATCCCAGTAACGTGTAGATCATCGGTCCATCTAAAAAGAGATCTCGATAAAACTTCTCAAGCCAATCTGAATCAATAGGATCTAATATCCTTGAAATATTATTCGACTGTTTCGTATGTTCCGGTCCTGAACACTGCATTACGATGACAACAAGAAAAATAATAAGAAAGCAATTTCTAAATGATCCATTAATTTCAAAGGTCGACATTATGAACAAAATCGGGGTAATCCTATTCTTTACATTTTTATCAACAAGCTTTTATGGCAATAGTCTGGATGACATTGAGCTAAAAAAAACCATTGCACTCATTTCTGAAAAAGCTCCAGAAGTCATAATAAACTATTTCCACGAAAAACTCTACCTCGATGAAAGCTATTTCATTGATAATGACTCTGGATTTTCACTTGCAAATGAAAACGGAAATACAATTCGTCTTCCCTATTTACTTTCTGATCTATATGGATTTTATCTACCAATTAAAGAAAATAAACTTTTTAAATTACTCTGTAATCATTGCAAATATGAATGGCCTGGAGGCGCTTTTACTTTTCGATGTCCGCGATGCAGAAGCCCTGATTTTTCTATCGTTCCTAATTGGTAAGAATTGACTTATACCGAAACAACTTCAAGAATTGGGTATTATGAGCTCTTTCCCAACAGGGAGGAGGTATGCCGACTTGAGGTTATTGGCTTTCAATATTTCATCGACAGAGACCTTGTAATCTCGAGAAATGTGCCAGAGGGTGTCTCCCTCCTTAATACGATAACGCTTTGAAGAGTGAGAGGGCTGATCATTGACCATTTGGGGGGTGATCTCATCGAAAAATTCAGGTAAAAAGCGCTTTAAAGTTGTAAAGTGATCGTAGGGCTCAGGAGGGCGCTCCCCTAAAAGGGCGTAAAGCTTAACCCCGGCTAAAGTACGCACCTTGTCTGAGCGCAAACTATAGAGAAGCTCTTTGACGAGGCTCTCTGTCTCCTCCGTTAGAATTTGTAGATTTGACATCACTGAAACAAGCCGTTCATCATCGAGTTCATGTTGGACAAAATCCCGATCTGTTGCCACTAAAAGTGTCGCGGCATAAGTAGAGCCGCCCCCAGCGTAATCGAGCAAAAACTCGCGTCTTTCAAGAGGTGAAAGCGCATCGAGATCTTGGTGCCGCTTGACAAAGGAGGCCAAACGATCCCAGCTTCCTTGCAATAAAAGAGAAAGCAGAATCTCTTTCGAAACAGGTGCAGGCAGATGATTAAAGAGAATTTCAATGGCATGAAACTCCTTCGTTAATAGAAACGAGCTGACAAGTGAGGAAGGGGGTTGTTTTAAAGACTGCAATTCAAAAAAAAGCCCCTTTGTTGTAAGAGGCCATCTCTCTTTTGAAGCAAAGTCAGAAATAGCAACAAAATGCTCTTTTTTTAATCCTGGAAAGAGCGTAAGCTCAACCTGCTCACCCCCCGATTTGTTGAGATAAGCCATCTCCCGCTTTTGAAGAGGAAACCCTGGAAGCGCGCGCTCAATATCAAAGTCATGAAAACTCACCAAACAGCTTAAGGCTAAATCTCGATAGGAAAATCCATCAAAAATCTGCTCTTCATTTTCAAGCTCCTGTAAAAGGCTTTCATAACTTGTCTCAAAATAATTTTGCAGCACTTTAAGATGACTTGTCGTCAAAGGCGGAGTGCGATAAGATGTCGATTTAATGAAAATTTCTTTTTTAGGAAGAGCAAAATAAATTAACGTAGCCAAAAAGGCAACATTTAAAGAACCGCTCACAATCAATATTTGTGTGAGCTTCCGAATTTTTTTTACCCAATATGAATCTTCACCCATGATACTTCAGAATCATAGGGCGAAAAAAACAAAAAAACAAATTAATAGTTTGTTAAGATTTCCAAGGCTTGTTTTCAATTTCATTCTTGAGTTATACTGATCAACATGAAAGTATCTCTCAATTGGCTCAAAGAGTTTTTACCTTTATCCCTTTCCCCTGAAGAAATTGCTGACGCGTTGACCTTGGCAGGTCTTGAAGTGGACAAAATCGAAAAAACACCCTTTTCTTTTGAAGGCGTTGTTTTTGCAAAGGTCATCGAAACGCAACCACACCCCCAAGCCGAAAAACTCTGCATTGCAACAGTGAGTGATCAAAAAGAGACCTTTCAGGTTGTCTGCGGCGCTCCAAACTGCCGAAAAGGCCTTATAACCGCTTTCGCTAAAGTTGGTAGCCAATTAACAGATGATAAGAATAAAGTTTTTACCATAAAAAAATGTAAACTTCGCGGCGTTGAATCCTTCGGCATGCTCTGTGGAGCCGAAGAGCTTGGCCTTCCCTCTTCTGTCGATGGGATCATGGAATTTGATGAGGGAAGGCCCATCGGAATGGAACTGAAAGAGGTTTTAGCTGACACCCTTTTCGATATTTCATTGACACCGAATCTCGGCCACTGCATGAGCTATTTGGGCATCGCGCGCGAGCTCTCTGCTCTTTTAAACCTCCCTCTTCATATCCGAGAAGTTAACCCCTTGTCCGCAAAGACCCCCTCTCCCATTTCAATCGAGATTGAAGATGAAATCGCTTCTCCCTACTACCGCGCCCAAGCATTTGAAAACATCGCGATCGGTCCCTCTCCCGAGTGGCTTGAAAAAAGACTTTTAGCTTCCAATATTCGACCGATTAACAACGTGGTCGATATCACAAATTACGTCATGTTGGAACTGGGTCAACCGATGCATGCTTTTGATCTCAATGCTCTTGAGAATCAGTCGATAAAGATCCAAAAAAATACGAAAAAACTGAATATGACCCTTCTCGACGGAATTGAATATGAAATTCCAAAAGAGACGCTTCTTATTTTCTCAAGTGAAACGCCTATTGCAGTTGCCGGGGTCATGGGCGGCGGGAAAAGTGCCGTCAATGATAAAACTACCTCGATTCTTCTTGAGGCCGCCTCATTCCATCCCATAGAAGTTCGAGCCTCCATGAAAAAATTGAAATTGCGAACCGAGTCCTCTGCTCGTTTTGAGAAGGGCATCGACTCTAATATGAGTGCATTCGCTCTCAGTCGCGCCTCGCAATTACTCATAGAATGCGCCTTAGCAAAACCCCTAGGAGGGCCCGCTGAAAAGGGAATCAAAAAACAAAAGGGCAAAAAATTAAACTTACGCCTAAAACGTTTAAATAAACTTCTTGGAATTTCCATAAGCTTAAATGAAACCTCAGAAATCTTGAAGCGGCTTTCCTTTTGCGTCAAAAAACATCTCGATGATGAACTTTCCGTAACGGTTCCGACTTTCCGAAATGATATCTCAGCTGAAATCGATCTCATTGAAGAGGTCGCACGGATCTACGGTTATAATCACATACCCAAAAGCTCTCCTAGAGTTCACCTTTCCACCATCCCCCACTCTCCTCTATTTTTATTCGAAAGAAAAATCCGAACGGAACTTCTTAAAAGCGGCCTTACTGAATTTCTCACATGCGATTTAATTAGCCCTAAGATGGCTTCTCTTGCCATTGAAAAAGATCTCGATGAGACCCATCTTCTTCGAGTTCTTCACCCCAGCAGCCTCGATCAATCGATTCTTCGAACCTCTCTTCTACCTGGACACCTTCAAGCGATTCAGCTGAATTTTGATCACCAAACCTCCAACATCGCTGCATTCGAAGTGGGAAGAATCCATTTCAGAGTCGATGGTAAAATTGAAGAGCCTCACGTTCTTGCCCTATCCTTAACCGGAATGAAGAAACCTTTTCACTTTCAAGACCCCTCTTGTTCAGTTGATTTCTTTGATCTAAAAGGTCATCTCGAAAATCTTTTTACTTCACTGAACTTGGAAAAGGTCTCTTTTCGACCCTCCCGCCTCGACAGCTTTCACCCTAACATCCAGGCTGAAGTTTATATTCATAACACCCTTGTCGCAGTCGCAGGTCAAGTCCATCCCAAGCATACTGAAATCAAAACTCCCATCTACTTTGCCCAAGTTGAGTTAGAAGAGCTCCTTCGCCTTCAATCCGGCGTCAAGCAAATGACCCCTCTCCCCCTTTATCCCGGAACGTCTCGAGACTGGACCCTTACCCTCAAAAAAGAGCTGCCTCTTAGCGCCCTTTATGATGCCATTAAAACTTGCCAATCCCCCCTTCTCACAAATTATGAGCTCATAGGAATCTATGAAGGCGAAAAGCTCTCTAAAAATGAAAAAAACGTTACTTTACGCTTTTATTACCGAAAAGAAAATGAAACAATCAAATCGGAAACAGTTGAAAAACTGCAAAACAAACTTCAGAGCAAAGTCACTGCTTTACTTGAAATTTAACAAAAATCAATGCTATACCGAAACGACTTCAAAAAGTCGTTTCGGTATAGCCGCAAGAAACTTTTCAGTTGAAAATTAGATTAAATACAGGCATGGTAGTGAACAAAAAAATAGAGGTCGCTATGAAGAAAAAAGCGTATAAACTCATGGCTCTTTTAGCTATGGGCTTAGCAGGTTGCCATGATTATTCAGCACAAGATCGCAGCCAAGAAGTTGTATCCCAAAGATTCATTCACAAATATGGATATGACGTATCACAAGAAGAGTGGCAAGGCAATCACTACCCCGGTCAGGTAATCACTACGATGAGAAATGGGGTTACGATCACTTCTACTTATGAAGATGGTATTTTACACGGTTCCACGACCTACACCTACCCTCACAGTGAAACTTTAGAATCTCTCAATATCTTTGAAGGGGGCGTTCTTGTTCGAAAAGTAAACTACGATGTGAAAGGACTTCCCGAAAAAGAGGAGCTTTTCTTTGGGCCTGACCATGTAAAAGTAACCTGCTGGTACAAAAGCGGCCCTCCTCGCTGTATTGAAGAATACCTCGATGATGAGCTCATCGAAGGTGATTACTTTACACTCCACAACGAGAGCGAATCGAGAGTTACAAAAGGATATGGCGAACGCATCATCCGAGATAGCGATGGTTGGCTCTGGGGCAAAGAAATTATCGACGAAGGACACATTGCTCTTCGTGAATCTTTCCATCCAAATGGCACCCTTCATTCTTCAATACCCTTTGCCGGCGGTACCATTCACGGAGAAAAACGAGTCTTTGGATCAACAGGCGAGCCTGTCTCTATTGAAACGTACCAAAATGGCTACCTCAGCGGTCCCGCTTCCTACTTTCAAAATGGAGTAAAATATCTCGAGCTCTCCTTTAAAGAAGGCCGAAAAAATGGGGTGGAACGCTACTATATCGATGGAAGTAAACTCGTAGAAGAGTGTAATTGGTCAGACGGTCTCCGCCACGGCCTTTCCATCGTTTACCTAGATGGCATGACCAAAAAAGAATGGTATTTTGCTAACGAACGCGTTACAAAATCAAAATTTGATGAACTTATAGACCGCGACCGCGCCATCGCCATCATGAATGAGCGCGCCTACCGCCACGCTCAATAATTTTCTCTGTCTTTTAGGGCTTCCCCTCTATAGGGAAGCCTTTTTTTTTGCAATTTTTCACTTTTTGGTACCTTTCTTGCATCTAGATAGAATGAAAGGAGGTTGTCTTATGGCGACAAATCATTTAGAACGTAAAATTGCAAAGCTTGAATCTCTCTGCGATCAACTTCAAGCAGAGAGGAATCATTTAGATCAGTTACTCAAGGAAATTGGCTTTGAAGAGGGTCTTAAGACCCTAAGAGAAGCTGCAATAGAAATGCTGGATAAAAGGAAACCTGAAGACGATTCCCCCCCCCCTTTTATGGGCTAAGAAGCGTTAAGAGATCCTCTTTTGTCAAGTTATGGGCCTCAGCGTTAAGATCCAGTAAAGAGCTGCAGAGGGACTTTTTGTGCTCTTTTAAGGCCATGATCTTCTCCTCGACGCTGAGGGCCGTAATGTAGCGTTTGGCTAAAACACTCTCTTTGCGCCCTAATCTATGGGATCGACCAATGGCCTGCTGCTCAATCGCTTCGTTCCACCAGGGATCGAATAGAAATAAAGTATCTGCGCGTGTCAAATTAAGCCCCACACCCCCTGCCTTTAAACTCATGAGCAAGAGAGGGATGCTTTCATCTTCCTGAAATTGATCAACGACTCCTTGCCGATTTTTTGTTTTTCCATCTAAATAAAGATAGGGAATGGAAATCTCTTTTTTTATCAAAGAGAGCATTGAAGTGAAAAGACTAAAAATGATCACTTTACGCCCCCCTTCAATCTCTGAAGCTAAATCAGAGAGCATCAGATCGAGCTTTGCGCTTCGTACATTTTCTCCAAGGAGGCGGGGATCCGAGCAAACCTGGCGAAGGCGCAGGATCGCTTCAAAAATCTCGAGAGGTTTTTCTGCACATTTAGCATTTGACAAGATCTCTTCGTAAAGCTCTCTTTGCTCATCATACATCTCAACATAAATCGTCTGCTCGATCTTCTCAGGAAGGTCCGGTAAGACCTCTTCTTTTGTACGCCTAAGGAAAAAAGGAGCCATTCGATCACTTAAGAGCCGCTTCGTGCTTAAATTTTCTTGCTTGATCAGAAAATCCTTCGCTTTACCGAGAAGACCCGGCATGAGAACTTGGTACTGACTCCAAATATCGAGAGGTCGATTTTCAACTGGGGTTCCTGTAAGCGAAATCCGGCAACGAGCCTTCAAAGAGGAAACCGTCTTAAAGAGCTGACTTTCAGGGTTTTTGAAATTTTGTGCTTCGTCGAAAATAACAACATCGAATTCTAACGATTCAAAGAGCCCTCTCTCCTGCCTTAAAAGAGCAAAAGTTGTTAGAATCAAGCTCTTCTCATTTAGGTCAAAAGGCCTTTCCTTCCCATGAAAAAGCGTCACCTCTTCAGAAGGTAAAAACTTTTCCACTTCTCTCTTCCAATTCGTAATAAGAGAAGTGGGGCAAACGATTAGTTTGGGACCGTTTTGAAACAGTCTGGAAAAAAATGCCAATACCTGGACACTCTTTCCAAGCCCCATCTCATCAGCTAAAAGCCCTCCAAAATTGTTTTTATAAAGGTAGTGTAAATAATCCACTCCTCTCTGCTGAAAGGGGTAGAGCCGACCTTGAAAATGCTTAGACGGAAGAGTCTCTTGAAGAGGCGCAAAAAGATCGAGATCGAGGGAGAATCTTTTACTTAAGTCCATTAACTCCCCAAGGCGAGTTCTTTTTAGCTTGACCCCATCATTTGTTTCAGTGAGCTCTTGAGGAAGGTTATGACTATAATCGAGAAGACCCACCCGATTGTCTTTAAGCGTGATAAAAGTCTCTCGCCGATTAAAAGCGCCCACGACCTCTTTTAAATCATATTCATAATCTTCAAAGCGCACTTTCCCCTTCAAATGAAGGTCAAAACCATCATCAATCACTTCTAAATCAATCGCTTTTTGAAGAAGAATAGAAGCCTTATTGACATCAAAAATTCTCCACCCAAGTTCCAAAAGAAATGTTAAGCTTTTCGCCACTTGATCGGCCGGGCAATAATATTGAGAACTCCCTCTCTCTTTTTTTCTATAACCTGTTTCTAAAAGGTCCGCTTCAAATGAAGCCTCTTCTGCTTCATTTCGCATCTTTTGATCTTTGTAGCGAAAATTAAGGTTTGCAAAAACACCCATGCGATCCACAAGAGAGAGGCAAGGAAAAGGCATTTCTTCTGCTAGAGCCCCCTGAATAACGATCTCTCCTTCAAAATCTTCCTGAATCTCCTCCCATTCTTTAGGTGTGAGAAAAACCGGACCTTTTTCAAGCTTTCGCAAAATACGGTAATCGAGATCCGTCTCGACAAGAGATAGAAATGAAGAATGAATGACAATAAATGTGGGAGCATTGAAAAAAGCCGCAACCTCTTCAAAGGGCATTTTCCTTTTTCCGCGGACCAAAAAAGCAAAGAGGAGAATCTCTTGACCTTCAATCAAGGCTTTTAGCTCAATTTGGTAGGGGGCTAAAAGATCGCAAATGAGTTTCTTTCCAAGATAAGAAATTCCGCCGGATAAACTCTGCTTTTTGAGGCGGTCAACCGCTTGAGAAAAAGGAACATCCCCCACTTTGTCTAAATGGAAGCTAAAACGACGATCCTGAAGAGATGAAATTTCAGCTGTCAAGCTGATCCTTCACTTCTTTTGGAAGACGCCGATAAGGCTTTGGCGTTTTGGTAGGCTCAAAAGGTCGAAGGCGCTTAGCATGTGTACACGCTTCACTGCAGCACCCTTTCATTTCCTCAACACACTCTAAACAGGAAAGAAAAAGTTCATTACAATCCATGTGAGCGCAATTGTAGTAACGGTCTGAAGGCTTCTTGCAGAAGGAGCAGGAGGAAATCACCTCATCATTATCCTCAGAAATGGGGACAACCAAACGATCATCGAAGACAAAAAGCCGGCCTCGCCAATGCTTGGTTCCCTCTTCTAAACCATATTTGATCACGCCCCCATCGAGCTGAAACACCTCTTCAAATCCCCTTTCCCTCATGAGAGCGGAATAAAGCTCGCAGCGGATACCTCCGGTACAATACATCATAACGCGCGTCTTTTTAGGATCATACTGCTCGACCAATTGATCCGCATACCCCGGAAATTCTCGAAATGTGCTAATCGAAGGTTTCAATGCCCCATCGAAATGGCCAACTTCAGACTCATAATCATTTCTTACATCGATTAAAATCGTATCAGGATCCTTCTCTTCAATCATTTTCGCCCACTCTTTTGGCGGAACATGAGCGCCCGTTAAACGGGTATCAATTTTTTGATCCATTGCAACGAGCTGGTCTCTATATTTAATGGTCAAACGATCAAAAGCGTGCTCATCGGCCTCATGAATTTTAAAATCAACGCATGAAAAGTTCCCATCTTTTCTTATCCATTCGATATAAGCCTCAGCACTTGCGTTAGAGGCGCTCATCTGAGCATTAACCCCCTCTTCAGAGATATAAATGCGTCCCTTGACATCGAGTTTAGATAAAAAATCTTTTTGACGTTTGATTTCAGAATAGGGATCTTCGAGCTCAGTAAAAAGATACCAAGCAATCACTTTATAACTCATAAAAAGGCCTCGTTTTTCCAAGAGATTTTCAGGGAAAAATCCAAATTTGTCAAGAGTTTATGAGAGGGGTACTGCTCCTATTTGGCATATCGACAAGCATTAAAAATCAAAATAGTCATCGTCGTCACTCCAGTCTAAATTGTCATAAAAATTATCTAATTCTATTTCATTTAATTGCGAATCCTCTTTTTGACCTTCTGGAACATTCAAACTATTTCTTGCGCACTCCGGAATTTTTACATGATCTTCAGAGGCAGACCACCGCTCAATTCCTTCAATCAATTGAGAGGTCCACTGCTCAAGATTTGTCCAAGTTGAAATATAGGGTTCTTTTAATACTGCTGGATTGAAGCCATGCTTTGCCAGTAAAGTTCCAAGTAAAACCAGGTCTGTTCGGCCTTGCCCATCGAGAAAAGGATGCAACCATTCTAGCTGCTGAAAAATATTCGCAATAAGTTTTAGTTTTTCATTGGGTTCGCTGCACCCTTCAATTTTCTCGTTAAATTCTGAAATCAAAAAATCAACGCACCGGTGAATCTCTTCAGAGGATTTAAAAAGGGGATACCTCACCCCTACCACCTTATCCATCTCTTCAAATTGTGTTTTAAAATGACTAGAGTTTTTTAATTCCTCCTGTTTCATCTCTCTCTCTCTTTTTGAAGACCCGAAGGAAGAAGCAGGAGGAAAGCAGCTAACTAATTTACTTCCACGAAAGACCCCTCTATAAGAAGAAGAAGCTGTTATCCACCCATTAAAATGCTCTGTTGCCACAGCATGAACTTTCTTGTAGGTTTCAACAGTTAGAGAATTCTCTTCAAGAAGATCACACGACAATACAACCGCTTTTTGCAGATTATCAAGGTACCCGGGTTCTGCCATTTTAGAGTTATGAAGGCCTTCATCAAAGACATAAGGCCCTAGTTGATGATAGCTGTAATCAATATATGGCTTCCACCAATTATCACCTTTGCTAAATATTGTGTTTTTTATACTCATAATATTAATAAATTGTTATTTGTTATAACTTAATTATAAATTATTTTTAATTATTTATAAATATTATTTTAACAGTAAATTAATAAATGATTTTTTTTAAACTTAACTCCTTTATGCACAATTGTTTAGAAAATACCCCTATTTATACCGAAACAACTTCAAGAAAAAGCATTCTCACCACTGACCCTCTATACCGAAATGACTTCAAAAATCGGTATAGACTTTTTCCTTGTGCGAAAACCTCCAGTTTCGTATCCTTATCCGGCAAGAGTAAGTAACATTATTGTTTAAGGAGACCTATGGCTCGTTACACCGGCCCTAAAAATCGCGTTGCAAGACGTTTTGGCGCCAATATTTTTGGCCGCCGCCGCAACCCCCTGCTTCATAAGCCCAATCCACCGGGAGTACACGGTGCTAGACGCCGCAAAAAATCAGACTACGGCCTTCAGCTCGAAGAGCAGCAAAAACTCAAAGCTATCTATGGAATGTTGAGCCAAAAGATGCTTTTGAAATACTACAAAGAAGCGGTCCGCCGAGAAGGAAACACCTCTCACCAATTCCTTCAGCAAATCGAATGCCGCTTAGACTCCGTCGTCTTACGCATGCGTTTTGCAACATCCGTTTTCCACGCTCACCAGCTTGTAGCCCATGGACACATTCTCGTAAACGGCAAGAAAGTCGATATTCGCTCTTTCCAAGTCAAGCCTGGAATGACCATCTCTATTAAAGCTAAAAGCCAATCAAATATTTTGATCAAAGAGGCGGCTCAAAACACTTCTGTCGACATCCCTGAATACCTATCAATCGAAGAGGGTAAATTCAGCGGTAAAATGGAAAAACTCCCTGAGTTTGATCAAGTGCCACTTGCACTTCCTGTGAATATTCCTCTCGTCTGCGAATTCTTAGCACACACTGCATAAACTCAAAGATTTTTTTATAGCCTGGGCGTTACCGACGCCTAGGCCATTTGAAGGGCACAAGATCTAAAATTTCTTCTGCTTTCATTGTCCACGCGCTAATCAAATACGTTCCACAGAAGATCGAAGTTTGCCAAAAAATATTCCCCCGAAAAGCGGTCCCAAGAGCAAGTGCAGCGCACGCCGCAATACGAAATAATGCTTTTAACTTAATCTCCCCACCCCAACAATAGTGTAAAAAGAAAAATTGAATTAAAGCGCTGAAAGAAGTGGCATAAGCAATGCTTTCCGCCCCCCATCCTAAATAGAAAATAAAAAAAGAATTGAATGCTACATTCACACTCACACTGATTAGCACCCCAACTAAAGGCGTTTTATAATCCCCTTTCGCATAAAATAGAGGTCCAATTAATAGCGCCCAACCCGCCGGCACTAAAGCTAATGCATAACCGACCAGGCATTGAGAGGTTAACGCAACAGATTCCCCCCCAAAATGACCATGGCCAAAGAGAAGATCGATTGCCTTTTCACCTACAAGAGAGAGGCCGATTGTTGCCGGAAAGAGAAACGCAAATGCGCGCGAAAGCGCGTAGGTCAAAAGCCTTTCACCTTTTGCTTCATCCCCCTCTTTGTAAGCGCGCGAAAGAGAAGGTAAAAGAGCGGTTGAAAGAGCCACTCCAAAAAGCGCTAAAGGCACCTGCTGAAGGCGAATCGCATACCAAAGATAGGCAGGCCCCATTGGATCTGACACTCTTGCAAAGAGCGCGTCGAAAAACATATTTAACTGCATGGCTCCAAGCCCCAAAAAACCTAAAAAAAAAGGTTTTACGGCTTTTTTCACCTCTTTAGAAAAGAGCTGAAATCGAAATAAATGGGCCTTCGGAAGCTCTTTTTTCAGCCACCTCCAAGCAAAGGGAAGCGTCATCAAAAGCTGAGCGAAAAAGGCAAGCGTGACACTATAGGAAAGCCAAGTAAAGGCTTGATCTTTCCCCTTTAATAAAAGGGCGCTTATTATCCAAACACAATTAAATCCAATGGGGGCCAAAGCCGGCAGAAAGAACCGTTTTTCACAATTCATCAAGCTGCTTGTCAGGCCATATAAAGAGATAAAAATTAAACCCGGCAGCATCAAACGCATATAAAGCGTGATTTCACTATCAAAAAAGAAATAAGTCAATGCCTCAGCAGCCGCAACAAAGAGAAGAAGCACAAAAAGGAGTGAAAAAAAGAAATCTCGAAAAAAAAGCGCCTGCTGATTTCCGCTAACACGCACCTTCTCAAAATGAGGGATAAAACTGGATGAAAGCGCACTTTCTCCAAAAAGACGACGCGCCACATTCGCAAAGCGAAAAGCCACCATGAAAGCGGCTAACTCCTTCGTCACGCCAAAGGCATACGCCATCGAAATATCCCGAAGCAAGCCACTTAAACGACTGATGAGTGTTCCGCTTAAAAAGTGATAAGAGTTTTTAGCAAGTGCTCTTTTCTCCTGCATTTGGATGATTTTAGCTTGAATTGCGTGAAAAAAGTAGTAAAATGTTTCACTATGCAAAAGACCCCTTCTAAAGATCTTTTAATCGGTGCCCATATGTCTGCTCAAGGGGGCGTTCATCACGCTCTATTGAAAGGCCATGCCATTGGAGCGACAACGATCCAGCTTTTCACGAGCAATCAACGCCAGTGGAACAGTAAGCCAATTCCGGATGAGGAAGTGAAGCGCTATCTCGATGCTTTAAAAGAAACCGGTATCAAAAAAGTGATGAGTCACGATAGCTATCTCATTAATCTCGGATCACCCAGACAAGAAAACCTCGAAAAAAGCTTAACCGCCTTTGGGCAAGAGATCAAACGCTGCCATCAACTCGAAATCAGCTACATGAACTTCCACCCGGGAGCTGCAACAGGAGACCCCGTTGAAAAATGCTTAGATCGGATCATTGAGAGCCTTCTTTCGTTTGAAGACCTCGCAAGCAAAGGCTCAACCCGTCTTCTTTTAGAGACAACCGCAGGCCAGGGAACGACCGTTGGACATGAATTTAACCATTTAAACTATATCATCGAAGGCGTCAAAAAAAAGATCCCCATTGGAGTTTGCATCGATACCTGCCACATTTTTGCAGCAGGCTACGATATCCGGGATCGAGAAAGCCTCAGAAAAACAGTTCAAGAGTTTGATGATATTGTGGGTCTTAAACACCTTTATGCTCTTCATATCAATGACTCTCTCCACGACTTGGGCTCAAGAAAAGACCGCCATGCACACCTCGGAAAGGGCAAGATTGGGATGGAAGGGTTTAAAGCCATCATGGAGCACCAAAAGCTCCGTGAACTTCCAAAATATCTCGAAACCCCTGAAGGGGACAAATACTGGAAAGATGAAATTCGTATACTAAGGAACTTTGCTTAAATGAAACGCATCAAAATCAAACACCTCGACTCTTGTGAAGATCAAATCGTCACAATCAGTGGCTGGGTCAAAAGTAAGCGTGCTCAAAAAACTTTCGCCTTCTTAGAGGTCAACGACGGCTCTACGTTTAATAATTTTCAAGCTGTCTTAAACCACGATCTTCAAAACTATGACACCCTATTAAATCAAATTTCGACTGGAGCCTCCCTTTCGATTACAGGAAAAATTGTAAAAAGTATGGGTGGAAAACAAGCTTTTGAAATGCAGGCTGAAAGCGTCAAAATTTTAGGCGAATGCCCCCCTGACGAGTACCCTCTCCAAAAAAAACGCCACTCCTTTGAATTTTTGCGCTCCATTGCCCACCTAAGACCCCGAACCAATACCCAAGGCGCCGTTGCAAGAGTCCGAAGTCAACTAGCCTTTGCAACCCACACCTTCTTTCAAAATCTCGATTTTCTCTACCTTCAAAGCCCCATCATCACAGGATCCGACTGTGAAGGCGCCGGCAACCTCTTCCAAGTCACGACTCTTGATTTTGACGCCCCCCCTCTTACCCCTGAAAAAAAGATCGATTTCTCAAAAGATTTCTTCGGGCAAACTGCTTTTTTAACCGTCTCAGGACAACTCAACGGAGAGGTTTACGCCTCTGCCCTCTCAGACATTTACACCTTTGGCCCTACCTTCCGAGCAGAAAATTCCCATACCCAAAGACACCTTGCAGAGTTTTGGATGATTGAGCCTGAAATGGCTTTTGCCGATCTTAATGATAACTGTGATATGAGTGAAAAATTCCTTAAGTTTCTGATCAAACATACCCTCGAAAACTCAAAGGAAGATCTCCAATTCTTCGATCAATTTATCGAAAAAGGACTTTTAAAGCGACTTCACCATGTTCTAGATACCCCATTTGCCCGCATGAGCTACACTGAAGCTATAGAAACCCTGATCCGGTCGAACAAGAAATTTGAATTTAAGCCTGAGTGGGGAATCGACCTTCAAACAGAACATGAACGCTACCTCTCTGAGGAATATTGCAAAAAACCCCTCATCGTGACCGACTACCCCAAAGAGATCAAAGCCTTCTATATGAGAAGCAATGAAGATGGAAAAACCGTCGCTGCCATGGATGTCCTGGTTCCCAAAATCGGTGAAATCATTGGCGGCAGCCAGCGTGAAGAGCGCTACGACTACTTAGATAAAAAGTTTACCGAACACCATCTCAACCGCGACCTCTACGGCTGGTACCTCGACCTTCGAAAATATGGCTCTGTCCCTCATGCCGGTTTCGGAGCCGGATTTGAAAGGCTCGTCCAATTTGTTACAGGCATGGAAAATATTCGCGATGTCATTGCGTTTCCAAGAGTCCCGGGACAAGTTCAATTTTAATACTATATACCGAAATAACTTCAAGAATTGGGTTTTCAAAGCCACCAAAGCTTTCGCGTCGCCTAAAACCGATTCTTGAAGTTGTTTCAGTATATAGGCTTTTTTGTCTCTTCTTCCATACGAGGATAGGCTTTGGCAATAACTATGGCCCCAAGGCCAAATAGCATCGAGAGCAGAGTTAAAAAGCCTCCGAGATAGGCAATCTGAGTGATCAAAAAGTAAAGCATAAGCGAAATTATATAGTAATACTTTTGATACTTTTCGTATTTTAAACGCCCAAACATCTTCTTCGACACCCAAACAATTGAAAAGACTTTTGCCGTATAAAATCCAATGACGTTAATGGTAATTAAGCCAATTGCAAAAGGAACGCCCAAAATAGTCATCAAAAGCAGCAAGGAAATTAAGGGTAAAAATATCAAAAGCATCAGTCCTGTTAAAAGGGACTGCCAAGGTTTTTCAGAGAGCGCTAAGAGCGAGCGATTGAGCTTTTGCGGGAAATATCTCATAAAAACAATTCCCAGAATTAGAGAGTAGAAAAAGTTCATCAGCAAGGCAGCTAGCTTTGAACCGATTTTGATCCACTTGAGTATGGGATGCTTTTTTAAGGAGTAGATAAAAGATGGGTGGTGCATGACACCTTGAGTAATCTCAGCCTCCGGATCAATGACTCCTTTTTGATCGCTCCAGTACTCGAGCTTTCCATCTATTTGACTCGTTGAGGTGATGCGCATCGATCCTGTATGAGCATAGAGATTCATACCGGATTGGCCTGAAAAGCGTAAATTAGAGGTATGAAGCCTTGACTCTCCGTTAATCTTCCCAGATATATCCATATTGCCGGAAAGGGCAATGAGGTTTCGACTGATCTCTGCCGGAGATAAAATCTCTAAATTTCCACACATAAGGGTTAGGCTTCGTCCGATCTTACCGCTTACCATGATTTGTCCCGCAATTAAACGGGCATCCTCTCGAATCACTCCTGAAATATTTATCGTTCCGGCTGTTGCAATGACATCACCATTAACCTCTCCATCGATGAAGATTTGAGAGCCAAATGCATAGAGATCTCCATTAATCGTACCCGATATTTCGACGCTATCTCCCCACGCAAAAAAGTCGCGATTGATAACCTCCCCCTTTTTAACTGTAATGATCTCTTTGTCTTCATCCGTTTTGGCTGAAAGGGGCAAATATAGAAGGAGAAGTAAACCGATAATGTTGAATCTTAATTTTTTCATCAATGTATTCAAGGCGCTTTTTCACTCCATTGAGAAGGAAATGGCGCTTTTCTTCAACTTTTTTCTGAAGCTGATCCAAATTATAATCACAAATTATGGGATTAATGACCCGAGGAACGGATAGATCAATCAGCAAGGGCTTTTTTTTCGGCAATGAATGAATGAGGTGCTGATTGGATTGAGTGGCTGCAATCACCACATCATAAAGATGACTCCTCTCATGCTCTCCCCAGGGGACGATCGGACAGGTAAAGTTTTTTGCCGCTTCTTTCTCATAACGCGTTGTCAAAGTCACCTCTTTCCTTTTTAAATAACGAAAAATGCCTTGCTGCATTCGAGAGGCTCCGATTAACAGGATTTTTGATCCTTGATCTTTCACTTTTTGATAGACCTCTCCCTCTAAGGTAGGAGAGAAAAAAGGGTAAGGAAATTGAGTTCGGATCTCTTTTCCATTTTTTAAGCTTTTTTGAAAAAGATAATGCAGCGATGCAGAGAGACCTTTAGGAGCATGGGCGAGATAGGCGCGCTTGACTTGCCCTTGGATTTCACTCTCCCCTATAAGACGGCTCTCTAAGCCGGCTGTCACACGGGTGAGATGAGTAAAGCAACTTTTCTCATGATATTCATAAAAAAAATTCTCCGTAGACTTATTGACAAGGAGAGCTTTTATAAGAGGAAGTTTATTCTCATGGGAATAAATTTCGACCCGATTGCATGTGCAAAGAAGAACAAAATCGCTAAAATCAAATTTGGATACCACCCTTTTTGATCTCGTGATTACGCTTTCTAAATGATTTAAAGGGGCCGTTTTATAAGAAAGGCCAAGAACTCCAATTTGCATGTCATCTATCACATTTTTATAGCTGTTTTTTATAACTGAGATTCAATAAAATCTGCAACGACATCATGCGAAAATCCTCTTTGAACAAAGTAGGTGTAGGCTTTCCCTTTAGCAACTATAGGGTCTAATGCGCGAAACTTCTTTTCCATAATATGGGTGAGTTTATTCAAGATTTCTTGATCGGAAAGTTCGCGCTGAACCCAATCCTCACATGTCTCAAATGAAAAACCTGTCTTGAGTTTGAGTTTATAAACAATACTCCTCGGTCCAAAATCCTTACGAAATTGTCCCTGAATAAAGCGTTTTGCATTTTCCACATCATCTAAATATCCAAAACTTTGAATTTTAAGGATTGCGGCTTCCCTCTCTTTTTTGGAAAACTTTTTTAACTTCAGCTTTTTATCAAGCTCTTCTGTGAAAAAAGATTTGTAATTTAGCAGCTTTAAAGCGTAAGTGTAACAAGCATTTTCTTCCATAATCAAAAAAGGTAGCACAAAAGTGAAATTCTGATAAAGTGTCAATAAAAGAGTTTAATAAGGAGTTGACATGACTGGATCAATTGGCTCAAGTGGAACGGCCCCAATTCCTCCGCCTCCGCCGCCGCCGCCTCCAGCGCCGCCCCCTCCAAGTAGCGACGGGGATCATGTTTGGCTAGGCATGACCTTTACTGCAAAAGAGTGGCAGCAGCTAATGAAAAATATCGAAAAATCGGTTTCAAGTGAAATCAAGCGGGAAAATGCTCATTGGAAGAGAGAGTTTCAACAAGAACGGCAGATGTGGTCTGGTAATTGAGACCCTTTTATGTTATGATTGCTCCCTATGGATCTTTTAACTTTTGAAAATCATGATGTCTTAAAGGGGCCTCTTCGTCTCGACGTATGGCTGCAAGAGACTTTCTTAGATTTTTCAAGAAATTATTTTCAAAATCTGATCGAAAAAAAGGCGATTTTGCTCAATGGAAAAGAGCCTAAAAAACGCTCTCTCGTCCAAAAAGGAGATGTTGTTTCCGTTTCTTTTTTTAAAACTGAAAACATTTCTTTACTTCCTGAGCCCCTGCCTCTTGAAATTCTATTTGAGGATGAGCACTTAATTGCCGTCAATAAAGCGGTCGGCATGGTTGTCCATCCCGCTAAAGGACATCTTCAGGGAACATTGGTCAATGCCCTCCTTCACCATCTTGGCAGTTTGCCCGACAATAACTTGAGACCGGGTATTGTTCATCGATTAGATAAAGAGACCTCGGGAATCATTTTAGTTGCAAAGACAGAGCTTATGCAACGCAAGCTCTCCGAGCTTTTTAAAAAAAGAGAAATCAAAAAAAATTATCTCGCCATCGCTATTGGGCGGCCCAGTCAAAATAGAATTGACCTCCCGATCGGGCGCCATAAAATTCATCGAAAAATGATGTGCATTCGAGAGGATGGCAAAGAGGCTCTTACTGAAATCGAAGTCCTTGGCTTTCATAATGGGCTTTCTCTGCTTAAAGTTAACTTACTCACCGGCCGCACTCACCAAATTCGAGTTCATTTAAAAGCTGTAAATACGCCTCTTCTTGGAGACTCTCTTTATGGTGTGCAAAAATACAATGCAATTCGCCCCCTTCTCCACGCTTCTGAACTTCAGTTTAATCACCCCTTTACAAAGGAAGCTCTCTCACTATCGGCTCCAATTCCTTCAGATTTAAGACATTGGATAAAAATTCTATCACCGAAACTAAAAATTTTATAGACTTTCTCTACTTTTTTGTGTAGATTAACTTCTGCATACTAAAATTTCCATTAGTCAAGAGGAATCGAAAATGAAAGAATTTGTTGAATACATCGTTAAGAATTTGGTCGATAATCCAGATAAGGTTCGCATTAATGAGATCGGAGGCACTCATACGCTTATTATCGAACTCAGCGTGGAAAAATCAGATATTGGCAAAATCATCGGGAAAAAAGGAAAGACTATCAATGCAATCCGAACATTATTGATGTCTGTTGCTTCCCGAAATGGAATTCGTGTCAATCTTGAAATCCTAGAAGATGAAAGCGCTCCAGTCGAAGAGAGCTAGAGAAACTTCACCCTATAAGTTTTGGGAGGTAGGGCGAAATCATCGCTTTTCGTGAATTGAGTGAACCGGCACTATAGCGAATGACTGCATGGGTTGCGCCCCCCTTCTTTTCAATGATCTCTAATGGACACTTGCGAAAGGCATCTTGGAAGATATGAGCCATATATTTTGCTCTTTCTCCATAAACAGAAACCTGAATCTCATTCTCTTTAATCTGAGGCGAGTTTTGAAATGCATTGAGAAAAAGCCTTAAATGTTCGATCGCTAAATCGGTTTCCGTAATGTAAATCCAAAGCTCATCTTGATGATCATGTTTGATCTCTTTTCCTGAGACCAGTTCTTCTGCGCTTGAAATTGTTGAAATCATCTGAAGGTAGAGATCGATCTCTCTCTTATGATGATGCATGTCATTCGAAAACCCAACCCACATCTCTTTCAGCCTATCGGAGCGTTCTTGCAGGAAGGAGACGTTTTTGACAAAAAGCTTAATTTGACCCACTCGACAGCAGTTATTTTGAATTTTTGTGTCTGAGAAGAGATCATTCTCTTGGCCATTTAAACAAAGTTCGATGTTTTCATTGACCGCTGCCTCTCGTTTTATATAGACCTTGTCATAGAGAGAATAGAGGTCGCGATTTTGCAATAATTGTTTAGCGGCGTGTCTTGAAAATTCACGATCTCTTGGCAAATCGTCAAAGTCTATGACCTCGATCTCTTTTGAGAGCGCTAAGGATTTCAACCGATTAAGAAGGGTAGCTACACATTCAATATCACGACTTGTAACCTTGGTCAAAAGGTCCGTATCGTCTAAGATAGCAAAGAGATAGTGACGATATTCAATGGCTTCCCTCTCTTTTGAAACGTAGTAAGGCTTTTGATGCGTGCAAATCGCTTTCTTTTGAAAAAGACGCTGCATTAAGCGGCTTTTTCGAGGCGTCCAAGGCTCTTTTTCGAGTTCTTTTAGTTGAACCTCAATACTCTCCTCAGATTGCCCCCCAAGAGCATACCGATCATTGATCGCAAAACAAAGAGAAGCCACTAAGGTATTCGAGCTTTGAGCATCCGCAATCAAGACCATCGGAGGAGCCGTTGTTGTCAGCGCCGTCTTATGATGATCGATAACACTGATGATATCGAGAAAAGGCGGGATTTTTGTCTCTTCCCGGTTACAAAAATCTCTGAGAGTCACCGTTCCGAGCGTTGATTTTTGAAGATCGAGTCCATGAATCACTCCCACAGGAATGGATCGTCCGGACTTATCCGGATAGATAACGGTTAGGTAAGGATACCCATCCATCTTTGTTTTGACCTCTTCGATATCCGCTCGATAAGACAAGGTTTTTGGATCGTAGCCAAAAACCTTACTTTTGATTTGAAGGGCGATCTCTAACCGCTCAACATAAAGCCTCACACTTCTAAAAGCGGAAGAGAGGGCCTTCATCATGCGCTTAAGATAAGTAAAGAGCTTGGGGCGATTTTCCCGGATCATTCCCTTTTCGTCAAAGAATTCTTCTGAGTCCAGCTGCGTCAGCGCTTCTTTAAAGGGCATAAAATCCGCAATGGATTGCTCTTCCATTGCCGTTGAGAATTCTAAGAAAGTGGTATCAAAACCACTTTCAACCATTAGAACTTTTTCCAAATAGAGCTGAAGCGCTTTCTGCTGGCGAAAAGTTAAATCCTTGCCGGGTTCAGACTCACAAATTTTCTCCATTAAGAGAAGTTGATTAAAGGGCTTTACATCTTTTTTTAAAACCGTCTCTGTAGAAAAAAATGAGATCAAACGAGCATGGATATCCCCTTCTAACCAGCGAAGGCAATTCTCTAAAGCCGTAACAACCTGGCGGACACCCTCGACATCAAAATAACGCCAATCACCTAAGTAATAGCCCTCTGGATCAAAAACCACAACCGCGTTGCGATTTCGCTCATGATCCAAGCTCAAAACAGGGTCTTGCGGGGTCTTGCGGATCAAATCCTTCTGAGACATTAAGTCAAAACTGCAAAGGGTCAATTTTTGCCGCTTTTTAGCGTAAGTGTGGAAGACCTTTTGGCCAAAGTAATCTTGGAAAAGGAATTTGATCTCAGCTTGGTTCGATGGAGGGCCGCCGGGCAGGTTCCAGATATGGAGTCCTTCACCTACACGGGCAGCAAATGCATCGACAAAGCCCCAAAACGAGGCAACGGTTGTATCGAGATCGGGAGAGGCGTGGGCCGTTATAAAATGAGTCCCCTTATACTGCTTACCCATCCCAATTGGGAAAAAACACTGATATTCATCCCTTGGCACATAGCGTCCCATAATTTTAGCACGAATCTGATAATGCTCTTCTTCAGAGTAATCTGAAAATTGATTCAGCCAAATCTCAAAACTTGTGAAAGAATAATAATTAACAACACGCTCCTCATAAAGCCGAGAAATAAACGAAACGATAGCTGAAAGCAAGAAGCGCTGATCAGGGGCATTTTTGATCAAATCCGCGAGGCTTTGACTCACTGTATTCCGTTTTAAATGCTCATTGAGGATTAAAAATTCTGTCGTTGTAAATGTCTTGAAAATCGTATCGAGGTTTTCAAATTGATATAAAGTTATTTTTTGATCACCGAGAAGGGAATTTTTTTCCACAGTAAAAAACCTCAGATATTAAAAGTTCGGATTGGGCAGGACTCGAACCTGCGACCGTCCGCTTAGAAGGCGGATGCTCTATCCAACTGAGCTACCAATCCAAAAGATGCTGGCCATGTTAACGATAAATGAATAGATTTTCAAGTGAATTTCGGTATAATAAACGTTAATGAAAATTGGCATCCACGGGAAAAACGGTAAAATGGGTCAGGCGATTACAAAATGTGTGGGCGCTACCTACTCTTTTGACGAATGTGAGATCATCATCGATGTCTCTCACCCAAGCGCCCTACCCGGTTTAATTCCTATCGCTAGAAAAAGAAAGGTGCCCCTTGTTGTCGGAACAACAGGCTTTGAAGACCTTTCCCCATTAAAAAATCTTTCAAAAGAGCTCCCCTTGCTCTATGCTCCCAATTTCAGCCTAGGAATTTTAGCCACACTGAAAGCCGCTCTTTTAATTAAAGAAATAATAAACCCTAAAACCCTGTATATTATCGAAAATCATCATCTTGAAAAAAAAGATTCCCCGAGCGGAACAGCCCTTATGTTAAAAAATGCGCTTGGCGCCTCTGATATTTTTTCCCTAAGAACCCCTGAAACAATCGGCACCCATACGCTTCTTTTTTCAAATGAAGAGGAAGAAATTACGCTGACTCACTGCAGCAAGTCGCGCATGCTTTTTGCAAAAGGCGCCCTCATTGCAGCTAAAAAACTTATGAAAAAACCACCGGGATTTTATGAACTCTCAGACCTTTTTAAGTAACTTAAGCTTCATCGCAGGTCCTTGTGTCATTGAAGATGAAGAAGAGACTTTGAAGCTAGCGGCTCATCTGACTGAGCTTTTCATAAAAATCAACCTCCCTTTTGTATTCAAAGCAAGTTTTGATAAGGCGAACCGCTCATCACTTCATTCATTTCGAGGACCCGGTCTAGAGAAAGGCCTTAAGATTTTAGAGCGTGTAAAAAAAAAGTGCGGCGTATCAGTCACAAGCGATATCCACTTGCCAAGTCAAGTAAATGAGGCCTCTGATGTACTGGACATCATTCAAATCCCCGCCTTCCTTTGCCGCCAAACAGACTTAATTGTTGCTGCAGCTAAGACGGGAAAAATGGTAAATGTAAAAAAAGGCCAGTTTCTTGCCCCTTGGGATATGAAAAATGTGGTCGATAAAATCAAAGAAACCGGAAACGATCAGATCATCTTAACAGATAGAGGAACGAGTTTTGGATATAATAATTTAGTGAGCGATTTTCGCTCCCTCCCCATTATGAAGGAACTAGGTGTGATCACCTGTTATGACGCAACGCACTCTGTTCAACTTCCAGGCGCTCAAGGCACTAAAAGCGGCGGAGAACGTCAATTCATTCCAACTCTTGCAAAAGCTGCCGTTGCAGCAGGGGCCGATATGATTTTTATGGAAACGCATCCAAATCCAAAAATTGCAAAAAGTGATGCCGGCACGCAATGGCCGCTCGGCGAATTAGAAAAACTTATCCTGAGTTTAAAGAGGATTTATGACGCCCGCTCATAAAGCCGCTCTTTTCTGTTTCACTGCTTTTTTTTTCTTAAGCCTCGCTTCCCTGTTTCTTTTTTTCCCGATCACTCAAAAAGATCGCAACCTCTTTCATAAGCTTTCAGAAATACCTAAAAGTGAGAATCGAGCCTTAACGCAGAGTCGAAAAAATGTAAGAAAGGATCTTTTTTTCTCCTCTTTGCAAACAAGAAAGCATGTTCGAATCTCAAGCGAAATATCCAATCTTTACTTCGACGAAAACCGCTGGGTAGAACAATTAAACCAAATTCAATGTCTTATAGCTGATAAAGACGAAAATAGGGGCTTTTTTGTAAAAGAGATCACTTCTATGGAAGGAAATTATGATTTTCATAAAAATCTCTTCACAGCATTTGATGTTTCTTTAAACTACTACGAATCTCCCGTTAACCCCTTTTTTCAAATACCGACTGCCTGCCAAACATTTTTAAAAGGAGTAGCAACTGAGTTAACGCTTTCGATTTCTGAAAGCGGCCCTGAGGTCAAAGCCGATCATTTTCAAGCCCTGATTAATTCCAAAAACTGAAATAAGGTCAAGCATGTTTATCTGTAGTCTGATGCTAGCTTTCACATTGAGCGATACCCTGATTAAGTCAGACGAAGCTGAGTATGAAAAAAATAAGATTTATCTCAATGGGAATGTAGTGATCGAAAAAGAGGGCGAATGGCAGCTGAAAAGCGATCTTGTCGAGTATTTACAAGATTCTAAAATCGTGGCTAAAGAAAAAACCTCCCCGTGCTTTTTTAAGCACGCTCTTTTTGAAGCTCAATCAAGTTTTATCGAACTCACCAAAGAAAGATTGATGCTTCATAATGTAAGAGGTGCTTTTTTTTCTAAAAACTCTCTTCCTTTTTCCTATCGAGCAAACCAAGCCTTTTTAGACCCTAAAAATGAAAAACTCACACTAGAAGGTCAAATCCATGTCACTCATGAAATTTTTGGAACGATGCATTGTCTAGAAACGCTTTCAATTCAAAATCAACATCAACTCTCTCATGTCATCGAGTCAAAAGGGGAAACCACCCTTAAACTTGGCCCCCATACTTTTATTGCAAAAAATGGCTTAAAGCTAGACGAGAATTTTTTGATCATTGAATCAAAAGACCCCATACTCTACCTTTCTGAAGAATTAGAAATTGGAGCCAACTCCATGACTCTCACCTTAATGAATACCCCTCATGGCTTTGTGCTAAGAGCCTTTGATTTTAGAGACGAAGTCGCCATTATTTATAAAGACCGCGAAGGACACATCGCATATGGAAGTGCGAAAAGAGCCCATTATACTCCCTTTACAAAAAGTTTAACGCTCTTCGGCTCTCCTAAAGACCCTTTGCTTTTTTGGAACGATCAAAAATCGATTGAACTTCGAGCAGAAGATGAAATTGAGATTTCCTATGGCCAGCGCTACATTATCAGCCAAGGAGCTGTACACATCACACTGACAGATGAAGAAAAAATTAAATTAAAAAAATTTTTATGATCTTAAAAGTTCAAAACCTTGAAAAATCGTACGGGAGTAAATCCATTCTCAAAGGCTTGAATTTTGAGGTGAAAGCAGGTGAGGTTGTCGGATTGCTTGGTCCAAATGGCGCCGGGAAAACCACAGCTTTTTATATGACGATTGGTTTGATCCGTCCGGACAAGGGGCAGGTTTTTTTTAAAGATCAGGATGTCACCAAATTACCTATCCATAAAAGGGCCAAAATGGGAATGGGCTATCTCGCTCAAGAACCCTCCATTTTCCGCTCTTTAACTGTCGAGGAAAACATTCTTTGTATTTTGGAAACGCTCTCTATACCTAAGTCTTTGAGAAAAAGGCGCCTTCAAGAGCTTCTGCATGAGCTTCATTTGGAAGATAAAGCAAAATCCCTAGCCGTCACGCTTTCAGGAGGAGAAAGGCGAAGACTGGAAATCACCCGCTCTTTAGTCACTAATCCTGAACTTCTCCTGCTAGACGAACCCTTTGCCAATGTAGATCCCCTAACCGTCCAAGACCTAAAGCGAATGATTCGCCATTTAACGAAAAAGAAAATTAGCATTTTAATCACCGATCATAATGCGCGTGAGCTTTTCTCTATCGTTGACCGTAGCTATTTGATACAAAATAAAAAAGTTTTAACCTCTGGAACAAAGGAAGAGATTTTAAAAAATCCTGAAGCGATCACCCATTATTTCGGAGATGAGTTTAAACTCTGATCGATCGAGTCAAAAGCTCTGAGTATCTCCTGAACATCTAAACTCTCCAAGCAATCACTTTTTTCGCTTCCTCCACACCCCGGCATATAACAAGGCCGGCAAGGCATCTGTTTTGTAACAACGCGGGCGTAAGGGTTCTGCCAAGGCGCCCAGCTCTTTTCTGAGGTGGGTCCAAAAATGGCCAAGACAGGTTTTTTGAAAGCACTTGAAATATGGAGAGGAAGTGAATCAACCGTAATCAAATGCTCACTCATTTCGATCAATGCGCCAAGCTCCTTGAGTGTGGTCTTCCCACTTAAATCAAGCAGATCCATTTTGGGAGCGCGGAGAAGGATTTGAGAAACCATCTCTCTTTCTTCAGGCGATGGACTTGAGGTGATGACGATCTTTTTCCCCCTCTTATCCAGTTCCAAGATAAGGGCCGCCATGGTGGAGGCGGGTAAGCATTTGAAAAGCCATCGGCTCGTCGGATGAATAAGCGTAAAACGACCCGGATAAATTCCTGCCCCGCTTAATAACGACATGGCTTTCAAACGTGCTTTCTCTGGAATGTGAAAAAAAAGCTCTCTCTCGTTAGCTTCAGGAAAAATTCCAATCACGCGAAGAACATCAAAATGACGCTCAACGGTATGGCGCTCACCATGCAAAATGCGCGCTACGTGAGTGTAAAACTTCCGTTTTCCCCTCATTCCGCTTTTTTCCGGATCAAACCCCACTCGAATAAGAGCCCCTGACACCTTGCAAGCCATCGCGCCTCGATCCCCCTCGGTTAGGTTGAGAGCGAGGTCATATCCGCCTTTCTTAATTTGCCGAAGCAACTTAAGCTCTTGAAAATAGCGAAAAAAGGCCCCTTTTTTTTTCCAATTTTTATCTACGCAAAGAAAATTTGAAATCGCAGGATGCCCCTGAAGCATTGGAAGCGTCTCCTTATAAATATGCGCGTCGATTTGAGCATCGGGAAAACGTTTTTTTAATAAAGAAAAAAGAGGAGCGGATAAAAGGACATCCCCGTGATGGCGAAGCTTTGATACTAATATTTTTTTAAAAATTTGATCTCGCATAACACCTCCAGTTTACACTAAAAATAAGAATAATTGAATC
Organism: Simkaniaceae bacterium; assembly: GCA_040880145.1. Classification (GTDB taxonomy): domain Bacteria; phylum Chlamydiota; class Chlamydiia; order Chlamydiales; family JAJFMI01; genus JBBDIZ01. The sequence goes on along the minus strand of JBBDIZ010000029.1, from coordinate 7,161 downwards.
ATAAAGAGAAAGTTGTTAGACTCTTCATCCTAAATCAAAGGAGCTAATATGATAAAAGAGCAAACCCTATCCATTATCAAACCTGACGCAGTTAAAAAAAATGTAATCGGAAAGATTCTAGACCGTTTTGAAGGCCAAAATCTTAAAGTTGTCGCGACCAAAATGATGCGAATTTCAGAAGACGATGCCAAAGCATTTTATGCCATCCATAAAGCGCGCCCTTTCTTTGGTGAACTTGTCGCCTTTATGACCTCAGGTCCTGTTTTCATTTCTGTATTAGAGGGCGAATCTGCTGTTAAAAAAAATCGCGATGTAATGGGAGCTACAAATCCAAAGGAAGCATCACCCGGTACCATTCGCTTTGATTTTGCTGATAATATCGATGCCAATGCTGTCCACGGTTCAGATAGCCTTGAAAATGCAAAAATTGAAATCGCCTTTTTTTTCAAACCTGAAGAGATTTGTTCTTAAGATCGACTTTGAAAGATAAAAGCAATTTATGAAAGCCTTGAAGAGAACTTTTGGAGCTCTTCTTGGAGCTTTTTAGGGAAACGGTCGCCGAAGGATCGAAAATATTCTTTTAATTCTGAAAGCTCCTTTTTCCAAAGAGCGGGGTCAACTTGCAATAACTCATCTAATTTTGCTTTCTCAAACGAAAGGTTTGTAAGATCGATATCCTCTTTTTTAGGCAAAAAACCAATCGGAGTTTCCTCTGCATCAACTTGATTTAAAATGCGCTCAAACATCCATTTTAAGACTCGAGAGTTTTCTCCGAAACCCGGCCAAAGAAATTTTCCATCATCTGATTTCCTAAACCAATTGACATAGAAAATTTTCGGCATTTGATGACCTTTTTTTTCCATATCGAGCCAATGTTGGAAGTAATCTCCCATATGGTATCCACAAAAGGGAAGCATTGCAAAGGGGTCGTGTCGAAGCTCGCCCACTTTTCCGGAAGCCGCGGCTGTCCGCTCGGATGAAAGCGACGCTCCGGTAAGAGTTCCATGCGCCCAGCTAAGCGTTTCAAAGACAAGCGGTATCGTTTTGGCTCGGCGCCCTCCAAAAATAATTCCCGATATGGGTACACCTTTTGGATCTTCAAAAGCAGGTTCGATAACAGGACATTGTTTTGCAGGTGTCGTAAAGCGAGCATTTGGGTGCGAGGCCTTCTCCGTTGAGCCGGGCGTCCATGAATTTCCCTTCCAATCCGTTAAGTGATCAGGAGCCTTATCCGTCATCCCTTCCCACCAAACATCTCCATCATCGGTAAGTGCCGTATTGGTGAAAATAGAATTTTTTTCGATTGTTTTCATTGCATTGGGATTCGAATCAAATGAAGTTCCGGGGGCGACTCCAAAAAAGCCGGCTTCCGGGTTAATGGCGCGCAAGACGCCTTCTTCATCAAAGCGCATCCAGGCAATGTCATCCCCTACGCATTCGACTTTCCATCCCGGCAACGTTGCCGTCAACATCGCTAAATTCGTTTTACCACAGGCGCTTGGGAAGGCCGCTGTGAAATACTTTTTTATGCCTTCAGGATTGGTGATAGCTACAATCAGCATATGTTCAGCCATCCATCCCTCATCTTTTGCCATTTTAGAGGCAATGCGAAGAGCCAAACACTTTTTACCCAAAAGGGAATTTCCACCATACCCGCTGCCATAAGACCAAATGAGTCTCTCTTCCGGAAAATGAACGATGTATTTTTGCTCTTTATTACAGGGCCATGCGACATCTTTTTGATCGGGGCCTAAGGGCATTCCAACGGAATGAAGGCAAGGGACAAAGGGCTTGTTTTCATTTAATAAATCTAAGATCTCTTTTCCCATCCGAGTCATGATGCGCATATTCACAACTACGTAAGGAGAGTCTGATATTTCGATTCCGATAATGGAGTAAGAAGATCCAACAGGGCCCATGCTAAAAGGGAGAACATACAGGGTACGGCCCTTCATGCATCCTTTAAAGAGAGGCCGCAAGGTTTTTTTCATTTCTTCGGGATCGCACCAATTATTAGTCGGGCCTGCATCTTCTTTCTTTTTACTGCAGATGAAGGTGCGCTCTTCGACGCGGGCAACATCAGCCGGATCAGAGTGGCACCAATAACTTTGAGGTCTTTTTTTTAACGGAACAAAAGCGCCTTTCTCGACAAGAAGCTTTGAAAGATAGTCATTTTCAGCATCCGAACCATCGCAAAGGTGAACCTTATCAGGAGTACAAAGCGCAGCGACTTGTTGAACCCACTCCATCACTTTCTTATTTGTTGTCCAACCGGAAAAGTCAATATCCATCAAGTCATGCATGAGTGCGGAATCGCGCTCCTCTACCCTTTTTTAATTTTTCAAAATATTCTAAAGCCTTTCCTGTACCAAGGCAAACTGCGAGCAAGGGATTAGGTGCGACCGTAACGGGTAAACCGCATTCTTTGATGAGTGCTTTATCGATCCCTTTGATCAAAGCACCACCCCCGGCAAGAACAAGTCCGCATTCGACAAGATCGGCAGCGAGCTCCGGCGGACATTTTTCTAACGTCAATTTAACATGTTCAATAATCGATTGGATAGGTTCAGCTAGACATTCTCGAATCTCAACCGAGTTAATTCGCTTTGTGATAGGAAGTCCTGCAACTTGATCACGACCTCGAACCTCCATTTCAAGTTCATGGTCTCCAAGGGGATAAGCAGAGCCGATCGTCATTTTAATCTCTTCTGCAGTTCTTGGACCGATCATCAGGTTGTAGGTGCGGCGCATGTAGTTGATGATGCATTCATCAAATTCATCCCCCCCAATACGAAGAGAGCGCGATTCTACGATGCCGCCGAGTGCGATGATCGCAATCTCAGTCGTTCCTCCCCCAATATCGATGATCATGTTAGCTGATGGCTCGTGGACAGGCAGGTCCACTCCGATAGCCGCTGCCATAGGCTCTTCAATCAACATAACCTCTTGAGCTCCCGCTCTAAGGGAGGAGTCCTCTACCGCGCGTTTTTCAACACCGGTTATTCCTGAGGGCACCGCGATAAGAATCTTAGGACGAAATAATGAACGAGAAGGAGTCACTCGACGAATGAGAGCTTTCAGCATGCCCTCTGCAATTTCAAAATCAGCAATCACACCATCTTTCATGGGGCGTACTGCGTGTATTTTTCGAGGAGTTTTCCCTAGCATCGCCTTGGCCTTATGACCGACTGCTAAGACTTCATTAGTCAAAGAATCAACAGCAACGACAGAGGGTTCTGCGAGCACGATTCCTTTTCCACGAACGTAAATTAGGGTGTTGGCAGTCCCAAGATCGATTCCAATATCACTAGAAAAAAAACCTGCCACATTAGTCCACTTACTCAACAGAAGATGGGTTAGTTTTTTAACATTAGCTGTTGAAGGATGAGATTTGCTCATAGTTTTAGAGTTTACCATTAAGTTTGAAGTAATTCAAGGACATCTTCCCAGGTCAATTTGGAGATAGCTTCATCATCACAGCTCACAACTTTTTTAACCAATCCTTTTTTACGATTCTGTAGTTTTAGAATCTTCTCCTCAATCGTCCCAATTGTAACCAGTTTGTAAACAGAAACAGCTTGCTGCTGACCCATCCTGTGTACACGATCCGTAGCTTGATTTTCAACTGCCGGATTCCACCACATATCGTAGTGGATGACGGTATCAGCCCCCACGATATTTAAACCCGTTCCCCCCGCTTTTAAAGAGACGAGGAAAATTGGAATATTGGGATCTTGATTAAATTCTTCGACGATCTGTAAGCGATCCTTACTCGACCCATCGAGATAGCTATATCGAATCCCCTGTCGATTGAAGTCTTCTCTCATAATTTGCAGCATTTTGGTGTATTGAGAGAAGATTACAGTCTTATGCCCCCCTTCGATAAGAGTTTGCAAAAGCTCTAAAAGCATGTCATATTTTGCAGAATCACCGGGTTCCTTCGATTCTTTAGCAAAAATAGCAGGGTGGCAGCAGATCTGTTTTAGACGCGTCAAAGTAGCTAGAACATGAATTTGGACTTTATCAAATCCATCGCGCTCCACAAGGCGTACGAGCTCATTGCGAGCGGATTCGGCATAGGACTTGTAAAGCTCTTCTTGAACATTTGAGAGTTGACAGTGATAAACAAGTTCAGAAACCGGTGGAAGATCATCCAATACATCGCTTTTCATTCGTCTTAAGATAAAGGGAGAGACTTTCTTGCGTAAATACTGGAGATTGCGCGACTGCTCTTCACCTGTTGCGCGAATATATTTTTCTACAAATCGATCGTACGAATTTAAAAACCCGGGCATTAAAAAATCAAATAAACTCCATAGCTCTTGAAGCGAGTTTTCAATCGGAGTTCCGGAAAGAATGAGTCTGTGATCAGCTTTAACAAGCTTTACAGATTTCGCATTTCGAGTCCCTCGGTTCTTAATGTGTTGAGCTTCGTCTAAAATCAAATAAGAGAACTGTATTTTTTCATAGGCTTCGATATCCTTTTGAAGAAGGCTGTAACTTGTGACTACAATGTCATAATCTTCTATCGATTCAATCAACCTCTTTCGTTGAGAGGGAATTCCATCGATTACCAAAATTTTAAGTTTATCATTGAACTTTGAAAATTCTTTTTTCCAATTGTACAATAGGGATGTCGGACAGATAATCATAGAGGCTTGATTGCGGTCGTTTTGATATTGTGTCAGCGCCACAATCGCTTGCAAGGTTTTTCCAAGTCCCATATCATCTGCTAAAATTCCATTGAGATACATCGAACGAAGCCGTTCTAACCAGTTGACCCCCTCCACTTGATAGTGCCGAAGCGTCGCATTGATATCCTCAGGCACAGCGCTAAATTCAAAGCTCTCATCTCCTAACATCTGCTTACGAATATTGATTAACTGCCGAGTCATCGAAAACTTAACGGGAAGCCCTTTAAATTGAGCTTTGTCAATGTTTGCCAAGCTCCAAAGCGGCCTGGAAAGTTTATGATTATTCAGCTTTTCAATACCTAATTCATCAAAAAGCTGAATCACCTGCCCTATTCTATCGAGATCAAGAACAAGAATTTTTGGAATTTTATTCAGCTTTTCCCCTTTTCCTTTTTCTAGCTCGATAAAGGGTCGTTTTGAGACTAAACATTCTAAAAGACGATCCATCATCACGCCTTTTAAGTCACCGTGCACCATTAAATTAATCTCATACTCATCCATACGATCTTTATGCGAGAGGGCAAGGGTAAAGGTCGACTCGTCGTAAATAAACTGATCGAGAAGGTTTTGCGGGCAATTAAACGTCACCTCTTGACTATTTCTCGGTATGACATCCGTCATGAACTCTACAATTTTTTTCTCGCTTTTCGCAATAAAGGTTCCGCCTTCCTTATTGAAGACAAAATCTTGAAAAAGATCTTCAATAATGGCTCTTTCAGCCACAAGGTTGCGTGCCACGATTTTTCCATCTGTCACAAAGTGTTCCAAATGCTCGATTCTTAATTCAGTGGGCAGCGCCGGAATTGGTTTTCCATCATAAATAAAACTCAGCTCAGCTTCTAACTCACCATCGAGATAGGAAAGATCACAAACTCCATTTAGACTCCCCACGTAAGGAAGAGTCACAAATTTTTCAATGACCTCTTGATTCTCAATATCGGCATAGGCCGACAATACAGGTAAAGCATTTTCTACAAACGTTCCGAATAGAGGCTCAGGCAACGTCATGTCTCTAAGCGGTAACAAGTGATGCAAATGTTGACGGTTGATATTCTCTTCAAAACGGTAGTAGGCATTTTCATAAATCAATCCAGGCTTTGGGCTTTCAAACAGCTTTGCCTCTTTCAATGTGATGATATGATCGGGGATCATGATTTTGGGATTGAGAAGAATTTTCGTAGCGGGGGGCTCAATAAACTCAAGACCAACTTGAAAGCGGGCAGGAGAAATAGAGAATAACAGGGGCGTCTCAATTCCATTTTCAAAAAAGCAAGGGAGCTGAGGCTTGTCTTCTTCTTGATACGCATAGGGTTTATCGACAAGAGCACCTTTTGCCGCTTCAAAAACCATCGAGAGCAAAACGCCAAATTGATCGGACCCCATCGTTCCACTTTTCGTTCCCTTCTCATTTTTTTTCTTCTCGTCAAACCTCAACTGCTCGAGAACAAATTTCAGTATTTGGGACTGAAGGGGCGGAAAAGAGTCGAGTGTAAAGAGGTACTGCTTACTTCCTATATAATGAGGCTCTCGATAACAAACAGAGTCAAGAAATTCTTTTAAACTCGAGATGTGTAAAGGTTTTGAGCGAGAAGGCAGTCTAAGCGCTAACTGGATATCGATGTACGTCTCACTTTCGATTTGATAGATTAACGCAAGCTCCGCCTGATCATTCTCCTGAAACTTTTTTGTTAAGAAAAAGGGCGACTTGGAAAGAATATCTGAAGCATCAACATATTCATGAAGAAGCTGCTTTTGATACTCCTCATCCATACGTTTTTCTTCTTTGCCCTCCGCTATTTTGACGACTTCAATAATCTCTTCTTTTTTTTCAAGTATATTGAGATCTGCTTCCTTTGAATAATGGACCAAAATCTGATCGAGATTGTTTTCAAGAAAAAATAATACGGCAGCGAGGTGTTGGCAGTCGTAGTGATAGGGACAGTCGCAATTTGAATCAATGGTCTCACACTCTAATCGATCGATCTCAATTTCACACTCATAGGTATTTTCAAACTGCCCCATGACTTGAGCGCTAATTCGAAGAGTTTTGATATCAAACTCTAAAATTTTAGCCGATACAACCTTGCTCCCTTCAAATAGGTCCTTCCCCTCTTTTACAATATTGGAAGAAAAGTCTTGTTTCAATTTTCTAAAGTTTAGCATAGCAAAAAAATTTAACTCTTAAGATTCCTCATTTCATGGAAACGAATTCAAAATTCAAAATTGGGAGGCATTTCAAACCAAAATCGAACGATTGACTTTATTTTGGTATAGCTTTTTTAGAGATGAGTGGCAACGAAAAAGTGAGGCAATTTCCAAAAAAAAATAATAAATATTTTTTTTAAATTAAGAAAATAAAAAATAATGATGGAACAAAAAAAGAAGCTAACTTAGAATATTCAATTCGACATCATGCGGGTGTAGCTCAGTGGTAGAGCATCACGTTGCCAACGTGAGGGTCGTGAGT
>JBBDIZ010000028.1:0-15187 GCA_040880145.1 Simkaniaceae bacterium | reverse complement strand
GGTCGATATAAAGGAGGTTCTATGATGTGCTAGCTAAAAAATGTCCTGTACTGAGCTAATAGGTAATAAACTCATGGATCACTCATCTATTAATGATTCTATGATAATACATTAACCTAATATTTAAAAACAGGAAAAATATTTAATTTCTTCTGTTTTTTTGGGTTTTCTCGTAGAATATTTTTAAAACAAGGGCGGTTTTTTATGAAATTATTACTTGCCAAGCCTCGCGGTTTTTGTGCCGGTGTTGTTCGGGCTATTGATACGGTGAAAAAGGCAATCGAGCTTTGGGGCGCGCCCATTTATGTGAAGCATCAAATCGTTCATAATCGTCATGTTGTCGAGGAACTCGAGGCAATGGGCGCTATCTTTATCGAGGATTTGTCTGAGGTTCCAGAGGGATCCAGGCTTATTTATTCGGCTCATGGGGTTTCGCCTCAAGTTCGCGATGAGGCAAAAAAGAGAAATCTTGTCGAAATCGATGCGACTTGCGGCCTTGTAACACGAGTGCATTCAGCCGTTAAGCGTTATGCAAAAAAAGATTATCAAATTATTTTAATCGGACATCGTAAACATGTTGAAGTGATTGGAACAGCCGGCGAAGCACCCGATATGACAACGATCGTAGAAGAGGTTGAAGAGGTTGAGCGATTAACGTTTACAAAAGAGGATAAGCTTTTTTACATTACTCAGACGACCTTGAGTTTGATCGATGTCAAAGAGATCAAAGAGGCGCTGCTTAAAAAGTATCCTCAGATCGAGACACTTCCAAGCTCTTCTATTTGCTATGCCACAACAAATCGGCAGTTGGCTTTAAGAGAAATTGCAGAAAAGGTTCAATTGATTTTAATTGTTGGCGATCCTACAAGCTCAAATTCGAATCGATTGAGAGAAATCGGGGAGCGTGAAGAGATTCCTTCTTATCTGATCAACACAAGCCATGAAATCGACCCTGAATGGCTGAAAAACGTCCAAACGATCGGTTTATCAGCCGGCGCTTCAACTCCAGAGTCTGTTGTTCAACAGGTCACGGATCGCTTGAAGACTTTAGGTGTAAGCGAAACCGAAGAGTTTGTAATGACAGAAGAAAACGTCTTTTTTGGGCTTCCAAAAGAGGTTTTAGAAGTCCGCTGATAATCTCGCTGTCAATCCATGGAGAGTCAACTGCCCATTATTGATCCACGTCTCTTTTGCTGAAAAGGGGCTCGCTGCAGTTGAGCGATAAATCTCCTGAAGATTTAACCAGTCTGTAAATTCATATCCAAGAAAAACCTCCCACCTCGAACTACAGAAGCAATACTGCCATGAGGGTCCGAGAGAAAAGTTGAAGTTAAGAGCTGATCGAGTGTCATTGTAGTGAGCGTTTCTGATGGGAATATTGGGATCATCGTTTCCGGATGGGTTGGATGTCGTTTGCTGAAAGGATTGGTTTTTGTAGTTTCCAACAGTTGCTGCGAAAGAGGTTCTCGCTGCGATATAAATATGCTTAAACCAGTACCAGTCTATAGAAAGGCCAATTTTCGGTCCGGCTCCCCAAAATGACCAGCGGTTTTTGATAAAGGTCTCTTGGTCGGTTGTGTCGTAATAGCGCACTTTCCAAAGTTGATGCATCCAAGGAAAAGAGAGGCCCCCAAAAAAACGGAGTCTAAGATGGGGATTTGGATGAAAAACTCGCGCAACTAGATAGTCAAAAAGGTTATAATGAAAATGGATATGGCTAGTGGCTCGACTTAAAGGGTTCGTGAAAACTTGAGGCCAGGTTCCGGTTAAGAACTCATTTGCCTCGTCGGGGGCTTTGACTGAATCTTTTCCTTTTAAATGGAGCCAGGTGTATTGGCCAAAGACCATCCAGAATTTGGGGGCATTGAAAAAGCCTACGCCAATTCGATAGCCGGGATCGAAATTGTAATTGGCTATTTTGTAGTCTCCTTGAGCATAGGATGGGGTTGGTCCCCAAGAGGGGCTCTTCATTTTTATTGCGTAGTCAAGGGCATTTTCATCTAAGGTCCAATAAAGAAATTCAGCATTGATAAAAACCGTTCTCTGATCACGATTAAAAAGATCATAGTCAAAATCTGAGGGCTCCGGATCTTTTGTCGCTTCTTTTGAAGGTTCGCCGATTACGTATGCCATTGCAAATGCCGGAAGTAACAGAAGGTAATAGAAAAAACGGTTCATCTAGAAGTTCCTTTTTAACCGATCATATATTTTCAGTATTTTTTTTTTCAATATTAAGATTTAATTGACTATAAAGATGGCAACGGACTTGATGATTGTCTTCAGCTTCTTTTATAACATTTTCTTTAGCGTAGCATTGGGGCATCGCATTGGGGCATCGCTTATAAAATGTGCACCCCTTTCCGCGATGCAGCAGGTTAGGGACATCCCCTTTTAAGAGAGTTTTAACGCGATTTTTTTCTAAGGAAGGGTCTAAGTGAGCAATGGCATCAATCAGCCCCTTTGTATAGGGGTGAAGCGGGGAGTTGAAGAGTTTTTTCGCTTCAGCCATTTCGACGATTTCACCTAAATACATGACCGCAACATAGTCAGAAAGATATTTTACCATTGATAAGTCGTGTGAAATGAATAGATAGGTAAGGTTTAGTTTTTTTTGAAGATCCTTAAGCAATGTCACGATTTGAGCTTGGATCGAAACATCAAGTGCTGAAATCGGTTCATCAAGAATGAGAAACTCCGGATTGAGAGAAAGGGCGCGTGCAATGGCAATCCTTTGTTTTTGCCCTCCTGAAAATTCATGTGGATAAAGTTTAAGCTGAAAAGGTTTTAATCCAACAAGCATGAAGAGTTCACGGACACGTTTTTCTCTTTCTCTTGTACTCATGCATCTTGAAATATCAAGCGGCTCAGAGATGATCTCTTCAGCTGTCATTCTAGGGTTTAAAGAAGAGCCGGGATTTTGAAATACAAGCTGAATTTTTGATCGGAATTTTTTTATATTTTTTTTACTAAGCAGAGTTCCATCATAATAAATTTCTCCGGAATCGGGCTTGTAGAGTGAAACGAGTGTTTTTGCAAGCGTGGACTTTCCGGAACCACTTTCTCCTACAAGGCCTAAGGTTTGGCCGCGGTTTAAAGAAAAACAAATATTTTGAATAGCATGGTATCGATGACCTCGAATGTGAAATATTTTTGATAAAGAGTTAACTTTAATCAGAGGAGTCATATAAAAAGCAGCGAGTTTTATGGTTTTGTCCGATCTCAAGAAGTTTCGGAGATTCATTTTGGCATTTTGGCATTGCAAAAGGACATCTTGGACTAAAGAGGCAATTTTTTGTTTTTTTTTGCATATTTGGAAGAGATCCTTGAATTGGTTCGATTATATGGTCATCGTGAAGGCGGGGAATTGACTTGAGCAGGGCGTGCGTGTAGGGGTGTTTTGGGGCCTTTAAAAGAGAATTTGTTGGTCCTGATTCAACTACCTTTCCGGCATACATCACTAAAACCCGATCACAAAAACCTGAGACGAGGCTAAAATCATGGGTTATAAAGATTATGGACATGTTTTTTGTCTCTTTAATGGTCTTAATGAGCTTAAGAATTTCAGCTTGGATGGTCACATCAAGTGCTGTTGTCGGCTCATCCATAATTAAGACTTCGGGAGAGGCGGCCAGTGCAATGGAAATCATGACTCTTTGCCTCATCCCTCCACTGAGTTCGTGTGGGTATTGATTAGCACGAAGATCCGGATTTGTAATGCCAACGCCATTGAGTAAATCAAGAGTTTTTTGTTTTCGCATTTTTCGAGATATTTGGGGCATGCTTTCTTCAATCTGCTTTCCGATTTTCATTGTTGGATTTAAAGAACTCATAGGATCTTGAAAAACAAACCCAAAGTTATTCCTTCGAAGCTTCCTAACCTTTCCCGGTTTTAATTGAAGGATATCGATATCTTTAAAAAAAATGCTGCCTTTGTCTACTTTTGCTGAACTTTTCGGAAGAAGCCTCAATAGTGATTTGATGAGCACAGATTTTCCGGAACCGGATTCACCGACTATGCCAAGTGTTTCATTTGCATTGAGGTCAAAATCAACTCCTCGAAGAGCGTAAGTGGTCGCTCTCTCTGTTAGAAATGAAATGTGCAGATTTTTTACAGATAAAACTTTTGTCATGTTCGAAGCCTTGGATCGAAAGCATCCCGAAGACCATCTCCGAGAAGGTTGAAGGTTAAAATGGTCAAGCTAATAAAAGTGGCGGGAAAGAAAAGTCTCCAAGGATAGTAGCGCATGGCATTCAACCCATCTGAGGCCATCGTCCCCCAACTGGCGATGGGAGCTTGGACGCCTAGTCCTAAAAAGCTTAAAAAGGCTTCCATAAAAATTGCGGTGGGTATGGTTAGGGTAACGGTTGTGATGATCGATCCTGAGATGTTAGGAATAAAGTGACGCAAAAGAATGCGGAAGGGGTGCGCCCCCATGATTTGCGCGGCTAATATATAGTCATTTTGTTTGATGCTTAAAATTTGTCCTCTAATGATTCGAGCCATATTGATCCAGCCTGTAATCGTTAGGGCAATAATGATCGTTGTAATCCCATTTCCTAAAATAACCATGAGTAAAATTGTAATCAAAAGCTGAGGGAGCGAGTAAAGGATATCTGTAATTCTCATCATAAACTCTTCAATCTTTGGATGGATCATAGCAGCTAACGCTCCGTAGAAAACCCCAATAATCATATCAATTAAAGCAGAGGCGATGCCGACAAATAGAGAGATTCTTGCTCCCCACCATATCCTTGTAAAGAGATCTCTTCCTAATTCATCAGTTCCAAACCAGTAGCGTAAATTAGGGGAGAGGTTTTTTAGTGTTAAGTGAGTTTCATAGTAGGTGAAAGGGCGTAAATAGGGTCCAATAATCGCCATAAAAAAAAGGAAGGATAGTATAATGAGTCCCCCCATAGCCACTTTATTTTTTTTTAACCGTCTCCATGCCTTTTTGTAGTAAGAAGATGAGATTTCAATTGAGTCGTTCGATGAAATAGAGGAAGTCGATAGGGTGATCTCATTTTTATTCATATAGGGCCCTTTCTCTTAATCGAGGGTCTAAAATAAAATAGAGTAGATCGACGATAAAAATTGAGACCATTAATATGACACTATAGAAAATGGTGACTCCCATAATTACCGTATAATCACGGTTGATAATACTATTTACAAACCATCCTCCGAGCCCAGGGATTCCAAAAATTTTTTCAATAACAAAACTTCCCGTTAAAATGCTGGATGAGAGGGGGGCTAAGTAAGTAATTACAGGCATAAGGCTATTCTTAAGTACATGCTTCATAATAATGCGTATAGGACTTAAACCTTTTGCTCTTGCAGTTAAAATGTAATCTTGTTCAAGTATTTCTACCATATTGGTTCTTGTTAATCGGGCAATAAAGGCCATAGGAAGAGAGGCTAAAGCTAAGCTTGGAAGAATCGTATGGGAAAAAGAGCCCCATCTTGCAACAGGGAGTATTTTTAGCTTCATAGCAAAAATGTATTGAAGAGTGGTGGCTAAAATATAGCTTGGAATGGATAATCCAAGGACTGCAATGATCATTGCGATATGATCTTGTGTGCGGCCACGGAAAAGGGCGGCAATTGTTCCAAGGGAGATGCCTCCAAAAAGAGCGAAAATAAGGGCTTGAAGACCTAATGTGAATGAGACGGGAAAACTGCTCTTAATTATTTGTGTGACGGACTGAGATTCATATTTAAAGGATGGGCCAAAGTCTAATGTGAAAACTCCCTTAAGATATTTTAGATATTGGATGAAGTAGGGTCTGTCGAGGCCATAGTGACGATAAAGACTCTTAAGGATTTCTTCGGGGACTGCTTGTTCTTGTGAAAATGGATCCCCTGGAATTGCTTTCATAAGCACAAAAGTCATTGAGGCTACAATAAAGAGAGAAATTACGAGATAGAAAAGTTTCTTACAAAAGTAAAGGGTCATTACGTGTGTTTTTATTCTCTAAATAGGCCCATTTGAAGTCGATTTGTCCGTTTGGAGAAATCACAACACTTTTAAATGTTGGCCGTTTTATACCGAAACAACTTCAAGAATCGGTTTTCGCGCAAATTTCGAAAGCTTTCGAAATTTACCGATCATAAATGACCTAGAATTGCGGTGCTTTGGCGCTAGCCGCGAAAACCCAATTCTTGAAGTTGTTTCGGTATAAGGTCAAAAGCCCTTTCTCATTGATCCTTAACTAATAATGCAATTCGATAGTGAGGATCGAGATTATTATACCTTAACTCGATTTTTGGCAGGTTATCTTTTTTTATCAAACCGCGCCGAAAATTCAATTCTTGAAGTTGTTTCGGTATAATTAGAGTTGAGTTTCAACACAAATTTTGTTATTTGAAAGAACTATGTCAAAAGTTCTTTGGATAACAGCTGTTTTAGCCTTTATAGGCGGTTTGCTTTTTGGATATGCAACAGCTAACATTGCAGGAGGGCTTCTATTTTTAAAGTCAGAGTTTAATCTCTCTCTTTTTCAACAAGGGGCCCTTGTTAGTATTTTGCTTTTAGGAGCTCTTCTAGGAGCGATGATTGGGGGTATAGTTGCAGATAATTTGGGTCGAAAACGCACTCTGCTGATTACAGCGCTTCTCTTTCTATTATCCGGTTTGTTCCTCTTTTTGGCAGGATCCTTATTAGCACTTTTGATGGGACGATTTTTGCTTGGAATTGCGGTTGGAATCTCTTCTCTTCTCATTCCTTTGTATGTTTCTGAAATGTCTCCACCCAATCACAGAGGAGCAATCGTAGCACTTAGTCAACTAGGAATCACAGTGGGCATTTTACTTGCCTATTTGGCAGCTCTTCTTTTTTCTCAAACAAGTAATTGGCGCGCTCTTTTTGGCATGATCATGCCCTTTGCCCTAGTTGAATTTTGCCTTCTTTTTTTTCTTCCGGAGACCCAAGCTTTTCGAAAGTTTAGCAGGGAAAAGAAGCAACAGCAACCCACTTGGAAAATTCTATTTACAAATCCTTATCGGAGAATTTTGCTAATAGGGGTTATGATTAGCCTTTTTCAGCAAATCACAGGGATCAATGCGATTATTTATTATGCTCCGCAAATTTTTAGGTCAGCGGGGTTTCAGTCAGATCGCTCGGCTTTATTAGCAACCATTGGAATTGGGTCTATAAATGTTTTAGCTACTATTTTTTCTCTTTATCTAATCGATCGTGCAGGAAGACGAAGACTCTTACTGATTGGACTTGCCGGAATGGTTTTTTCTCTATTATTTATGGTTTTTACTTTCATTAGCTCATTTGAAATTACAGCTATTATTTCAATGATTAGTTTAATGATTTACATCGTAAGCTTTGCAATTAGCCTAGGACCTGTAACATGGGTTTTAATTTCTGAAATCTTTCCCTTAAATATTAGAGGGCGTGCTATGGGAATTGCGACTTTTGTCAATTGGTTTTCGAATTTTGTCATAGCCTTTTCCTTTCTCTCTTTGATCAAGTATTTGCATGAAGGAGGTACATTTCTTCTCTTCGCAATAATTGGGACTTTGGGGTATATCTATGTCTATTATAAGGTTCCTGAAACCAAAAATAAATCTCTAGAAGAAATCGAAATGGGCTGGAAAAAAAGAGGTGAACTGTGAATTATTCTGAAATTACCGAATTGTTAGGAAGTGAATCGGAGTCTTTACTTACGCATCAATGCCGCACAATTTCAAAAGATCGACTCCACACTCCCGGGCCTGATTTTATCGAAAAAAATTTCATGGGTTCAGATCGTAATATTCGAACTTTACAGAGTTTAGCCTGGCTTTATGCATCAGGCCGGCTTTCGAGAACCGGATATCTTTCGATCCTTCCTGTTGATCAGGGAATTGAGCACACAGCAGGGGCATCCTTTGCTCCAAATCCTGACTATTTCGATCCTGAAAATATTGTAAAGCTTGCGATTGAAGGAGGGTGCAATGGAGTTGCCTCGACTTTTGGGGTATTAGGATCGATTGCAAGAAAGTATGCTCATAAAATTCCATTTATCTTAAAATTCAATCATAACGAGCTTTTGACCTATCCCAATAAATATGATCAAATTCTTTTTGCTTCAATGAAAAAAGCGTATGAGATGGGATGCGTAGCTGTTGGTGCGACCATTTACTTTGGCTCTGCTGAAAGTAATCGACAACTTGTGGAAGTATCAAAAGCATTTCAAATGGCTCATGAGCTTGGTATGGCAACCATTTTATGGTGTTATTTGAGAAATAATGAGTTTAAGAAAGAACAAGACTACCACACAGCTGCTGATTTAACAGGGCAGGCAAATCATCTCGGGGTGACAATAGAAGCGGATATTATCAAGCAAAAACTACCTGAGAATAACGGGGGTTTTAAAACCTTGAATTTTGGAAAGCAGGTTGAAAAAATGTATACCGAGCTTTCCACAGATCATCCTATAGATCTTTGTCGGTATCAAGTTGCAAATTGTTATATGGGACGTATTGGTTTGATCAATTCAGGAGGTCCCTCCGGGAAAGATGATTTAGCTCAAGCGGTTAAAACAGCTGTAATTAATAAGCGAGCCGGCGGAATGGGGTTAATCTCAGGTCGAAAGGCCTTTCAAAAACCTTTAAAAGAGGGCGTTAAACTTTTAAATTCTATACAAGATGTTTACTTGGATAAAAAAATTACATTAGCCTAATAAAAAAATTTTACACTAAAATCAGGCCAAAAAGATTTTTTATCATTGTCTTTCTGAGGAGAAGATTCCTCAATATTGTCCAGATCAGAATCTTGAATGCATACCCACTTATTCAGGTCTTCGATGCTGCATCCTGATGCCGAGAGTTTTGAATCAGAATGATAAGAGTCATAAATATTAATAAAAGAAACTTCATTAATAATTACTTTTTCACAAGGAACATCATTAGTTTTTGTTTGGGTCTCAGGAGGGGATTTTTCTGCATCATCATTAATATCTGAAAAAAAGTAAGAAATTATTTTAATCACAGGCTTTATGATCATGTAAAGAATAGAGAGAAAATTTTCTAAAGAAAAAAAATCGGTTTTTTCTTCTACTATTTCTTCTGGATATAAAAATTCACTACTGTAAGAATCAATCTTGGCCACTTAAGATCTCATAGTTGTTTCAGTGCAAGAATAAGAAACTATTAATTATTTGTCAAAGGTTTTTTCCCAAGGTAAGAAGAAAGGAGGTGGAGGGACATCACTCTGGTCATCGAAAAGTTCACCGATGTCTACTAAAAGATCTCCCCAAATACCAAGATGGTTATGAGCTTGATTTCTTCCAATCAAAAAAGCTATTTTTGACGCTGCTTTTTTTGTATCGAAACGAATTTTTTTGAAAGCGCCCTTTAATGGGATTTTTAGAACGTACGAGGGGGCTAGATCCAAAATTTGAAACTCCCTTTCCAGGGATTCTGCTGTCAACCCAAGCGTCATGTCGATAGACTTTTTTTCAAAATTCACCTTCCCCCATAGAGCTAGTTGAAGGGCTCGATCTAAAAGAACTTCTGTTCGGTCGATATCAATTTGTCCATTATGAATATGTCCAATTAAAGGAGTCGACCAGATCTCTGTATTTTCTTTAGATGCTGTAAATTTGAATAAATTTTTGATATCAAAGCTTTTCTTGATATTAGCTAAAAAAAGGCGGTTAATATCGAACGTAAAGTTTGGAACCTCTAATTTTGTAAGATCGATTGGAAAAAGAGGGAAGCGAAATCCATTCGAGTCGATATGGAGTTTTATCGGCGTTTTTGGTGGAATGAAATCGATATTAAAATTTTTAGAAAGAGAGTGAAGGGCTAATGGAGTCGGAGTGAAAGAAATTTCACTAGGAGAATTCAATAGGAGGTTTTTCTCAAGAATACGTCCCTCTATACAAGTTTGAAAATAAGGAGAAAAAAGTTTTAAATAGAGGTCTTGGTCATTTGAGTTCAAGGCAATGCTGAAAAAGTCGCCTAAAAAAAATTCTGAAATAATTTTTTCTTGTCCAAAGAGTGAAAAAGCTGCATCTAGAGCAACAGTTGGCAAGCTTTGGGCTTTAAAATCAATTTGAGTCAATTGATTGCCTGTCTCTAGAAAAAAGGCCCCTCTTAACTCTTCTGAATCGATATCTCCTTTAATATTGAGAGTCAACTCGTTATCGAGTGATCCCTTCAACGATTGAATCGTAAACGGCTTCCCTTCAAATTCCAGGATAAGAGGTTGTAACTTCCATTTGCTTTTCATTTGTTTTTGAAAAAAGGATAAAGATCCCTGCATGAGGGCGGGATTTAAGAGGTGAAGGGATTTTGATGCGTAACCATGGTGGAGGAGCTGAACCGCTTCAAAGCTCTCCTTATCAATAGAAAGTGAAAAAGCTCCAGGTTCTGAGCTCGATTTGAATTTAAGATCTCCTAGATAAGAAAAGTCGCCGCTGAATTGAAATTTCTCTGTATCGAGTTTGCAATGAAAATTTTCGTTATTTCCATCTAGTTTTACAGAAAGGGAAGGTCCAAAAATAGGCTTCAGCTTTGAAAAATCTTTCAAATAGTTGGAAAAGAAAGAAAGGGGAAGATGATTGAGAGCAAAATTCAATTTATAAGAGCGGTCAATTGAAAAGGCGCCCGATAGGGGCTCGTTTTCAAATTCTCCTTGAAATTGTGTAGAAAACAGTTGGGATTCAAGATTCAGGTCTCCTGTTAGCTGCAATTGATTTGGGCCTAGAATGCGATAGGAGAATAAAGAGGTGAACCCGGAGGATAGATGGTAAGAAAAAGGCAGGAGAAAGACCTGATAATTTTGATCAAAGAGGGGGACTTCCCCATGAAACGGAACTTTAATTCCAAATTCATTTTTTTCAAAATAACCAATACCACTTCCATTGATTAAATCTGATTGAACAAAAAAATCTATGTGATTCTTTGGGCCAATACCTGTAATTTCAACGATGCCGTTATCAAAATTCAACAAGGCTTTGAGTTTGATTTCCGATTCAATATATTGAATGTCGCAAGAAAAGTTTACAGATGAGTTGTTGGATAAGATATTTTCAATTTTAATTTCTCTTGCTTGTTTTGCAAGCAGAGTGAAGAGGTTGCCTCCAATGATGATTTGATCGATTGTAGCGCTTATTTCTTCATGCTTTAATTCAATATTTTTTAAACGAGTAGAATGGAACCAGCTTATTTCAGCGTTTTGAATTTGAAGGTTTATATTGTAATTTGATGAAATGGCACGAGAAATGAGTTTTAGTCCTAATTGTGTAGAGAGTCCTTGCGGAAGAAAAAAAAGAAAGAGAAAGCTGAAGCTTAGAAGAAGAAATTTTCGCATGATTTTTATTCTACAGTGACAGATTTGGCTAAGTTTCTAGGCTGATCAATTTCTGTATTCATTTCGCGAGCGATCGAGTAGGCGAATAGCTGCGTTGCAACTGAGTAGAGGATCGGAGAGAGTTCATCGCATGTGCGAGGTAAATAGATGACATCGCGAGTAATGGATTCAATACTTGTTTCATGAATGGGAGCAAAAGCCAGCAGGGGAGCGCCTCGCGCTTTTACCTCCATCATATTTGACATAATTTTATCATAGGTTTGGTCATTTCCACAAAGAGCGATAACGGGCATTCTCTCGTCAAGAAGAGCGATAGGACCATGTTTCATCTCACCGGCCGGATAGGCCGTGGCATTTAAATAAGAGATTTCTTTGAGCTTCAAAGCGGATTCAAAACTTGTGGTCGCCATATAACGACGGCCGATAAAAAAGAAATCTCGATATTCTGCATATTTTTTAGCCATTTCTTCGATTTTTTTCGCTTCAGCTAATACTTGAGAGATATAGGCAGGAATTCGCTTTAACTCTTTTAGGAAGAATTGTCCTTCTCCTTTACCAAAATTACGGAGTCTTGCCATGTAGAGTGTAAAAAGAGAGAGCAGGGCTAATTGAGAGGTAAAGGCTTTTGTCGAACAAACGCTGATTTCGGGCCCGGCCTTCAATAGTAAGCAGCTATCGGCTTCCCGCGTCAAGGAGGAGTGCGAGACATTACAAATCCCCAATGTTTTGGCTCCTTTGCATTTGGCTTCTCGAAGAGCCGCCAACGTGTCTGCAGTCTCTCCTGATTGACTGATTGCAATGACAAGAGTGTTTTCCGTGATGATTGGATTTGTGTATCGAAATTCTGAGGCAATCTCAGCATGGGCTTGAATACGCGCCATACTTTGAAGCATTGAGGCAGCGATGAGGCTTGCGTGATAGGAGCTTCCGCAGGCTAAGATCGTTACGTGATCAATTTTCTGAAGTTCCTTTGGCAAAAGTGTAAGCTCTTCGAAAACAGCCATACCAAATTCTTCTGAAAAGCGCCCGGCCATAGTTTCTTGAATGCTTTGGGGTTGATCGAAGATCTCTTTCAGCATAAAATGCTCAAAACCTTTTTTTGAAATGATGGTCTTTTCAAGGTTCAATGAGTGAATCGGTTTTGTCAGAAAGCGGCCGTTTGCATCGAAGATTTTCACTTCCTCATTGGAAATAACCGCAATTTCGTCATGATGAAGAAAATAGATTTTCAAGTCATTTTGTACAAAAGCATTTGGGTCGGAAGCTAAATAAGTTTCAAACCCATTTGTTCCGATTGCAAGGGGGCTTTCTCTAGAAGCTGCAAAAATCCGGTTGGGGTAGTCGCGATGTACAATGGCAATGGCAAGAGCGCCCTTAAGCTCTTTTAACGTTTGAATTAGGGCCTGAAGAAGATCTTGCTTATAGTTATAACTAATCAGCTGCGCGATGACCTCGGAGTCGGTGTCCGAACGAAAAGTCAGCCCTTCTTTTTTAAGTTTTTCTCTTAAAAGATGGTGGTTTTCGATGATGCCATTGTGGACAATTGCTAAAGAGTGAGTCTCATCGAATTGAGGATGAGCGTTTAGTTGGGAGGGTTTCCCATGCGTTGCCCAACGGGTATGAGCGATAGCAACGTCAAGCTCAAAGGGATGTTTTTCAATAGCCTGTTCTAGAAAGCTGATTTTCCCCCGTTCTTTCCAGGCTTTAAGCTCACCTTTGTGGATTCCGGCGATTCCACTTGAGTCATAGCCGCGATATTCTAATTTTTTTAAGCCTTCGAGACAGGATTTAATCGAGCTTTTTTTATTGTTGAGGGCAACGCCAAATATTCCACACATAGGCACTATTATCGCTTTTGACAGATAAAAGTCAAAAAGAGCGGAAACTCCTTTCGCGCCCTATCTTCCATTCGAGCTTTTTTGCCCGTACTTACCTTATCAGAGGTCCATTCCTCAATTTTTTCGATCAAAAATTGAGAGGTAAAAAGCAACTCGGACCACTTTGACAATGGTTTATGAAAACTTAGCGTTGTCGCCGATTTCTCCCCCATGCTTGGGCTTTTTTGAATGGGGATTTCAAGCTCGCTTAAATAACAATCAAGACGACGAAATTGAATTTTTCTGATTTCGTCAACGCCCCAGTGAGATTGTCTAGGAATGCGAAATGCAGGATGGTTTAGAACAAGAAAAAGTCGCCCTTGAGGAGCAAGCGCTTTATAAGCATTTTTGAGTGCTCCTTCGGGATTTTTCATATTCTGCAAACAGAGAATCATAAAAGCGTCTGTGAAGTCCTTTTCAAGTTTTAAGGGTTTGGTGGCATCAGCGCACATAAACTTTATTTTTGGATTTGGGTTTTTCGATTTTGCAAACTGAATGAGAGAAGGGGAGAGATCGATTCCAAGATACTCAGTTGCATTTGGGAGCTTTCTTGCCAAGGGACCCTGGCCGCAGCCTAAATCGAGGACTTTTAAGTTTTTGCCGGTAATCAAAGGAAGGAGTTTTGGAAAAATTACGTGCTGGTGAAAGTAATGCCCATCGGTTGAGACTAAACTATCGTACCAGCTGCTTACACTTTCCCAAGAAGAATCTTTTTTCATGGTCTGCATTATAGGGGGTTTTGAAGGAAATTCCAAGATCTAATTGATTGAAGCTATCCGATTTGGTAGCATGTCGTATATGAGCAAACAAGACTTTAGTCGCCGCGTCGTTGAATTTGTAAGTCCTGTACAGACAATTGTGGCTCCCACTCAAACAATTGAAGAAGCATTAAGTACAATTCGAGAAAGAGAAATTCACGAAAAAATCGTTTATTTTTATGTTGTGAATGAAGCGGGCAAGCTTGTTGGTGTTGTCCCCACAAGACGCCTTTTATTAAGAAGCCCAAAAACTCGAATCGAAGAGATCATGGATAAAAAGGTGATTGGTCTTTTGTCAACGGAGACGCTTGATCAGGCCATGCACGTCTTTGAAACTTACCACTTGCTAGCCTTGCCTGTTGTCGATGAGGATCAACACTTTTTGGGAGTCGTTGATGTCCAACTTTACATGGAAGAGACCGTCGATATTGTCAATGCAAGGCGTCGAAATGATGTCTTTCAAATGCTCGGTTTCTATATCGAAGAGGGAAAACGCTTTACTCCCTGGAAGAGTTATCGGATGCGTATGCCCTGGATTTTCTGTAATATGTTTGGGGGATTTGCTTGTGCTGCTATTTCTAAGTTTTATGAAGTGGTGTTATCTCAAGTGATCGTTTTGGCAATGTTTATCCCTTTAGTTTTAGCTCTTTCCGAGTCTAT
Source organism: Simkaniaceae bacterium (assembly GCA_040880145.1). GTDB lineage: Bacteria > Chlamydiota > Chlamydiia > Chlamydiales > JAJFMI01 > JBBDIZ01. The sequence continues at coordinate 583 of JBBDIZ010000028.1, read as the reverse complement.
TTCCATGCAGTCAATGACCCTTTCGCTTCAACATGTTCAAAGGCGTCATCAATCCCTTAGTTATTTAGTCAAAACGCTCTTCCGTGAGTGCAAAACTCTGCTGCTGCTCTCTTTAACTTGTTCTTTGACTGTGGGGGGGATTTCACTGCTTTGGGGATTTGGACTTGCTCCTGGAATTACCATTACAACCGGAATATTAAGCTCCATTGTCATAACCGGAGCTATCGGGGCAGCAGTTCCTATCATTCTTCACCTGAAAGAATGGGACCCCAAGGTAGCAGCCGGTCCTATTGTTCTAACTTGTGCTGACATCATTACAACGACTATTTATCTATCGGTAGCCACCTGGTGGTTGATTTAGAGTTTCTTTTTCGTAAGACATCTTGCATAACCCCAATTCCTTGCCCCTGCCCTTGTCCTTGCCCTTGTCCTTGCCCGATTCGTGTTTTTTTGAGCCATTTTCACTAGCATGGACACTATACTAATCAGCAGCTCACGGCCTTTGACCTATCGTTCTTCATTCACAAGTTGTGTGCCAGAACTTTTTCAAACTTTTCGGGCAAGGGCAAGGGCAGGGGCAGGG
>JBBDIZ010000027.1:0-81068 GCA_040880145.1 Simkaniaceae bacterium | reverse complement strand
TAAGGCATTAAATATTTCCAAATTTCCGCTTAAAACAGCGCGGTGTAGAGGAGTACAGCTCCAATGGTCTTTAGCTTCTAATAAGGCTCCAGTTTTTAGTAAGGCGTTAACTTCTTCCAAATTTTCGATTAAAACAGCCGAATTGCTTTTTCAAAACCTTTTTGGTCAAATGAGTAGTCTGTACAATAAAGCAATATTTTACCTATCCACTCTTTAAAGAATTGACAGATCGCATTGATTGTATCAGAAAAGCAACAGCACGACGGCTCTTTTAGAGAGTAATTTTCTGAAGGGGAATAGGAAGAAATAGCATCCATTTCAAACGAGCTCGCTTTTAAGTTTATATTATATTAACAAAATATATATATAAAAACAAGGGGTGTAGGCCACAATGTAGGCCACAAATAGAAATGTCCCTTTAGGTTAAAAAATAATTTAAACCAATGGGGGCAACTATGGAGGAGGTTATCTGTATGAGCAACAAGGAGTTATCAAGGGTTGAGGTCATGCATAAATTGCAAAACAAGACCATAAACCAGTCACAAGCAGCTGATATTCTAGGGGTTAGTGTTAGACAAGTCAAACGGCTTTGGAAGGATTACAGGGCACCGGACATTAAAATAGTAATTTGAATTATTCAGGAAATCCTTCATATTGTTTTTTTCTACAAAAAACATTAAGGATTTCTTCATGGATAAAAAACGACCAGCACCTAAGCATATTCAAAAATGCACAGGGAATCATCCTCGGCCCGATCTTAAACTCATTCAAACCCTTGATTCTGTTACAGATCCTAGAGGGGCATCATGCAATTTCAAACATCCCCTCACCACGATATTGTTTATCACAATTGTTTGTTCCTTGTGTGGCGCAGATGATTGGGAAGCTATTGTGCTTCAGGCAAATTCAATGAGTGATTGGCTAGCTCAATATGTAGATATGACCAATGGGGTTCCCTGCGTTAAAACTTTTAAGCGTGTGTTTGCCACATTGGATCCGGATGGGCTTGAGAAAATACAGCGAACTTTAACTGAGCTAATAAAGGAGAAAAAATCAGGAGAGGTTGTTAGTTTCGACGGGAAAACTATGCGAGGTACCTCATGTTCAGAAAAAGACCTCAAAGCTATACACATGCTTAACGCGTGGAGTCACGATAATGGCATTTGTATCGGTCACAGGGCACCAGACATTAAAATAATAATTTTAGCCTCCTAGAAATGGGGTTAAACCGTAACCCCATTCTTTTTAGACTGCCAATGACATTTTCATTCACACCCCTTTCTAAACTATTAACGCAAGAGGCGGGGAGACGCGAGAGGCAGAGAGAAGAAATTATAAATCATTAACTACTTTCTCTCGCGTCTTTCCGCCTCTTGCGTCTCTCGCGTTTATCCTATGAATAGATTCTAATATTTATGGATATCAACTAGGATATTGGATAGATCAAGAAATTGAAAATCGAATAGAAATGGAAATTATTCTTTTAATGTCCGGTGCCCTGTAATTACAGGGGAGGAGTAAATGGAAATATATTATTTTAATTTATTTGACATGAGTTGATAATTAACGAATTAGAAGTCTTTTCCCCAGTTACCATTTTTATGTAAGGGGAATAAATTGGCTTTGTGGCTTTTTGCTTCTTTTTTTACCTCTTTTCCCCAGTTTATCGAATTTTGAAGGGATTTAGACAGAATAAATGGGGTTACGAGTATCCCTACATTAAACTTTATAATAGGGGGAAGGAAAGTCGGCACTTTAAAATTAAAATAATTTTTAAATCCGCTGAAGATTAGCGAGGTGACGGCATTCACTGAAAAGGCACTCACTCCTATAAGCTGAGCCGCTTTTTCAGGGGGTTCGAGGAAGGGCGCGCTTTTGCCTAGGCAGCCTTTTTTCGCTGCTTCGAAATATTGATTGCTCGCCTGTTCGGCGCCAAAACCAATGGCTCCAGATTGTATTAAGATAGTTGTGAGGCTCATTTAATTACTCCAAGGAGTTTTCTTGATTTAAAAGTCTGGAGTTTAAGAAGTTGTAAATATTATGGCAAGAAAAAATCAATCTTTAGTAGACGTCTAATAGGAGCCGTTGGTCTTTGATAAGCTGTTTAGTCGAGAGGCTAATTTGACTTAAGACCTCATCGAGTGTCGCTCTAACAGCTTTCGCCATTTTTTTGGCATCGCCGCAGACATAGATAATTGCGCCCTTTTCAATCCATGAAATGAGCTCTTTTGACTCCTCTTTAAGTCGATCTTGGACATAAATTTTATTTTCTTGGTCGCGAGAAAAAGCAGTCGAGATTTTAAGATTTGGGTGCGCATTCCACTCTTCTTCATAGTAGAAGTCAGTCGCTCTGGAGCGCTCTCCGAAAAAGAGCCAATTTCTTGCATTCGCGCGCTCTTGGATGAAAGCTCGATAGGGAGCAAGACCGGTTCCGGGGCCAATCATAATGATAGGAGTCTGAGGGCTCTCAGGGAGGGAAAAGCGCTTATTTCTTTGGATAAAGAGCCGGATAGTGGTTTCATTTAAAGGGCTTGCAACAGAAAGGTAATGACTTCCAAGGCCGGGGATTTGGCAGCCATTGACTTCCCGGGTAAATGTGCCGACTAGGAGGTGGATATGATTGGGGTAAACTTTCGGGGAAGAGGCGATTGAGTAAAAACGGGGAAGAAGGGGGCTTAGCTTCTTGATCAGTGTGTCAATTGAGGGGAAAGGGTTTTTGCGCAAGAAATCGATTAAGGGAAGGGTGCGGTCTCCAGGGGACCTAGAGAGGTTGATCTCTTTTTGAAGAAGCGTTTCAAGTTCATATTCTTCGTCTCGATAAAGGACGTTTTCCCTCCCGGTTGCATTCAAAAGGGTGAGAATTTCACCCACTTCGCTTGCTTCATTCTCTGGAATAATTCCGACCGCATCGCCGGGGGTAAAACTCAAGAGGGGGTCATTGATTTCAATTTCTATGTGATAGGTTTTTTTTGAAGAGCCCTCTTTATTTAAACAAGTACGCTTCAAAATCTTTCCAAGACAGGGGCTTTTTCGAGTGTAGGGATCTTGCTCAAATGTGATCATAATTCTTTAAAGAAGTTTGAGCAATCCTTTGCTGCAATAGCCTTTTCTAAAGATGAAAGTTTTTTCTTCGATATGCCGCCAAGGCAGTGGATCGCTTCCATGAAGCGCGCGCGCGTTCGATCTTTACCAAGCAAAGCTACGGAGTCAAATAGAGGGGGGCCTTGGTGTTTTCCGCAGATAGAAGCGAAGAGCAAGCGCATCACGATTTTTTTGTGGTTCACTTCAAAAAGATTCGCGATATCTCGGCTAGCTTCTTCCAAGCCTTTTGATCCCCAGTCTTCTAATTCATCTAAACGCCAGATGATGCTTTGTAAAATCAGAGCGCTTTTCTCTTCTGTTAAGTGGCTAGGGGTCAAGAGTTCGATAGAAGGGTGAACACTTTTTACAAAGAAAAAGCTGCAAAGTTCCATAAACTCGCTAAAGGTTTTAATTCGGGTGTGGACAAGGGGCATTAAGCGCTGCATAAATTCATCATTAAAGCTCCACTCTTTGATTTTATTCCACAGCTGATCTTCTGGAATGGAGTTAATCAGATAATGCTGATTGAGCCAGTCGAGTTTTTTGGTGTCAAAGATCGCTCCTGAAACCCCTGCCTTTTTAAAATCAAAATCTTTAGCAAGTTCTTTCATCGAGTAGATTTCTTTATCTTGCCCTAAAGTATACCCCATTAGACTTAGGAAATTCATAAGGGCTTCCGGAAGATAGCCGTTATCGCGATAGTAAAAAACAGATGTGGGGTTCTTGCGCTTTGAAAGCTTTTTTCCATCGGTTCCAAGAAGTAGGGGCATATGCACAAAGGTCGGTTGTTTCCACCCGAAGGCTTCATAAAGCATGATGTGTTTGGGTGTGGAGGAGGTCCATTCATCTCCACGGATCACATGAGAGATCTCCATCAAATGGTCATCGACAACATTCGCAAGGTGGTAGGTGGGGAAGCCGTCTGATTTCATCAAGATCTGATCATCGACATCTGCCCAGGGGGTGCGAAGGGTGCCTTTGATTAAATCGTCATAGACGCATTCACCGGTAAGAGGTACTTTTAGACGGATAACGTAGGGCTCTGCCCGGTCTTCACGCTCTCGAATCTCTTCATCGCTGAGATTGCGGTGGCGGCGGTCATAGCCCATTTTTGCGCCCATTTTGGCAGAGAGTTCCCGCATCTGTTTCAATTCTTCGGAAGTTGTAAAACATTTATAAGCTTTTTTGGCTTCTAAGAGTTGAAAGCAATATTTTTTGTAGATTTCTGTTCGCTCAGATTGGCGGTAAGGGCCAAATGATCCCCCGATATCGGGGCCTTCATCCCACTCAAGGCCAACCCACTTCAGGGCTTCAAAAATATTTTTTTCATATCCGGGGCGAGAGCGATCGCGGTCGGTATCTTCAATTCGGAGGATAAATTCTCCTCCATGATGGCGAGCAAAGGCCCAGTTAAAAAGTGCCATATAGGGGGTGCCGACGTGGGGATCCCCTGTCGGAGAGGGGGCTATGCGAGTTCTGACTTTTTTCATAAGATAATTTTAAAGTTTTTTTAGCCTGAATTATATCTCGAAAAGGGATTTTTACGCGACTTTCTTTTGAGGCGTCTTAGACTCTTGAAGGAGCTGGATTAAATCTTTTGTAACGTTAACAGCCTCTTCGAGTTGCAAGTCATTTTCGCCAAAAGGCTCGATCTCTTCTTCAGAGGGGTCTTCTTTCTGCAAGACCTTAAGAAAATTTTGATAATTTTTATTTTGCGCTCTTCGCTCTTCTGAGTTTTGTCTTATAGTGGGGAGAAGGGATCCATAGAGATCATCGTATTCTTGACGATTTTCCTGATAGATTTTTTTTACTTTATGGCGATGAAAGGGGTGGATATCTTGAAAGTCATCGATAAAGTTAGGGTTGATAGCGCTATTTTCAAGCGGGTATTTAGAGAATCGCTCACCGACATCCCTAAATGTAAAGACTCCTGCAATGGCGATATCGGGCTCTAAGCCGACTTGTTGAGGACTTTTCCCCGAAACGGTAAAATACATGCCTCTTGTGACCTTAAATTCTCCTTGAGGGTTGACTTGATTGGGGTGCGACCCATCAAAAGTGAAGGTTTGATAGGTTCCTTTCCCAAAGGTCCTTCCTCCAACAATAAGGGCTCGGCCATAATCTTTAAGCGTCTGGGTCACGATTTCAGCAGCAGAGGCACTTGCTTCATTGGCTAATATGACAAGGGGGCCGCTATAAGCGGGTTGATCATTGAAATTTCGAAGATGCTGGATTCGTCCTTGACTATCTTTGATAGAGACGACTATGCCTTTTTTAATAAAAAGGCCAGTGACAGCAACAGCTTGGGGAAGTAGGCCCCCAGCATTGTTTCTAAGATCTAAAAGAACGGCTTCTACTCGATGCTCTTTTTGGATCTCTTCGATAGCGGCTTTGATGTCTTTGGCAGAGGAGCTCGTCGGATCTTGGTAAAAAGAAAAGAGCTTAATGTGAGCAATCACGCCCTTTCCAAAAGGTTCCGTATTGATTTCGAAGCGGGCTTCTTTAATCACAATTTCATCGCGTATGATTTCGATGTCAAATTTCTCATCTTTCCCTTCGTCTAAATCTCTTAAAATCGTGAGCTTCACCTTTGATCCTTTCGGCCCGCGAATTCTTTCAACGGCTTCACTAATATCGAGGCCTACGACAGGTTCCTGATTCACCGCAATTACGCGATCTCCAATCTTGAGTGTTCCGGATGAGAGTGCAGGGCCGCCTTCGATTAATTTGATGATGCTAAAACCGTTGAGGTCATCGCGTAGAAGAGCTCCAACGCCAAATAGGCGCTGTTGGACCTGGGTCATGAATTGTTTTGCCTCAGTAGGAGTAAAATAGACCGTGTGATTATCGAGGGAGCTGCTAACGGCTTTGATTAGAAAGGAGAGCATTTGCCTCTCCCGCACTTGGTTAGACTCTCCAATGAGAATGCGTTCGTGATTGTGGCGTCTTTTAACAATACGCTTCATAAAATGATCAGAAGACTCTTCTTCAAATTCATTAGCGACATCTAGCTGCAATGCACGCAGTCTTAAAAGTCTCTCTTCTAAGGCGTCTTCTGATTCCGCCCAATCGAGATCTTTAAATTCAGTTGCCGAGACCTTTTTAGGAAGCGTTTTGCTATCGATTCTTTTTTCAATTTCATTGCGCCTTTGTATCGCGTCTCCCATTTGAGAATAAAGCTCTTTGAAAGTCACAAAATTTTCATGTTTATATTCGAGGATTAGGCGTTCAAGGAAATGATCCTCAGAGGAGAGATAGCGGAGAACTTCGTCTTTAAGCAGATAGGTTTTTGTAGGATCCAATTCATCGAGAAAATTAACTAATGTTCGGGAGAGGATTTCTTTGTTTAGCTTTTTTTGAGAAACATGCGACTTCATGATCTCTTCAATTTTTCTTCGAGTCAGATGGGGAGTGAGCTCTGGAGGACTTGTCGGATGGAGGACGCATAAGAGGCTAAGGAAGAGGATGCAAAGTCGTTTTTTCATGAATATTCTTAATTAATTCTTTCTCTGCATCGTAGCGTATTCCTCTCTTTTCGGCTACGAAAATCCCAAAAGCTACAAAAATTGTATTTTTTAATCCTATTGACTTAACATGCTTATATACAGCATGTTAAAGAAATATAGCCGTAAAACATTTATTTTAAAAGACTTTGAGGATATTAATTTTGCATAAAGGCCTTGCTTTCAATTCATTTTTATGTAATAATTACTTATCTAACAGCAAGAAGATGTTAATTAAACGACAAAAAACTATTAATAAAAATAGACAACTCATAAATCTCGTTGCTTTTTAAACAACAAGGTTCTAGAGGGTTATGAGTGTTAGGGAGGATCCTAAAAGCATGGAATATGAAAATAAAATTGAAGCTGAAATCATGGATGAAGCGCACTCTCAGCCAAAGAAAGTGGTTTCTATCACAGAAGCAGCTCGTATCAATGGCGTGACACGTCAGGCCATCTACGTTGCGATTAAGCAAAGAAAGCTTAAGGCGCAGAAAGATTCTACACGATGGACAATTCGTCTAGAAGACCTAGAAGAATATAGAAAGCAAAAATATTCTCGAGAAAAATCAATGTTCAATGGTGAACTCCTATTCGATAATAATAAGGGTTACTATTCAGTTAACCAGGTTGCAAAGAAGTTGGGCGTACCGGCTCAGAAGATTTATTATGCAACACGCATTGGTCTATTAAAAGCGACTCGAAAAGGTTCTGCTTGGGTTATTCATCATGAAGAAGTGAGGAATTATCAAGAGAATTATCTGAATAAAAGGATTTCGAACATCGAAGCGATGTAAGAAATTTTGAGTTTATAAAAAAAAATCGATTTTTTTAACGGGCGAGCATCTTAACTGATGCTCGCCCTTTTTTCATAATTTAATAATATAGAGGTTCATTTTGTCAAAACTTTCTTCAAATTTATTTAACAGCGAGAGCATCGAAAATCAGTACTTTGAGTGGATAGAGAATAGTTGGGAATTGAGTGAAGACTATGAATTGGCGAATATGCCTATGGCGTTTCGGTCTCAATTAACAGGTATGACGCTTAAACCTTATTTAGGTGAACAATATTTTAATAGAATAAAATTATTGTGCACTATGAAATTTCCTATCATTTCATTGATTAATGAAAAAAGAGATCAAATAATTTTGGGAAAACAATCCATATTGGCAGGGCAGGGCATCAATATTATGAAAGGAAAGGTTGTGCTTGAAGAGGAAACTTTGCCAAATGGCCTTGGAAGAAAATGTATTGTACTTGAATACTTGAAAAATGGCGCAGCCTTAAGCGTTTTTATTCAATTTATAGTCGTTCAAAAAAATGAGCTAAAAGTGTGTCCTAATCCCTTAAATCTTTTTCCTAATTTGGAAAAGGCTAGCTCAAGTAAAATGGATGGAACAATTAGCAGGAGTGAAAAAAAAATAATTAAGTTGCTAACTGATAAGATGGATGAGGATTTGTCTTTTCCCTTGCTGCAAAAAGATTCTTTAATAAACGTGCTCCTTCCAAAATCTCGTAATTATGTTTTTAATATATATGTAGTTCAAAAGTTGAACTCTATCCTTGATTTGATGAAAGATATATTAGACGACTGACTTACTATATTCACACTTTTCCCTTTGTGCAAATTCCTTCTGTTTGCTAGCATACGCAAAAATTAGGATTTTTTAAAGGAGGATCGAATGAAAAGTCAAAACGATAGGGAAACGCAAACTTACACATTGTACTACAGGAAGTATGGCCTTTTGGTTGTGGGCGCTTTTGCTGTTGCGATTTTGTGTTTTTTTACGACTCCTTTCAACCTAGTTGCTTCGGATGAAAAACTAAGCACGGAAATGATTCAAGAGCTCCCCTTAGAGCTTAAGACTGAAAAAGCAAATAGTCTTGTGAATACGATTCATAAACGTTTGCAGCTCATGCCTGAAGTCGCTCGCTTTAAGTGGAACAACACCCGGCCGATTTTAGACAAGGAGCGTGAAGAGGCTCTTCTCTCACAAATCGTTCTTAAAGCTGAGGCTCTCGGAGTTGATCCAAAAGAGGCTAGAGATTTTTTTAGAAATCAAATGGAGGCTGCTAAGCTCATTCAAATCGAGGCATTTAATAACTGGGCGAATGAAAATGCGTACAAGCTAGAGCAAGACGCTGAAGCTTTAAGTGAGATTCGCGCTCAAATCGATCAAATTAACAACACGCTTTTAGCGGAGCTTCAAGAGATCCTCCCGCTTATGAATGATCCTGAATTTCAAGATCTTTTGCTTGAAAGAGCAAATGACATCATGAGCGCTCAAGCTGAAGAGGTGCGCCGCATATCGATTGACTCACTCCTTCCGTGACACTCTCAATTCTCTAAAGGGATGAGCTTCTAAACTGATACAAAGCAGCGACTCGTCGCTGCTTGCGCAACACCTAAAAGAGGTTGGCTGACTCCTACTTGCAAACATTTAAACAACTTTGGCCCGTGCCCAGGTTACTACTTGGCTCTATACAAGAGTTACACTGTTTAGGCCTCTTCCCAAATTTTAGCGTCACGTACTTGAAGCTGGATACTGCTTTTATTTAAAAACGTGTTGATGTGGGGCGTGAATGCGACTTGTACAATAGCATCTTTTTTTGTGATTTGACTTTTCTTATTCGCTAAATTAAATCCAATGCCTTCAAGTTGCCGGTCCTCTTGCTCGAGGTAGAGTTTGAGGTGGGCCTTTCCCACAATTTTAGGAGGCCAGACTTGTTTGGCTTTAGTGTAAAGTATGGGTGCGGGATTTTCAGTGCCAAAGGGCTCGAGCAGGCTTAAAGACTCCATAAAATCATAGGTTAAGTCTTCAAAGCTAACGCTTGCATCGAGCTGAAGCTTCGGAAGAATGTCATTTTTCTTAAGGAGTTTATCTGCATTATCGATAAATTTTTCTTTAAACTCAGGGATTTCACCTTCCAAAATAGTTAGACCTGCGGCAAAATCATGTCCACCAAAATTAATGAGATGTTTGCTCAAAATGTGTAAATGAGTGAGTAGAGGAAATTGTGGAATGGTTCGAAGAGAGCCCTTTCCAACACCCTTTTCAATAGCTATAATGATCGTCGGACGGTTGTATTGCTTTGAGATTCGCGCTGTAATGATCGGGATAATGCCGGGATGCCATTTGTTTGAATAGAGAACGATAGCGCGGTGATCGAGAATTTGAGGGTTCTTATCAATGTAAGATTCAATCTCTTCTGAGTCGCGTCTTTCGATTTTCTGTCTTTCGATGTTATTGAGATCGAGATCACGGGCTAGTTGTTCTGCAATCTTGGCATTCCGAACAAGAAGCAGTTCAACTCCTTTTGTTGGATCAGCGATGCGGCCTAAGCTATTAACGCGCGGGGCAACTTTTGAAGCAACGTCCATAGTGTTGATATCGGAGACTTTCACTTCAGAAACTTCGAGCAACTTGATAAGCCCGACTCGTTTGGTTCTCCTAACTTGGCGGAGGCCATAACGTACTAATATGCGATTTTCTCCAATAAGAGCTCCCATGTCTGCAATAGTTCCGAGAGCCACTAAGTCAAGATAGCGTTTTAAATCGATTTTTGTCGGACTGATTTTACCACTTGCAACGAGCTCATTGGTAAGCGCATGGACAAGTTTAAAAGCGACGCCCACCCCAGTTAAGTCTCGATTAGGATAGGTGCTTGTGAGCAGCTTCGGATTTAAAGTGGCAATGCAATGGGGAAGTTTAGCTGTTGGCTCATGATGATCTGTAACAATGACATCGACGCCGGCTTCGGCTGCTTCCTTGATCTCATTCGCGGCTGTAATGCCGCAATCAACTGTGATAAGTAAAGAGCAGGTGTTTCTCTTTGCAAAGTCAAGGGCATCTAAAATAACACTTCCTTTAGTCGTTGTCCGGTTCTGAATGTAGTAAAATGTGTTTGCGTTGATGTAGCGCAAAAATTCAGTTAGAAGCGAAGTTCCTGTGATGCCATCTACGTCATTATCGCCGTAGATTAAAATATTTTCATTGTTTTTAAGCGCTTTAAATACACGCTTGACGGCCTTATCCATGTCTTCAAAAAGAAAGGGATCGTGCAGCTGTGGAAGCTTGGCGTATAAAAATTCATGAACATCTGCAATTTTTTTAAATCCTCTCGAGATAAGAACCTGCGCAAGAACAGGGTGAAGAGAGAATTCATTGATGAATTGATCACAAAGCCGCTTGTTTTTCTTTGGAAGAATCCAGGTCGGGTTTTGGTCTTTAGAGTTTTTCATTTTTCCGCCACAGGAAGAGGGTCATATAGGCCTTACGTTACAATATTTGAGGGTTGTCTCCAACCCATCAAGCGTTAAAGGTGCAGAACTTACTTTTGTCCCTATTTTTTGTGGCTTAAGGTCATGCTTTTCTCTTTTGCAGTCTCTTTTTTCTCTAAATAGAGCAGGATCGGGCTTGCAATAAAAAGAGAGCTCAATGTTCCAAAGATGACTCCAATCGTCATAACAAGAGCAAACCCAAAAATTGAGGCGCCTCCCATTAAAACAAGGGCTAGAAGAACAACAAGTGTTGTGAGAGAGGTCATGACCGTCCGGCTTAAAGTGCGATTTAAAGCGTTATTCACAACGTCTTTAAAACTGCACTTTTTCTTATGGTTTAGGTCTTCTCGAATGCGATCGAAAATAATAATGGTATCATTCAGTGAGTATCCAACGATCGTCATTAAAGCTGCGATTGTTTTCAAATCAATTGTGATGGGCAGTTTTAAAGCATTCAAAATAGCAACCATTCCAAGAGTAATGATCACGTCGTGAGCCAAACATATCGTTGCACTCAAGGCATACTTAAACTCAAATCGAAGTGTGATATAGGCAAGGATAGCTAAAAGCGCAAGGCTTAGACCAATAATGGCGCTATTACGCATGCTAGTAGACATTTGTCCGCTAATATTCGTCCAGGTTTGCTCCAGGTGAGCTAGGCTTTCAGGTTTAATCATGATGTTCTCAGAGACTAAAGCGTCCACAACCCATGCGATCCGTGGATTGGCTTCAAAAGGATAGATCAATTGATCCTTTCTTGATTCAATCGGCATTCCGTAGAAAGGCTTGCCTTTTGCATCCATGTTAGTCCCGAAAAAGAGGCGAAGTTGATTTTTTGGGTTGAGCTGACGGACATCAAAGTCAGTGCTAGGGGCACCCGCTTTTACAAGCGCCTGCTGTACTTGTTGTCTATAGTCTGTTTTTGCGTTTTGCTCCAATTCAATTTGCATGCTATAGCCTCCTGTGAAGTCCATCCCAAAGAGATTTTGCTTCTCCTTGAATAGAAGGAAGGAGCCGATAAGGGCTATCGCAACAGATGCTGTAATTACAAACCGAGAATTCTTGATGAAGTTGAATTTAGAAGTGCTTTTGAAAAATTCATTCATTTTAAGCTCTTTTCTTTCAGGCTTTTGAACCCATCTTGCAAAGAAGAAACGGGTCATGAAAAGAGCTGTAAACATCGAGCTGACAATCCCGATGATCAAAGTGACTGCAAAACCTTTAATCGGTCCTGAATCGAAATTAAGAAGGATGAGCGCTGCGATAATCGTTGTAATGTTTGAGTCCGCAATGGCTGAAAAAGCTTTACGATATCCGGCAGAGACCGCTTGCGCTAGGCGCTTGCCTGCTTTAAACTCTTCACGAATCCGCTCAAAAACTAAGACATTGGCATCGACGGCCATCCCAATGACCAAAATCATACCGGCGAGACCTGCAAGCGTGAGGCTAGCCTGGATATTTTGTAAAGCAGCCCACATGATCAAGAGGTTCAATAAAACGGCAACTGAAGCAATGACACCTGCAAATCGGTAGTAACTGATCATGATTCCGATTACAAGCAAAAGAGCGATGCCGGTAGCTACAAGGCCTTGAGTTCTCTCTTTTTGACCAAGTTCGGGGCTTACATTCTTTTCTGATAGAACAATAGGAGTGTAAGTCAGTGATCCGGCTTTCAGATCGGCTTCGAGTTTGTTGATTTCTGCTTGAGAAAAGCTTCCGGTAATCATAGCACTTTTTCTTAAGGGCTCTGATAGATTAGGCGTGCTAATCACAGTTCCATTTAAAATAGCGGCCATTCGCCATCCGCTTCCATTCGAATATTCAGAAAGAGGCGAATCGGTTACGGCTTCTTTACTATAGATGCTTGTCCAGTTATATAGGTCTTGTCTTGGATTTGTCTTGGTTCCATCTGTCTGAGAGGTCGATCCTATTACTTGGAACGATAGATAATTTCCTCTCGATGGATCATAACCACCCTGGATATTCTCGAGGCTTGAGCCCTCTAATGCGTAATTATTAAAAACAACTAAAAGAGGATGCGTTTGATTTTCCCACTCAGAAGGAGAGTCCCCTCGATATTGAGCAATTTTCGAGAGGACGTCATTGAAGGCGACAGTCTGATAAGGCTCTGAAGGAGGGCGTAAACGCAGACCGCTTTCATAAAGAATTTTGGCTGACTCTGAGCGTGGTCCTCCAGTTACCCCGTCACCAACTTCACCATATAGATGAGTGAATGCGATGGCATTTAAACTCTTGATATCTTTTTTTCCTGTCACAACCGCTTCATTCCAAATCTCTTCCAGGAAACGGTTTGTTACTTGAGCGAGGTTGTGGTTTTTATTGGAAAACTTTTCATTCACAACATGAAATTGCATCGAAGAGGCTCGAATCAGTTCCTCCGCACTCAAACCTTGTGCACCTGGAAAGTCTAAGCTGATGTGAGAGCCTTCTCGGCGGATAGTGACTTCAGAAACGCCCATTTTGTTAACGCGTCGATAGAGTTCATTGATTCCTTGATCGAGGCTGGCTTCATCTTTTACGGCTTGTCCATTCTGGTCACGGAGCTCAATTTGGACGGTTTTACCACCTGAAAGATCGAGTCCCCAATGAAGAATTTTGCGTTCATCCCCTCTGAAATATTTTCGAAAGCTTAGGGCTAAATTATTGAGAAGAACATTTTTGGTCGGTTTGGGAATGAGATTTTGTGTGTTTTCAGTTGTGCTGACTTTCGCTTTCTCATACTCATTACGCCATTTAAGGAGGTCTTCGTGAGCAGAATCTTCAATTTTATTTAGAGCGTAAATGCGCTGCTCGAAATTGGTAAATTCTAATGTTGCAAAACGTTTGGAGCCTGTAGTAGTGAAGTTTTCTCTCGAGGCATCGATGAGGTTGTTGTAATAATTTTCCGATTGGAAAATCACATCATTTTGATATTTTGCAGAAAGAGGATACGTGTCTCCGGAATAGGCGATGAACCCTTTTTTTCTAAGAAGCGTTCTTAAAGCTTCGAAGTCCTTTCTGAAGGCAAGAGCTCCTTCAGAATGAGGGTCTTGCTGATATTTGTTTAGAATTTTTTGGGCGCCTTTAGCGATGACGTAGATAGAATCTGTTTTGAAGCCTTTTGGGGGCATTTCGTCGTATGTTGAGGGGGTGTAGATAACAAGCCCTAAGCGCTGCTCGCTTGGGGTGAGCTTTTGATAAGTTTCATTTTCATAAAGAGGAAAGGCCTCTTCTTGCAGTTCTGGATGTTTTGGCTGCCAAGTTGTTTCAATTAATTTTTTTAAATTTTGAGATTCTGCTTTTGCAAGGGTCTTCAAATTCAGTGCAAGGAGGCTCTCGCTTCCATTTAGATCTGAAAGCGCAACAGTGAAATTTTCTTTATTGGGCTTGATGCTTTCTCCTGTGATCCGATTCAAGCGGGCAATTTCGTTATAAATAAGTTGATCAAGAGAGGTGAGGAGATAGGATTGACCCGGTTTTTTTGCTAAGGAGGCTCTTAAAAGAGCGATATCTTTCTGAAGGATGAGATTGAAGCTATTTTGCTCGATATTGAGCGAAATTTCTTCAATAAGAGGGTTGGTGCCGCTTAAAATTAAAGGGGACCCTTTCGTTGCAATTTTTTCTTTGAGCTCTTGGTAGGTCATGGCTCCGCGAGTGCTGATGAATGCAGCTTGTTCTCTCTTTAGAATGGATCCGGCGGCAGTTAAGCGCTCTTCCTGGCTTAAAGTAAGCTCAAGGCGCTCTTTTTTCATAGCGTCTAAAAAGCTCCCTTCATCGCTTAGGCGTTTCTCTTCTTCTTGGATTTGAATGCGTTGAAGGCGTAAGCGGTCTTTCATATGATCGATGGTGTTGATGAGCTCATCGATTGCACCTTTTGGGCTTGAGAAATCACCTTGAGTGAACGTATGGTAAAAGCGTTTCGAAAGAGAGGAGGATTCACCGAATATTTTTGCAGTGTTCAAAATGTTTTGGGCAAGCAGGAGGGTGAAATCCTGAGAGCGGGAATCATTTGGGTTATTGATGATGGCCTTGAGATAGCCTGCATTTTCACTTTCTCCGGAAATAGCAAGACCCATTTCAAGTATTCGGTCATTTAGTAATTTTTGGTAGGCCTCCGTGGGCATTCCATTAGAATCGAATTTTTTTATGTAGGTGAAGTACTTGTCGAGGTCATTCGATGAAAAGTGAACGGGAATCTTTCGTTGAATATTGACAACTTTTAAGTGGGTGCTGTCTAAAGAAGAATCTCCACTTGAGAGTTGGGCTGGGATGAAAGGGATGAGGGCGCCGGCAGCAGGGAGATTCGAGCGGAAGGTTTGGGCGTCCTTTTCGTTTGAAAAACTCACTTTGATTAATTCAGGAGTTTCATTATTGAGCTCAATATTTGTGGGTTTAAGACCTAAAAGCTTAGAAAATGATTGGACCCAATTAATGGAAAATTTTTCTAAATCATTAACGCGAGTCATTATGGAGGAGGCAACTTCTGTGGCTTGTTTTTGATCAATCGGTTTATCTAAAGGCTTCGCGTAAAAGAAGATTGAAGGTGCAATGTTGTACACCGTCAGCGCGATGACCGATAAAAGAAGCACAAGGTGCCAGCGCTTACGTTTTTCCATGAGGATCCTACTTTAAAATTTTTAAGATCAAGGATATCGGAATCACTTGATTCTGTCCAGAATTATTCCCTTGAGAAAAGAATCGAGAGGCTTTCGTCTTATTGGCTATTCAGTTATAATCTTTCTCCATGCATAAAACAAAGCTAATTCCACAGCACGTCGCCATTGTAATGGATGGGAATCGCCGCTTTGCTCGAAAACAGGGGATATTGATTCGCAAAGGGCATGAAAAGGGGGCTGAAAATCTTGAAAAGGTCATCTCTTTTGCGATTGAAAAAGGAATAAAGATTTTAACTCTATATGCTTTTTCAACAGAAAACTGGAATCGGAGGCAAAAAGAAATACGCGCTTTGCTCAATATATTAAAAAATTTTCTTATTCACAAGCGTTCTGTTTTGGCTGATAAAGGTGTGAAAATGACAACTATTGGAGACTTGAGCGTTTTCCCTAATGAGATTCAAGATGAGATTGAAACAACAAAGGCTGCGACTCGAAACGGAACGCAATTAAACCTTGTTTTAGCTCTAAATTATGGAGCAAGAAGTGAGATTGTAAAAGCAGCAAAATGGATGGCTCAGGATTATAAGGATTCAAAAATTTCATCCTCTGATTTTTGTGAGAAAAATTTTGCCTCTTATCTCGACACAGCGGGGATGAAGGATCCTGATTTATTCATTAGGACTAGCGGGGAGTATCGAATTAGCAATTTTTTACTCTGGCAAATTTCCTATGCTGAGTTATACATGACAAAGACCCTTTGGCCGGAATTTGGCCCCGGAGAATTTCAGAAGGCGCTGGATGAGTATGCAATACGTGAGCGCAGAATAGGAGAATAAAATAAAATGAATTTTTATGATTTAAAAAAACGATTTATAGTTGCCTCTTTTGTATTAACCTGTCTTTTTGTGCTTTTGGTTTTTTCAAAATGGTTCGTTGTGAAAATTGCAGTTATGCTTGTTTTGCTCCTCTTGGCAGGCGTTGGAATTTGGGAATATACGGAAATGAGGAAAAAAATAGGGAGTCGATTGCCTCGAACTCTATTAGTTATTTTGACACCTCTTACAACGGCAGCTTTTTTTATACCGCCTTTTCATGCGCATATTACAGACCCTTCCTTGATGATGGTTTGTTTCTCGTTTTTTTTCATTTTTCTTGCTCACTTTAGAAAAATTGAAGAGAGCGTTCAAAAAATTGGGGAGAGCTTTTTAGGGCTCTGTTACGTTTCTGTTCCATTAGGAATGATTTTTCGAATCTTTTACCCGACTTCTTCTTCAAGCCACCTTCAGAGTGGAGTTTTCTGGTTGGTTTATCTGATTGCCGTTACAAAGGTTACCGATGTTGCGGCCTATTTTATTGGTAAAATGTTTGGTCGGCGAAAACTCGCCTTAGAGCTTAGCCCGAATAAAACAATTGAGGGGACTGTCGCCGGAGTTTTGTCTTCAAGCTTGTTAAGCGGTATTTTTTATTTTTTCTTTGATAAGTCTTTTCAATTTCCTTTTGCTTTGTGGCTTTTTTTAGGACTATCCTTGGGGGTTATCGGACAGATTGGTGATTTAGCAGAATCTTTAATCAAGCGGGATTCGCGTGTAAAAGATAGCAATCAGCTTCCAGGCCTCGGCGGCGTTTTGGATATGCTTGATTCACTTCTTTTTGCAACGCCATTCTTTTATTTTGTTATGGGGTATTCATGATCATTACGATTGATGGACCCTCTGGGTGTGGAAAGTCAACCGTTGCAAAGGGGTTGGCTCAAAAACTTAAGTATCAACATGTAGATACAGGTGCGATTTATCGCACTTTAGCGCTTTTTCTCAGCCAAAAAGGAGTCAATTGCAATGATGAAAATGAAATATCTAAGGTCATAGATGGGTTTCGCTTTTCGATAAACAAGGGGCGGTTCTTTCTCTTTGATGAGGAGGTCACCATAAAAATCCGACAAAATGAAATCAGCCGGATTGCATCGATCATTTCCACTTATCCGGTCGTGCGTAAAAAGTTGCTTAAGATTCAACAAGACGAGGGAAGGAAATCTGCCGTTTTCGAAGGGCGCGATATGGGAACAGTTGTTTTTCCGTATGCTGATTTAAAAATATATTTAACAGCAAGTAGACGCGTACGCGCTGAAAGACGCCTTTTAGAGTTGAAGAAAAAATTCCCTGATAAAAACTTTGAATTAAATGAGATCGAGCAAGAAATTTCTGAGCGGGATCAAAGGGACTCCTCTCGAAAGCTTGCGCCTCTTAAATGCCCAAGTGATGCTATTTTGGTAGATACGAGCAAGAGGTCCATCGAGGAGGTGGTTCAAACGCTTTTTTCCCAGTGGAAAAAAGTTTTAAATAGAAGGCGTTTTCCTTTTTTGCTGCCAAAATTAAAATTTTTCTATCGAGTTACCATTTTTTTAACCTTTTGCTACTTTAAAAGCTGTCATCGTTTAAAAGTTTTTGGTTTAGAAAATTTTCGAAAAGGAGGCGGCATTGTAGCTCCTAATCATGTCTCATTTTTTGATCCTCCGATCATTGCGTCCCTCTATCCTGAAGAGCTTCATTTTTTAGCTCGAGAGACGCTCTTTCGCGGAATATTCGGCCGTTTTATTCGAGCATTAAATTCTCATCCTGTCAAGGGAGGCGCCGGGGACATTGCTGTTTTTAAAAAAGTCGAAGGGTTCATTAAAAAAGGAAAAAAGGTGTTGCTTTTCCCGGAAGGCTCTCGATCAATCACGCTGCAACCGATTAAACCTGGGGTGGCGCTCATCTGCCAAAGGGCTAATAGCCTGATCCATCCTCTCTATATCGATGGGGTCGAAAAAATTTGGCCAAGAGATCGTAAATTTCCGAAGCTTTTTGGAGGTCGGATAAGTTGTTACTTTGGATTACCAATCTATGCAAGTGACTTCAATCACCTTCCTAAAAAAGAGGCGATGAAAGAAATTACAAAGTCCATCGAGAAGGCCTTTGAAGAATTGAAAACAAGAGCAAATCAAACAAACTAAAATCTAAGAGGAATTATGACTGAAGAGACGTTAATCAAACATTTTACAGATGCTAATTTTGAAGAGTCCATCAAAGCGGGTGTGACCCTTATTGATTTTTACGCCGACTGGTGCGGCCCCTGCCGCATGTTAACACCTGTCTTAGAAGAGGTTGCAGGTGAAATGCACGGAAGCGTCACCTTTGCGAAAGTTGATATCGATCAAAATCAAAAGGTGGCATCAGATTATCAAGTCACCTCTGTTCCGACTCTTATTCTTTTTAAAGATGGCAAGGAAGTCAATCGCTTGGTGGGACTTCGCGATGCGAGTGGCATCAAGAGTTTTGTGACATCGGTTTAAATTCAATTTGACGCCAGGCCTCATAAAGGGCAATCGCTACGCTGTTTGACAAGTTCAAGCAGCGTGCCCCTTTTTTCATTGGGAGAGTTACAAAATTTTCAGGCCAATTTTCTTTAAAAATTGATGGAAGACCTTCTGTTTCTGAACCGAAGATCAGCATGTCATCGGTTTGATATTGAATCTCAGTATAAGATTGAGATGCTTGACTTGAAAAAAAGATAGGGCGCCTGTTTGTTCTTTTAAGATATTCAAATAAATCATCGATGAAGGTGACATCGACTCCTTCCCAATAATCTAATCCGGCTCTTTTTAGGTGTCGATTGCTTACGCTAAAACCTAAGGGCCTCACTAAGCTTAACGAGGCACCTGTTACGTGTGCAGTCCGGACAATATTGCCGGTGTTTGCAGGAATTTGCGGCTGAAAAAGGATAATTTTTAGGACCTCTTTTTCTGAGGTCCTAATGGATTTATCGGACGTTGTCGGTTGGGGTGCGTTCAGGAAGGGCGATTTCTTCATCGGTTTGATCTTGCGCGTGGATATTTGATGTTAATGATTCTTGGTCATCTTCGTTCCCATTCGCCTTCATAACTTCAATTTCAAAAGAGAGAAGGGAGTTTGGAGGAAGGTAGCCTGAAGTTCCGTAGCCAAGTTCTGGATGGATGAAAAGTGTGCGTTTTTCGCCTTCTTTCATCCCTACAATTCCACGACAGAAACCTGGAATAGTCTCGTCGAGAGAGATCATTTCTTCTTCTTTTGAAGAGCCGAAAACGGATCCATCTAAAAATCGACCTGTATATTTGATAAGGGGCTGGAAGTGTTCTTCGACAACAGCGCCTTTCCCTTCTTGAATGACTCGATAGTGAAGTTTCTCTTTTTCGAGGACAACGATCTGATCTTCATGTTCATTTTCATGCATGAATTTGTCAGCAAGTTTTAAATTGGTATCGGCTTCTTGCAGAAAAGCTTTTTCTTGAGCTTCCGAAATGGCTTGAACACACTCATTTTCGCTCATCGGAGCGTCCTTTCCGGCTGCTGAATCCATAATTCCTTGAACGACTGCTTGGATATCAATGTTAAAACCGAGAGTATCCAGGTTTTTCCCAATGAGATGGCCAAAAGCCTCTGAAACTTCTTTGAGGTTGACTTGAGTCTTTTCCTCTTTTGAGGGTTCCTTGCTCGTTTCTTCGTTCATCTCTCCATTAGAAAAGAGAGGGATAAGAGAAGTGGTGAGTATCAAGGCGGTCATGATTTTAAAAATTTTACTCATGGTCTCTCCGTAAATGATTGTAAACTTGAATTATACCTAGGATAACTCTTTTGATTCAAGTAATTGTAATCCAAGGTCTGTAAGTTGTCTTGACTCGACAGAAGAGGGACACGCCATCATTAGGTCATTTGCTTTCGCAGTTTTTGGGAATGCAATGACCTCTCGGATATTTTCAGTATTGGATAAGATCATGACGAGACGATCGACACCAAGGGCAATTCCGCCGTGAGGAGGGGTGCCATAAGAGAGGGCTTCAGTGAAAAATCCAAATTTCTCATTAATTTTTTCGGCTGACAGTTTCAAAATTTGAAAAATTTTTGTCTGAGTTTCAGGCGAGTGGATTCTTTGCGATCCGCCTCCTATCTCGTAACCATTTAAAACGATATCATAGGCAAGGGATCGCGCTTTTAATGGATCGCTATCGAGTAAATGAAGATCATCGGGATGGGGGGCTGTAAAGGGATGGTGCTCAGATACGAGGCGTTTATCATCTTCATCATAGGCAAAAAGTGGAAAGTCTACAACCCAAACAAAGGCTAAGTCGGAGGGGTCATAGAGGTTGAAGTCTAAAGCCAGTTTACGGCGCAAGTGATCGAGAGATTGATTGACGATAGGTTCAGCAGCAGAGGCAAAGAGAATCAGGTCGTCTACTTCTGATTTCATTCGATTCTCAATTTCTAAAAGAAGCTCTTGATCAAAAAATTTGACAATGCTTGAGCTAAATCCTTCATTTGTATGCTTCATAAAAGCGAGACCCTTTAGGCCGAATGGCTTTACAAATTCGGTCAATTTTTCAATTTCTTTACGTGAGAGCTTGGCGCCATTTTTCAAGGTAATCGCTTTGACAATAGAGCCGCCTTCGACAGCCTCTTTAAAAAGAGAGAAGTTCGAGCGAAGGGCAACGTCAGTTAAGCGGACAAGGGGCATATTAAATCGGAGGTCAGGACGATCCGTACCATAGTGTTCGAGCGCATTTAAGTGGGACATGCGATTGAAAGGAGGTTGAATGGAGCAGCCCAAAACTTCGGAAAAAATAGCTTTTAATAGTTCCTCTGTGATCGCAATGGTTTCATCTGGAGTTCCAAAGCTTAGTTCGATATCGATTTGGTGGAATTCGGGCTGCCGATCAGCGCGCAAATCCTCATCTCGAAAGCAGGGAGCGATTTGGAAGTAGCGGTCCAAGCCGCCAATCATTAAGAGCTGTTTGAAAATTTGAGGGGATTGAGGAAGTGCATAAAAATGGCCGTGATAGAGTCTAGAGGGAACTAAATAATCGCGAGCGCCTTCAGGGGTTGCTTTTGCTAAAATAGGCGTTGAAATCTCTAAAAATCCCGATTGATCTAAAAACTTTCGAGTCGCCATCATTGTCTTGTGGCGCTTTACAAGATTTTGGGTGATTTTTTCTTTTCGAAGAGTGAGATAGCGGTATTTAAGCGCCACGTCTTCGCTAATCTCTGTATGCGAATCAGAGATTACGATGGGAAGTGCACTTGCTTCGGACAAAATGTGAAGCTCTAAAACCTCGACTTCGACCGCTCCTGTTGGAAGATTCGGGTTTTCTTGCCCCTTAATTCGGGGTCTGACACGACCTTTAATGCTAATGACCCACTCTAATCGGAGAAAAGTCGCAGCATTATGGGTTCCGGGAGCTGTTTTCGGATCAAAAATGAGCTGCGTTAGACCAAAGCGATCCCGAAGATCGATGAAGATGAGTCCGCCATGATCTCTTCGTTTATGAACCCATCCCGAGAGCGTTACCATCCGGCCGCTCATCGATTTTCTTAATTCGTCTAATTTGTGTGTGCGTCGGTAGTCAAACATAGTCTTTCGCTCATGTATTCCACAATCGTTTCAATTGGGTGATTAAGGGTTTCGCGCGTTTTTAGATTTTTTACGTTAATGGTCCCTTCGCTTAGCTCGTCATCGCCAAGAATAAGAACATAAGAAGCGCCGAAGTCACTGGCATGAGATAACGCTTTGCTAAGTTTTTTCGTATTATAGAGGTGGCTAGCCGGTATCGAGCTATGGCGTAAGTGAAAGAGCAGCTCTGAGCATTTATTTTCGGCCTGATCTCCAAGGCCAATTAATAATACAAAAGGATTCAGGAGGGAGGGGCCTCTATACCCCTGCCCATCTATTGTATGTAAAATACGTTCGATTCCTGTTGCAAAACCTATGGAGGGCAAATCCTCGCCGCCAAGCGCTTTCATCAAACCGTCATAACGCCCTCCCGCTCCAATTGTATTCTGAGCGCCTAAGACATCAGAGGTAATTTCAAAAACTGTTTTTGTATAATAATCGAGGCCGCGGACAAGTTTGTCATTGATAACAAAAGGGATCTTTAACCGCGTCAGCCATTTTTTGACCTCTTCAAAGTGGAAGAGGCACTCTTTATCGAGATGGTCTAAAATAGAGGGAGCCCCCTTTAGAATTTCTAAATCACCCTTTGACTTGGTGTCTAGGATTCTCAGTGGATTTTTTTTAAATCGCATCTGACTCTCTTCTGAAAGTTTTGAAAAAGAGGGTTCTAAATAGGCCTTTAAAGCCGCTGTAAAGCTTGGGCGGCAAAGAGAGCTGCCTACTGAGTTGATCATTAAGGTTAAGTTTTTAAGACCCAGTCTGCGGTAGATCTCCATATTCAGATCGATGATTTCGACATCCTGCAGAGGATCGCTCCTTCCAATAGCTTCAACACCATATTGATGGAATTGGCGAAAGCGTCCTTTTTGAGGGCGGTCGTATCGAAAATAAGGCCCGATGTAGAAAAACTTATGATCCCCTCCGTTTGGGAGGCCATTTTCTAAAAATGCACGAAGAACAGGAGCGGTTCCCTCAGGGCGCAAACTCATGTGCCGCCCTGCCTTATCTTCAAATGAGTACATCTCTTTAGAAATAATATCAGAAGCTTCTCCGACAGATCGAATAAAAAGGTCTGACTTTTCAAAAATGGGGGTTCGAATCTCATAGAATCCATAGTCATGAGAGGTTTTTCTCAAAAGCTCTTCGAGATATTGATACCGCGTAGATTCCCTCCAGCGATCCTCCGGCTTTACAGGCTTGGGGAGAATGTCAAAGGTGCCTTTAGGTTTTAAGTATGGCATGGCAACTTTTCAAAGCGCTCCATTTTCGAAAATAAAATTCATCATTTGTAGGGCGCGATGATACCCCTCGCCTTTTTCGGAAGCCGGGGAAAACCATTTTTTCCAAATTGCAAAGCCATTTGGAGCATCCTTTGCTTGGATTCCATGGGTAGTTAAAATAAATCGTTCTTTATTTGAGTCTTCAATCAGATAAAGAGCTCCAACAAGTTCGCTTGGAATATCAACAGAGAGAGGGGCATCCATAACATAGGGGTGCTTCTTTTCCTTCTCCCAAATTTTGATCTGCTTTAGCGAGTCCTCAGATTCGGAAGATTTTAGCCTTTCAAAGGCATCCTTTGAGTAAGCGACGTGAATTGTTGCGTGCGCCTTTCTAAGGACTCGTAATGAAACTTCTCTCATGTCGAGTGTATAAGCTCTTGCAGGATCAAAGGTTTCGCTCGACAAACCCGTTGTTTGTCCCTTCTTTCGAAGAGGGGTTGTCGGAAGAGGCGTGAGGAAGATCGCATCGACTTTACGAATAGTCCCTTTCTTTAACAAGTGAGCTAAAGCCTCCTCAATAGCTCCTTGAGCTGTTACGCAAATCGAGCGGCATTCAGTATCAAGGCCTTCAACTTCGGCATATCCTTCTCTACAAAGTGTAGAAAGAAAAGTCTGAACAGCTGAAACATTTATTTTCTTTTCAAGAAGTAAAGGAGTGAATTCTGTAATTTTTTCTTGAAAAGACTTTTCAAAGAGATTTGGGCTCACAGAAGAATAGTTTGGGGATGAGAAACTTAAAAAAAGGAGGGTAAGAAGTAGGGTTTTTTTCATACAGGAGAATGATAGGGTATGATTTTTTAAAAATCAAGGAAAGAGAGATTTGGATTTATTCAGTTTCGAATATTGTTATTGTTTTGACAGCCCGCATCGAATTCAAGTTGCTTCTCTTCAATTGTGGCATTCGCAGCTGCAATGAGTTCGGCTGCTAAGTAGTTGAATTGCCTCTCAATATTTTTACAAAGTAGATATTCTTTATGAGAGTTGGGAAGATCTAGTTGGGTTAAATCCAATGAAGGGAGAGAATCGATTGGAGTCAGATTGATTTTTTGAAGGAAGTCGACGAAAACTTTCTCATTATTGGAGCCTATTTTGGGTGAATAATTTAAGGCATCGAATCCATTTAGAGTCTTTTCCCATACGCGTTTTGTAAGAGCTTTGTTTTCGGTAATGGTAATCGTAAAGTCTAAGGTTGAAGTTTTCTTAATAATGGTTGGTTTGATAAGGTTTTTGCTAAATATCGGAAGAAGCCGGGTGCTTGGTTTGTGAAAATAAAAACTACCCAATTTACAGATTAGAGGGCTTGGCTTAGGAAGATGGTCCCCTATATCTTTTTGAGTGTAGGTCTTAAATAGATCCAAATTATTCAAACTAGTTTCATTTAATTTTATGAGGAGTCTTCTTTTAATTAAAGAGTGTTTCAATTTATTATTTGTCTGAAGTTTTGGGTTATTTTTTACCTCATTATACAAGGGTTCAATTTTTTCTAGAGTCCAACAATTTTGAATATCATTATAAGTTTTTTCGTATAAATAAGATAAATCAAGTCTGAAATATTGCTCACATACTTTTGACATATTATCACCGTAATTTATATTTAATTATACAGAATGATTACTAATAGGTCAATTAATTATAAAAACAGTTTAATAAAAATTATTTGAATACGGATTGGGCTCTAACATCCATGTCATCGGCAGCTCCCATCGGCTTTAGTCTTGGAAGCTGTTAACCCTGTAATATAGTATCAATTTCTTTGATCCAGGAGCTAAGGGTGCAGTATTCCGGAGTTATGAGCGCTTCTGTATAAAGGGAGCGGATCATCTCTAGGAAGGGAAGAGGGAACCAGCTTTCGCCGGCATGCTCTTCCAGGTAGAAGCCGAAGGACATAGAGCCTTGAATGGAGTAATCATTGAGGCTGCTTTTAAGGTGGGCAAGCTGCGCTTTTAGTGTGATTGTAACGTGTTCAAAACCAAGGTTTTCAATGTCCGTTGCCAGGACGCTCCAGTGGATCGAAAGCCGACTGATAAAGGTAGCATCATGGCTCATGTCCTCTGTTTTCATTCGAGCAAAGAGATTACGAAGTTTGCGTATATCGACAAAGAGGGTTTGGATCTCGGGGTTCAGGTACCCTTCCTCTCGAGAAGTGATGAAGATGTTAATTACTTTTTTTAAAGTTTGCATGACCCAGGTTAAAAGAAAAAAACCTCCCTCTTGCTCCTCTTTGGCATCTTCATATTTTTCTTTAATACGTTTTTGCCTTTCAATAGAGGGAAAGGTGACTTTTTCGGAGTCTCTAGAGTCGGATGGTCTGATTGGTGGCGAAGGCGTTCCCATGACTTCACAATGAATAAATTAAAAATTTATGTAAATATAACTCTTCTCTAATCCTGTGGATTGAGATTGACTTTGGGTCTCTTTTCCATTAACATGAATTCCTTGTAATTAGACATTGTATATATAAACTTAATAATTAATTATTTTCGGTTTAGATAATTAGGGTAATTAGTGGGATTAATTAATTTTTTTAAACCAAGTCCGCATATTAAAGAAATTGAAAATGCTGAAGAGGTAAGGAGTCGTTATCGCTATTGGCGGCTTCGGATCTTTGCCGGTATGTATGTCGGCTACGCGTTTTATTATTTCACTCGTAAGAGTTTAGTTTTTGCGATGCCGACATTGATGTCGGCTCTTGGTTATTCTAAAAGTCAGCTCGGTATTTTAGCGAGCATCCTGTCTATTTCTTACGGCTTGAGTAAGTTTTTAAGCGGGATTGTTGCCGACCGATCGAATCCGCGAGCCTTTATGGCCTTCGGGTTGATATTGACCGGTTTCTTTAACATCTTTTTTGGATTTAGCTCATCTCTTGTTCTGTTCGCTCTATTTTGGGGGCTGAATGGATGGTTTCAAGGGTGGGGGTGGCCTCCTTGCGCGCGACTTTTAACTCACTGGTATTCTCAATCTGAAAGAGGGCGTTGGTGGGGGCTTTGGAATACTTCCCATAATGTGGGAGGGTTGTTAATTCCAATCGTAGCTTCTTATTATGCGGCGCAGTATGGCTGGCGGTTTGCTCTTTTTGTTCCGGGGATTCTCTCCATTATGGCCGGACTGTTTTTAATCTATGCGCTTCGCGATACGCCCCAATCTCTTGGGCTTCCCCCAATTGAAAAATTTATGGGTGAGGAGTCGGAGCGTGAGGTGAAGTCTCATGAAAAGGAGCTTTCAACGAAACAAATTCTTCTCCAATATGTCTTGAAAAATCGGTTCATTTGGATTTTGGCAATAAGTTATTTCTTTATCTATGTCGTCAGGCAAGGGATCAATGACTGGGGCCAGCTCTTTCTCTTTGAACATAAACACTACTCTCTCATTAAGGCCGGCTCCTGTATTGGAATTTTTGAACTTGGCGGTTTTTTTGGAAGTTTAGCTGCGGGGTTTCTCTCCGATAAAATTTATAAAGGGCGCCGCGGTCCTGTCAATGTGATCTTTTCGTTTGGGGTGATTTTAGCGCTTCTTGGCCTTTGGCTTTCTCCTGCCGGAAGATTTGCTTTCGATGCCTCTTTGATGTTTTCTATTGGGTTCTTTATTTTTGGGCCGCAGATGTTGATCGGAATGGCGGCGGCTGAACTCGCTCATAAGAAAGCAGCTGGAACGGCTTCGGGTTTTGCCGGATGGATTGGTTATCTTGGAGCCGCCTCGGCGGGTTACCCGGTTGGCAAGGTCTCTCAAGATTATGGTTGGTCGGGCGTCTTTGTCTTGCTCGTTGCCTGCAGCATCACCGCTACGCTTCTCTTGATTCCTCTATGGTCGGTTAGAAAAAGAGTCGATCAACTTGAATCTTCTGCTGTTTGACACTTGAGTCAATATGTCGAATGTTGCTAACATGAACTCTATGTCTTCTTGGGTCTCACTTGTCAATCACTCCCAGTATTCCGTATTAAACGCAAGCATCTCGGTTAAGGCTATCGCAAAGCGTGCTCGAGAATGTCATATGGCGGCTCTTGCTTTGACTGATCTTGGAAATATGTTCGGAGCGGTTGAGTTTTTTAAGGCGTGTCAATCAGAAGGGATCAAGCCCATCATCGGCTTAGAGATTGCTCTTGCTCCAACATCTAGACTTGAAAAAAAGAAAACTTATGGGCTGCAAAATGGGTATCCTCTCGTTCTTTTAGCAAAGAATAAAAAGGGATATCAGAATCTTTGCAAGTTGACATCGATCGGTTTTCTGGAGGGATTTTATTATACACCGAGAGTTGATCGCGAGATTTTAGCTCAGCATGCAGAGGGTTTGATCTGCTTAACCGGTCAAATGCGAAGCCGCTTAGCATCGGCCTTGCTTGAATCAGACGAGAAAGAGAGCTTGGCGGAGCTCACTTTTTTAAAAGAGCTTTTTAAGGATGATCTCTATTTGCAGCTTCAGCGGCATCAGATGAGTGAAGCGCATATTTCTTTAGATGGAATGGATCAAGAATCCTGGTTGATTCGAAAACATCGTGATTTTATAAAGAAGCAAGCGACCCTGAACAACTCTCTTTTAAAACTCGAACTTCCAGTTGTTGCGACCAATGCAACTCGTTATCTAAATCGTGAAGATTGGCGTGCTCATGAAATATTGATGAATGTGCAATCGGGTGAGCCCTGCGAAATTTGGGAGAGGGATACGCATGGGCGTGTCTTAAGGCGCATCCCAAATCCAAAGCGTCATACACTAAATTCTCACGAATATTATTTTAAGAATTCAGAAGAAATGACAACACTTTTTAGTGATCAGCCACAGGCGATTGAAAATTCGCTTAAGATTGCTGAGAAGTGCTCTTTTGAAATGAATTTTAAGGCGCGGTTTTATCCCGTTTTTGTGCCGCCTCATTTAGAAGGAAGGACGTTCACAGCCCAAGAAAGGGAAAAGGCCTCTGAAGACTATTTGAAGACTCTTTGTTTAGAGGGTATTGAAAAAAGATATACTCAAGAGGCTTTGGAGGAGGTTCGCAATAAATATCCGGATAAAGACCCTGGGGTTGTTGTGAAAGAGCGTCTTGATTATGAGCTCAATGTGATTCTTTCAAAGGGAATGTGCGACTATTTACTCATTGTACGCGACTTCATTTCATGGGCCAAAAGCCACGATATTCCAGTAGGGCCCGGGCGAGGATCCGGGGCCGGTTCTATTATTCTTTATCTCATCGGTGTAACCGATATCGAGCCGCTTCGTTTTTCTCTTTTCTTCGAGCGCTTTATCAATCCGGAGCGTCTTTCCTATCCTGATATCGATGTCGATATTTGTATGGAAAGACGATCGAAAGTGATCGACTATACGATTCAAAAGTATGGCAAGGACAAGGTTGCTCAAATCATCACTTTTGGCACGATGAAGGCAAAAATGGCCATCAAAGATGTGGGCCGAGTTCTCTCAGTCCCTTTAGCGAAGGTGAATGAAATTGCAAAACTTGTCCCTGAAGATCCTAATATGACGCTTGAAAAGGCATTTGAAATGGATAAGGATCTGCTCAAATTTTACGAGTCCGATGAGGACGCTAAGCGCATCATCGATATTGCGAAAATTTTAGAAGGCTCGATTCGGAACACGGGAATTCATGCGGCAGGTTTAATTGTTTCTGCTGATCCGCTAACCGATCATATTCCTGTTTGCACGGCAAAAGATGCCGATATGGTCGTTACGCAATATGCTATGAAACCTGTTGAATCGGTCGGGATGTTGAAGATCGATTTTTTGGGATTGAAAACGTTGACGTCGATTCAAAAAACGGT
Source organism: Simkaniaceae bacterium (assembly GCA_040880145.1). Taxonomy (GTDB): domain Bacteria; phylum Chlamydiota; class Chlamydiia; order Chlamydiales; family JAJFMI01; genus JBBDIZ01. The sequence goes on along the minus strand of JBBDIZ010000027.1, from coordinate 52,086 downwards.
AAGGGCTTTAGAAAAAAAGGGCGAGGTCTCTTTAGATGTGGTCAATCTTCCTCTTAACGACGCCAACACGTTTGACTTGCTCAATCAAGGCAAAACTCTTGGAGTTTTTCAACTGGAATCCGGAGGAATGCAGGATCTAGCGCGCCAGCTTCACATCGATAAATTCGAAGAGATTATCGCGGTGGGCGCTCTTTACCGCCCCGGTCCGATGGAGATGATCCCAACTTTTATCAATCGTAAGCATAAAAGAGAGCCTATTGTTTATGACCATCCTTGGATGGAAGAGATTCTTAAGGAAACGTATGGGATCATGGTTTATCAAGAGCAGGTGATGCAGATCGCTCAAAAACTTGCAGGCTATAGCTTGGGTGAAGGGGATTTGCTCCGCAAGGCGATGGGAAAAAAAGACCATGAGGAGATGCAAAGGCAGCGCAAAAAATTCTTAAAAGGGGCTATTGAAAAGGGGCTCGATGAGGGATTGGCAGGAGAGATTTTCAGTAATGTAGAAAAATTTGCGTCCTACGGTTTTAACAAAGCTCATGCTACAGCTTATGGTTTTCTAAGCTACGTAACGGCTTATCTTAAAGCGAATCACCCTAAAGAATGGATGGCAGCTCTTATGACCTGCGATATCGATGATATCTCAAGGGTTTCAAAGCACATTCGCGAAGCCGAATCGATGGCGATTCCCATCCTTTCGCCGGATGTCAATGAATCGGGAGACGAGTTTGTCGCTACAAATGAGGGGATCCGCTTTGCGATGTCGGGAATTAAAGGGGTTGGCCATGGAGTTGTTGAGGCGATCATCGAAGAGCGTGAAAAGGAAGGGAACTTCTCATCGCTTTATGATTTTTTAAAACGGATCGATCTTAAACGAGCCGGTAAAAAGGCTATTTTACACCTCATTGATGCGGGAGGGTTCGATTTTTCAAATTGGACGCGAAGTCAATTGCGCTCTGAGCTAGAGCCGATGTATGAACAGGCCATGCGGGAGCAAAAAGAGAAGGCAAAAGGAGTAATTGACCTTTTTGCCTCCTTAGAGAATGAGAATTCTTCCCCCTTTCTTTTACCCCCTGAAAACGTTGAAGAATCTTCAAAGCAAGAACGTTTGAGCCGCGAAAAAGAGCTCTTAGGGTTTTATCTCACAGGTCATCCCATGGATGAGTATCAGGAATACTTAACAAAACTCTCCTGCGTTCCTTTTACGCATTTAAGGCAAGCGGATCATGGCGCTGTTTTTAGAGCAGCCTTCATTGTCGATACGATTACAGTGCGCATCTCTCAGAGAAGTCAACGCAAATTTGCGATTTTAATTATTAGCAATGGCCATGAACATTTTGAACTGCCTATCTGGTCGGATCTTTATGAAATCAAAAATCACATTCTTCATGAAAATCAACTTTTATATGCGGTTGTTCAGGTTGATAAACGGGAGGGGGATTTCCGCCTGCATTGCCGTTGGCTCGATGATTTGACGAAGATGGACGAAGAGATGATTCAAGCTTCTGATAAAGCCTATGAGCAAGCCAAAACGATGGAAATAAGAGAGTCAAAACGTCCGAAAGAGGTCAAAAATAAGGAAGAAAAAATTTCGATGACTTCTAAAAAAACCATTCATATTCATATAGATGCCGATGAGATCAAGCTTAGCCATATCGTTAAAATAAAAAAAATACTTCAAGATTATCCAGGTCAGAGTCCTCTCTTTTTACATTTTGTGAGCCAAGAGGGGGCCATTGGAAAAATTGAGATTGACTCCGATTGGGGGGTGGCCTGGTCGGATGAAATTGAAGAAAAAATTCAGTCTTTGACCTGTTTTAAACGATTGGAAGTGGCTAAATAAGCAACTTTTTGTAATAATGGTTGCATTAACACTAATTTGATGACGCGCTATGAGAAAAAAATATTTTTTACTGTTCATTTTTATTTTAAGCTCTCAATTTCTGAAAGCAGAAAGCGAAAATGAATCTATCGATAAGCATTTAAGCGTAAGTGAATATTATGGAAGGGCTATGGAGGCTCTTCGGGAAAGCGATTGGCGTGAGCTGATCCACCATTGCCGGCAAGTTCGCATTTATTATCCAACCTCTCATTTTGCTGAAGAACTTAGCTATTATTTGGGAGTTGGCTACTATAATAAAGGGGATTTTGAAACGGCTGATAGTTATTTTTCGCAGTATCTTAGAGCACAAGCGTCTCCAAAATTTTTTGAAGAGGCAATTTCTTATAAATTTAATATTGCTAAGCAGTTTGAAAATGGAGCGAAAAAACATCTTTTTGGCGCGCGAAATATGCCTCAATGGCTGCCTGCTAAAGATGAAGCCATCCGAATCTATGACGAGGTTATTACCTCTCTTCCCCATCATGAGGTGGCAGCTGAAGCGCTTTTTCGAAAGGCAGAACTTTATGCACAGCTTTCCGACTACAAAGGCAGTGTTGAAGCGTATCAAACTCTAATTCGCCGCTTCCCGAAACACCCTCTTTCATCAGAAAGTTATCTAGGGATTTTAGGAGTTTATCTTAAACAGTGCCAGTCAAAATTTCCCGATCCTGATTACCTCGACTTAGCTGAAATTAATCTTAGAAAATTTCGTCGAGATTTTCCGGGAGAGCCTCGTATCAATCAAGCCGAATCGACTTTGCTTGCTATGAAAGAAGAATTTGCAGATGAGCTTTTCCAAATCGGAAGGTTTTACGAGAAGACGAAAAAACCCGATTCTGCAGCTATTTACTATTCGACTATCGTCATTCGTTATCCTGAAACGCGCCAAGCCTTTTTATCAAAAAACCGCTTAGAAGTAATGGGGAGGGAAATCCCCGAGCCTGGGATGATGGCGGTGCCCTCTGACAAATAACCCCTAAGGTTTTTTTTGAGTCTCTTTCGGAAAGGAGTCTTTTTCCTTCTTCTTTTTCTTCTGTCAAGTTGTGGATATCGTTTTGTAGAGATTGGAGAAGCTCAGGGTAAAACGATTACCATTCCCTACGTTCAAGGCGATGAGGAGGGGCTTTTAACCGCAGCTCTTGCCAATAAAATTGCACTTTTGACGCCTTTTTCTGTTGTGGTTTCCAGGGGAGACTATGAGCTTGAGGCTAAAATACTCTCTATAGAACATGAAGATATAGGATTTCGGTATGACCGAGAAGAAAAAAGCCGTAATTTTATTGAACCTAAACGCTTAGTTTCTGATGAGGAACGAAAATCGCTTTCGATTGAGGTACGCCTTATTGAGAGGACGACGCAAAAAATTCTATTGGGGCCCGAAGTGATGACCTCATATGTTAATTATGATTATGTCAATTCCGATACAATAGACGACCTTTCTTTTTTTTCAAACGGAAGACGGATTTCCGTCCTTCAGTTTTCGCTCGGTCAACTCGATGCTCCTGAAAATGCAAGAGAGGCGGCTGTAACCCCTCTTTTCGATGACCTTGCGACTCAAATCGCAGAGGGTCTTAATAATTTCTATTGAAAAAATAGAACTTCCTTTATAACTGCTTTTTGCATTCTGAAGTAATAGGGGGAGTGTTGATCACGTTAAAATTTCGAGCCATATTAGATGAACTTCCTCAAATGATGGAGTTTGTACGATCAGAAATAAATAAAATCAAGTTTACCTCATCAGATGCAAAAAAGTGTGAAATTGCTATAGAAGAAGCTTTGGTAAATATCATTCGCTATGCCTATCCGGAAGGAGCGGGGGATGTTGAGATATCCATTGCCCGAAGTGGTTGCAAAGAGATTTTTTTTACGATTAAAGATCAGGGAATTGCGGTGAACCCGCTTGATCACTTAAAAGAGTACGACACAGAAGCAGAAATTGAAAAAAGACCTATCGGAGGTTTAGGCCTTTTTTTTATGGATAAAATTTTAGATAAAATTGAATATCAAAGAGAAAGAGAAAGTAATATTTTAAACTTAAGAAAAAGTTCCAAGTAGAATATGGACTATCCATCTGCTCCAATAGAACTAATGGCCTCTTCAGTATCGATGACTTCATAGAGAAAATAGCGCAAAACTTTGAGAACAAACTTTGGCGTGTTGTAAATGCCTGCTGTTGAAAATACGATCTCAAGCTTTGGTTTATCCTGAGTGATATAAGAAATTAATACAAAAGTAGTCGGTGTGTCTTCGATCAATTTTGGGACAATCCAAATCGCAAAAATTTCATTAAAAAGCGTGACTTTTTCATCTGTTTCAATGACATGAAAATGGTGAGGAAATTCTTCTTTTTGACTTTCTTCTGAAAGTTCTTCGCAGTCTAGCAGGCCAAGATTGTTGAGCAACTTTAAATCGACAGTAATGATTCCATCAGGGACAGATTGTGGAAAATCTTTCATAAATTCTTGATAGGCTTTATCTAATTTTACTGGATTATTCATATAGCTCCCGTTAACCCTGGTTACCTTTCCTAATAGGGACCGTATCATTTTTTTTAAAGCTATTTTTGATAACTTTCTTCAAATTTTCCACAACATATTGAATGCTATTGATTAAGAATTTCATTGAACTTGATTTCTTTTCCGATTATAAACGGTATCACTTTTGTATTTTTTGAAGATAAAAAATGGATTGTGGAAAAATTGTTTATATATTTCTCCTTTTTGCTTATTCGCTTTGGGGGAAAGGCCTTTCGGTTCGTGTCAACGCACCTTACTCAGTACTCATTAATGGAGATACAAAGAGCGTTCTCTATGAAAAAAAGGCTCATGAGGCGGTTTTTCCTGCCTCGACAACAAAGATTGCAACAGCTTTATGGGCCATCAAGAAGGGAAAAGATCAGTTTGATCAAGAGGTCAAAGTTCCAAGATCTTGTCTAACCATGCTGCCTCAAGAAATCAAAGAGTCAAGGGGGTATCAAATTCCTCCTTATTGGCTAGAGCCGGATGGGACAAGTTACGGGCTGAAGGGAAGAGAAGTGACGTCGCTTAGATCTTTGCTTTATGGCCTAATGTTAGCCTCGGGGAATGATGCTGCGAATGTGATTGCGATGACCTTGTCTAAAAAGATAGCCACTTTTGTAAAAGAGATGAATTTATATGTCAGTTTACTTGGGTGTGAAAACACTCATTTTACAAATCCTCATGGTCTCCATTTTCCAACGCATAAAACGTCAGCCTATGATTTAGGTTTGATGACAAGCGAGGCATTAAAAGAGCCGTTATTTTGTGAAATAGTTCAAACTCTTGATTACACATGTCCCTTTTCAAATCGTTGCATCAAACAGCCGAATCGACTTCTCAAAAAAGGGCGCTTTTTTTTTGAAGAGGCCCTAGGGGTAAAAACAGGATACACGTCTAATGCAGGCTACTGCTTTGTCGCTGCAGCAAAAAAAGAAGGAAGAACGCTCATAGCCGTTATGTTAGGTTGTAAAGAAAATTTTGACCGTTATCGAGATGCGCTTGCACTTTTTGACGCAGCCTTTTCTGAACCAATGAAAAAACGCTGTCTATACAATCGTCAGGAAAATAATTTTGAAACAACCATTGAAACTCGTTCTATTAAGGTTGAGCTAAGCGAAGATCTTTTTTATGAATATTATCCTGCTGAAGAAGAGGAGCTGGTCCGGGATATTGTCTGGAATGATAAAAAACTTCCGATTCGAAAAGGGGATTGTCTTGGAAGGCTTGAAGTGAGTGTGAAGGGGGGCCGCAAGATTTGCTTTGCAAAACTTATAGCTGCTGAAGATATTGAAAAACCAAAATCGTCTCGAATGTACCTCTTTTTCATACCGTTTTTGATAATTCCTATTTTCCTAAAAAGAGTGAACCCCTTAAGATAAGACTTTATCTTGGGATTGCTCATGAGGCTGCTTGCGCTTTTTTCGATAGGTTTGACGTTTTCTCTTTTTTCTAATAGCGGAGAGCGTTGTTTGAAAGGAACCCCAACTCGTATTGAAATCCAGCATCGAGAAGAAAGGGGCATCGGGTATGACGAGGGTTATTCAACTGCAGCATTTTTCTTTACACCCAATTGGGAACGCAGCTTTCAGCCCTTTTTAGATACCCGTTTCCATCTCATGAATGATGGTCGTTTTGCTTCCAATATGGGAATCGGAATGCGCCTGAATCCTTTTCTAGAAAAAGAGTTTGTTTTTGGTGCAAACTTTTATTACGACTATCGGTCGGCTCTTAGGCAAAATGCTCATCAGCTTGGCATTGGATTTGAGGGGCTTTCTCCCTATGTTGATTTCAGATTAAATGGGTATATTCCTATTGGGCAAACTTCAAGAATTGGACCTGCTATGCCGGGGCCTATGGAGGGCCGTACAGCTATTATTACCCAAAAAGTATCAGCAGCACTTCCTGATATTCAAGCAGAAATTGGGACACCTATTCCAGGACCTTTTGAAAAAGTAAATCTTTATTTTGCTATAGGGCCTTATTATTTACTCAAGCGCCAAGTTCAATGCAAAACCTTTGGAGACGCTTTTGGCGTTCAAGGACGATTAACAGCCCAAGTATTCGATGGAATTAAATTGGGACTCATCAGCACCTATGATAAAGAGTTTCACGGAACGATACAGGGCTATCTCTCGTTTAGCTTTCCACTCGGGCCTTCAAATTTAAGGACAGAGGGAAGACGTTTTAAAAAAAGATATCAAAAGGGATGCGTTCAAAAGGCAAAAAAAATGAGACGCCTTGTACAAAATGTCGAGCGCCATGACATCATTCCGATTGCTCAAGATAAGTGTCACTACTTTCCGGTTAACCCCAATACCGGGGATCCTTGGCAACTGATTTTCGTCAATAACACCTCTCTTTTCTCAGGCAATGGTTCTTTTTCCACTCCCTACAACAGCTTAGCGCTGGCAGAGGCAAATAGTGGAGTCAATGATGTGATTTACATGCTCAATAACAATGGATATCTTGTTGGGGCAAATTCAGGGTTTTCCTTAAAAAATGGACAAAGACTCCATGGATCCGGACATGATCTTTTCATTAACTATCAGCTTGTTCTTCCGGCTGTAACGCCTGGATTGCTCCCCTCAATCAGTTCGGAAAATGGAGCGGCGTTAACACTTGCAAATAACAATATTGTCACAGGAATTAACTTTCTAAATTGGGATAGCCCAATCGTTTCTGAGCGAATCGGGGTTGATGCAAGAGGATCAGCAAACTTTACAATTCAAAAGAGTCGCTTTCTTAACAATGGGGTGGTTTTAGGTCATGCGATCAACGCGAATGGATCTCCCTCTGGAGTCAAGCGAATTATTAATAATTATTTCAATACAAACCTCACTCGAAATGCAGCTGGAGTTGCGGATATTAGCTTAAGAAATATTGAGAATAGCAATATATTGATAGCCGATAATCAATTGATTAGTCATCGATTCTCGGCAATGATGATCGTAACTGAAGGGACCGACCACAGAATTGTGAATAATAGTATTCGACAAATCTCAGCGCCGGCGATGTTTATTGAAAATAATGAAGATAATTCCAAAATTTTCTTTGAAAATAACTCGGTGGTTGCGACAGGTGGAGGGGCCAATGCCTTAATTTATGTAGCAAGACGCGGAGAAATCGATTTTGATATGCGGGATAATCGCTTCACAAATGATACAACGCGTCATATTTTAATGAACGTGGGTCCTATTATTGGAGATACGGCTACGGTGCGAGCTCTGTTTGATTCCAACACCCTAAAAGGAATTGCGACCGACACCTTTACTCTTACATCATCATCAAGTACGCTTTGTCTTGATTTGAAAGAAAATAAAACAAGCTCTTCGATGATGTTAAATAATAACAGTGGGATTACGGCAAATTATCAAGTGGTCTCTCCATCCGGCAATGCAATTGGGGTCAGTGAGCGTAACTTTGGAGCAACCATCATCTATAGCCCATCGGTAGCGGACTTTACGTTTGTCGATCCAATGAGCTGCAATTAAATTTATACCGAAACAAGTCTATAAACTCTTGAAGAGAGAGCTCTTCAGGTCTTTTTTCAAGAGTCACTCCATACTCTTTTAAGCTCGATCGGAGCATTTTTCGCCTCTTTTGAAAAGCTTTATAGACAAAATCGAAAAAATCTTTTCCATTTATATGGTTCGGTAAAGGTTTTAACTCGAGGTGAAGTACTGTGGAATCTATGTGGGGACTGGGGTAAAAAGAGGTTTTTTTGACGCGGAAACTGGATATGACATTCGAGTAAAATTCTCGAAATAGTGTAAATGCTCCGTAGTTCTCGCTTCGAGGTGAGCTGGTCAATCGCTCGGCAACCTCTTTTTGCACCATGATGGTGAGGCTAGTCACACTAGGATAGAGGGGGAGTAGTTTTTCTAAAATGGGAGTCGTGAGATGGTAGGGAAGGTTGGCAACGACTTTTAAAGGAGCTTTTTTAAAGATAGGCGTGAGGTCGAATTTTAAAAAATCAGCGTGATAGACAGAGAGGTGGTTGGTTGAGAGTCTAGGTAGATGTTTAGCAAAACCTTGATCCTTTTCTATAGCAAAAACCTCAGCCTCCTTCATTAGAAGCGCTTCTGTAAGAGCGCCGGGCCCAGGTCCTATTTCTAAAATTTGATCCCCTTTTGAAACTTGAGCCGTTAGGATGATTTTATCAAGAATATTGGAGTCGATTAGAAAATTTTGAGATAAACGCTTATTGGCAGCAAGCCCTTCTTTTTCAAGAAAGGCTTTTAAAACGGTAATGTTAGAGATTCGCTCCATTAGTGAGCGATAAAGGGCTTGTAATTCTCAGGGATTGAGGCTTTCATTTCCTCAGCATCAAAATGATATTTCTTTCTGAGTTTCCCAATATATTCAACATGATATTGATCAACCGTCTCATGAAGGAGATCGTTTTTCAGTTGAGGGTGAAGCTCATTAAAAGAGAGCGCTTCTTCTCTTGAATGATCCTTGAGATGAAAAAGACGAGTTACTTTTTCATTGCCGCGGCGGCTTTTTTGTTCAATGATAGGGCTAATTTCACCACTTGCAAGGCTAGAGAGAATCGATCGATTTTCAGTTGAAAGCTCTCGGTCCTTTACTGAGATGTCATTCGAGAGCGTGATTTTTGGCCCTTGGAACTCAGTTGCTAAGACTTCTCGAGTATCTTGCAAATTTTGAAGTCCTGAAGCAATTAATTCCTTGGCGCGTTTTGAGATAGCATGAGCTTCCTCATTAGTTGCGCCTCGAATAGAAAGCATTTGATAGGTCCAGTCTTCTTGAGGAGGATTTTTTTCAAGGTGAGCGGCAAAGCGCTCTTTAAGCTTTTGAGGGGTAACGACCTGAAGTGCTTTTGAGTGGATTTTAAAATAAGACATTTGTCGAACTGCGATTTCATCGTGAATCATCTGCTTGGCCTCTTCATACCCAAGGCCAAGATTGTTGAGCTTCGCCATGATATTGGGGCCAAAGCGCTCCTCCATCTCTTCGCGGACGTCTCCATCGCTGACTTTCATCTCTTTTTCAGCCGCTTCTTCTATAATCAAAATATTGTTGACCATTTCTTCTAGAGTATGCCACCAATTTGTCGTGTAAAACTGATGAAGTGTGGCTTTTGACTCAAAAGCTTGTGGATAATGCTGGTGAAGAAAAAGATCCATTTTTTTCACAACATCGACAAGTGAAATCGTCTTCCCCAGGACTTTCGCCAAAGGGCGATTGTTTAGAGAAATGGAGCTCTCTTGACGCGGTTTAAGAAGGGGATCCATCTCAAATGAGGACGTTTCTTCAAAGGCGGTAAGAGAGATTGAAAGAAGTAAGCAAGGTATCATTTTTTTCATAGGTCACTATTGTATCATTTTATTCTTTTTAATACAGCCCCAAAAAAACCATCGCCTCCACCACTTTTGGGATGTGAGACAAAGGGGGCCTCTGCTAGGGTTAAATTGTAATGAGTTTCAAAAAAGCGAATCTGCTCCTGATTTTCAGCTTGAAAAAGGGAGCAGGTTCCATAGATAATCCGGCCATCCTCCTTTAAAAAGGGGAGAGCTTCTTTAACAATACGGCGCTGCTCCTCGATCAGACGATTTAAAGTCTCTTCACAGTAGCGCCATTTGAGATCGGGATTCCGGCGCAGAGTGCCCGATCCGGAACAAGGGACATCTAACAAAATGGCATCCATTTTGTGTTTAAGAGCTGCATTGTTCAATTTTTCTTTTGTTAAAAACTGTACATTTTGAATCCCGGCACGTTTAAAGCGTTTTTTTGCCTCATCTAATATAAAGGGACGAATGTCAGAAAGATAAATCTGTCCAAGACCTTCCATGTCTGGAGCAAAGGCGAGGCTTTTGCCTCCAGAACCTGAGCAAAAATCGAGAATATGTTCTTTAGGTTTCGCATTTACAAGTGAAGCAAGTTTTTGAGACCCGCTATCTTGCACCTCAAAATAGCCCATTTTAAATTCTTCTAAGGCGAAAAAATTCAGTCGTTTATCAAAGATAAGCGCATTTTCTGAATTAGGATCTTTTTGAATGGGATGGTGGTCGGCCAAACGATTAAAGAGTTCATCGCGTGTAATTTTTTGACGATTGGCTCGAATCATTGTAGGAGCCGGCTCGTTGGAAGTTTTTGCAAGTTCGAGTGCTTTTTCTAAGCCATAATCTGCAGTAAGCCTGGTAAAGAGGCTCTTTGGAAAACTAACTTGAATATGAGGGGGGGCATCGGTTGGAAAAGGAAGAGGGTTTTTGAGGGCATTTAGCCTTTTTTCCCAGGTAATGGGCGCTGTAAGCCGGTAATCGAGGAGAGCTTGATGGCGGATGAGGCGGTAAATGAGATCGCAAATATGGCGTCGATCCTTAGAGCCTAAAGCGCGATGTTCTTTAAAGTAGTAACGCAAATGACTATCGATAGGACGCTTAGAATCGCTGTAAAGATTTAAAATATTTATTATGTGATAATCACGAAATTGCATAAAAAAATAACTATTAATTTAACGAATCCATTCTAACACAAATTAGCTTATTGAGTTGGAAAAATAATAACTTTATGGCAATTTGAGGATATGGTGCAGAAATTGACCGCTTTTATAGGGAGGATTCTACTCGCTCTCATTTTTTTTATCTCAGGACTCCATAATATTTTTGAATGGGAATTTATCAAAGAAAGTCTTGTCTCGGTCCTTCGAGACTGGGTTCTCTATGTTGGAGGGCTTCACCATTTGGAATCATTTTTTGAGATGCTGCTCGATCATGTGCCGCTTTTACTTGGTATCGGGATTTTTTCGGAGCTTTTCGGAGCTTTTCTTGTTATATTTGGGCTCAGGATAAGATTTGGGGCATTTCTGATGCTTTTATTTCTGATCCCGGCAACACTTTTTTATCATCATTTTTGGTTTTTGGCTGGACAAAGAAGGGAGTTGGAGCTCAATATGTTCCTACGTAATGTCTCTATTGCCGGGGGGCTTTTGATCCTAATGGCGGCAGGAAAACCCGGTCAGAAAAAAGAGGATAAGCCGGATCAAAACTCTTCAACTCCCCCTTACGTCTAGACAACTTGTTCTCTTAGTATTGACCGCTTTTATCGTCGCATTCGGTTTGCCGGGGCAATACAATTGTTTAGCCCCTCTTTCTGCAGCAGTTGGATTTAGTGTGATCTTCTATTTTATGGCCGAGATAAAAGAGCGGAAAAAAGCGTTTTTTTTGGCTTTTTTTTGGTTTTTTAGCGTTTCACTGATTCAGCTCAACTGGCTCAGTCAAACCGCCTATCATGGGATCTACATTTTATTAGTCTATGTGGGGCTCTCTCTTTTTTGCGCCCTTCAGTTTGCTCTTTTATCCCTGGTTTTGAATCGATTGACTCTTTGGAATTCACTAGCTGCTGCGGCCTTTTGGACGCTTTTAGAATGGAGCCGTTATTTTGTTTTTTGCGGATTTGCATTTGCGCCTTTCGGGATTCCCTTTTCAAGCAATGCAGTGACGCGTCAGATCGCATCGTTAATGGGGATTTTGGGCTTAAGTTTTTTAGTAGTACTAACCAGTGCTTTTTCAGCTGTTGCCTATAAGACAAAGCGAAAAAAAGAGATTTTCTCTTTTATAGGAGTGCTGCTTTTCCCCTATCTTGTTGGAGGAGCGCTTTTCCTGAAGCGGTCAAATGCGATGAAAGCCTCGAACCAGACCTTTAGTGCGCTTTTAATTCAAACAGGTTTAAAGCCTGAAGAAAAAATGCCCCTGGCTGCAGGAGAGCCTTTTGTTTCTCCTTATTGGCAGTGGCTCCGCGTTTTACATGCCATTGAAGAAAATCATGAAAAAGTTGACCTCATGGTTCTTCCGGAATCCACCTTTCCCTATGGAGCAAAATTGGCGCTTTTTCCGCCTGCTCTCATAACTCCATTTTTGCCGGTATTTGAAACGAAGGATTCTTTATTAACCAATCTAGATATTGCAAAGTCGCTTGCCAAGCGCTATAGCTGTGACCTGATTCTTGGACTGGATGACTTTGATGAAAAGGGGAGTTACAATGCGGCATTTTATGTCAGCGAGGATAGCAAAGTAGAGCGCTATGAAAAACAAAAGCTTGTTCCTTTAGCCGAGTATCTTCCTTTAAGTATTCTTGATTCGATTGTTGCCCGCTATGGAATCCACTCCTTTTTTTCACACGGTCGGGAAGCAACCATTTTTCATGGTCGAAAACGGTATGGACCCTCGATTTGTTTTGAGGAGTGTTTTTCAGCTCTTATACGACGATTTAAAAATAATGGAGCGGAGATTCTGGTTAACCTGACTAATGACGCGTATTTTCCCTGCACGAAGCTTCCTGCCCAGCATTATGAGTTGGGACGGCTTCGCTCTGTTGAGTTAGGGCTTCCTCTTTTACGAAGTTGTAATAATGGGGTGACTGCCGGGGTCGATAGTTTAGGCAGAAAAATTGCAAGCATTGATGAGGAGTGGGAGTTAAAGGCGCTTTTAGTTAAGCTGCCTCTTTTTTCCTATACTACGCTGTACTCTATATTTGGGCATCTGCCATTAATTCTTTTCTCATTTGGGATATTATTGCTCTTTTTTCTTGTGAAAAAAAGTAGAGAGAGGTAATTTCTTTAAAAGACTTTTAATAAAATAATTAGGTTATTTTGGCTAGCGTCACTTCTACGTCTAAGCAGGCAATAAAAACATCTCTTTCGTCATCAAAATCTAAGCAAAAAACGTTAAGTCAATATGTATCTATTAAGGGCACCGGGCTATTCACCGGGTGTAAATCTGAAATTACTCTTTGTCCGGCTCCGGCAGGGACGGGGATTGTTTTTAAACGCGTGGATCTTCCTAATCATCCTTTGATTCCAGCCAAGGTCTCTTCGATTTTCAAGACCCCCCGTTGCACAATTCTTGGGAATGAATCCGTCTATGTTCAGAGTGTTGAGCATATTTTATCCGCTATCAATGCCTATGACATCGATAACCTGTATATCGAAGTTTCAAACTGTGAAATACCCTCCGGAGATGGTTCCGCAAATGTATTTGTGGAGCTTATTGAAAAAAGTGGAATTGCCTGCCTTGCTGATTCACGGACAATCCATCACCTTACTGCTCCTATTTTTTGGTCAAGGGGCGAAGTCCATCTCATCGCACTGCCCTCTGAAGAATTTCGAATCAGCTATACGCTTAGTTATCCCAACTCGAAGCTTTTGGAGTCTCAGTTTTATTCAACTCCTGTAAATCCGGACCTTTTTAAAAAAGAAATTGCCTCATGCCGAACCTTTTCACTCTATGAAGAAATTGTCCCATTAATTGAGCAAGGGCTGATTAAGGGGGGGACATTAGATAATGGTGTTGTGATCAAAAATGATGCGGTAATCAACCCTGAAGGCTTACGCTTTTCTGACGAATGCGTGCGGCATAAAGTGCTGGATTTAATCGGTGATATTTCCTTGATTGGATTCCCTCTTCTTGTGCACATCGTAGCGATCAAGTCAGGCCATACATCCAACACCCTATTTGCTAAAGAGATTGTTGATCATATGAATACATTTAGAGTTAGAGATGAATGAAGAGAATCTAATCGATATTCGAGAAGTCCTTCAAATACTTCCTCACCGTTATCCCTTTTTGTTAATCGATCGTGTTGTAAAACTCGACCTTGAAAAAGGAGAGATCATCTCAAAAAAAAATATCACATACAATGAACACTTTTTTCAAGGCCACTTTCCGACAGCTCCGATCATGCCGGGAGTATTAATCATCGAAGCTTTGGCCCAATCGGGTGGAATTTTGATCCATAAAAAAGGCTATTCAGATCATTTAGCGCTTCTTTTAAATATCAAAAATGCGAAGTTTCGAAGACCTGTAGTACCGGGCGATACGCTCTATTTGCACGCAAAAGAGATTCATTTCAGTTCGCGTGCAGGTAAAATTTCAGCACAAGGAGTGGTTAGAAATAAGGTGGTTGCAGAAGCAGAAATAGGGTTTGCTTTAGTTGCGCAACATCAAATCTAAAGGGATTTTATGAAAAATAAAATACATCCGACAGCGATTATTGAGGAAGGAGCAAAAATTGGTGAAGATGTCGAAATTGAAGCGTATGCCATCATTAAGAAAAACGTTTGTCTAGAAAATCGCGTTGTCATTAAATCTCATGCTTATATCGATGGTCACACGACAATTGGAGAAGAGAGCGTTATTTGGCCAAGCGCGAGCATCGGCACTCAAACTCAGGATCTCAAGTATGCTGGAGAAACAACATTTGTTCGAATTGGCAAACGGTGCCAAATTCGGGAATTTGTAACGATCAACTCATCTTGCCAAGAAAATTCTGTTGTCAGTGTTGGAGATGATTGCTTAATTATGGCTTATTGTCATGTCGCGCACAATTGCACCCTTGGGGATCGCGTGATCATGGCAAATGGCTCCATGTTGGCTGGTCATGTCGAAGTTGAGGATCACGTTGTGATTGGAGGAATGACCCCCGTTCATCAATTCTCAAGAATCGGAGCGTATTCAATGGTCGGCGGATTTAGCCGGATCCCTTACGACGTTCCCCCTTATACGATCGGCGCCGGTTATTCTTATAAACTTGGAGGGCTCAATTTAGTCGGACTGAAAAGGAATGATTTTTCAATTGATGTGCGGAAGGCGCTTTCACAAGCATTCACATTGACCTATCGCTCAAATCATACGTTAGAAGAGGCATTGAGAAAGATTGAAGAAGAGGTGGCAGGTAATCCTCATGTTGCTCATTGGGTCCAATTTTGTCGAACTTCGAAAAGGGGGTTAATTGGTCTTCATGGAGTGACAAAAGCAAGTGAAAAATGTGAAGACCTTCTCGAGGTCTGATGAGAATTATTTTTTTTGGAACTCCCCCCATAGCCGCAGATATCCTTCGTTTTCTAATTGAAAATCGTTGTAATATCGTTGGGATTGTCTCTCGTCCTGACCGCCCTAAAGGGCGCTCTTTGAAGACGACACCTACTGCTGTAAAAATTTGCGCAAAACAGCTCGCGCCGGAGGTCCCGATTTTTCAACCTGAAAAAGCCTCCTCTTCTGAAATGGCTGATCAATTAAAAGCATTAAAGCCTGATTTGTTCATTGTGGTCGCCTACGGTGAAATCATAAAACAGAATCTATTGGATGTCCCAAAACTCATGCCTGTTAATATTCATATGAGCCTTCTTCCAAAATATCGAGGAGCCGCACCGATTGAACGCGTCTTGATGAATGGAGAGAATGAAACGGGGGTCACGATTATAGAAATGGTATTAAAGATGGACGCAGGAGATATTTTACACGTTGAAAAAGTGAAAATTGAAGAGGATATGACAAAGGAAAAGTTGACCTCTCTGCTGACCGCGCGCGCGCGGTCAGCAATCAAAATTGTCATAGAGCAAGGTTCTAAAGGCAAAATTCAAAAAATTTCTCAGGATGCCTCTCAGGTTACTTTTGCTCCAAAAATATTACCCGAGGAAGGGTTGATCTCATTTAATCAGTCTGCTCAAAATATTCATAACAAAGTTAGAGCACTTTCTCCTAAACCTGGGGCTTACACTTTTATTGAAGTGGATGGGTGCAAGAAAAGATTAAAAGTATTAACTACAAAAGTTCTTCAAGATCAAACCGGAGAACCCGGGCAGATTCTTTCGTTAAAAAAGCAATTCATTGTGGCTTGTCAGTCCGGAAGTTTACAAATCCTTTCGCTTCAACCTGAAGGAAAAAAAGCAATGCCTGCAAAGGACTTTTTGAGCGGAATTTATAAAAAAATTATTTTTGTTTCATAATCCCTTTACATAAATTAAAGCATTTCCTACTCTTGATCTAAATCGATAGGGAATCTTGTGGGATTTCAGTTCATTTGGGAACAGTCAAAAAAGTTTATTGAAATTCCAAATGTAATCTGTGAATGGAGCCTCTTTCTGCTCCCGGAAACTCTCGGAAAGTCTTTAACCTTTCAGGAAGAGAGTCGTTTGCTTGAAAGAGGGATCGCTTTGTTCTCTCCCTATGATTTTGGAAGGGAAGTTTGTTGTATGGCAAGCGATGGTTATTTAGCCATTACCCTCCATATAAATGAGAAAGAAGAGTGGGTTGAAACAGCCTTAAGGGTTAAAGATTTTTTTGTTCATGGGTGCGCTTCGATTGAAGCGGGAATCCGTGTGATCCATTTAGGCGATCATTTTGGCTGCTTTAGAGTAAATCGAGAGTTCTTTGGAGCGATCGGAGGACTTTTTGATGTCATTGTAAATTTGAATGACCTTGCAAGGGCGTTGTTTGGGCTCTATGAAGGGTTGACAAGAGAGACAGGAAATGATCCCCGTTTGGAGTGTGTCGAGAATATGAAGATCTTAAAAAACAGTATCGATGCTGCGCTTGCTATTGCAGCTATTGCGGTGGAATGCCTTGCTGTTATTTTTTTTATTTGGGCATTTCCGGGGCTGACCCCCTTGATTTTGGTCCTCTCCTCTCTTGTCATTGCTGCAAGCCTAGGGAGTTATTTTGTCGATCAGGAGATCGAGTATTGGAAAAATTCGAAAAATTACCATCAACTAAAAGCGAGTCTTTAAAAGTTAGGAGCTATCATGTCAGCAGTCGGTGAACCACGAATTCAGTCGTATGTACAGACGAACCCTATTTTTCTTGTAAAGAAGTATGTAAGGGAACAGCCTAAGGAGCTCTACAAGGGGTTTATTAATGCTGTAAGCTGGTTTAGTTATCTTACAGAGACGCTGGAGTGTTCCGGTTATTTTAAAGGCAGAGGATTAGAGCAAGTCCAAAATTTAAAAAGGCTGACATGCGATGCGAAGTCGATCATGGCGATTCCAGAGCTTATTGGTCTTGTTTGTTCGACGCTTGAATCCTCCCAAGAAATTACCGAAACTTTATTGAATGAAAATAAAAAGGGGTTGGATGTTTTTGATGCCGTAACAAAGGGGGTCGCAAACGTCTCGGTGACCATAGCAAAAGTCTGTGAAGTCGCGCGGTTTTTTGATAAAAAAAATATTGTAGATGTTCCGGGTTGCAGTCTTCTTGCAAAGGGTCAACACGCTGGAAATACTGTTTTTTTAATTATAAAAATTGGAAACTGCTTGGATAATCTTTTGATAAGAAATGAAAAATGGCAAAATAAAAAATTAGGAGAGGCAAAAGGCGGTGGAGAAGAATTTGATATAGATCAAAATACAATTATTACAACTTATACAATCGCTGAATTGCTTGATCTTTGTAAGTATTGTATAGGTTTTATTGTCTGTGCATTACTTCTTGCAGCTGCTATTATTGGTTTTTCAATCGCTTCTCCTCTGATGCTTACCCTTGCTACATTAGGCCTAATCTTGACTCTTCTGGCCTTTTTTGTTTCGGAAAGTGCAGAATTTCAAAAGGGACAATATATAAATCCTTGTAAACCCGCTGTTGTTTAAGGTGCTGAATGCATTGTTTGATAAATGTTAAAACTTCAGGGGAGCTTGCGTTTAATGCGCTTTGTTTGGGCTCCGGTATCAAAAATTTTACAGAAGTGATGTACAAGAGCCCTGATTCAAAAATTTTTGAGCTGGATCGATTAGATCGGTGGAGTCATAGCGTTAAGCAGTTGTTTTCTGGAGTGGCCCTTATTTCGGGTATCGGGGGGATGGTTAGGTCAATGGAGGGGTTTAGGCTCTTTTCTCTTGCGCTCAATGTATCCGGCGTTTTTGCAACGACATTAAATTGTATTTATATTTTTAAATACTATGGGGATATGATTCAGTATTCTGAAGATGCTTGGGCTATTTCCATTCAAAAAGAGCGGGAGTCGAAAAACGTCGATAGTTTTGCAGAAAGAGGGCCGGTTTTAAGCGACATCATGGAGACGAGCCTTGTTCTCAAAATAACCTCGACACTGGGGTTTTTATTTTGGACAATCTTTAGTCTAATTTCTCTTGTGAGTCCAACCCTTGTCTCTGGAAGCGCATTAACCCTTGTTACGCTCATCGCTTTTGCACCTCTTCTTATTTTACTGGTTCTATGCTTGCCCGGTTTCGTAATTGAGATTGTAGACTATAAATTAATTGATTCAGCCGAGGTTCATCAAAAAAAGTTTGATCCTCATCTTTACCGGAAATTTTCAACACCAGCCTCCCTATAAAATGACAAGAGAAAAATTGAAGGCAAGAGAATGGGCCATCGTCCTACTTCTCGTTGGCATGATGATTACTCTTTTAATTATTTCAGAGATAACGGCGAAGAGAATTGAAATTCCACCAAGGACTCAATTGAATTCAGTGAAGAGCAAAAAAAGAATAGCTCTAAATTCACGTGCGATGCTATGATGCCTACCACACCTACACTGGAAGCAGTGTTCACACGGCACATTTGTAAAACTTCAAAGCCAAACGTTTTGGCAGTTGAGATATATTTTGATTTCGACTACACTACCTCAATGCTTTGGGAATGTAAATTATTTAATAAATTGCTTCAATGCCCTCTCGTTAAATATTTTTTAACGGGAAGAGAAAAAGAAAGGGAATGAATGAATCTTAAACTAATGGGAAAAAAAGTGGGGATGACCCAGGTATATGACCCGTCTGGGAACCTGATTGTCTGCACTGTAATCTTAGTTGAACCCAACGTGGTGACTCAGGTTAAGACTCTCGAAAAAGATGGTTATCAAGCAATTCAACTCGGCGCCTTTAAATTAAAAAGCTCTAGAAAGAAAAACATGACAAAGCCTTTGGCGGGTCATTTTTCTTCACAGAAGCTTGAGCCCCGTGAATTCATAATCGAATCACGTGTTGAATCGCTGGAAAATTTTGAAATCGGCCAAGAAATCGGCGTCGAGGCATTTGCTGAATGCACTTTTGTTGATGTCGTAGGACGTTCTAAGGGAAAGGGATTTCAAGGGGTAATGAAACGCCATAACTTTAAAGGCGGGCCCGCAGCTCACGGCTCCGGCTTTCACCGCTCTGCCGGTTCAACAGGATGCCGCTCGACTCCAGGGCGAAACTTTCCCGGAGGAAAAAAAGCAGGCCATATGGGTGATGAAAGAGTGACTCAAGAGGGCCTTAAGGTCATTAAAGCAGATAGTGAAAAACGTGTTTTATTCGTAAAAGGCGCTGTTCCAGGATGCAAAAATGGCCTCGTCTATATCAGAAAATCACTTAAGAAAGAGCAACTGGCAAAGGGGAGATCCTAGATGGTTCAGATAAAGAAATATGATCTTAACGGTCAAGAAACGGGAGTCGTAGAAATCGACGAAGCCCTCCTTGAGACGAAGGTCGCGCCGCAAATGATCAAGGATTACTTAGTCGCTCTTCGTGCTAATAAACGCCAATGGTCGGCCAACACAAAAGAAAGAGCAGAAATTAGCTATAGTAATAAAAAGCCACACCCTCAAAAAGGAACAGGAAATGCTCGTCAAGGTTTCTTAGGATCTCCTCAATACAAGGGTGGGGGTATTGTCTTTGGCCCAAAGCCAAAATTCAAACAAAATATTCGGATTAATCGAAAAGAAAAGCGTGCAGCAATCAAGGCTTTAATCATTGATCTTATTAAGAGTGACTCCGTGATTGTGCTCGAAGACGTGAATTTTGAAGCGCCTCGCACAAAAAGTGTATTTAACTTTCTTAAAAGTCGAAGCATTGACGGAAAGCGCACCTTGTTTCTTAAAGATGAAAAAAATGATTTCACGAATTTTTGTAAAAGCGTTCGAAACCTTCCGAAAATTGAGTGTAAGCGTGCAATTGGTGTCAATGGCTATGACCTCGCTCTAACTCGTAATCTCATTGTCATGCAATCTGCTGTTGATGAGTTTAAAAGTTTAATAGGGGAGAGAATCTCATGAGAAGAAATGCTTACACCGTGATTAAATCACGCTATATGACAGAGAAATCTAACGTATTAGAGAATCTCGTCAACAGCGAGAGCAATGCGTCTTTAAAAGCGTGCTCAAAGCCAAAATATGTCTTTCTTGTCGATATCAACGCGAA
Organism: Simkaniaceae bacterium; assembly: GCA_040880145.1. Lineage (GTDB taxonomy): Bacteria > Chlamydiota > Chlamydiia > Chlamydiales > JAJFMI01 > JBBDIZ01. The sequence continues at coordinate 31,760 of JBBDIZ010000027.1, read as the reverse complement.
TAAGAAAGAGATTAAGTTGGCGATCGAGGAGATCTATCGCGAAAGCAATGTCACCGTTAAATCGGTCAATACAAGTATTACCAAGCCCAAGCGCAAGCGCGTAAGAGGCCGCCCCGGTAAAACAGCGGCCTTTAAGAAGGCAGTTGTGACGCTTGAAGAAGGCGACAAAATAGAAGCAGAAGTATAGGAGAAACGAATCATGGTCAAAAAATTTCGTCCCACGACTCCCTCTAGACGTCTCCTCGTTCTTGAAAGTCATGAGGAGCTCACTCGGCTGGATAATACTCGTAAAACAGTTGAGCCAACCAAGAGTCTTCTGACCCATAAGAAAAAGACAAATGGCCGAAACCATCATGGGCATATTACATGCCGTCATCGTGGTGGAGGACATAAGCGCTCCTATCGTCTAATCGATTTTAAGAGAAATAAAGACGATATTGAAGCAAGAGTTGCTTCAATTGAGTACGATCCAAATCGAAGCGCACATATAGCGCTCGTTAACTACATCGATGGTGAGAAGCGCTACATTATTGCGCCCCAAAAAATAAAAGTTGGCGATAAAATCTTTTCTGGTGAAAAAACTCCTGTAAAGGTTGGGTGCACCATGCCGCTAAAGAGTATTCCTCTTGGGTCTGTCATCCACAATGTTGAGATGAAACCTGGAAAAGGCGGAAAGCTTGTCCGGTCTGCTGGACTTTCTGCGCAATTGCTTGCAAGAAGCAGCGGTTATGCGACGCTTAAAATGCCATCTGGTGAAGTACGTTTGATCAATGAAAGCTGTCGAGCAACGCTTGGAGCGGTTTCAAACGCTGAGAAAAACCTTCGTGTTGAAGGGAAGGCTGGGAGAACTCGTTGGAAAGGTTTTAGACCGACAGTGCGAGGTACAGCTATGAACCCCGTTGACCACCCCCATGGGGGAGGTGAAGGGAGACATAACGGCTACATTCCTCAGACTCCATGGGCGAAGGAGACAAAAGGGCGTAAAACACGTTCTAAAAAGAAGTCTAACAAGATGATCGTCAAAGATCGCAGGAAGAAATAGGTAAAAGATTATGGCTAGATCCTTAAGAAAAGGTCCTTTTGTCGATCATCACCTTATGCAAAAGGTAATCCGTCAAAAAGATTCCGGAGATTCAAGAAAACCCATCAAGACGTGGTCTCGTCGGTCCATGATTGTGCCTGATATGATTGGGCTAACTTTTGAGGTTCACAACGGACATAAGTTTATCACAGTTTATGTCTCTGAGAACATGGTAGGACATCGAGTTGGAGAATTTGCACCCACACGCCTATTTAAAGGCCATACTCAGAAAAAGTAAGGAAGCATCATGAAAGAGGCAATAGCAAAAAGCAAATATGTTCGAATTAGCCCAAGAAAGGCACGACTCGCCGCCGGTCTCATTCGTGGTAAAGGCGTTGTAGAGGCAACAGAGCAACTCAAGTTTTCAAATTTAAAAGCTGGACGTTTGCTCCAAAAAACTTTAGATAGCGCTGTCGCCAATGCGGAAACACAGCTAGGGATAGATCGCCAAGACCTCACAGTTTCTGAAGTGAGAATTGATGGAGGTCCTCACCTAAAGCGTGCAAAATCAAAGTGTCGTGGAGGACGCGTGCCAATTTTAAAACGGACCAGTCACATTACTGTTCTAGTTTCTGACAAAGGGAGAGTAGAGAAATAACATGGGTCAAAAAACATCCCCTATCGGGTTTAGATTAAAGAATAATAAAGATTGGCGTTCTGTATGGTTTGCCAATAGCCAAGAGTTTGGTGGTCTGATTTTAGAGGATTTCAATATCCGCAAATTTTTATCGAGTAGATCAGCCTGTGTTGGTTCCTCAAAATTTATCATCAAACGAATGAGTGGTAAAGTTGAGGTTACGATACATACAGCAAGACCTGGGCTTGTCATTGGGAAGAAGGGCGTTGAAATCGATCTTCTCAAAAAAGATTTGAGTAAGCTCACCGGCAAAGAGGTATGGATTGAGGTGCAAGAGGTTAAGCGGCCGGATATGGATGCTAAACTTGTTGCGGAAGGGATTGGCCGTCAAATTGAAAGACGGATGCCTTATCGCCGCGTTCTTAAAAAAGCAATTCAGTCCGGTATGGATGCAGGAGCCGCTGGGATTAAAGTCCAGATCTCCGGTCGTGTCGGCGGGGCCGAAATTGCTCGTACAGAATGGTATAAGGATGGACGCATACCCTTACATACTCTTCGAACTAACATAGATTACGCTACAGCACGCGCTGAAACGACCTACGGCTCTATTGGCATTAAGGTTTGGATTAATAAAGGCGATGCATATTCGCAGAAAAAAGCAAGCTAAGGGGCATATCGATGACGAAAATTCCATCAAGAGTTAAATACCGTAAACAACAAAAAGGGAGTCAACGAGGACTTTCACAAGCGGGACAATTTGTAGAATTTGGTGATTTCGGTATTCAAGCCCTAGATAGAGGGCGCATCACCGCTCAGCAAATTGAAGCATGCCGTGTTGCAATCACACGTTATTTTAGTCGTAAGGGCAAGGTCTGGATTAAGATTTTCCCTCACAAGCCGGTTTCTAAAAAACCTGCTGAGACGAGAATGGGTAAAGGGAAGGGACCTCCGGATCACTGGGTTGCTGTTGTAAAGCCGGGCCGGGTTCTTTTTGAAGTTGCAAATGTTAGCCGTGAGGATGCTCAGCAGGCCTTAGTCCGTGCTGCTGCAAAATTACCTATCAAAACACGTTTTGTAGATCGTATTGAAAGAATATAGAGGCCAAAAAAATGATGAAATATAGCGATTTAGCCAATCAAAATGAAGAGGACCTTTCGAATCTTTTAAACGATTTAGAGAGGGAACTGTTTACGCTGAGAAATCGTCTCGGAATCGAGCGAAAAGTAGACAAACCGCATCTCATAAAGGAAAACAGAAGGAATAAAGCACGCATACTTACCGCACTCAGTGCAAAAAAGAATGCAGCTCAATAAGGAAAAGGAGATACGAATGGATACCCGAGGTCAACGTATTGAAAAAATCGGAACTGTGATCTCCAATAAGATGGATAAAACAGTGACCGTTAAGGTCGAGCGAAAGCTGCCTCATCCTCTTTATGGCAAAGTTGTGAAGAGAAGTAAGAAGTATTATGCCCATTACGAGGGTGAGAAAAAGTTAGAAGTAGGGGATACCGTCCGAATTCGAGAAACACGCCCCCTATCGAAGACAAAGTGCTGGAGAGTGGTCGAAGACCTAAAAAAAGATTCATAAATTAAAAATCGACCCACCTCTTATGTAAAGAGATATGGGTTATGGAAGTGAGCTTAAGTCATGATTCAAGAAGAAACAGACCTAGAAGTAGCAGACAACACCGGTGCAAAACGTGTGAGATGCATCAAGGTCCTTAAAGGTTCTAGAAGACGTTATGCACGCGTTGGGGATGTCATTGTTTGTTCTGTAAAGGATTCAGAACCCAAAGCGAGCGTTAAGAAGGGCGATGTTGTAAAAGTTGTGGTTGTTCGTACTAAAAGTACAATCAAACGCAAAGATGGTTCTGAGTTAAAATTTTACGATAACAGCGGTGTTATCATCGATGAAAAACTCAACCCTAAGGGCACACGCATTTTCGGTCCTATTGCTCGTGAAGTTCGTGATAGCGGGTTCATTAAAATCACATCACTCGCTCCTGAGGTTATATAGGTTATTATTATGTCGAAGTGGATAAAAAAAGAAGATAAAGTTGTGATTATTACTGGGAATGACAAAGGAAAGAGTGGTCGCGTTCTTGCTAAACGAGGATCCAGAGTTGTTGTTCAAGGGATAAACATTCGAAAAAAGCATTTACGACGTCAGCAGAAAGAAACAAAAGCAGAAATTGTCGAAATGGAGATGCCTATTCACATCTCAAATGTTTCTCTTTGTGACGATAATGAAAAGGCCTTTCGCCCTAGGGTGAAGGTTAACGGAGAAGGTAAAAAGGAACTTTACTTTCTTCGCGATGGAAAAGAAGTTACTTTTAGAATTATTAAATAGATACGTTTATAATGGAACAATCTCGATTAAAAAAACGCTACCAGGATGAAGTCAAAAAGAGTTTGCTTGAGCAATTTAAATTTGCTAATCCGATGCTGATTCCTGAGTTAAAGAAGATCATTATTTCCATGGGGCTTGCAGAAGCTTCCAAGGATAAAAATGCACTGCAGCAAGTCAAGAAGGAGCTCACGCTTCTTTCTGGGCAAATGCCTATTGAAACAAAGGCGAAAAAATCAATCTCTAACTTTAAGTTAAGAGAAGGGCAGACAGTTGGGTACAAAGTGACGCTTCGAGGCAAGCGCATGTATGATTTTTTCGACAGATTTACGAACATAGTGAGCCCGCGCATTCGAGATTTTCGTGGTTTTAACACGAAAGGAGACGGACAGGGCAGTTACACACTGGGGATCAATGATCAACAGATGTTTCCTGAATTAAATTTAGACGATGTCGTTAAAACTCAAGGCATGAACATTACTTTTGTAACATCTGCAAGAAATGACGAAGAGTGTCATGCACTATTAAAGGGTCTCGGAATGCCCTATAAAAGAGGAAAATAAGATGGAGTTTATGAGATGACACTAAGCGATCCAATTGCAGACTATTTAACAAGAATCCGCAATGCAAAAAGAGCCAAGCATCGTTATGTTGAAGTTCACTTTAGCAAGATGAAACTCGCTATTACGAAAATTCTAGGAGAAGAGGGTTTTATTACTCATTTTCTAGTTAATGAAGAGAAACGAGTGATTCGGATTTTTTTGAAGTACAATAAAAACAGAGAGTCGGTGATTCACGACTTAAAACGTGTTTCAAAACCAAGCGTCAGAAAATATATCCCAAATCAAGAGATTCCACGAGTCTTAGGTGGTATGGGCACAGCGATTGTGTCCACTTCTAAAGGGGTGCTTTCTGGTAAAACTGCGAAGAAAGAACGAGTCGGCGGCGAATTGCTATGCCTCGTTTGGTAAGTTAGGAGAAAAGAAATTATGTCACGTTTAGGAAATGCTCCCATTGAATTACCCAAAGGCGTAGAAGTAAAACTTGATAACAAACAAGTCAATGTCAAAGGCCCAAAGGGGACACTGAATATTCCAGTGCCGGAAGGAGTGATACTCGCTGTTGAAGAAGGGCGGGTTTTGGTCTCAATCGATAATAAGCTTCTTAAGGGCCCCATGCATGGACTTTATCGCTCGTTGATTAATAATGCGATTCTTGGTGTTTCATCTGAGTTTTCTAAGGAATTGACCTTAATTGGTGTCGGTTTTAGAGCTCAAATTAAGGGGCAGGTTTTGGATCTTCAACTTGGATTCTCTCATTCTAATGTAATTGAGATCCCTAGGGATCTCGATGTCAAGGTTGAAAAGAATACAAGCATCATAATTAGCGGTATCGATAAGCAAAAAGTAGGTCAATTTGCAGCTACTGTGCGAGCACTCAGACCTCCTGAGCCCTATAAAGGAAAAGGAGTTCGCTATAAAGATGAGTACGTTCGTAAGAAAGCTGGTAAGGCGGCAAAAGGTAAGTAATTATGTATAATCAGAGTTCAAAGACAACTAATGTCAGAAAAAAACGCAAAATGCGCGTTCGAAAACATGTAAGAGGAACTTCAATAAGACCTCGACTATCTGTATATCGAACAAATTGTAATATTTCTGCTCAAATCATTGATGATGAAGAGCAAAAAACACTCGTTAGCTATGGGACCCTCTGCAAGGATATTAAAAACACTGAGCAGGGAAAAAAAACGAAGACAAGTGCGAGAGCAATCGGTGAAAAATTGGCAAAACTTGCCATTGAAAAGCAAATTGAGTTCGTAGTTTTCGATCGCGGACCCTATAAATATCATGGGATCATCGCTGAGCTTGCTGAAGGAGCTCGAAGCGCTGGGCTAAAATTTTAAAGGATAATTGATCATGGCAGCAAAAAGAGGTGTCAGGAAAAACGAACAGGCTGAAAGTGAATTTGAGGAGAAAGTCCTTTTTATCAATCGCTGTTCAAAGGTGGTCAAAGGAGGACGAAAGTTTAGCTTTTCAGCTCTTATTCTCGTCGGGGACAAGAAGGGTCGAGTCGGAGTGGGTTTCGCTAAAGCGAATGAAGTTTCTGATGCGATCAAAAAAGGAAGCCAACTTGCTAAAAAAAATGTCGTTGAATTTGCAATGGAAGGAACGACAATTCCTCACGATATTCTAATTGAGTGGGATGGAGCTAAGGTTCTTCTTAAGCCTGCAGCTGAAGGTACAGGAGTCATTGCAGGCTCTAAAGTACGTTCTGTTCTTGAGCTTGGAGGGGTTAAGGATGTTGTAGCCAAAAGTTTAGGCTCAAACAATCCAATTAACCTTGTACGCGCAACTGTAAAAGGTTTGTGCCAGCTTAAAAATAGAGAAGAGATTTTAGCGGCAAGAGGAGTATAACAATATGGATCTATCGAATTTAAGAAATGTCAAGGGCGCTAAGAAGTCTTATAAACGAGTAGGGCGTGGTCCTGGATGTAAGAAAGGAAAGACATGTGGTCGTGGAGTCAAGGGCGATAAATCACGCTCTGGATACAAGAGACGTTATGGTAAGGAAGGGGGGCAAGTCCCGCTTTTCAAAAAAATTCCGACTCGCGGATTCACAAATGGTCGCTTTAAAAAGACAAGTTTTGCTATCACTTTAGATCGGATAGAAGAACTGTTCGAAGACGGTGAGAAAGTGAACCTTCTTACTCTTCAAGAAAAGGGAATTGCTCCTAGAGTTGTTTTAGGAGGGCTTAGAATTTTAGCCAATGGAGAGCTTAAGAAGAAAGTTGTCATTGAAGCTGACCACTTTACTGCCGGAGCTATCAAGAAGCTTGAAGGATCTTCGATCGAATTTAAAACGCTCTAATTTGAGGACCAAATGATACAATCGTTGCGGAATATAGTTGCCATTCCTGAGCTGAAGGAAAAAATTCGCTTTACACTTCTGATGTTGCTGATCTGTCGAATTGGAACCTATGTTCCTGTTCCGGGCATTAACGGTGAAGAAGTGGTGAAAATTTTTAAGCAATCTATTGGAGGGGGGCAAAACCTTTTCCAACTTGTTGATATTTTTTCAGGCGGAGCCTTTGCTCAAATGACTATTATTGCCCTTGGGATTATGCCCTATATCTCCGCATCGATTATCACACAGGTTCTCATGGCGATTAGTCCCTCGATGCAAAGAGAGATGCGTGAGAATGGAGAGATGGCAAAAAAGAAAATGGGCAAAATGATTCGTATCATTACTCTTGGGCTTGCCCTTTTCCAGTCGGCCGTTTATGCCCGTTATGCGTTGGGTTTAAATAACACCCATCCCGGAATTATACTTCCAGAGCTTCTGGACGTCACTTTTTTTGGCTTCCCATGGATGTTTTATGCCGTTGTGATGATGACCATGACAGCCGGCACCCTATGTTTGATGTGGATCGGTGAACAGATTACAGAAAAGGGAATAGGGAATGGGATTTCTTTGATTATTATGCTCGGAATTATTTCAGCTCTTCCAAGAACTCTTGGAAGCATTATTCGAGGATTAAATTTAGATTCCCAAGAAGCCGGACAATTAACCTTTTCATCACTTGTGGTACTCTCGGGCGTTTTTGTTACCATTGTTGTTGGAACCATATTGATTATTCAAGGGGTTCGAAAAATTCCTTTGCAATATGCACGTCGAGTGGTTGGAAGGCATGAGGTACAAGGAGGGTCGGCCCATATTCCTTTAAAAGTCAATTATGCGGGAGTCATTCCAGTCATATTTGCAAGTGCATTATTGATGTTTCCAGCTACGCTAGCCCAATTTTTGGGACGAGGGAATGCATTGGGACGTGTTGCTGAAATGTTGTCGCCCGGAAATTGGGTTTACACACTAGTTTATGTCTCTCTTATCATATTTTTCACCTACTTCTGGACATCGACGCAGTTTCATCCTGAGCAAATTGCAAGTGACATGAAAAAAAATGGAGCATTCATTCCGGGCATTCGGCAAGGAAAGCCAACCCAGGAATTTTTGGAAGCTACGATGAACCGTATTACACTTGTTGGAGCCCTTTTTCTAGCTCTAATTGCTGTTCTTCCAACGTTGATCGGGCGACTTTTAGGGATAGATGCTTCTATAAGTTATTTTTTTGGAGGGACCTCTCTTTTAATTTTAGTTGGGGTCGTTATTGATACTACAAAACAGATAGAATCTCATCTTATGATGAAACGTTATGACGGCTTTATGAAGAAAGGCAAGACCAAAAGAGCCCTCCTTCGTTAAGCTTGATTTCAAACAAGTAAGATGATATACTGCTAAACGAGAATTTATATTTTTAAGGAATTTTACAATGCCAAGAGTGATAGGAATAGATATTCCAGACAAAAAAAGACTTGTCATTAGTTTGACTTATATTTACGGAGTTGGACGTAAGATCGCTGTAGAAATTACAGATAAGCTAGGGCTTAATCCTGACATTCATGCTAAGGAGTTGACAGAGGAGCAGATTTCTAAACTTAATGAGATGCTTCAATCTGAGTATGTTGTTGAAGGGGATAAGCGTCGAGAAATACGAGGAAACATTGATCGATTAAAAAGTATCAAATGTTATCGGGGTCAACGTCACAGTAGCAAGCTCCCTGTTCGTGGCCAAAGGACTCGATGCAACGCGCGCACTCGAAAAGGAAAGAAGAAAACTGTCGCTGGCAAGAAAAAGGCCAGTTAATTCAAGGAGTATGAGCTTTGGCTAAGCAAGAAAAACGCACAACGCGTACAAGAAAAAAGCAATCAAAATCAGTTCCAAGTGGTGTGGCACACGTACGAGCGACTTTCAATAACACGATCGTAACGATTACAGATCCCCTTGGGAATGTTTTATCATGGGCGTCAGCCGGGAAGGCAAAATTCTCCGGCTCTCGAAAATCATCAGCTTTTGCAGCTTCTATTGCGGCTCAAGATGCGGCTAAGAGTGCAATGCAGTATGGATTGAAGGAAGTAGAAGTTCACCTAAAAGGCCCTGGAGCTGGACGCGAATCAGCTGTAAAGGGACTGCAAAGTGCCGGACTGAATATCAATCTCATTCGTGATAAGACACCCGTTCCACATAACGGATGCAGACCAAGAAAGCGCCGAAGATGCTAATTAAATATTCTTTTAGGGAGACAAGTTTATGACAGTCAAGTATGGCAAGTTTGAATTGCCAGCAAAGATTAAGGTTGAAAAGAAGGATAATTCGGAGACTCTTGCGACATTTATTGCTGAGCCCTTCGAGCGTGGTTATGGACATACCATAGGAAATGCCCTTAGAAGAATTCTCTTAACATCTCTCGAAGCCTATGCGATTTGCTCGATAAAAATTGAGGGAGTCCCTCATGAGTATATGGCTGTGGAGGGAATTATTGAGGATATGACTCATGTCGTTCTCAATTTTAAGGGAGGTCTACTTCGACTCAAGCCTGTACAGGAAAAGGGTTCATCAAGAGCTCCAAAACACTACATTTTCCATCTCGATGTTACGGAGGAAATGATCCAGAAAGGTTCCGGACAACATATTGTGACTTTCGGTGAAGTGATGAAAGAGAGCGAATTTGAAGTCGTGAATTCAGATCATAAAATCTTTACGGTAACGAAACCCATGAAGAAACGTATTGATTTACGTATTTCTCAGGGAAGAGGTTATTTGCCATCAGAGCGGCAAGATATACCGAATAAAGTTGTAGATGAAATTGTGATCGACTCGATTTTTTCTCCTGTTAAGCTTGTGAATTACTTTGTTGAGAATACTCGCGTTGGTCAAGATACAGACTTTGATCGTCTTGTTTTTGAAATTCGAACAGATGGTCGAATTACTCCTCAGGAGGCATTAACTTTTGCAACGCAACTTGGCGTACTGCATTTTCAATGCTTTGATTCTGATCAATTTCAGCGGATCTCCTTTGAACATGAAGTAGAGGAAGAAAACTCCGATCGCGATCAGCTTCTAGCAAAACTTGCTCTTAGAATTGACGAGATTGAGCTTTCTGTACGATCGACTAACTGCTTATCACAAGCTAACATCAATACGATTGCAGAACTTGTGATTATGCCGGAGACCGATATGTTGAAATTTAGAAACTTTGGCAAGAAATCCTTAAATGAGATTCGTGCTAAACTTGATGAATTAAATCTTGGACTTGGGATGGATTTGAGCCGTTATGGAATCAACAAGGACAATGTTAAAGAAATAGTTGATAAATATTTAGAGGAAAGAGCAGGGAAAGAGATATGAGACATGGAAAGCTAACTTTCAAATTAGGACGAACATCTTCCCACCGCCGATGCATGGTGGCGAACATGCTAAAGGCGCTTATTGAACATGGCCGTATTGAGACAACTGTTGCAAAGGCCAAGCATTTGAAGCGTTACGCAGATCGAATGGTGACTCTTGGAAAAAAGGGAGACTTAGCAAGTAGACGTCGGGCAATTGCTGCGCTAATGATTACCCAAAACGCCTTAACTCCAAAAGAGAAGAGAGCGGTAAAGGGAGGCGACAAGACTTCCTATAATGGGGATCGTCTAGTTATTACAGAGTTATTCGATAAAATTGCGCCCCGATATAAGGAGCGTCAAGGTGGATACACTCGGATAATACGTCTTGATACACGTATTGGCGATAATGCAGAAAAGTGCCTTCTGGAGTTTGTCTAGGATTTTGTTATTAAAGAGAGTCGTATACGGCTCTCTTTTTCTTCTTTATTTTTATTTTGAAAAAAGATTGCCAGGAATTTCCCTTTTTCTCATATTCAGTAGGTAGCAAGAAACAAGATACTATTATCGCAAGGCAAGGGAGAGTGTATGACAGTTCGAGTTGCAATCAATGGATTTGGTCGTATTGGGCGATCGATTTTTCGTATTTGCTCACAATATGACACACTTGAAATTGTTGCGATCAATGATTTGGTTTCAGCTGATAATCTTGCCTATCTTTTACGTTATGATAGTGTGCACGGAGCCTTTTCTAATTCAGTCACTCATGATGATGAGCATTTGTATCTAGATGGAAAAAAAATTCATGTTTCAGCAGAAAAAGATCCATTAAATCTTCCTTGGAAGGCCTTGGATGTAGATGTAGTCATTGAAGCAACTGGGCTTTTTACTCAACTTGACGCTGCGAACAAGCACATAACTGCAGGTGCAAAACGCGTCGTTATTTCTGCTCCCGGAAAAGGAGGAGTCCCTACATTTGTAATGGGAGTCAATCATAAAAAGTATGATCCGAAAACTCAGTTTGTCATAAGTAATGCGTCCTGTACGACGAATTGTTTAGCTCCTATTGTTAAAGTTATTTTTGATCACTTTGGCATTGAGGAAGGGTTAATGACCACTATCCATGCGATGACAGCGACCCAGCCTACGGTTGATGGTCCATCGAAGAAGGATTTTAGAGGGGGGCGTTCAGCTTCAGTGAACATTATTCCCTCATCGACTGGAGCGGCAAAAGCTGTTGGGCAGTGTCTTCCGGAAATTGATGGCAAGCTAACCGGCATGGCATTCAGAGTTCCTGTTATTGATGTTTCTGTTGTAGATCTCACCGTACGAACTGAAAAGGAAACGAGTTACGAGGAGATTTCTAAGACCCTTCAGAGGGCGAGCGAAACAGAGATGAAGGGAATACTTGGTTATACAGAGGAGGACGTTGTTTCCTCTGATTTCATCGGTTGTCCACTTTCTTCAATTTTTGATAAGAAGGCGGGGATCGGTCTTAATAATAAATTTTTCAAACTTGTCTCATGGTATGACAATGAGATTGGGTACTCTTATCGAGTGTTAGATCTTATTCAATATATTGCAGAGCAAGGGTTATAAACGAAAAAAGGATATTCAGTGAATTTCACACGAGAACCAATTATAGAAACGATTATTACGCCGAAAGAGGGGTATAAATTATTGGTCCGCAATTCAATAGGGGCAAAGGAGGAGTATTCGGTTGATGCTCTTGAAATTGTTTCTTTTGGGAGCGCCCTTTTTTTTAGATCGTTAGAGAGACCAAAGGCTTTTCTTTTACCGATAACAGATTTTGAAGTTATTGAGACGAAAGAGAGCAAAGTAGTGCTTAAAAATGTTGCCATTGAAAAATCTGTAAAAATTGCAGGTGGGAGGGAGGCGCCAAAGACACCTAAAGAGGTAGAGGAAAAAGCTCCCTTAAAAGAGAAGCGGGAGAAGCGCCGGACAAGACGCAGAAAGCCGACCTCAACCATGCCGGATGAGAGTAAAGATGGAGAAGAAGAGGTCAATAGAGTAGGGGAAGGAGGTGGCCTAGAAGATGAAACTCGCGTTTCATCTTCTAGGGTGGCCACTTTACTCCCCCCTCCAGATAAACTCATCTCAGAAAGGGTTAAAAAAGAGCCGGCTGAAGAAATTCCTCAAAGAGATTTTCTTTCCGACCAAATAGGAGAGAATGAGCCTGTTTTGATTCCGCCGCCATCAAAGTCAATTGAATTGCCGCCTGAAGAGCTATCAGAGGAGAGAGAGAAGAACCAACCCCTGCTTCCTCCCTTTCAGGAAAAGGCCCCGGAACCCCTTATCCCTCCACGGCTTGTAATGGCTCCGGAAGAGGCAGCTGACAAAGACGACGACGTCTTTTAGTGTCCATTTTTCGGTATTATAGAAATTCTAAGGGAAGAGAGAGTCTCTCTTCCCTTTCTTAAAGCCACAAATTACGCACATTAATAACTGGATTAGGCGGGAGCGAGAAGGTCTCTTGCCGTGCTGTCGATTGGCTGTTTCGCCCTTATTATAAAAAATATTTTTTTGATTGACTGTTTTGGGTAAATAGACAAAACTTTGCTCAAATATTTAATGGAGTCACTTGTGAAAATAAAAATATTTTTTATATTATCTGTTTTTTTTCTCACTTCAACTGCTTCTGCACTTGAATGGAAAGAGGGAACTGATGAGGCTTTGAAAAATAATTGTCATCGGTTGTCTCCAAAAAGTTTGAATCGATATGGGTATTGTCAATATTCGCAGTTTGGAGAAGATGGGATTATTGAAGAAATTTTTAATCGTCTGAATATTTCAGAAGGGTATTGTGTTGAATTTGGGGGGGCTGATGGAGTTTGGCTTTCTAATATAAGACGGCTCATTGAAAAGGGGTGGAAGGGGTGTTTCATTGAATCAAGCAAGAAGGCGTTCAAAAAATTAAGAAAAAATTATCAGTCAGATGAAAATGTTTTGTGCCTGAATCAATTTATTACGTGGAATCAAGAAGACCAAAGAGGGATGTTATTTGATCAAATTCGAAAAGAGCATTTTCCAGATATAGAAATTGATTTTTTATCCATAGATATTGATGGTGCGGATTTTTATATTTTGAAAAGTCTAGAGTGTCGCCCTAAGGTTATCTGTATTGAATGTGGTCTCCTTTGGCATCCTCTTTTTGCTAAAGAAGTTCCTGAAGATATCGCAATTAGAAATATCCATCAGCCCGTTCAGGTTGCGATCGATGAGGCTAGAAAAATGGGATATGAACCAATTTGTATGACGAATAATCTTTTTCTGGTTCGGAAAGATCTTTATGAACCCTTTATGGATGTTCCGAGTAACACTCTAACGCTCTGGAGAGATGCTTTTCGAGTAAGTCCTTGCAAAGAAGGGATTATTAAAAAACGAAATCGACTCAAGGTTTTGAAAGAGATGGAAGGATCTAAAATCAATCAACAGTTGCCGATTCGAGTTGATTTTTAATTAGAGGGATGTTTTGAAGAAAATCGAAAAATTATTTATTAGTGTTTTTATATGTTTCTTAACTTTTTGCGAGGGATCGGAGCTTTTTGATTCTGAAAAGCCATTTGTAAGTCATCATCCGAGAGGACAGCTGGGCAATCAACTTTTTCAAGCTTCCGCTGGTTTAAGTTGCGCTTTAGACCATGATGCTCAATATATTCTGCCTTTAAAAACCGGAAATCAATATCCAGAGGTCTTTTGGAGATTTCCAAAAAGAACGCTTCCAGATGGAAAGCGAAGTTCATGGAATCATGAAATGGCTTACAACAAAACAGCTCTTTATGTTCCGATAAACTATCAAGATAATTTAATTATACATGGATTTTTTCTTTCCTACAAGTACTTCGATCACCATAGAGAAAAGCTTTTGGAGCTCTTTGCTCCAAGTGATAAAATCAAATCTTATTTGAATCAAAAATATACTTCCATTTTTCAAGAACCGATAAAGGTAGGCGTTCATATTCGGACTTATTTACATCCAAGAGATAACCTTTTTAAAGGGCGTGCTCATTGTAAAATATTTTATTCAAAACTTCTTCCTCCTGACCCTGATTTTATCAAGAAGGCTATGGATCATTTTCCTGATGAGGCTTTATTTGTTATTTGTACGGATAACTTGGAGTGGACCAAGCGGATGTTAAAGGGGATTGAAAAACGGATTGTTTTTGTCTCGGATAGTGTGGTGAATGATTTTTACCTTCTTACGCTTTGTGATCATAATATTATTGGAAACTCTACTTTCGGCTGGTGGGCGGCCTATTTAAATACAAATCCGGAGAAAATAGTTGTGGCGCCCTCTCCTTATCGGTTTCGGCCGGGGCAATTACCCGATATCTATCCGCCTGATTGGGTATTAATTGAACGAGAAGATAAACATTTACTACCTGTTATGGATGAAGATAAGCTCTTTATTCACAATGATAAGTTTTCTGACTGATTGATTATTTTTGGCTTGTCTGGACAAGAGACTTCATAGCATAGACTAGAGGTTCAAGATCTTGTTTTTCAAGTGCTGAAATCAAAAAGAGGGTGCTTTGAGGATTCTGCTTTTTAAAACGTTCTAGAACTTCAGGGTCCTCAAGAATATCTATCTTATTTAAGGCGACAAGTTGAGGTTTCTCTATAAGAGAGGGCGAGTAAGTCTTGAGTTCATTTTTCAATATTTCAAAGCTTTCAATTGGGTCAGTAACAAGATCGGCGATATCGATGATGAAAAGAAGAACTTTCGTCCGTTCGATGTGACGTAAAAATTCAAGGCCTAGGCCTTTATTTTGATGAGCCTTTTCGATGATCCCCGGAATATCGGCGATTGTAATTTTTGTATAATCTTCAAACTCAATTTGACTGAGGTTGGGGGAGAGGGTCGTAAAGGGGTAGGCGCCTGTTTTCAGCTCAATTTGAGCGAGATTTGAAAGGAGCGTCGATTTGCCGGCGCTTGGAAGGCCTACAAAACCAATATCGGCAATGAGTTTTAGTTCGAGCTCAACGGCTTTTACTTCGCCTTCCTTGCCGGGGGTTGAGCGGCTTGGAGCTCTGTTTGTAGGGGACTTGAAAAAGGTGTTTCCAAGGCCGCCTTTTCCGCCAACACAAACTTTGAATTCTTGACTAGGCTCTGTAAAGTCAAAAAGGATGGCTTCGGTTTCCGGGTCCTTTAAAAGAGTGCCGCAAGGAACATTGAGGATGAGATCCTCGCCCTTTCGGCCTTGACGCTGATTCGATCCGCCCTGAGCACCGCTTTCTGCTTTGACTTGGCGGCGGTTTCGATAGGGGTCGAGGGAGTATAAAGAGTCTACGCTCCTAAAGATGATGGATCCTCCAGGACCGCCATTACCTCCGCAAGGACCACCCTTGGGAATGTACTTTTCGCGACGCCAGGCAACCACTCCATTTCCGCCTTTACCGGCGATGAGTTTTAATCGGACACGATCTAAAAACATATTTTTTTTTAATAAAGGGGCTTAATGAAAAGCCCCGATTCAATTACTTATGAGGGAAGGATGGAAACGGATGTTTTATTTGTCTTTCGAAAGGAGACAATGCCATCAACAAGAGCAAAGAGAGTGTCGTCACGACCGCGGCCGACGTTTTTAGAGGGATGGTATTTTGTGCCTCTTTGGCGAATAATAATACTTCCCGCTGTAACAAACTGTCCATGCGTTGCTTTTAGTCCCAAATATTGGGGATTGGAATCGCGTCCATTTCGGGTTGATCCTTGCCCTTTCTTATGAGCCATTCTTTAACTCCTCAAATTAACTTTTAACAATATCGGTGATCTTCACTCGAGAATATTTTTGGCGATGGCCGACTTTTCGGCGATAGTTTTTGCGTCTTTTAAATTTAAAAGCGATGACTTTAGGGCCTTTTACTTCAGAGATAAGCTCACCTTTGACGGTGATCTCAGTAAGGTGCGGGGCTCCGATAAGAGTTTGTCCTTTATCGTTTAAAAATAAAACTTGCTTAAACTCGATCTGATTGTCGTTGGTCTTTAATAGTTCAACATCAATCACGTCGTCTTTTTCGACTTGGTATTGTTTGCCACCGGTTTCGATGATTGCGTACATGATTCCTCCGATAGAATTGAGCACGAGTTTACGTTATCGAGAGGATTATACGTCAAGTCTGACAATACGTCAATTTCTAAATAAGGGGGTTTTAGGCAACTAATTTTTTTACAGGGAGGTGGATTAAGAAAGCGAGCGTTGTTGTAAGCGAGATAGTAGCGCCTGGCGGCCAATTCAAGATGTAAGAGGTGAAAAGGCCGATTAAGGTGAAGAAAAAGCTAACCAGTGTTGCAAGAATCATCATTGTGGAGAGGCGTTTTGTAAAAGATCCGGCAATCCCGGCGGGCAAGCTCAACATAGCGATCACTAAAATGGCACCAATCACTTGGATTAATAGGACGGTTGTAATTGCAATTAAAGAGAGAAGTAAGAAATAGAGAGGGCGAACAGGAAGCATTTGTAAAAATGATTGTTTTTCATCAAAGCAAATGGCCAAAAATTTGGTATGAAGAAGAAGGACGATTGTAATGATAATGGCATCCAAAACAAGGAGTGTGACTAGATCGGGAAGGGTGGTCCAAAGAATATTTCCAAATAAAAAATTCATTAGTTCAACATTGTATCCGGGAGTTAGGCTGACAAAAATGACACCAAGGGCCATTCCTGAAGCCCAAAGCGCTCCTATGACAGTATCCTCTCTTTGGTGATAGTTCAGGTGGATCCAGCCGATTAAATAAGCGGCAAGCAAGGCGGTTAGAAGAGCGCCGTATATGGGGTTTAGCCAAGGAAGATTATAGGTCCGCTGCAAGTAGAGGCAAAGCCCCATTCCCCCAAGAACGGAGTGAGAAATCCCGCCGCTGATAAAAACGATGCGCTTGACAACGACGTAAGAGCCTACAATGCCTGAGGCAACTGAGGCTAAAAGGCCGGCGAAAAGAGCCATTAAGAGAAAGGGATTTTGGAAAAATTCACTCAGCATGATAGACCCCCAGTGCATAATGTTTACAAATTTCATCGGGATCTAGCGGGGAGAGATGCTTTTGAACGCAGAGGATGCGGTCTACATGTTTTAAAATGGGCTGTACTTGATGAGTCACCATGAGAATGGTCACTTTCTTTTTTAATAAGCTTAAGAGTTCGTAGATTTTTTTTTGCGACTCAAAATCTACAGAAGCTGTGGGTTCATCTAAGAGAAGCAGGGAGGGGTTTGATACAAGAGCTCTTGCGATAAGAGTGCGTTGAATCTGGCCGCCGGAAAGCGTCCCGAAGAGGCGATTTTTCAGCGGTAGAAGATCGAGTTGTTCTAATACGGCAGAGGAACGTTTATAAGCTGACGGGCTATAGGATTTAAAAAGAGGCGTTTCGTTTAACAGGCCCATCAAAACGACCTCTTCAAGAGTGATGGGAAAGAGCTTGTCAAAACTTAAGTGTTGAGGGACATAGCCAATGAGGCGGCGCATTTTTACAGGAGTTTTATCAAAAATAGTCATCGACCCTGATTGTGGTTTTAAAAATCCCATAAGCAGATTTAAAAAAGTGGTTTTCCCTCCTCCATTCGGTCCGATAAGCCCTATGAATTCTCCTTCATGAATACTCAAAGAGATCTTTTCTAAAACGGTCTTTTCATCATAAGAGAAAGAGAGGTTGCGGCATTGAATCATTTCCGGATGGGTCATTTTTTGGGACTTTTATTAGAAATAATTTGAGTCGATAGGGTCTCCATATTGAGAAAATAATCGTATGCATAGGGGTCAAAGGAGATGAGCGGCAGGGAGAGCTTTTCACTAATCAGGCGGGCTCCTTTCGAGTCAAAGCCTTCTTGAGAAATCACGCATAGGACGGTTTCTTTTTCGATTGATTTTAAAATTTTTTGCAGATCTTGAGGGGCCGGAGATTTCCCTTCGCACTCAATTGAAATTTGCTTGAGTTGATAATCTTTGCAAAAATAGCCGAGAGAGGGGTGGGACACGATTAAAGCAGATCCTTGAAAGGGTAAAAGACGAACGCTAATCGAGCGATCGAGGCGCTCTAAGTCAGCGATTAATGCATTCATGCCTTCTAAAAATATTGTTTGCATTGAAGAGTCCAGCTGGATAAGGGCCTCTGTGATGACTCGAATTTGAGCGGGAACATCTTTGGGGCCAAGCCACATGTGGATATCTTCTGTGTGGGTATGTTTGCATGGGAGGAGAGAATGAGTCTCTTTGCCCATTTGCATCGGAGTAATTTTTTTACTCAAATCTAAAACAACCATATTGGGATTGACTTCACAGAGGGCAGGTTTTATTTGACTTTCAAATTCAGCGCCAACGGTAATCCAAAGATCCACATTTTGCCAATTTTGAGAGAGTCTAGGAGTGGGTTCAAAGGTGTGAAGATTGGCATTCTTCGGAAGAAGCGTGGTCACATTCAATGAATCACCACTAATTCGTTCGACAAATTTTTTATAGGGCGCGATACTGACAAGAACGTTGAGTTTGCCGGTATTTCCGGTATTTATAGGGGGTTGCTTTCCGCATCCTATAAACAGTAGCGGAAGCAAAAGCAGCAAAAATAATTTTACTTTCATATTATCAGGAGGTTTTTGCATTACAGTCTATCACAAAAGAGAATTATACCGAAACGCCATTTGGTTGTTAAAATTGCCATTTTTGGCATCTTTATCTTTATCCAAAGCGAGCTCTAAAACAGCCTAGTGAAAAAAACTTGTCAAAAATAGGGGTTCAGTCGTAAAATTTTTCTCAAATTCCAAAATAGTGGAGCAATAGAATTAGTTTTGGAGGAGTGTCTGAGTGGCCGAAGGAGCACGCTTGGAAAGCGTGTGTACGTTTACGCGTACCGTGGGTTCGAATCCCACCTCCTCCGATTTTTTTCAGCCCAAGTTTTTCTTGCACCTTTATGCGGGATGTGAGTAGATGGATCGCAAAAAAGTTTAGGAAGGAAAAATGAAGTGCCCTTTTTGCGGTCAGGAAGAATCGAGGGTCACTGATTCAAGGAATCATGCCGAACTAAATGCGATCAGAAGACGGCGAGAATGTTTTCAATGTCATAAGAGGTTTACAACGTTCGAGACGATCGATCTCACGATTCAAGTCAAAAAAAGAGATGAAAGTTACGAAGACTTTAGGACAGATAAATTGATCAAGGGATTGGAGGCGGCATGTCGTCATACTTTGGTCAGTCGTGATCAGATTTTGAAGCTGGCATCAGAGGTATCGGCAGATTTAACTGAAAAGGGGTTGAGAGAGATCGACACCAAAAGTTTGGGGTCGATTGTAATGGAAAAACTCCAAAAACTTGATCAAGTGGCTTATATTCGCTTTGCCTGCGTTTACAAGAGATTCAAGGATATGGATCAACTAATTGAAGCAATCAAAAATGTTGCTTTTGCGAAGGAGTGAATATGGCATTGCCAAAAAAGAAAATCGAAGAGTTTAAAAAAAATCTTCTGGAAATGAAGCAGCAATACTCGTCAGTTGTCAGAGGAGTCTCTCAAGAGGTTCGTAGTCCAGAAGAGAACAAAGGGTTTTCACAGCACAGCGCGGATGAAGCGACAGATGATGCAACCCGCATGGTCAGTATTAATGTGCAGTCGGAAGAGATGAGGATTTTAGATCAAATCGATAGAGCCCTTGAAAAGATTGAAGAAGGCACTTATGGAACTTGCGATGCCTCTGAAAACGAGATTCCGATAAAAAGACTAGAAGCGATTCCTTATGCAACACGAACAGCAGTCGAGCAGGAAAAATTTGAAAAGGGCCTTTCCTAATTATATGAAAATCAAGGGGTGGCGATTATTTGAAGCGCTATTTTTAATCTCTTTCATAGTTTTGGTCGATATGGGATCAAAATGGTTGGCTCTCAAATACATCAGTCCAATGTCTAGGGCTTCTTCTATTTTCCCTTATGATGGAATCGGTATTTTTCAGAATTTTTTCGGAATGGATTTCTCACTCAACCTGGTCTTTAATAAAGGAATGGCATGGGGATTGTTTAGTCATCAACCACAACTTCTTTTGGTTTTTAGGCTTTTATTAATTCTTTCTCTTTTTCTTTTCATTTTTTTCAAAAATGAAAAACGCAGTCACGATTTTCCGCTTATTATGATCTTTTCAGGCGCAGTTGGGAATGTAGTCGATTTCTTACTGCATGGCTATGTGGTAGATATTTTTTATTTTAATTTTTGGGGTTATTCTCCCTTTGCAATTTTTAACGTGGCAGATTTTTTTATTTCAATCGGAATTCTTTTTGTCATCCTTCAATCCTTTCTTCCCAAACTCAATGAATATACCCGTTTCTCTCCCTACTAATGCCTCGTCCTTTAAGGGAGCAAAGTGGCATAAAGTTCAAGTGCTCTTTGAGGACTTAAGTGATCTTTTTTCTCTTTTAGAGCCTTTTCATCTCGTAAATGCTTCTGAGATCAAGGAAGAGCCGCTTGATGATAAAAGAGAATATTTAAAAAAATACCAGGATTACATCGATGCGCTAAAGAATAAGAGACCCTATGTGGGGCGCCTCTCTGCCTTTATGACAAGAAGCTTAAATTCTTTAGTTAAAATTGAGGTGAAGCCGGGTTTTTATGCTGTACGGGTGCAAAAACCTGTCATCCAAATTCAAATGCATCGATTTAGCTACAGCCCTCTTGATCATAAAATTCACCCGATGGCCTTTGGGGAGTCGGCTATAGCTTTTGGGCTCCAATTCTCCTTTCCTCAAATTTATCAAACAAATGAGGGAAGGGTTGAGCAGCTGAGTTCAAAAAATTTTACCAACAAAGACCTTTTTTCAGACTTTAAGCGCGCCATTCGAACTCTATCCCGTCCCGCCTCGTTTCTTTTAGATGGAAAAGCGATTAAGACAAGCATTCGAATCGATGCAAGAACGTTTCCATGGATTAATGATTGCCTTGAGGGGGTGCAGGTTTGTTATTAGAAATAATTTCGATAGGGGATGAACTATTAAATGGTCGTACGGTCAATACAAACGCCACCTTTATGGCTCGAGAATGTGAAAAAAGAGGGCTCTCTATTGATCAAATCACGACGGTCAAAGATGATAAAGAGGCCCTTCTTTCCGCTTTAAATGATGCTACAAAACGAGGGGCTCAAATATTACTCACTGGAGGACTTGGTCCAACAAGCGACGACAAGACAAAAGAAATTCTCTCCGGTTTCTTAAGCCTACCGCTTGAAAAAAATGAAACGGTTTCTAAAGATTTATTCAGGCGATATAAAAAAGAGATACCCGATCAAGCGCTCTTGCCAAGAGGGGCTACTCCTTTTCTAAATCGTGTGGGTACAGCACCAGGATTTAAGATACAAAACCTCGTTGCACTTCCTGGAGTTCCCGAAGAGATGGAAGAGATGTTTGAACGCGTGTTAGACAACCTCGATCGAGATCAATCGAAAAAGACGGTTGCAGAATTTCACCTGATGTTAACAAGTGAAGGGGAAATTTCATCTTTTACAAGGGAGGCAGAGGCGCAATTTCCTGATGCTCAATTTGGCTTTTATCCATCGATGGGATCCCTTGCGATTCGAATTAGTGGAAAGAGAGCGTTTGATGTTGAAAGTGAGTTTCAGAAAAATTTTCCTAAACGATTTTTTAAAGAGTCGAAGTCTTCTTCTGCGCTTCAAAGTGCAATGATTCAAAGCAAACAGACTCTTTCAGTTGCAGAATCCTGTACGGGGGGAAAGATTGCGTCTATTTTAACAGAGAATAGCGACGCATCTCACTATTTCCTGGGGGGAGTGGTTGCTTACTCTAATAAAGCCAAAATGAACCTTTTAGATGTTCACTCCAATATACTAAGTCAAAATGGCGCGGTTAGTCGAGAAGCAGTGATCGAAATGGCCGAAGGGGTTCAGCAGAAATTTAATAGCGATATCGGCATTTCAACAAGTGGAATTGCAGGGCCGAAAGGAGGCATTGATGGTAAACCTGTCGGAACCGTTTGGGGGGCGATCAAAGTGCAAGGAATGCCGGCAATAGCGGGGCTGATTCCATGCTGTGAAAAAGAGGAGAGAAAGGCGATTATTTCGAAAGCCTCTTATTTTATGATCGGAGCTCTTTGGAGATTGATTGTACATGGGGAAAAGGTTTGGCCATGAAAAATTACGAACTTCTCGATAGCGGGTCTTTCAAAAAAATAGAAAGATTTGGACCGTATACATTGATTCGACCCTCTGCGCAGGCGGTTTGGCAACCTGAAGATCCAAATCAATGGAAAGGATGCGATGCGAGCTTTTCAAGAGAGAATGGGAACCATTGGAGCGGCCCTCTTCCAAAACAGTGGCAGGTCAATTGTTCAGGATTTTTTTTTAAGGTCTCTCCAACAGATTTTGGCCATCTTGGTCTTTTTCCAGAACACCAGATCCATTGGCGGTTTGTTCAAAAAGCTTTAGAAGGTCAAAATGCTGAAGTTTTAAATCTTTTTGCCTATACAGGTGGAATGACATTAGCGGCTTTATCTGCAAAGGCATCTGTAACACACCTTGATGCCTCAAAGCCGATGGTTAGTTGGGCAAAAGAGAATGCAAAATTAAATCAATTAGAGAAAGCCCCCGTTCGATGGATTGTCGATGATGCGATAAAATTCTTAAGGCGAGAGATCAAAAGAGAGCGGACCTATGATGCGATTATTCTTGACCCTCCATCCTTTGGAAGGGGAAGCAGCAATGAAGTTTTTAAAATAGAAGAGGATCTTCCTCATCTTTTAGATCTTTGCTTTCAATTACTTTCAAAGAAGCCTCTTTTTTTACTTCTTACCTGTCATACGCCAGCCCTTTCATCGACCGTTTTATCAAATCTCTTAGAGCAAAAAGCAAAGGGGCAAAAAATTGAATCCGGAGAGACCCTTCTACCATCAAAGGCTGGATTTTTTCTTCCGGCGGGACATTTTGCGAGAGTGATCTATGAGTGAAATTACGAGCCTGCAAAATCAATATGTAAAACAACTGGTTAAGCTTAGAGAGAGACGAGTGCGAGATAAAACGAATCAGTATCTCATCGAGGGCTATCGAGAGCTCTCTAGAGCTGATACTGTAGAAATTGACTCTCTTTTTTATAGCCCTCAGCATTTTTTAGGCTCAAATGAAGAGGCTCTTATAGATTCGATAAAATTGAGAGGAGCTCAAATATTTAGAGTGACAAAAGAAGTATTTGAAAAAATCTCCTACAGAGATCGCCCCGATGGATTAATTGCGATTGCCAATAAAAAGCCATTAACTCTTTCTGATTTAAACTTAGAAGCTTCCCCATTTTTACTCATTGTGGAATCGATCGAAAAGCCGGGCAACTTGGGAACCATTTTAAGAAGTTCCGATGCCGCAGGTGTAGACGCTGTTATTATTTGTGATCGCTGTACGGATATTTATAATCCGAATGTTGTTCGGGCAAGCGTTGGTACTTTATTTACACAACCCGTGATTGAGTCTACAAGTGAGGAGGTCATCTCCTTTTTAAAAGAGAAGCAGATTTCTATTGTCGCCACTACTCCCCATGCTGAAACGATCTTTACACAAGTTGATCTTACAGGACCTCTAGCCATTGCAATGGGAACTGAGCAGTTGGGATTAAGCGATCAGTGGCTTAAACAAGCGGATATCAAAGTGAAAATTCCCATGAAAGGAGTCGCAGATTCTTTGAATGTAGCCTCTGCAACCACACTTATTCTCTATGAAGCCCTAAGACAAAAAAATGCGTAATTATTATCTAGACAATCATTTATTTATTGTTGAAAAAGAGGCTGGTAGGCTGACTCAAGAGGATGGACGATCGAAACACTCTCTTGAAAACGATGCAAAAAAGTTCATTAAGGAAAAATTTCAAAAACCTGGGCGTGTTTTTCTACACCCCGTTCATAGATTAGATAAACCGGTAAGCGGCCTTGTTATTTTTGCTCGCAGTTCAAAAGCTCTTGCTCGTCTCAACGAAGCTCAGAGGGAAAGGAAAATTGAAAAACGCTATTTGGCATTAATTGAAGGGAAAATGCCGGGTGAGAAGGGGAACTTAAAAAATTTGATTTCTCATCAATCTCATCGAGCCCATATTGGGGAGGGCAAAGAAGCAGAGCTTTTTTACCGCGTAGTCAAAAAAAAGGAGGGGCTGCAATTAGTCGAAATTCAGCTTGTAACGGGACGTTATCATCAAATTCGAGCGCAGCTTGCAGAAGTGGGGTGTCCTATTGTTGGAGACAAAAAATATGGAAGTCGAATTAAGGCAAATCGGATTTATCTACACCACTATTTTGTTCGTTTTCAACATCCTGTAAAAGATGAAGAAATCGAAGTGAAAAGCGATACGGATTTTACTTCAGTATTTGAACTTTAAAGAGGTTTCAACTCCCATTTTCGTGGAGTCGAAAATATTATTTGAATTGAATTGGATATCCATGTCGATAGGAGGCGCTTTTTTGTAAGGGCGAAGTCTTCCGGTTAAAGCGAATCCTTGATTATCGGAAATTTGAATTTGAGGAGAGAGTTTTGGTGTAACAGTTGCGAAGGTACGCAGCTCAAAAGGAAGGTGTGTTCCCTTGTAATAGAGGTAGACGCCACTTATGCTTCTAGCCTTTTCAGGAGCTTCAATTAATAGTTTTCTAGCGCAAGAGCCGTAGGCAATGCCCGTTTCAGGAATTTTTTTTGAATAAAATTTATTTCCCTCTTCTAGTTTAGGTTGAGCTCTTTCCTTCTCTGAAAAGAGAAAATGAGAGGGGGTGTAGCAGACCTCATCAGCCATCAAAGGTTGAATTGAAAGAAAAAAAACTGAAATAAAAAATTTATACATTCTAAACTCTTTCCTTATCGCTATTATATACAAACGTTTTATTTTTGAGAAGAATTTTTGCACATTGGAAAGCATTTAAGGCAGCGCCCTTTAAGAGTTGATCACCGACAACAAATAGAGAGAGGGCATAAGCATTCTTAAAATCTTTTCTAATACGTCCACAAAAAATAGGTCGTTGCTCGGATGCAAATTCGGAGGTGAGTTGAGCGTTTTCGACGCGTTTGATTCCATGAAATTCATCTAACGCTTTTTTTACCCGGCTTAGATCGACCTCATTCTTCCCTTCAATATATAAAGAGAGACTATGAGCTCTTTTGACAGGGACGCGAATCGCTATGGGGTGAATGTCTAAATCTTTATTGAGAATTTTCCTTGTTTCAAAGATCATTTTTTCCTCCTCGCCGCTAAATGCCTCAGAGTCATGAGAAGATTCATGCGGAAAGACAGAAAGCGCGCCTTTTTCTATAGCAGATTCCAAGGCTTTAAGCCCTTTTATCCCGGATCCGCTCATAGCTTGATAGGTTGAGGCTACAACCTTTTGAATGTGAAGAATCGGATCAAGTGGATAAAGAGCGAGCAGCATCAACGTCGTCGTGCAATTGGGTGATGAGACAAGTTTTGGATTCTTTTTGAGCTCCTCCCCATTAATTTCCGGAATGACAAGAGGGTAATTTGGATTTAGCCTATAGGCGCTTGAGAGGTCAATGGTTTGACAAGTTGATTTTAGAGCATAAGGAATCCATTTTTTTGAGACCTCTGATGACGTACAAAAAAAAGCAAGATCGAAATCATCAAACATTTCAGGGGTTAACACATCAAAAGCGCCTCGTTTTTTTGAAGCAAAAAAAGAGAGGTCCCAGGGGAGGTTCTCTTCTTGAATAAGCTTGAGCAGTTCTCTCCCAACAAGACCGGATGCTCCAATAAGGGCAATGCGTTTTTTTCTCATCGACTATAGTGTGCCAGCTTGGGATATTTTGCTGCGACTAGAAAAAAAATGCTGAATACTGTATGCTGCAAAAGCAAACTGTAAGATTGTGTAAAATCATTTTTAATGAGGTGCCGGTGATAGAAGAGATCAAAAAGAGTCTTGCCGAGGGAGCTGCGGCTGTCAGCCAACTTCTTGAAGATTCCGGCGTTTTCTTTATCCAAAGGGCAGCCCAAGTCATCAGCGACTCCTTGCGAGGGGGGAATAAGGTCTTGATTGCCGGGAATGGAGGAAGCCTTTGCGATGCTATGCATTTTGCTGAAGAGTTGACGGGTTTTTTTCGCGGGAAACGACCGGCCCTTCCGGCTATTGCTCTTTCCGATCCGGGTCATATGAGTTGTGTGGCAAATGACGTTGGATTTGAAGAGGTTTTTTCAAGAGGAGTTGAAGCTCACGGCAAACCCGGAGATGTGTTGGTTCTCTTGACGACCAGTGGTAATTCCCAAAATTTAATTAACGCTGCTTTAGCCGCTAAAAAGAGAAAGCTTTTCACGATTGCCTTTTTGGGGAAGAGTGGAGGGTTGTTAAAAGGAGTCTGTGATTTAGAGCTTATTGTAAAAGATTTTTTAACTTCTGATCGTATTCAAGAGGCCCACATGACAGCGATTCATGTTTTGATTGAGCAAATTGAAGCACTCGTTTTTGCGGATGTTGGAGTTTTAACCGATTGAAGGCGCTTGAGATGTTTCATCGGCGCTTAATTAGAAAATCATTTCCGAAGAGAAGCGAGCGTTTGATTCTCTTTGGATTAAAACTATTAACCTATCCCTATCGTTTAGGGGCTCTCATCCATAGAAGTGTCTACTTTTTAAGGATGAAGAAAAGCTATCAAAGCAAGCGGCTCACGTTGTCAGTGGGAAATATTGTTTGCGGTGGAAGCGGAAAAACACCGTTTGTCCGCCTTTTAGCTCATGCTTTAAAAGATAAAGGTCAAGTCGCGATCTTGTCGCGGGGATTCCGATCTCAAGCTGAGCATAATAAAAAGCCTTTTATCGTGTCTCAAGGGCAGGGACCAATAAAATCTTCAATCGAGGGGGGAGACGAACCCTTCCTATTGGCTAAGCACCTCCCTTGGGCGATCGTTTTAGCTGGAAAAAATCGCACGCTTTCTGCAAAGAAGGCAGAGGAGTTAGGTGCTGATCTTCTTATTCTCGATGATGGGATGCAGCACTATGCGCTTAAAAGCGATGTTTTGATTGTACTCCTTTCAGCTAATGACCCTTTTGGATTGGATGAATTTTTACCGAGGGGCCGCTTAAGAGTTTCGCCAAAGAGGCTTAAAGAAGTTGGATTGATCGCTGTGCATCATGTAAATGATAAAGAGCAATACAAAAAAATCAAAAAGCGTATTCGAGACTACTCTAATGCGCCAGTTATTGGGACCGAGTTAATCTTAAAAACCTCTCAAAATGCAAATAAAGAGGTAAAACCTTTACTTGGCCGAAAGTTGGCAGCCTTCTGTGGGATTGGAAACCCCATACAATTTTTTGAGGATCTCAAAAAAGGCGGAGCCAATTTAATATTTAAACATGAATTACCCGACCACTTAGGTCTTGGCCCCAAAGAGCTGGATAAGTTAGTCGAAAGGGCGAGGGATTTAGGGGCAGAAGGGCTTGTCTGTACAGAAAAAGATTGGGTTAAGTTATCATTTCTTGATAGAGCAGATCTATTTCTTTCCTATGCAAGTCCGGATGTCAAAATCAAGTATGATACCCACTGCTTTGAAGATTGGATCAATCGGGTAAAAATAAGGTAATATATGAAGCCATGGATTAAAATTTTGATAGGTCTCGTTATCGGGATCGCTTTTGGACTGATTTTTAAGCGCTCTTTTGAAGTCTTAGACGTTGCAGGGAAAATATTCATCGATCTATTAAAGATGCTCGTTGGAATCATTGTTTTCTCCTCTTTAGTTGTTGGGATATGCCATATCAACGACCCTAAAAAGCTGGGTCGGATAGGTCTTCGGACATTTGCGTTCTATGCGATTACGACCGTAATTGCGATTTCAATTGGGGTATTGATTGCTTTTGTGATCAAGCCGGGTGAAGGTCTTGACTTAAGCCGTACATTTGGAACAGGAATCACAGAGCCTGTGGTTATGGGATGGGCTGATTTTGTTCTCTCTTTGATTCCCATCAATCCGATTGCCTCATTTGCTGAGGGAAATGTAATGCAAATCATTGTCTTTGCTGTTCTTTTTGCATTTGGGCTGACCCTATCGGGAGAGAAAGGCAAAATGATTCTTTCTGTACTTGAGTCGGTAGCGGAGGTCATGTACTCCCTTGCTCATTTTATTATGCATATCGCGCCTTACGGTGTTTTTGCTCTGATTGCAACCGCCGTTGGATCGATGGGACTTAAAATAATTATCCCCCTTGGAAAATTTTTGCTTTGCAACTACATAGCCTGTTTAATTCAGATTTTTGTTGTTTTTGGATTTTCACTTCGACTTCTCTCCCGCTTAGAAATCGCCCCTTTCTTTAAGGGAATGAAAGATGCCATTGTTGTTGCCTTATCTACAAATAGCAGCTCAGCGACTTTGCCTGTATCCTTAGAGTGTGTAAGGGATCACCTTGGAGTTTCAAAAGATATTTCAGGGTTTGTTATGAGTCTTGGATCGACCATTAATATGAACGGAGCTGCTATTGGACAAGCCATTTCAGCGATTTTCATTGCACAGGCCTATGGAATTTATCTTGGATTTTCGAAAATTATTCTTTTGATTTTTATTTCGCTAGTCTCTGCAATTGGAGCTGCCGGAATTCCGGGAACAGGGCTTGTAATGCTCACCGTTGTGCTCAACGCTATGGGGCTCCCTTTAGAGGGCATTGCCTTTTTAGCCGGTGTCGATCGCGTTCGAGAAATGGTCTCATCTGTTGTGAACGTACTCGGCGATGCTGTCGCAGCCGTTTATGTTGCGAAAAAAGAAAAACAAATCGATGAAAAGCAATATCATCACGTCACATGGTTGGAGTAAATTATGGAAGTCAATCTCCCAAAGCTCGGCGAGAGTATTTTAAATGCAAAAATAGTTCAATGGTTTAAAAAAGAAGGGGATGCTGTCGAGCTTGATGAACCTCTTTTAGAAGTTTCAACAGATAAGGTAAATAGTGAAATTCCAGCTCCTGCAAGTGGTGTATTACAGAAAATTCTAGTTCAAGTGGATGAAGAAGTGGATGTGGGAGCTCCTCTTTGCATTCTTTCAGAAGAAGGGAGTGCAATTGAAAAAGAGAAGGCCCCAAGATTGCAACAAGAAACCACCTCTCAAGAAGAGTCTATGGAGCACTATTACTCACCCGCTGTGATGCGTATTGCAAGTGAAAAAAATTTAAGCATCGATGACCTGAAAAAAATTAAAGGTACGGGTGCCGGCAAAAGAGTGACAAAAAAAGATATCGAAAACTACACGCCATCAGAGAAAAAAGACTGTAGCGGTCAGCGCATTAAGATGACGGGAATTCGAAAAGCCATAGCTGAAAGTATGGTTCGATCCTTTTACCAAGCTCCTCATGCTAGTTTTCTCACAGAAATCGATATTACAGAGGTTCAAAAGTTAATCAAGCAAGAGAAAGAGGCTTTTTTTCAGGAACATGGGGTTAAACTTTCGATCACGGCTTTTATTGCTAGAGCCCTAGCTAAGGCTCTCAAGGAATATCCTTATCTCAATGCCTCAATTGAAGAAGATACTATCGTACTTAAGCCTTCGGTGAATATTGGAATTGCCGTCAGCGTTGAAAATGGAATTATGGTTCCTGTTATTCACGGGTGTGAAAACAAATCTCTTTTACAAATTGCCTCTGAAATTGCGAAACTTTCAGAAAAAGCGCGATCTAAAACTCTCAAGCCCGATGATGTTCAAGGGGGAACGATTACCATGACAAATTTTGGAATGTCAGGTGTAAAAGCGGGGATTCCCATTATTCACCATCCTGAAGTTGCGATTTTAGGCGTTGGTGCTATTGAACGCAAAGTTGTGGCTATGGATGATGATTCGATTAAAATTCGCACTCATATTCATATCACCCTTACTTTTGACCACCGAATTATTGATGGAATGTATGGATGTCGTTTTTTAAATGCCTTTGAAAAACATTTGGAAAAAGATCTTGAAATTGATTGACATTCTTACCAAGTTTCAAATTGTGAAAAGGCAGGTTTATCATTGAATGAATAGAGATTTTCAATCTTGAGTAAATCGTAGCCTGATTGAACGAGTTTTTGAGCGAGCTCAAGAACTTGCTGTAGGGAAAGAGGCGCTTTTTCAATATTGAGGTAGCGGCAACGCCATTGATCCACACAAAAAGTTTCTTTTTGACCCTGAGGCCAGACGCGAACTCCGCGATTTGTAATCATATTTAAGGATAATTGCCCCTTTTTCTTTACAGCAAAATTTTCAATAAATTCATTTGCACTGCATTTTTTCTCTATATAAAAATCAGCGCCCATAAGCTTTTTTTTGAGATCTATTTTTTTAAATGTTATGGGGTGGGAAGAGACTGCTCCGGATCCTTTTGTCGCAACGGGAAGCTCTTGGGGTTTCATGCCAAGGCGATCTGCAACCTCATTTGCAAACGTATCTGTCCCGACCTTTTTTTTGCTCACACCCTCTTGAAAGATATCTTCGGTATGAATTCCATCCTCGATGGTTTTACGCCAAGCATTTTCAATTGTACAGGCGTACTCATCTAATTTTAAGTGGCGAAGCATGAGTAAAGCTCCAAAAAGAAGAGCGGTAGGGTTTGCGATATTTTTATTAGCTAGAAGAGGAGCTGAACCATGAATTGCTTCAAACATCGCAGCAGAAGGTCCGATATTAGCAGAACCTGCAATCCCGACAGAGCCGCTTATTTGAGCTGCCACATCAGATAAAATATCTC
Source organism: Simkaniaceae bacterium (assembly GCA_040880145.1). Lineage (GTDB taxonomy): Bacteria > Chlamydiota > Chlamydiia > Chlamydiales > JAJFMI01 > JBBDIZ01. The sequence goes on along the minus strand of JBBDIZ010000027.1, from coordinate 862 downwards.
CATAGAGATTAGGCAGTACAATCACATCGAATATTTCAGGGCTATCCGCAAGCCTCGCCGCTCCAATATCGACAATCCAATGCTGACTTTCAATTTCAGGATACTCTTTTGCAATCTCCTCAAAAACCTCATGAAAAAGCCCATCTGAGAGCTTCATAATATTATCTTTTGTAAAACAAGCAACTTTTTTTCGCCCATTATGCTTCGCGTATTCAAAAGCGTAGCGTACAATTTTCTCAGAACCTGGGCGTGAAATCAATTTGACGGAGTGACAAACCTCTAAACTTTGCTGATATTCGATTCCGGCATAAAGATCCTCTTCATTTTCTCTTATGATGACAACATCCATACGGGGATGTTTTGTCCGAATAAACGGGGAAAAGGACAGACAGGGCCGAATATTGGCATAAAGACCTAAAGTCGTACGGATTGTGACATTAAGACTTTTAAAACCGCCTCCTTGAGGAGTGGTAATTGGGGCTTTTAATAAGACGCGATTTTTGCGAATAATCTCCCAAATTGCAGGATCAATCCCGGTTTTAAACCCTTTTTGGTATACTTTTTCACCAATCTCAACGACATCATATTTAAGGGGAACCTTTGCCTTTTCAAGAATATGAAGAACGGCTTTCATGATTTCAGGACCAATTCCATCTCCATAAGCAATCGTAATTTGATTCACAGGGATCTCCATAGCCTTAACTTTTAAACCTTGAGATTAGCAAGCTTTACCGCATGCATGCAATACAAATATTTTTTTTTAAAATCGACATTCCAGTTGTTTATTCCGTGATTCCTCACCAAAAAAAATATTCTTGATCACCGACGGCGCGCTAGACTCGCTACTTTAGTGGCGAGTCTA
>JBBDIZ010000026.1:0-15492 GCA_040880145.1 Simkaniaceae bacterium | reverse complement strand
TGTCCATTAGTGAAAATGGCTCAAAAAAAACACGAATCGGGCAAGGGCAAGGGCAGGGGCAAGGAATTGGGGTTATGCAAGATGTCTAATCTCGCTTCGTGCATATGGTTTCTCGCTAGTTACAAGCCCTCGGCTTTAGTCGTGGGTAGTTGACAAAGTCACATTAACCAAAAAATTATTTCAAACTCTCGCCTTCCTCTATAAGAGCAGCCTGATCTTGTATACCAAAATAAAGAGCTGCAGCGACTATTGCGGCAGTTTCAGTTCTGAGTATGTTTGGATTTAACCGCACTCCTATGCCCTTTGTTTTTAGCCATAGCCTTTCCTCATCTGAAAAGCCGCTCTCAGGTCCGACGACAAATGTGAGGGGCGTCTCCTTGATCTTTGGATGAAAGGGAAGTGCATCGGCTGAGAGGTCTCCAAAATAGACCTGTTCTATGTTTGGAATCGAATGAAGGGTGGAAAGTATGGAGAGAGATGGAAGGTGAAGCCTGCCTGATTGTTTAAGAGCGCACTGAAGGATGCGGTGCATTCTCGATAGTCTGTTCTCTGAAAGCGTATGGGTTTCAGAGCGGTCCATCGGGATAATAATGAACTGATCGACTCCGATTTCACATCCTTTTTCTAAAATTAGATCGAGCCGATTTTGCCGGCAAAGCCCTTGAACAAGAGTAAATTTTCTTGTGGGGGGTGTGTGGGAAAAGGAGAAGATTTCAAGATGCGTTTTATGGCGCTGAATCTCTTTGATCTTTGCTTTGAAAAGATGACCTTTTCCATCGATGACTTCAACTTCTTCGCCTTTTTTTTGGCGGCAAACTTTAGTTAGGTGATGATGCTCATCTTCGCTAAGTATGATTTCATTTTCACCCAAAGTGGAGCAGAAATAACGATTTATGACCATAGACTTCCTCTTCGGCATAATGCCCTAATGACTCTTTCTTCAAATGAAAAGGAGCCGCCGGAACGTTTAATTAAATCATCAGATGATAAAACTTCAAAAGCTGCTTTTTTAAGAAAATGGCGTTTGAGGTTGATAGATGTGAGGTTGATCACAAGTTTATATTTATAGCTTTTTAGAAATAACTCTTTATCTTCTTTATAAAGAATCGTGTCGAACTCCTCAAAGGGTTCACGGCTAAGCAGCGTAATAAAGGCTCGAGGGTAAATTTTTCGAAAAACCTTTAGATCGTCAAAGGGTTTATCAACAATAATTAAAATGGAGTCATGTCGATAGCGGTAGAGAACATTGACTGGGGTTTCCTGCTTCCAACGGTTATGAGTCCATAGCCATTGATCAGGGTGAGCGAGAATCGATTTCTCAAATTCTTGCAGCGCTTTTTCCATTAACTTATTTGGGTCTTGAGTTTCACACACAGGATCGCTGTAATGGATGACATAGCTTTTATTCTCTCGTCGGATGGTTGCTACAATTAATGGCGATTTTGTCTTAATGCTTAAAAGGGCGGGGGCTGTTGTTGAAAAAGCGCGCCTTCCTAAAAAAGGAGCGGAAAAATCACTCTCCGGCATGCCTTGATCTCCAACGATTCCGAGGAATTTCCCTTTCTTCAGTGCTCGAAGTCCTTCTTTTATCGCCTTTTTGGGAGGAATGACAACACCGCCATATTTTTCACGCATTTTAATGATTCGATTATAGAGGCTCTTCTGCTTGATCGGCCGTCCAATAGCTACTCCGGGCATTCTTGAGGTTCCCTCTAAAAATAGAAGCTCCCAATTGGCCTGATGACCACAAAAAAAGATGACGCCTTTATTTTTTTTTATCAGCTGTTCGGCATATTCCGGGTTTTCACAGCGAACGGGAAGAAAGTTTTTTCGAAAGATCATCTTGGGATATTCAAAAAAAAGAATGCCTAAATTTTCAAATGAGGCTATAGCCACTTTTATGAGTTCTTTTTCATTTAAATTGAGTTTTGTTGCAAGGGAGAGATTTGAAAGCGTTCTTTTTCGCCATTTTATGATCACATGATAACTGAGCCGTCCGAGTAGGCGTCCGAAAAAGTGGGTTAAACCTTGAGGAATGTAGGCGAAGGGGAGGAGGAGGTATACCGAAACAACTTCAAGAATCGGTTTTGTCAGGCGCGAAAGCTTTCGAAATTTGCCGATCATAAATGACCTAATATTAATAATATGAGGTCATTTATGATCGACGAATTGCGGTGCTTTGGCGCCTGACAAAACCCAATTTTTGAAGTTGTTTCGGTATAAATCATGGATTTAGAGTTAGATTTACCATTTTGTCGAGCTGAATTTGGAAATCAAATTGTTTTACACTTTCTCGGATGCGCTGTGAGTTCATCCAGGTTTTTGGGAAGTCAAGTGCCATTTTTAAGGTTTTTACCAGAGAGTCTTTATCGAAAAGATTTTCGATTACTAGGCCATTTTCTCTATTAATAAGCTCGGATCCTCCATTAAATTTCGAAGAGATGACTTTTAGTCCCATTGCTAAAGCTTCAATGGTGACATTCGCGTTGGGATCATAGAGCGATGGAATGACTAAGGCGTCTGCAAGTTGGTAAAAGGGGGTCACATCTTTTTGAGCCCCAAAAAAAGAGACTTTATGGCCGAGCTTCAAGCGATGCGAAAGCTCCATATAACTTTTAATCTCTTTCTCTTGACCGACAATGCTTAAATGGACCTCTTCATTTTTTAAGCATGCAAAGGCTTTGAGAAGGAGGTCGACTCCTTTTCGTTTATAACCGCTCCCAACGAATAAAAAATGAAAAAGGAAGGGATCTAGATTGAGGTTTGAAGCGACGACATTTTTTAAATTGAGCCACTCAGAAAAGGGTTTTTTAAGTTCATGCCACTCGACTCCATTGTGAATCACATGAATTTTCTTATCAGAGATCTTGTAGTGTTCCAAGATTTCATTTTTGACCATAAAAGAGTTGGTAAACACGCCTTTTAAAGAGGGGTTTTCAAAGGCTTTTTTCTCCAAAGAAAGAAGGGTGCGATGAAGCGGATTTAGGGAAAAAAATTGTCGTTTTAAAAAGTTGTCTTGTTTTTTTCTTCTTTTGAGATAGGCTGCATGCACACCAAGTCCTGCTCGGATATGTGTGAGGTGAGAGGTTCGGTCTAGGCCAAAAACAATGGATGAAGGCGAAGTTTTTAGATTTAATTGGCAGGCTTTATCGAAGGCTTTTATCTTTTGAAAGGAGCAGATCTTTTTAGGGAGTGAAAGTTTTTTTACTTCGATCAGGGGGTAGTGAATGGGATTTAAGCTTCCCTGGGCTGTTAAAACTTTGACACGAATATTTCGTCTACTAAAGGCCTTTGCAATGCGGAAAGCTTGTTTTTCAAGTCCCCCGGCACAGGAGAGGCGGTATTTCACTAATGTGATCTCAGGATTATTTTTTTCCATTCTCTTCGACGACGTTGACCTTATTGCTTTCAAGCGAAATGGAAAGCTCCAAAGGTTGATCTTCAGAAAGATATAGTTTAAAACGCTGCATGTAGTTCCGGAAGCGATTTCGTAAATATTCCTCTCGAACCTTAGGCTGGAGATTGCTCATTTCTTTGTCGGAACTATCTGACATCAGCATCACAACATAACGATCTTCTAATAGCCGTGGGTTAATAAATTGGACGCTCCAGTCATGGAATTCCAAATTAGCTTTTTTTCCCATGATGATTTGGATCTCTAGAAAGCCCTTCACAACTTCCATGAAGAGTTCGCTTACCCCTTTTGCATAAAGAGGTTTTTTAATAATTTTAAACCCGCCCCGAGATTCAACTAAAGATGTGGGTGTGACTTCTAATCGGTTGGGGTTGGGAGCGTTTTGAGAAAAGGGAATAAACAGATCGATTTGAACAGGAGATTTTACAGAAATCAGCTCATTTCGAACAAAATCGATACGTAAATACTTTGCGTCGGGGTCATCAATTTTTTGAGGTGTTGCAGAAATTTGAGCTAGATCGACCGTTTTCCAATGTTCAGGCACATAGAAGCTCACAACATCTTGATGAGAGCTTTCAGTGGCGCTTTTAATGTTGTCGAGCGCAGAGCGTGAGATATCACTTAGGTTGAAGGTCAATTTGATCCCTCGACTCTTGAGTTTCTTGACCTCATCAGAGGGGCCGCTCACCGTGATATAGAGTTGATAGGGCCAAATATCTAAGAATTGATACCCTCGCGGGGATTCACCAATGGGTTGGGTAATAAGGACAGGAATCTTTTCTGTATGAAGTTTAGCGAGTTTGACATAAATATTTTTAACAGAAGCCTTGCTGATATGGGAAATATTGATTTCATGAGTGGTCCCTTTGATATTTTCGCGGGTTATCTCCTGAAGCCAAGGCTCTTCATGGCCTGTCGCATCGATTTGAATTTCAAAGTCATTCGATGTCAAATCTTCAAGCTCTGCTTTATTTCCGCTTAAGACGACTGTGTAGCGACGGTTTAGAAGCCCATTTGAAAGAAGCCCTTCGACAGTCATATCAGGGGGAAGGTTGACGATGCGGACAGGGACATTCGTGAAAGCTTTAGTCGTTGTCAACGATTGTCCGACAACAAACCAAACGATAACAGCAAGAATAAGAGAGATTCCTTTTCTAGGCCAATTATCGATAAAAAAGCGGTGCAGCATCTCTTTCATCGACGAACCCACTCTTTAATATTAAAACGGTTTTTTATACCTTTTTTCTCAGGAGGATTGAAGATGCTTCGAATGATTCCTCTAAAGCGGTCGATTTTGACCCCTCTTGTCATGATTCCATCCCGAGCAATTGAGACTTTTCCTGTCTCTTCAGAGATGACGATGATTAGAGAATCTGTGAGCTGACTAATCCCAAGGCCGGCTCGATGTCTGGTTCCCATGGATTTTGCAATTTGGGTTGTATCTTCTGCCAGAGGCAAAATGACCGCTGCGGCGACTATATTGAGGTCTCGAATGATAATGGCTCCATCATGAAGAGGCGTTGTCGTAGTAAAAATAGATTCAAGAAGCTCAGATGAAAACAAGGCATTTAACAACACCGCTTTTCGGGCATATTCGTCAAGAGTATCTTCATTCTCTATTACAATGATCGCTCCTGTCCTCTTTTCAGAAAGTCTATAAATTGAGTTCGCAAGTTGGTCCAAAAATTTATCAAATTCAGTGATCTCTCTATAGCGCTTCCCTTTTAAGCTCAATTTTGACAGCGCAACGCGAAGTTCCGGTTGAAAGATGATCAAAATTGCAATCACAGCGACATTTCCAACAAGCAGCATCAATTTATGTAAAATAGGCAGATGGAGCCAAGTGGATGTGGCAAAAATGAAAAGAAAGGCAAGAACCCCAAGTACAAGATCCATCGATCTTGTATTCCAAAAAAAGGATAAGAGATAATTAATCATGACTGTGATGATTAATAACTCTACAAAAGGGGTGAGGAGCTGCCAGAAATGCATAAAAAATCACATAAGTTATCTTTTGCATCATACATCAGGGATTCTATTTTGGCTAGCGCGAATCGTCAGAAAAAAGGGGAGAAAAAAGATTGAAAAAAAAACTTCATTCATTCACTTTAGTGGTCATCAGTATATCACAGAGTTTGATAATGGATGTCGTTTTACTCTCGAGAATTCAGTTTGCCCTGACGATTGGATTTCATTACCTTTTTCCCCCGCTAAGTATTGGACTCTCTTTGATGATTGTGATCATTGAAGGGATGTATATGAAGACGAAAAATCCTCTTTATAAACGTATGGCCAAATTTTGGATCAAGATGTTTGCTCTTGTCTTTGCGATGGGGGTTGCAACCGGGATCGTAATGGTCTTTGCATTCGGCAACAATTGGGCGCGCTACTCTCGATTTGTTGGAGATGTATTTGGAAGCGCTTTAGCAGCGGAAGGAATTTTTGCCTTCTTTTTGGAGGCGGGTTTTATTGGGATTATGCTTTTTGGATGGAATCGGGTCAAACCCTCTATCCACTACTTATCGACCATTTTAGTGACTTTTGGCGCTCACTTTAGCGCTGTTTGGATAACGATCGCAAACTCTTGGATGCAAACGCCTGCAGGTTATCAGATTATTGGAGAGGGAGAAAAGGCTCGCGCTGTTGTTACGAATTGGTGGCAGATGATTTTAAACCCCTCGGCAATGGACCGCTTGGTTCATGTCATGCTGGGCTGCTGGTTGACCGGGGCTTTTATCGTTTTAAGTGTTTGCGCCTATTACCTTTTAAAAAAGCGTCATTTGGACTTTGCCCAAACAGGAATGAAACTGGGACTGATTGCCTCTTCCGTACTTGTCATTTTGCAGCTGATTTCTGCCGATATGACCGCGAGGGGCGTGGCTAAGAATCAACCCGAAAAATTAGCGGCAATGGAAGGAGTTTACCAAACAAAAACGCATACGCCTCTTTATCTCTTCGGTCATGTGAATTCCAAGCAAGAGAAAGTTTCAGGAGTTTCCATACCGGGTCTTCTTAGCTTTCTTATTTATCGAACTCCTAAAACAGCTGTTAAAGGTCTTGATCAGTTTCCAAAAGAGGATTGGCCCAATGTCCCTGTGGTTTTTCAAGGATATCACTTAATGATTGCCATGTGGGGCTTGATGTTTTTTTTCACAGGTTTAGGTCTCATCCATTGGATACGAGGCTCTTTATGGAATGCAAAATGGACTTTAAGGGGATTGACTATTTCGATTCTCTTCCCCTATATAGCGAATCAGGCGGGCTGGTTTACGGCAGAGGTCGGGCGTCAACCCTGGATCGTTTATCGATTGCTTAGAACTGTAGATGGGGTGTCTACAAATATTAATGGAGGGCAGGTCTTAGGCTCTATTTTGATGTTTATCGTGATCTACTCTTTCCTCTTTACGCTCTTTATCTATCTTCTTAATCATAAAATCATGGAGGGTCCTGATGACGAAGGAGAAGCCTCTAGTGAGTTTGTTTACAGCAACCCTTACGGGATAGAGGAGAAATCTTAATATGTCTTTGGCCCTTTTACAAAATATTTGGTACTTTGTGATATGTGCTTCGGTTGTCCTCTATACTATTTTAGATGGGTTCGATCTCGGCGTAGGATCTCTTCACCTCTTTGCGCAGACGGACAAAGATCGCAGAATTTTTCTCAATGCAATCGGACCTGTTTGGGATGGAAATGAGGTTTGGCTAGTCGTCGTTGGAGGCGCGCTATTTGCCGGGTTTCCGGATGCGTATGCCTCGATATTTTCTGGATTTTATAATCTTTTAATGTTTTTTTTAGCAGGGATTATCTTCCGAGCGGTAGCCATTGAATTCCGATCAAAACAAAAATCCACTTCTTGGCGAAAATTTTGGGATGGTTCTTTTTGCATTGCATCCACTTTGATCGCTATGGGACTTGGGGTTGTTTTGGGGAATTTAATCAAGGGCGTTCCAGTCAATGCAGATGGGAATTTTTCCGGGACTTTTTTGAGCTTTCTCTCGCCCTATTCGGTTGTCGTAGGACTTTTAGCATTGACCCTCTTCACAATGCATGGAAATATTTATCTTTTGATGAAAACAGAAGGGGATATTCATGATTATATCCGCACTTTTTTAAGAAAAACAGTAGGGGCTTTTGTCGTGATGTATCTAGCGGCAACCATTATGACCTTTATTTATGTTCCCCATATGATTGAGCGTATGCTTGACCATAAGTGGGCCTTTATCTTTCCGGTTTGTACATTTCTTTCCATTGTCAATATCTTTAGAATGGTGAAAAAAGGGTATGATGGATGGGCCTTTATCAGCTCAAGTTTGAGCATTGCCCTGCTTTTTGTTCTCTTCGGAATTGGAACGTATCCTATAATCTTAAGATCAACTTTAGATACGAGCCTCAATAGCATGACGCTTTATAACAGCTCTTCCTCTCGGCTAACGCTCAAGGTGCTTCTTTTGATTGCAGGCATGGGAGTCCCCCTTGTTTTGGCATACGGGGTATGGATTTATCGCATTTTTCGCGGGAAAGTTCATTTGGAAGAAACTAGTTATTGATTATTTTAGAATCTGGCTGAAATCAATATCTTCTGAAGCTAGGACAAAGACCATCGAAGGAAAATCTCGAGTTTTTTCAATGAGATTTTTATAATAATCGCCATATTCATCGTCTGTTTCATCGGGTTTCGGAGGCCTTAAACCCATAAAGATTAAATCGGTATTTTGAGAGGAGGCTTTTATGACCTCTTGGAAGATGTTTTTGTTGCTTTCTGCAATGACCACATCGAGTTTTACAGGAAGGCGGCCGCTTACCGGAAATTCTTTTAAACGGTTTAGGGTTTCATCTCGGTCTTTATCTTCAGTAATCACAGTTTTCAAGGTCAGCTTCGAGCCTTGCCATTTTCGTGAAGTTTTTAACATATAGGCTAAAACGAGCATTAAATCAGAGTTTTTTCGATCCAAGCCTCCCCACCAGACATCGATGCTTTTAGAGGCTTGCATGGAGGCTTCCTTGACGATCACAATGTTTCGATTTTGCTTGTAGGCAAGTTTAATCACATTGGCGTATTGAGAAAAATTTTCTGCTTTATGGGTGGCTCCAAAAAAAAGAGTATTGGGTGTTAAAGGACCCATTCCAGCCGTTTTAATGAATGTTTTCATTCCATCGAAGAGGTCTTCTGAATGGCACGTTTCAATGAGGGCCGGAATATGACTTTTGTCGAGGTAGTGTTTCATTTTTTCAATAAATTGAACTTTTGTAACATCGAAGTTTAAGATTGAAGCGATTAAAAGAAAGCCTTGGCCGTGAGAGATGGAGTGGGTTAATTCAACAAGATTTTGACGAATAAAGGGGTCTTCAATAAAAACAAGAAGGTTGGGGCGCCAAGACCTTGCTGTTCGCTTGGTTTCTGCTAAGCGATAGATGGCAAATCGGGCAGCAAGAGTGAGGAGGGCTTCACGGATATCATCAAAACCCTCATGAAGCTTTCTTTTAAGTCCAATTCCGTAGGTAATGAGGACAAAAGAAAGGGCAATGAGGGTTTGTCCTGCATTGATCATGAGCATGACGGTTAAACAAAGAGCTGTTCCAAATAAAGAGAGCCACCAGGGAATACGAAAAGTGGGGCGGTAGGAGGGGTTGCCGATTAGGCTTTCAGCCCCTGCAGCAAAGTTCAACATGGCGTAGCTGATGAGGAAGAACATCGAAAGGACAGGGGCGATTTTATCAATTGAGCCCATAAACAGCCCAAGTAAAACAAAACTTGCTGTGATGAGAAGGGAAAATTTTGGTTTTGCGGCAAAGCGAGGGAGATGCCCATCTTCAGCAAGAGCGCTTAAAGTACGGGGAGCGGCAAGTAAGCATGAGAGTGAGGAGGAGAGGGTAGCGCCCCATATGCCAATCGTAACAAGGTGAGGGATTAAAGAAATTTCTCTAACAATCATGGGATGAGAAATTAAGACTTCTTGAGGAACATGATGAGAGAGAAAGAGCGTTAAAGCGATATAGGTAATCGCTCCGGCGGCAACAGCTGTCAAGGTTCCAAGAGGCAGGGATCGTTTAGGATTTTTCAAGTCTCCTGACATGCTAATTCCAGCTTCAATACCTGTTACAGCAGGAAAAAAGAGAGTGAAAAGGGCCCAAAAAGAGGTCGCTTTTGGCAGCATGGGGGTTAGGGGCGGACTGTTTTTTCCTCCAAGAAAAAAACTAGCTAAAGAAAAGAGGATAAGGATGAAGATGAGAAATTGGGTTTTGAGCGCTAAGCGGGTCGAAGCAAGAGTTAATAGTGTTAAGGAAATAAGAATGGTGATTTGGATGGTTTGAGGAGGGAGATGCGGCAAGAGCTCTCTTATGGATTCCGAAAATCCTGCAATATAGAAAGAGATGCTCAAACTTTGGGCAATAAAAAGAGGAAACCCGATGGCACTTCCAATCTTGAGGCCAAAAGTTCTCGACAGAACGTAATAAACGCCTCCCGATCCGATTTGCATATTTGTGGCTGTAGAAGACAAGGAGAGACTTGTGATGAATGTAATCAGCGAAGCAAGTATAATGATAGTAATACTTTTAGCCACCCCTGCCTGGCCAACGATCCATCCCATTCTTAAATAAAGAATAACCCCAAATATTGTAAGGACGCTGGGAAGGAAGACCCCTGAGAAAGTCCCAAACCCTTTTGGTTTCAGGGTTTCCTGTTGCAGGGTCATCGGAGTTTCACACCCCATCCGAGTTTTGTTCGAAGTGTTGAATAGTGATCACGCCTAAAGAGGCTGACAAGTTTAAAACGCTTTTCTGAAGCTACAATTTTAAAAGTTTCGCCGGTTTCCATGTTAAACCGCTCCACTCCATCCGCAATAAATTCAACGGGGTCATAGTCGCTTAAATATTGGAGCTGAATTTCGGAATTGGGAGGAAGCAGTATGGGGCGGTTTGAGATCGTATGGGAACAGATGGGCGTAACGGCAATAGCATCTAAATAGGGGCTGATAATAGGTCCTCCGGCAGCTAGTGAGTAGGCTGTGGACCCATTGGGTGTAGCAATGATGACGCCATCTGCTTCAAATGTGTTGAGATAGATGCCGTCCACATGAAGGCCAATGGAAACAATGGAGGTATTACGAGCTCGATGGATCACAAAATCATTGACCGCAAAGGTGGTCTCTCCATGGTGAGACTCCGCTTCTAACATCAAACGCTCTTCCACATTATAGGCGCCGTTAATGAGGTCTTGCAGGCTTGGATAAATGTCCGGAATGGGGACATCCGCCATAAATCCCAAGTGTCCAAGATTAATTCCTAAGATAGGCGCTTCAAATTCATGATAAGTATGAGCGATTTGAAGCATCGTTCCATCTCCTCCCATACTGATTAAAAAATCAATTTCATCAGGATCATAGTTGTCTAAAGACTCGATTCCAAATTCATAAGCATCATCTTCTTCTGCTACAACCGTAATATTGCGGCTCTTAAGGTAATCGATAATGCCAAGGCTTACATGTTTGGATTCGGGTTTGCGTTTATTTGGAAAAATGGCGATGATCATTGGAGAATGGTCTCCTTATTCCGCATTTTTGTAAAGATTTTATCCGCCATCTTTTCAGGCGTGAGTCCAAGAGAGTCATAGAGTTTTGCATTTTCACCATGCTCGATAAATCGATCAGGGATCCCAAAAAACTGCATAGTTATTCCTTGATATCCTTGTTTCATGACAAAGTGGCTTATGATGGAGCCGAGCCCTGAGTTTTCAGCATGTTCCTCCATGATGACAACATGGTTATGAGCTGAAAAAAGAGTGTGGAGCAAGGATTCATCCAAGGGTTTAATAAAAACAGGATCAACGATAGAGGCTTCAATCTGCTCTTGGAGCAAAAGAGCTCTTGTTTCAAAAGCTTCTTTGACTCTATGGCCCAGGGCGATAATGGCGACATCCTTTCCTCCGCATAAAAGCTCGCCTTTCCCTAGAGGGTGCTTCTGATCTGTTGAAAAATAAGCATTCGTTTGAAAATTGGGGTATCGAATTGCAGTCGGCTTCTTCCAGTCAAAAGCAGAATTCATAAGCTTTTGAAGCATTTCCCCATCACGAGGCTGGCATACGACCATACCGGGAAGGGTTTTAAAAAAGGCAATATCATAAATTCCATGATGGGTAGGCCCATCAGGACCTGAAAGGGAGCTGCGGTCGATTGCAAAAACAACCGGGATGTTTTGCAAACAAATATCGTGAAAAAGATTGTCGAATGCGCGCTGTAAAAAGGTTGCGTAAACAACGACAATAACTTTTAAATTTTGAGTTTTAGCAAGCCCTCCTGCAAATGTAACGGCATGACCTTCTGCTATACCGACATCGGAGCAACGATCGGGGTAAGCTTTGAAAAAGGGTACAAGTTGAGACCCAACAGGGGTTGCCGGGGTGATGCAGTAAATTTCCGGATCCTCTTCTGCCATTTTCATGAGGTGATTTCCGAAAACTTTTGGAAAAGAGAGCGTCTTTGCTTCGGCTGATGGAAAAGCCCCGGTCTCTCTGTTAAAGGGTTTTACGCCGTGATAGGTAACCGGGTTGTTTTTAGCGACATCCATCCCATAGCCCTTAATCGTATGAATATGAATGAGAGTTGATTTGGGATTTGCTTTTAGAGCCTCAAAAGTTTCGATCAGCTCTTTTAGGTTATGGCCATCAACCGGGCCAACATAGGAAAGTTCAAATTGTTCGAAAAAAGGCGCTGCGCTCACCATATTTTTAATTGATTCTTTAAAACGACGCGCTTGATTTGTCAAAGAGTCTCCAATAAGCGGTAATTTCAAAAGAAGTTTTTTTATCGATTGATAGGAATTATTCGCTTCGGGGCTATTGATTGTCCGACTCAAAATTCTTGTAATGGCGCCTGTGTTTTTGTAAATCGCCATTTCATTGTCATTTAAGATGGTCAGGAAACGGCCTAAATTTTGAGGAACATTATTTAATGCTTCTAGAGTGAGTCCACAGGTAAGATCGGCATCTCCGATGATAGGAAGAATATGCTCATCTCTTTTATTCAAGTCGCGCTCTTTTGCAAGCCCAAGAGCTAGAGAGAGTGCTGTACCGGCATGACCGGCATAGAAATGATCATGCTCGGACTCTTTGGGATCGCTAAAGCCGCAAGGTCCTTTAAAACTTCTGATTCGATCAAAATGGCGATACCGGCCTGTTAAAAGTTTGTGGGGATAGCTTTGGTGGCTAGTATCAAAAATAAATTTATCTTTAGGGGAGTAGAAGACTTTATGGAGAGCTACAATAAACTCAACCGAACCCAGGTTAGAGGCCAAATGACCTCCATTTTTAGACATGACTTCAATGATTTTTTTACGTATTTCTAAGCAAAGCGCATTTAGCTCGGCAATTGAAAAATCCTTGATATCCAAAGGTGAGGAGATCTCATCTAGCATGGTTTTTACGAAATCACATGTTGGTTGGGAGGCGTGTAGTCGCAAAGTTTTGAATCTTCACCTCGATTTTTTATGAGCATTTCGATCTTTTTTTCAGCTGATTTCAGCTTTGAACCTGCTATTTTGATCAATTGATCCGCTTCTTCAAAAAGTTTTAAGGAGTCCTCTAAGGGGACCTCTCCTTTATTGAGAATTTCTAAAATTATTTCAAGCCTTTCATAGGCTTTTTCAAAAGAAAAGTTTTCATTCATTCTGTCACCGTTGTCTTAAGATTGCCGTCATGGAAAAGGAGGCTGAGTCGATCTCCGGGTCTTGCTGATTTTGCAGACAGGATAACCGAATCCCCCTTTTCTTTGAAGGGGATACAGTAACCTTTTTGCAAGATATTTTTTGGATTTGCTGCTTTTAAAAGTTCAGAGATATGAGCCATTGCCTGCTTTTTTTTCGAAAGGAGCATCGTTTTGCTTTGATCCATTCGATCGCTGTAATTTTTTAATCGCTGTCGATGATGGAGCATCTGTTTTTGAGGATTTAGAGAGTGAAGCGTTCGCCAGAAGCCTTCTAAATTAAGGCGTGTCATTTTGAGTCGATTTTGAATTGCAGAGTGAATTCTCTCTTCAAAATCATCGACTCTTTGCAAATTCATTTCAAAACTTCTCTTCATGGCTCTATCGATTTGAGCGCGCGCTTCTTTTAGAGCATTCAGTTGGGCGCTTTTCTCTTCAAAAACGATTTCAGCAGCAGCAGAAGGTGTTGGAGCCCGTTTATCGGCAACAAAATCGGCGATTGTCGTATCGGTTTCGTGGCCAATGGCTGAAATAATGGGGATTTTTGACTGATAGATGGCTTCAGCGACAATCTCTTCATTAAAAGGCCAGAGATCTTCTAAAGAACCGCCTCCTCTTCCGACAATTAAAACATCGACAAGGTTTTTGCGGTTCATTTCATGGATCGCAGCGGCAATTTCACCTGCAGCTTCATTACCTTGAACTCTCACAGGAGCTAAAATGAGATGAAATCCATCATTTCGACGCGTTAACACGTGGAGGATATCTTGAATCACAGCTCCGGTTGGGCTTGTTACGACCCCAATTTTTTTAGGGTAGAGAGGGAGTGGTTTTTTTCGCTTTTGAGCAAAATAACCGAGCTTTTCTAATTTTGCCTTTCGTTCATGGAGTAACAGTAAGAGCTCTCCAACACCGGCATATTTTATCGATCGAACAATGATTTGATAAGATCCGCGCGGTGCATATATCGAAATTTCGCCTTGGCAAATCACTTGGTCGCCTGACTTTGGTTTTTTTGAGAGTTTTGATGCAGTCCCTTTAAAGAGAACAGACTGAATCTGACTTTTCTCATCTTTCAAAGTAAAATAGAGATGGCCGGAGGATTGTTCTTTGAAATTTGAAATCTCTCCTTTCACTTCAATACGGTTAAAAAAGGGTTCAATCCGATTTTTAAGCGCTTGCGTAAGTTGGGATACAGATAGAATCGAAGACATGGGGACCACTATACTAAAAATCGTATTTGAAGGAAAATGGATCTTTTTGTTAACATGGCACCCTTATGAGAGACAAACCTGTATTAATAGCTAATTGGAAGATGCATAAAAATTTAAGTGAAACAAAAGCTTTTATTGATGCGCTTTCGAAACGAGACGGTTTAACCCAAGCCTGGGTTGGAATCACCCCGTCATTTACAGCGCTTTCTACGGCCGCAAGCCTAGCTGTAAATACGCCTATCCATATTGGAGCTCAAACGCTCCATGAGCAGGCGAAAGGAGCCTTTACAGGAGAGGTCTCGGCTCGTCAAATTCGAGAGGCGGGGGGAAGCTTTGTTTTAATCGGTCACTCGGAAAGGCGGCACGTTTACAAGGAGTCGGACACTCTGATTCATGAAAAACTTAAAATAGCTCTCGAAGAAGGATTAAAACCCATACTTTGCATCGGTGAAACCTTGCAAGAGAGGGAATCCGGTCAAACCGAGGCTGTTTTAGAAAGGCAACTGGCCTCAGCGCTCAATGGACTTCCCAAAAGCGATTCCCTCACCATTGCTTATGAACCTGTTTGGGCCATAGGAACAGGGGTTGTTGCAAGCCCTGAAGTAGCTCAAGAGACTCAGGTTCTCTCTAGAAAAATTATCGGATCGATCCACGGAGAGGCCTTTTCTAAAAAAATATCTATCCTTTATGGCGGCTCTGTGAAGCCGGAGAATGCAGGCAAGCTTTTATCGGAACCGGATATCGATGGGGCATTAATAGGCGGGGCATCATTAGACGTTCAATCATTTTATCAAATTATCGAGGCATGTTTATGAACTTTTTATTTTACTTTTCAATTATTCTCTTTCTTCTACTGGCTGGAATTCTCGCTTTAGTGATTCTCGTTCAGGAGAGTAAGAGTCTAGGTCTCGGTGCTTCATTTGGAGGGGGAGATAGCTCGGATTCTCTTTTTGGAACCTCTACAGCCGATATCCTCAAAAAATTTACACGTTCATTAGCGGTACTCTTTATCATAGGCTGCGTCGGACTTTCACTTTGGTCCTCCTCGATAGGGCGAGTTCGTCAAGCAGTGCCACCCCCTGTAACTATTGAAGAAGCTCCTTGACTGTTCCCATGGCTAAAGCCGATGGGATTCCTAATTCATAGAGAACAGCTTTGCATTGA
>JBBDIZ010000025.1:0-16615 GCA_040880145.1 Simkaniaceae bacterium | reverse complement strand
AAAGGGACATTTCTATTTAATCCAACTAGGGGACATTTCTATTTGTCGCTAACATAGTAATTTAATAATTAATTAATAAAACGGCTTGTAAAGTATTTAATTAGATGGGGTTAGATTCGTTTATTTTTGAAAATTTTAATATATGGAGTTGGGTTCGGCCGTAGTTTTTGGTCTCTTGATAGAAAAGGAAGGGATGAAGTTTCAGTTTAAAGTGTTCAGTTCGGTCTTGGTCCTCTTCAATAATAAGGAGAGCTTCTTTTGAAAGAGCCTTTTCAGCGAGGAGTTTAAGCCATTTTTGGTAGTGTAGAAAAGGGGTGTCATAGGGAGGATCGATGTAGACGATATCAAAGGGGCCCTTTAACTTGGGCAGATGCCGGTCAACGGAGCCAAAAAGAATATGGGTTTTATCGCTAAAGTTCAGTTTTTTGCTATTTTCAAGAAGTGTGAGGTAGGCGGCTTTGTTTTTTTCGATAAAGGTGGCCTTTTTCGCGCCTCGAGAGAGCGCTTCAAAACCAATGGCTCCTGTGCCTCCAAATAAATCAAGAAAATTTGCGTCGAATAGGCTTGTTTGTAAGAAATTAAAGAGGGCTTCTCTTACCTTTTCTTGAGTCGGACGGGTTGTTTTTCCAGGCAGCGATTTGATGATCCGGCCTCGGTGGCTTCCGCCGATAATCCTTAATCCCATTGATGTGGTAGTTCGATGTCGTAGGGTTGAGTTATAAGGGAGGCTTTCTCTAAATAACTTGTGTCGCCTTCCTCTAGATAGGATTGATAGTAGAGAAGCGCCTCTTTTTTGGCAATTTCTGATCGGAGGCCGCGTCCCACTTTTAAGGCTTTATCAAAGGAAATCGTTTGCGTGATGTTGAGATAATCGCGTTGACCTGTCCCTTGTAAGAAGAGTTCAAAATCGCTTAAGTTCTCAATGGTTCCGTGAAATTTATAGATGTTATCTGAGTAAAGAGAGGGCTGGTCAAATTCTTTTGAAGAGATGAGTGTGATGTTTCCGGTCTCTTTAGTCGCAATGGGGGTCAGCTGGATGTTTCTCGCAACAGGTTGCGAAATACGCCGGATGAGAGAGGCAAATTTTCGCCCAAAGGAGGCATTTGTCGGAGAGTAGAGCATCTCGCCATGATTCCATGTGCAAAGAAGCTCTTGCTGCGCTCTTGCTGTTTTATTGCAACAGGTTGCAATAAATAGAGAGAAGTCTTGTCCTTTCTCAGACATGATTTTCTTCAGATCGCTTCTTTTTGTTCGAAGGTCGGAGATCGTTGTCGAACTGGTTAAAATCACGACGTTTGTTAGGCTTTCTCTGTAGCTGGACTCTTCTTTCGCTTCATAAATTAAGTCGTAGAGGTTCATCGTTTTAAAGAGCTTCGCGTGCTCTTCATTGCTTAAAAAGTGCTTTGCTTTCGATAGGCTGCTTTCATTGACCTCTTGGTCCTTTGAAAAGAGGTATTTCGCTTTGGTGTCGAAAAGAGCGATATTGAAGGTGTCGCCTTCCTTTAGGTAGCTTAATGATCTAGAAAGCGCATTTTTAAATAGGGTGAATCGGTGCTTTTCTACGGCTTTTGATCGGTCGATTAAAAAGAGATAATGGGTTTTTTCAGAGGGGTAGTTGAAGGCTTTAGGCAGCTTTAATTCGCAAGAAAAGAGGTAGCCGTTTTTGTATGTATCGGGAACGAATTCAACATAAATTTCAAAGGGGTTATGGAGGGAGTCTGTACTTAACTCCTCAAGTGTTGGAAAGTGTAAATAGTCAGCGGTTAAGTGGCGGTAAATGCGGTTAAGTCTTTGATGGCGGGAGTGAGAGCTAAAGTCACGTGCCTGAATTGTAAGGGGACTAAAAACTTCCGACTCTTTTTCGCTATCAAAAAGTGCGATGATTTCCTTTAAGGGGCGTGAAAAAAGAGAGGTCGTCTCTTCGATTTCAATAAAGGGGGTTCCGATCTTGCGCTTTTCTTTTCTTGGAGATGAAGCGGATTTATGATGGCAAAGAAGGGGGTCTTTTTCGATTTCTTGATGAAAAAATTCTTCACTTGTCAAACTTTTGACAAGTTCTTTGGTAACTAGGGCAACTCCGAAGCCTTCCTTAATGAAGGTATGTCCATTATAGAGCGTTAATACGAGGCTTTCTTCGATGTTAAAGTCAATATGGGGGAATTCTAAATCAAATGCAGTAGAGAGGTGATTGAAAGGGTTTAGGGGCGCTTTGGCGGGTTTTTTTGGCGCCACGTGTGTTAATGAATAAGAGGGATCCTCATGTTTTAAATAAGGGGCAAGAGCGTATGCTTTTGGTGCTAAAAGGGAGGGTTTTAGGGAAATTTCTGATTGAATTGAGGGGATTTCAAGGCTTTGTAAAGAGTGCCCGCTTTCTTCAAGTGCTAGTTGAAGGGTTTCGCTGCTTGTCGATTTTTCGACCTTTAAGCTAAAAGCAAAGCTAAGTGTTTTTTTCATAATTTCTGTAGTAGCAAGGGGGGAGAAAAAGGCGTCGATTCCTTTTGCTTCTGTTAAAAAGATAACAGGATAAAGCGGATTTGGAGGCGGGAGTATCGAAGAAGTTCTTTTTGGCACTTTTTTAGAAAGAGGGTTGAGTGCAATGGCATTAAGAGAGGGGGGCTCTGTTGAAAGGATGTTTAGGGTCTCAACGACGTTTTGGCTGGTTTCTTGAGGCGGTTTAAGATGAGAGCTTAAAATAAGCAGGGTCTTTTTCAGCTCAGTTTTTGGCAAGCAGCTGGTTAAGAAAAGAGAGCTTTCGGTCTTTTTTTTCAGTTCCAAAACATGGGGTAATAACGAATTAAACAAAGGACTGTGAATGGATGGGAGGGAGGCCTTTTTAACCGTAGAGGCAATAGCCATTGGCGAAAGCAGGGTCGAGGTCTCAGTGATTTGGAGGCTTAAAGGATAGGAGGCCTCCTCGAGAATTCGGTTTTGATTATTCAGAGAGAGTCGATCGAGGGTTTGATGTTCTTTCTCTGGGAGCAGGTGCCGGCATCTTCTAACGTCTTCCTCTTTTTTTCTTTGTTGAACACATAAAGAGAGCATAGCGGTTTTTAAAAAATGCTCCTCTACTTGTCTGACAATTTCTCTAGCCCAAGTTTTACTTTGTAAAAAGCGAGGCTTTTGAAGGTAAATCGGCTCTTCCTCTTCTAATCGAAAGGGGGTTAAAGAGGTGTGGGTTGAGACCACTTCAATAGTTGGATTTGAAGGAAAGTTTTTCCCGGGATCTTCAAGTAAATAGGCAACAAATAGGGGAAGCTCTTTTTCTTTTTCGATAAGGAGGGAAAAAGGGGCTTCAAAAGTTAAGTAAAGAGTGGTTGCAAGTCTTGTTTTTTGGGTATAGGGCGTGAGGTTGAGACTAGAAAAGGGGGGGATTTTATCCTCGTCAAAAGAGAAAGAAGGAGAGGGCGTTTTCGTTGAAGGGCTCTTGAGGCAAGGGGGGCTTATATAAGACTTAAAGAGAAGTTCAAACTCTGGATGGAGTTTTAGGCGCTCTTTGATGCTCTCGATGGTTTGAATATCAATATTGATTGCAAGGAGTGAGCGCGCGCACTTTGAAGAGAAAAAAGGGAAGGAGCTTTTGGCAGGAAGAAGAGAGGGGAGTTGGATAAGCGTTGAGGTTTGGTCTATTTGAGAGAGGACAAAGTCGATAAGATAGGCGCTTGCCATTTCTTCAAAGGGAATCGAGGGAAAGCTGTGATTTGAAAAAGAGTTTTTCTCTTTTTTTGGATAAGTAACAAAGCGATAGACGTCATCAACATGGTATTGAATTTCTAAATCAATCAAGAGGAGGTTTGAGGTTTGAGAAAAGATAAGGTGCTGTTTTTTAAGCTCTTTTTTGGGCGCTTTAAAGAAGAAAAAATCTTCTTGAGATGAGCTCAAAAAAAAGTTTTTAATTTCATCCGGGTCAAAAGAAGAAGAGGGGCTTCGATAGCAAAGGAGGTAGGGCGGATAGGTTGCTTGAGGCTTTGGCTTAAAAGCCGAAGATTGTAAAAGGGGATCTAGCTCATATGAGATTACGTTTTCTATAACTCGATCAAGAGAGGATAAAACCCCCTCCTGATCTTGTAAATTTAGAGATCCAGCAAGATCCGTAATCTCAAAAGAGAGTAGAGTTAATAAGAGTAAACAGGGTTTCATTAAAAAGTTTCTTGCTCACTAATCTCATCAATACTTTTCAATATACGTTTATGAAGATACTCTTTTAAGGTTTCATTTTCTTCCAACTCAAAGAGAATAGAAAGGGCTTGTTCGTTGAGCTCTTCAGCCTCTAAAAGAGCATTTTCTGCTCGTTTATTCTTCGCTTTAATGCGGAGTCTTTCAGCTTGGATATAACTCATGTAGTTATTAAAAAGTTCTTGCTTCTCCGGTGCTTTTGCTAAAGACTCTTTGTAGTGTTTATTGAGCAGATCGTCTGATGCGCTAAAGTCTTCTACCATTCGATTTAAAAAGAAAAGATAGCGGGCATCTTTTTCTTCGGCTTTAGCTAAAAAAGCGCGAACTCGAGCATATTCGATGGCAGCTTCTAAGTGGACGGGCTCTGATTCTGCCGTTTTTCGAATCTGGAGCTCTTTAAGCTGCGTCAATATCTCATGAATCTCCTCATTGGATTCGCTTTTTTGACCCTCTTCGAGAAGAAGGAAGCGAAGCTTGGCGCTATGGAATGTGGCCACATTTACGATAGGGGAGGAGATGTTTCGCTCTCTATTTGAGATAAAGCTATAGGTATCGAGCGCTTTTTCAAAATCTTTATTCCTTTCATAGGCATTTGCAAGCTCAAAAAGAGCAGTTCGCGTAAAGGTCCAAGAGAGATCGGGATGGGCATCTTGCATCTCAACTAAATCTTTTAGCAGCGCAATTTTTTCATTGTATTTTTTGTCTGTATCCAAAAGTTCACAATACTTTAAGGCTTCAGACTCTAAGTAGAGAGTCTCTTTGGTAAGCTGAATAAGTTTTTTTCGATTATTTGGATAGAGAACGTTTTTATAAAGTTCGCTTCCACGTTTAGTGAAATTTTGCATCTTTTCGAGATCTGCATTGGAGAGTATGAGATCATTATTCATCAAAAACTTGGCTTTTTTATAATAATGATCGGCAAGCCAGAGACGGTTTTCAAGCTTGATCGGGTGGTCCGAAAGCTGCATGGAAGTATAAAGATGATTGGCAGCTTTTGAGGTGTAATCTTCTTTTAATGTCTCGTTTTTAATTCCTTCTCGAACCTGGAGATAGCCATTGAAAAGATGAAGATGGACAAGAGCTTTTTGCTTAAATTCCGGATCGAGCTCGATCACTTTTTCAAAATGGCCGACCATAAGATGGACATCATTTTCTAAGTGATGCAGACAGAGTCCCATGAGAAAATGCGCTTCAGTAAGCTCGCTTGCAAAGGAAGAGTCAACATATTCTGTAAGGGCATCGAAAGCTTTCGGATAAAAACCTAGCTCATAGGCCATTTTGGCATAGAGAAGTTGATACTCAGATTTTTCCTCATCTTTTAAAAGATCCTTTTTTTCAAGAACTTGTGCTAGATCGGCAAAGAATTGCTCCTTGCCATAACTTTTCTCATCTAAGTTCTCTTCAGCTTTATAGACCTCTAATGAACTTGAGAGATAGAGTTTCCAAGCCGCGCCCTCTCTTGAAGAGCCTGTAAATTCATCTAAGTATTCTTTGGCGCTTTTTCTGCTTTTTTGATACAGACCATTTTGATGCGTGATAAAGGCATACTCAAAAAGAAGGCTTTCTCTTTGGTTGAAGTCTTTATGCTTGCTCATTAATTCCTCAAGCTCATGAAGAACTTCCTTGGAGGAGCCCGATTCTTTAGAAAGCATGGCATGCATAAAAAGCGCTTTTGGGAGTTCTCCATCATGATTAAAATGGGTTTTAAAAAGCGAAAGGTTCTCTCCAAAAAGTGAAGAGTTTTTCATTTCATAAGCGCAGGCCATGGAAATCAATAGAGCATTTTTGTAGTGGGGGTTTTTGCTGTTTGCTGTCGAAATGAAGGCGGAAATGGGCTCAATTGCCTTTTCAAAATCTTTTATCGAGAAGTAGCTTTTCGCTAAAATGTATTGGAAAGTAGGCAGTTGGCTTTCCGGTATCGTCCGCTCAATTCTCGGAAAAGCTTGAATGACCTTTTCATATTCTCCTGTTTGGTAAAAGAGAATTAACTGATTAAAGCTCGCTTCTTTAGAAAAATTCCCATCGAGATCGATGATGCGCGCATATTCTGCAATCGCTTGTTTTTTATCATACATGGCTAAATTTGAAGCGGCTTTAAAGAGAAGCTCTTCTTTCATATTGGGATGAGAAGAGGCAAGCTTTAAAAAAGTCTCCACAGCTTTTTCATCCATTTTTAGAATTGAATAGATTTCAGCAAGTGCAAAATGGGAAACATCTGCATAGGAGCTATTTGAGAGCTTTTCATAAAAATTCATTGCCATGGAGGCCAAGCTCTCTTTGTTGCATTGTTCTGTAGCATCCAAAGCTTGTCGATAGAGGCTCTCAGCCATTAAAAAGTTAAATTCATCTTTTCTATCTCCGAATTTTTCAATGTCTCTGGCATGAAGCGAAGTGCCTTCATCGGTAATATTTTCATAACTGGAGAGTTCATAGTAGCACTGCAGCTTATTGAGAAAGATTTTCATTGCCACATCATGGTCTTCGATTTTTGCGTAGTTTTCCAGCGCTTGATCATAAGAGGCTTCTTCCAAGTAGAGATCCCCTAATACACCATGCAAATGCTCCTTTAAGGGGCTGTTTGGGTAACGGACAAAAAAGTCCTGAATTTGTTGTTTCACAATGTCATAATCGCCGTCTTTAAAAAATTCAGCGATTCGACGCACTAAAAAGGCCTCTTCATAAGTGGAGGTTTCTAAGGTCAAATCGGCTTGTACCGGATTGGTGGCAATCACCGAACACCCGAATAAAATTAAACTCGCAAGTTTTTTCATAATCCCTTCCATATTCTATCTAAATCTTGATCCTCACTGCCGTTTCAGAGGAAGTAAACATCGAGAGTTACATAGTAAATATTTTGAGTATACAAGTTATTTTTTATACATCAATAGCTCTCTTGCAATCAAGGTTTGGTTTTCGGCAATCGTTAGATTGAAGTGGGACCGGTCTCGCTGAATTTTCCAAAAATGAAGCTATCATAGTGTTCAATCATTTCAATGGCGGCATTTTTATCGAGCTTTTTTAAGGAGTCATAGATTTTGAGTCCTTTTGAATTAATGCCTTGCTTGAAATAGAGTTGACCTAAACGAAATAGAATTTTTCGATCCTCAGGATAGAGTTCAATAATTGATTCATAAGCTTTGATTTCTTCGTCAGTGAGTTCTAAATCGTGATAACAAGAGGCGAGTTGCGCCTGTACCCAGGGGTCTTTAGGTGAATAAGCATCTAGAATCTTAAGCTCTTCAATAGCGCGCTTGGCAGCGGCATGAAATTTTTCACGGCTGCTGCTACTTAAAAAAAACTTCAAGCGCCATTTCAGCGAGGCATCTTCAGGTAATTTATAAAGACGGGATAGAGCGATATAAGCGTTAGCCAATGAGGCGTGAGCTTCTAAGTCGGTAGGCTCTTTTTTGATTAATTTTCCATGCTCTGATATCGATTCTAAAAGAAGCATTTCTTTCATGATATGGCAATCATGCCAATGGAGAAAGAAGCTTAATTTACGAAGTAAAATATTGAATGAGGAGAGAGAAAAAGGGAACTTATAACAGTGGTATTCACTTTTGTGTAAAAAAGAGGAAAATTGATAGGAAGAGTTGGCGAGTAAAAGATGATATTCGCTTGTGCCTTTTTCAGCATGAATATCCTCTTCTAAACTTGAGATAAACCACTTTTTAATTTTTTTTAATTCTTCGGGTTTTTTTGCCTGGAAATAGGTGAACAGCACAAAGTAGGTAAAGAGGGATAAACAAATAAGAGCGATATTAATTGCAAGAGGAAGGCTTTTAGGATTGAAGTTAATCCAATAAAATAAGCTGACGCATTCAGACGCAATTACAAAAAGCGAGATGAGGTTAAAAAGGACAAAAGAGCGAATGACTTTATGGAACTCTTTAAGAGCTCTACCGCTATACTTTTCAACAAATTCTTGGAATTGTGCCTGCATGAGCTCATTGTCTATAAGAGGGTGAATATTTCACAAGAAAATTCAAGTTTGTTTCGGAATATAGTCGATTAAATCTAGGTGTTATTGATCATGAAGTCAATGACTCTTTGAGAAACACCATCATTTTTAAGCTCGATTACTTGAGCAGTTGTAAGATTGTAGCGGCTATTGGTTTTTGCAATCAAATGGATGATGGTTTTCTCATGAATTTTGAGTCGGTTTAAGGTTTTGATATCCTCTATGGAGAGTTCTTGACGGCAGTCAATTTTTTGAATGATTTCTGGGTTTTTAAGTTGAATCTGTTGACGCTCTCTAGAGTCAAAAGAGGCATAATTGGTGTGTTGAGGTGGCGCCTCAGAGGTTCTGAGTTGACATCCACAAAGTCCAAAAAGAGAAATTCCAAGTAGTAATTTTTTTTTGTTTTGCATAGAAAAGCACGTTAGTATTTTAGTCTTCTCGATAGCATGAAGCTTAAGAAAATGCAAATAAAAGAGAAAAAGAGCGCGGCTGTGACTAGGTAGTAGAGGGTGATGGGGTCGAAAGCAAGGAGATTTACAGCAATCAGCGGGGATAGGACGACGGCTAGAGTTGCGATGCCTTGGTTAAATCCTAGAAGTTTTCCTTGGCAAGCTTTGTTGGCGTTGAGGCTGATCGATGCAACCAAGTTTGTCCAGCTAATAGAAGCGAAGAGAGAGGCGAATAAATAAAATGAAACAAAGACTTGGAAAGAGGGCTTAAGTGAAATGAAAAAATAGAGAAGCGTTGTAAAAAAAAGGGTGAGGATCGCTAAGGTATAAGGCTTTAGTATTTTTTGGAGAAATAAATTGATTAGACCATTTCCAATAATCCAAACAATCCCAATTCCTAAAAAAAGAGCCGTTACTGTTTTTTTGTTTCCTCCATAATCGTTGATTACAAGTAATGAAAGGAACTGGATGCTGGAGATCCAACCCAAGATAAAAAAGAAGTAACTCAGTGTTGGAAGATAAATTTTTTTTAGTCTAAAAAAAACAAGATATTGGTTGAAAAAATGCTTTATTGAGGTTTTGTGTCTATCATTTTCATTATGGGTTTCTTTGTAGAACCGAAATATGATGTAGAGATTCAAAAGCGCTAAAGCTGTTGTGATCCAGAAGGGGAGTGCTGAGTTGAATCTTGGGTTGATGAGACGGTCTGAAAACGCGCCTCCTGTCAATATGGCTAAGATAAAGCTTAAGGCCCCGGTTAACGCGAGAAGACCAAAGTATTTCGAACGTTTTCCTTCACTTTTACAGATATCGCTCATGCTGGATAGACAGATGATGAGATTCCCTGCAAAAAAACCTGTTAGGAGACGGGAGAAGATAAGAAGGGAATAGCTTTTAATTTCAATACTGATCCCAGAGAGAAAATAGCCTATCACTTCTCCAATAAGAGTAAAAAAGAAGGCGCGTTTTCGTCCATAAATGTCCGCTAAGTTTCCGATAATGGGTGCTGAAAGCAATTGAGCAAGCGGAAAGGATAGAATTAAAAATCCTAGCATGAATGTTTTCAGCTCGGAGCTCATCATTGGAGTTGAAAAGCCATAGTCTGAAAGCAGGATCAAGGGCGTAAAAATGGGATAGACTAACGCCATTCCAAAATTATCAATGAAAAAAAGAGAAAGGATTGCAAAAAGTGTAAGACGAGAAGACCTGGCAGAGCAGGTCTTCTTTTTTAGTTTAAGCATAAGAAAAAAGCTTAAGGGTTAGCCCGCAAGGCTTTCTTCGACACCAGCTTCTTCTTCTTTGAGACGATATCCAACGCCTCGTACGGTTTCAATCCAATTGAATTTTGGACCGAGTTTTTTTCGTAATGAAGCGATATGAACATCGATATTTCGATCGACAACAAACGCATCGTCATTGTGGATATCATCTAAGAGTTGATTACGAGTTAGGACTTTACCCCGATTCGTTAATAGTCGTCGTAAAATTCCAAACTCAGAGAGAGTGATCGTAATGGATTCATGACTTTTCTTAAGAAGGTAGCGATCGATATCAAGGGTAAATTCGCCAAACTTTGCAATCTTTGGAGTTTTTTCAGGTTCACGGCCGCGTCTTAGCAGCGCTTTGACTTTTGAAAAAAGGACCTTTGATGAAAAGGGTTTGGGAATATAGTCATCCGCTCCGAGCTCTAACCCAAGAACAATATCGAGCTCTTCTGCTTTTGCAGTCAGCATAAGAACAAGCGTATCCCTTAGATCAGGGTTGTTTTTGATTCGACGACAGACGTCATAACCATTTAAGCCCGGAAGCATCACATCTAGAATAACGAGGTCGGGTCGTTCTCTCTCTACGGCACGGTAGCCATTAATTCCATCGACTTCACAGTGAAGCTTATAACCATTGAGCTCAGCTTGAAGCTTGACTACTGATGCAATATCTTCTTCATCCTCAATGAGTAAAATTCTCTTTTTTTGGCCCATAACATTTCCTCTTGTTTGCCTGAACAAGTTCCAAGAAAAAGTTCTTGTGAATGTTCAGTTGTAGCAATTTTTGACTATTGAACCAGATTCATTAAAAAAACTCAAAGGGAGACTTGTTAGAAATTAAAATTTAACCTTTTTAATCGATGGCGTGTCGTAAAAATCTAAAATTGTTTTCCTAAAAATTCGTTCAACAATTCCGGTATAGACTATCTTGCCGGCTTGGGGATGACTAATTCTTGTCCGATAAAAATCCTATCATCTTTCAGTCGATTTTTTGTCTTAATATCATGAGTTGAAGTATTGAAA
The DNA here is from genome assembly GCA_040880145.1 of Simkaniaceae bacterium. GTDB lineage: Bacteria > Chlamydiota > Chlamydiia > Chlamydiales > JAJFMI01 > JBBDIZ01. Next base: position 5,744 of record JBBDIZ010000025.1, on the reverse strand, counting down.
TAACGAGCAATCTTCTCCAAAGTATCTCCGGATTTGACCGTATACAGATCGTCAGAGGTCGATAGGGCTAGGTGAGCCAGTTCTTTTAAACTTTGCTTCAGTAAAGAAATCTCTTCTAAGCGCTTGTTTTGATTTGATATGGCTCGCTCTGCTTGAGCAATTTTGTCTTTATATTGAGTGAGGGCATGGGTTGTTTCATTCGCGTGCATAGAGAGTTTTTGGATGTCGAGAAGGATTTCTTCAAATTTCTTACTTTGACGCGCTGCAATTTTTTCGATGTGAGTGATATCAGCGATGACCTGATCGAGGCGAATTTGCTGCTGCTCAACCGAGTGGGACTTTAGCTGAGCGAGGCTGTTTTCTTGAGTAGTAATTTTACCTTCAAGGATGTGAAGCTCCATTTGATGAGAGTTCATATCATGGCGAAGCTCTTCAATATCAGACCTTATCTTTGTCATAGTTAGCTCTGTTTTATGTCTTTCTTCTTTTGAATTTGAATTCATAGTAGAGCAGCTTGCTAAAAAAAATAGAGGCAAGGTTAAGAGACCTTTTTTCATGATGGTTACCTTTGAACGATTGTGGGTTTTTCATAGACTTTAAATTCACAGCGCCGATTTTGTGCCCATGCCGCACGCGAATGGCCAAGATCTTGAGGCATTTCTTTTCCATAAGAAATGTTGAAAACGCGATTGGCGCTGATCCCTTGCTTGATGATTTGAGCCCGGACAAAATTTGAGCGTCTTGTGCCAAGAGCTAAATTATAAGCTTCTGAAGCGCGTTCATCGCAGTGGCCGGAGACAAAGAGATAGAGATTGGGATTTTTTTTCATTAAGGTTGCAATGCGCATAAGGGTTGTATAATAGTCGCGGTTTCTTAAAACATGATCATCCGTATTGAAGTAAACGGTTTGAATGACCTCAGCCATGTGGCCTGTAGGTGTTTTAAAGCCTTCGATCCCCGGAATACGGCTTAAGCGTGTTCCGGGCTCATTGTGACTTTGAGCCACTGCATAGTCGACGACCTGGGTTTTAAGATCGGTATCTTTTAGGGGGATGAATTCATCTTCCTCAGGGCCCAGGAAGTCCTCTTGAGAGCTAATTGCTTTTGACTCATCTAAAGGGCGCCAAAAGAAAGATTTGGCTTTATTGATATAGTTGCCGGCGGTTGAATTCTCATCCCAGACAGATTCAGAATTGTGATGGCAAGAAGTCAATGAAATTAAGAACAAAAGGTAGTATTTTTTCATCTTAGGGCTCCCATGAGGGGTAGTGTTTTTTTCCGGCCCCTCCCGTAATTTTTAGGGGGTGGGGGTTGTTAAGCGAAACGAGGTAAAGTTCAGATTCGTTTCTATCTGTTGTATTATATACAATGTGTAAACTATTGGAAGCAAAACAAGGGTTTTCTTTGTGATGATTATCTTTTGTAAGCTGAATCTCCTCTCCATTTTCAAGGTCGAGTATCCAAATTTGACGCACACCATCTGTTTTTGAGCTGTAGGCAATTTTCTTGCCGTCAGGGGCCCAGGAGGGGCCGGTATTTTCTCGATTTTTTAATGTCAAACAGCGAATTTCGGGCCTTTTTCTTGTGGACAGGTTTTTCAAATCAATTAAATAAAGCCTTGGAGTCCCATCCCGGTCGGAAACGAAGACAAGTTGATTGCCGTCCGGACTAAAGCTTGGCGAGGCCTGAACGGAGCCGGGCAGCGAATAGAGTTGGCGCGGCTTGTCAATTGGACCTTCATTGATATCAAATGCCTGTAAAAAGAGGTCGGCACGACCGGAGGCGTCAGAGATAAAGGCGACTTTCGTTCCATCTGAGGAGATTGCAGGCAAGAGCTGGTTGCCTCTTAAAGGAATGATCGGCGCGCCTTGACTTCGCATAAAGCGGGAAAGATAGATTTTGGGAACCCCTTTTTTATAGCAGACATAAAAAAAATGATGAGCAGCATTACGATCCGGAAAAAAGAGGGGGGTGATCGAATAGGCATTCTCATTTGTAAGCTGCTTGAGATTTTCTCCATCATAATCACAAGACCAAATTTCTGAGAGAAAGTCCCCTTTTTTACCGGGGTTTGGGAATTTAGTCGCAAAGAGGATGCGTTTTGTGAAAATACTGGAGTCATTAAAAAGCGTTTGGATTACAGAATCTGCAAGTTGATGAACACGGCCTCGATCAACAGAAATCTCCCCAGTAAGGGGGATGTTTTTGATCTCTTTCTTCTGGTTTTTCTTCAAATCTTCCACAATTAAATGGCAGTGGCTTTTTTCCAGAATCAATCGAAGCTGAGCCGCGACATATTGGGGGCTTTGAATCGAAAATTTCTCTGAAAAATTCAGGTCAAAGAGAAAGAGATCGTAGAGTTTTTTGACATAATTTTCTTTGAAGGAGACTTGGGGTGCGATTTTGAGTTCGACCGCAATGGGCATGCAGCTTTTTTTTGTATCGAGCTTTATCGTCAATTCTTCTGTTGCTGAAAGCAGGGTAAAGAAAAGAAAAAAAATTTTTAGTTTTTTCAAGCGGCCTCCTTATGACAGAAGGTCAGGATAAAGGATTTGCTCTTTTTTTGGATCATCGAAGGAAAATTTTCTCGTGAAAGCGCCTCTTTTAAGTAGTTTTCATTTTTTTGACTTTCTGAAGAGAGGATTTCAAGATTTTCTAAACCCCCTCTTTTATTGATCGTGATTTTCACTTTCACATCTCCAATCTCCGGAAGAATTAGAGTGGATTGAAGATAGCCGAGCAAACGTTCACTATAGTTCAGCTCCTTTTTTGGAGTTTGATCGATTTGTAGAGTGGTGATTTTTTGCGGAAGGTCGATAGGGGAGGTTGCCATCTCATTTTTTGCTTCGATTGTCTGTAAACTTTTTTCAATACTGGCCATGAGTTTTTGCGCCTCTTTTCTTTTAGGAGAAGGTTTTTTTTTCAAAACAGGCTTTTTTCTTACTGCTTGAACTTTTCGTTCACTTTTTACAACAATTTTAGGGGGAGGAGGCGGAGCTAAAACAAGGGTCTTCACTTTCAGCTTGGTCGGTTTTCGAGGAGAGAACAAGGGCCGATAAAAGATAAAAGAGAGCACAAGCAGAAAGGCGTGAGTGATTAAAACTGCTTTTAAAACCTTTTTTCTCATCGTGATTTCAAGACGACATCAAGCTCTTCAAAACCGCTCGCCTCGACGGCATTTTTGACTTTCTGGTAGGTTCCAAAAGAGGCTTTTTCATCCTGAAAGAGCTTCGGAACTTCAAGAGGATAATTTTTTTTCAAAAACAAAAGTTCTCTTTTGATGTTTTCTAAATCAATAGACCTTCCATTAATTAAAATGGCGTTATCTTCACCCACAAATATCTTGATTGCATTGTGATCATTTAAATTGAGCTGTTCTTCTTTTACTTTTTCATTATTTGCATCAGCTAAAGAAATGCGATCGAGATCGAGCATAGGAGCGATGAGAATGAACATGATGAGAACGACGAAGACCACATCGATAAGAGGCGTTAAATTAACAAAACTCTCCTCAATTTCAATAGATTTAAGTCCTCTTCGCCGCATAAAAATACTCAACCCTCAACTTTGCGGTATTGAATTTCGATCATAGAGAGAAGACGAGACCCGAACTCTTCCATTTCATGAAAACTTTGCCGAATAACATTTTTTAAATAGCTGTGTCCGATCAAGGCCGGAATGGCAATTAACAGGCCCAAAACGGTAGTAGCAAGAGCCGTTGCAAGCCCGCCTAAAACAAATTGATTGGAGGCGGCAACTCCTCCCTTTTGCAATTCAGAAAACGTGATTAAAATTCCCCAGACCGTTCCAAGAAGCCCCAAAAAAGGAGCGAGAGTCACAACCGTTGAAAGGACAAAGAGGTTTTTTTCAAGTCTTTTTGCCTCTTTGCCGATGGAACTTAAGACCGAACTTTCAATCAAGTCCATATCGTTACTCGATAAAAAGACGGTTTTTCCTTCGGAAAAGTAGTGATTTTTTTCTAAAATCTCCAACGTTTTTCCACGAAAAGAGAGATAGATGGATCCAAAGGGATGGGCCGCTTTTAGGCGCTCTTTTGGCACCTCCAAAAGGCGGTCGCGTTTTTCTAAAATAAGCTTTTTGAGACCTGTTGAAATGAGGTTCATTTTTTTCAGATACAAAATTTTGGTTAGAAGGACATACCAGCTAATAATCGATAGAGAAAAAAGAGCCGTAAAGATGAGCTTTCCCAAAAAATCGCTTAATGCAAAAGCCTGCATGATAATGGATAAGGAGTTCATGGCTTTATCCTAATCCATTTAAGAAAAAAAAGAAACTGCACAAAATTCTGGTTTAAAAAGGGATTTACCCTCTATCCTTTAAGCGAAATGAAACCGAAATTATTTGATACTCACGCCCATCTTACTTGGGGTGAAACCTATTTGCACTTACCCGAAATCCTAAATCGAGCTAAAGAGATAGGCGTTGAGCGCATTGTCAATATCTGCACGGATCAAGAAACTTTATTGCGGGGATTGGAGCTTGGAAAAAAAGAAAATTTCATCTTCAATTCGGGAGCTACAACCCCTCATGACGTGGAAAAAGAGGGAGAGCGCCTCTTTCCTCTTTTTGCAAAAGCGGCTCGAGACAAAGAGCTCTTGGCGATTGGGGAAACAGGTCTTGATTATTTTTACGAGCACTCGAATAAAAAAATTCAGCAAGAATTTTTTATTCGCTATCTGCATTTAGCAAAAGCGTGTCATCTTCCCGTTATTATCCATTGTCGAAATGCCTTTGACGACCTCTACGCGCATCTTGATCAGGAGTTTTCGGGGAAGGTTCTCCTTCACTGCTTTACGGGCTCCTATGAAGAGGCAAAAAAAGGGGTTGATCGAGGGTTTTTGATTTCAATGAGCGGAATCGCGACCTTTAAAAAATCAAGCAGCCTTCGGGAAACGTTTGCAAAGCTTCCTTCAAAAAATCTCGTCATCGAAACGGATACTCCCTACCTCGCCCCTCAGTCAAAACGGGGTAAAGGATCAAATGAGCCTTCATACATTTTAGAAACCTGTCAGGTTTTAGCAGACATAAAAAAGCGCTCTTTAGAAGAGATGGCAAAAATCACTTTTGAAAACGCCAATCAATTCTTCTTCTAATTCCACGATAGCGACAACCGGCATAGATGATTTGATTCTTCAAATACTGGATGTTCTCTATGTGGGAGATTAGAAATCATGAACTCTCACCAAGAAGCTTTTTTTTAGCTTTTTCAAGGACTGCGATCGCCTCATCCAGGTTAAATTCCCAATGCCTTTGTCGCGGATGAGCATAAAATTGAACAATTAGATTACCTGTCTCTTGGGAAATTTCAGCCCATTGAACTCCATCATAAATAATTTCTGATACAAGACGTTCTCTGTCTGGCAAACTGGCTACTGTTATACGAAACTTTTCCATTTTATTGCTTATTTTTAGAAATCTATTCCCTTCTTTCTAAGATTTTTATCTTCTTTTGCGCACTTTTTTGCGAGTTTTTTTGCTTTTTCAAGAACAACTAAGAAGCTATCTAACGAAAATACAAATTTCTTAGGCTGAGAAGGAATTTCAACCTCTATATTATCTATCCCTTTCTCGTAGTTAATGGTTGCAACCGTTTCATTATCATAAGTGATATCTATTGCCATGCCTTCAAGGTCTGAATCACCACATAATTCGATTATAAATATTTTACTCATAGAAATGACGAGGTTTCCTCCCACGGCTTTAGTCGTGGGAGGAAACCTCGC
>JBBDIZ010000024.1:0-88008 GCA_040880145.1 Simkaniaceae bacterium | reverse complement strand
TTGATAAGAAAAATCTTCTGTAAAGGCTTTGCCATGACTTTTTAAGGGCTTACCCAAAATCCTTGTAATCACAACAAAACAAGGAGAATTTATGACCAGAGACCAAGAACAGGATACACTATTGGAGACTCTTTTTGAAGCACTACATTCAGAAAACAAGGCACCAGACATTAAAATAATAATTTTATCCTCCTAGAAATGGGGTTAAACCGTAACCCCATTCTTTTTAGACTGCCAATGACATTTTCATTCACACCCCTTTCTAAACTATTAACGCAAGAGGCGGGGAGACGCGAGAGGCAGAGAGAAGAAATTATAAATCATTAACTACTTTCTCTCGCGTCTTTCCGCCTCTTGCGTCTCTCGCGTTTATCCTATGAATAGATTCTAATATTTATGGATATCAACTAGGATATTGGATAGATCAAGAAATTGAAAATCGAATAGAAATGGAAATTATTCTTTTAATGTCCGGTGCCCTGTTCAGAAAATGATAGTCCAATGAAATTTTTGGTAGAAACAGTGCTGAATGCTGTCATGAAGGCGGTTATAGTGGAAAAGGCTGCTGGGAGGAGAAAAAACTAAGAGATTAAGCCGCTAGCCGCGCAATATTGAAAGGGGTTATGCACCCCCCCCTTAACTAATAAAAAATTAATATTTAAAGAGTGTGCTCAAATTTTTGAGCGGATAGAATCAAAGAGGGCGTCTTTGATCACTTGATCAAAGTTTTCAAGGCCTGCTTTTTTTGCAGCTTTGGCCCACCCGATTGCAGCTTGGTGCTTTCGAAGGTGAAGGGCTGCCTTTGCAGAGCGAAGAGCCACCTCGGAGTTTTGTGTTTGCTGAAAGGCAACACCTGCTAGGTCAAGTGTGAGGCGGTTGTCGCCGACAAGGAATGCGGCTTCATGAAGGTGAAGGAGAGAATCAAGGGAAATTTCCTTTCGAAGCCCTTTTAATAGAGCATAAACTTTTTCAAAATCTTTCTTTTCAAAGTAAATTTGAGCAAGGTATTCAGAAGCGGTTGTGAAGATCATTCCTTTTTTTGTGCTCTCAATTAATTCAATAAGAGTGGGTTCAGCATCTTCTTTTCGATTCTCTTTCATGGCTAGCTCTGCGCTTTGCATGCTCTCTTGTATTTCTACATCTTCATCAACAGCGCTCATGTGTTTCATTCGGCGATACCCTTCAAAGCTTTGAAAGGCAAAAAGAATAAAGATAGCGCCAATTAAGAAGTTTCCAACTAGGAAGAAAAATAGGCAAAATGCGATGGAGAAAAATAGAGAGAATAAAAGGGAGATTTTGATGCCTTTTTCTTTAAATAGTCCTTGGCAGCTGATTCGAAGCAAATGGCCTCCATCTAATGGGATAATGGGAAGGAGGTTGATGATCGTCCAAAAGAGGTTGACGTTGCGAAAAATGAGGATCACATTCGCAAAAGGCAGGGCGGCGATACTGGGTATTTTGAGAAGAAGGTAGCCTATGACAAAGAGCATAAATCCAAATAGCGGTCCATTCAAGACAACGATGAATTCTTGCCATTTTTTGATGCGTTTTCCCTCAGGAAAGGTAACGCCCCCAAAGGGAACAAGTTCGATGTGAGGGTGCTGACCAAATAAATGAGATGTAAGGGCATGCCCATATTCGTGTACAAGAACTGAAACAAAAATAATGCCAATCCAAATAAACATCCCCACAATATTCATAGATAGGAAAAGTCCTAAAAGAGCAGATACGATCCAAAACCCCATGGTAATGCGGACGGGAATGTGCGGTGGCAAATTAAATCTCATCTTTTCTCCAATGCTTTCAGCATCGCTTTTCCCATTTCAGAGGGATTTTCAGTTACGATGACGCCTGCTTCGCTTAATGCGGCAATTTTCGCTTTCGCTGTCCCTTGGCCTCCCGAAATAATAGCGCCTGCATGACCCATTCGGCGTCCAGGCGGCGCGGTTACCCCGGCGATAAATGCAGCGACCGGCTTTGTGCCTTTTTCTCGGATCCAAAGCGCAGCCTCTTCTTCAGCGGCTCCTCCTATTTCACCAATCATTAAGATGCCCTCGGTTTCAGGGTCTTTTTCAAAAAGTTCTAGGATGTCGACGAAATTCGTTCCATTTAAGGGATCCCCTCCAATCCCTACGCAGGTCGATTGTCCAAGCTTAAGTTTTGTCGTCTGCCATACGGCTTCGTAAGTAAGAGTTCCCGATTTCGAAACAATTCCAATCTTTCCCTTTTTATGGATATAACCGGGCATGATTCCAATTTTGCACTCACCCGGTGTGATGATTCCAGGACAATTGGGGCCGATCAATCGAGAGGTTTTCGACAGTTTCATTCTTTGACTTACCTCGATCATATCTCTTATAGGAATCCCTTCGGTGATGCAGACAATTGTCTCAATTCCTGCCTCTTCCGCTTCCAAAATCGCGGCGGCGGCAAAGGGCGGAGGTACAAAAATTAGAGTAGCTTGAGGATTAACCTTGTGCTTAGCCTCCATGACCGTATCAAAAACCGGAAGGCCAAGGTGGGTTGTTCCTCCCTTTTTTGGCGTAACCCCTCCAACGTACAAAGAGCCATATTCCATCCCCTGCTCTGTGTGAAAGCTTCCTGCTTTCCCTGTAATGCCTTGGGTGATAATGCGCGTATTTTTATCGATCAGTATGGGCATCGGTTTATCCCCTTTCCTTTACCGCTTTTACCGCTTTTTGCGCGGCGTCATTTAAATCTTCAGCAGCAATAATTTCGAGATTCGACTCTTTTAATAAGCGCTTTCCCTCATCGACATTCGTTCCCTCAAGCCGGACGATCAATGGAACATGGAGGTGAAGCTCTTGAACGGCTGAAATCACACCTTCTGCAATCGTTCTGCAGTTCATGATTCCCCCAAAAATATTGACGAGTATAGCTTTGACATCAGGATCGCTCAAAATGATCTTAAACCCTTCCGCCACTTTCTCTTTTGTAGCGCTCCCCCCAACATCTAGGAAATTTGCAGGCGAGGCGCCGTAATATTGAATGATATCCATCGTTGCCATCGCAAGGCCTGCTCCATTGACCATGCACCCAATCTCCCCCTTTAACCCTATATAGGCCAAGTCGTGCTCTATTGCTTCAGCTTCTGATTGCGTGATTTGCGATGGGTCGTAGCAGCGCGCTATCTTTTCTTGGCGAAATAAAGCATTTTCATCGATTGAGAGCTTCGCATCGACAGCCCAAAGCTTCCCTTCTGTATCTTCAACAAGCGGATTAATCTCTAATAAAGAGCCATCGCTTTCGATAAAGGCTTTTGCAACTGCGCTTGCAATTTGCGCCCCACTCTTCGCTTTTTCTCCTTCCCACCCCATAAACTTTGTAAATGTATAGAGTTGATAGGGCTTTAGCTTCCCATCAAGCGCGATGGGCAGCGTCAGAATTTTTTCAGGTGTTTTAGCTGCAACCTCTTCAATCTCCACCCCGCCCTCAGGTGAGGCGATCAGCGTTGCCCGGCCATTTTCACGATCGATAACAGCACCGAGATAATACTCTTTCTCAATATCGACAGGGCGTGTCAATAAAATCACTTTTGAGATGTTTCCGGCTGCACCTGTTTGATTATTGACGAGCTTAAAGCCCAATAACTCTTTTGCCGCCAATTTAATTTCACTGACAGATTTGCAATATTTGACACCGCCGGCTTTGCCGCGTCCCCCTGCGTGAACCTGGATTTTTACAATCGCTTCATTGAGATTGAGCTCTTTTAATGCCGCTTCCACCTCATTTAAATCTCTTACGACTTTAAAATCCGGAACCGGTATGTTATATTGGCGTAGGATCTCTTTGGCTTGGTACTCATGAGTATTCATAATTAACCTCTAACGTTTTTATTTTATAAAATCAAATTTTAGTCAAATTATGTTTGGAATTATTCGATCTGGATTCAAAAAAGTAAAAAAAGCATTAGCAAAAACGCGAACCCTTTTGGGTGATCGATTGCGCAGCCTCTTCAGTCAAGGTCTTAAGGAAGACTCCTTTGAGGACCTAGAGAAAATTCTTTATGAGGCGGACCTTGGGAGCGAACTCTCCCTCAAACTCTCTGAAAATTTAAATGAGTATGTCAAAAAGTCAAAAATTAAAGATCCGGAAAAACTCATCGATTACTTAGCGGATCTATCCCTTGCAATTTTTATGGAGCCTTCTCAAATTGAGGAGCCTCTGCAAAAAGAGGGGGATCCATTCGTAATTTTGATTGTTGGTGTCAATGGAAGCGGAAAAACAACGACTGCTGCAAAACTCGCCTTGCAATACAAGGAAGAGGGCAAGCGCGTTCTTCTTGTTGCGGCCGATACTTTTCGGGCAGCTGCGATTGAGCAACTCGAGATCTGGAGCGAAAAAATTGGTGTGGATCTTGTAAAAGGCCAAAGTGGAGGAGACTCTTCTGCCGTTATTTTTGACGGCATCGCAAAGGCAAAAGCAAAAGGCTATGATGTCGTGATTGCAGATACAGCCGGGCGTCTTCAATCTAAAGGAGAGTTGATGCGGGAGCTTGAAAAAGTTAGGCGGGTGATCAAGAAGCAAATCGAGGTCGGACCCCATCGAACTTACCTTGTTTTAGATGCAACAACAGGGCAAAATGCTCTCGACCAGGCGCAAATTTTTAACGAATTCACCCCGCTCAATGGTCTGATTTTGACCAAACTCGATGGCACGAGTAAAGGGGGAATCGTTCTTGCCATTTATGATAAAATGAAAATTCCTGTTCAATATATCGGTTTAGGCGAAAAAGCAGAGGACCTAGCCCCATTTAATCCAAAAGAATATGTAGAGGCTCTCTTTGCAAAATGAACTTAAAAGCCTAATTGGCGATTTTAAAACCTATCTTACTGAGCAATACGATCCAAAGAGCTTTGTATTTGGGAAACCTCTTCAGTACACTCCCTTAAAAAAGAAAAAAATAGAGGTCCTATTCACTTCTTCTCCCCCCATTCAACCCAATCTCGCCCCTCCTCCTGCAGCCCCAAAAAAGCCGCCTCCTAAGGTTGAAAAAAAATCCCCTATCACCTGCAACGCTCAAAAGGCGCCGCTTCCAGCCCCTGTCCTAACGCCCTGGTTTAAACTTTTTGCAGAAATCGCTCCCCATCTTCCTCTTTGTCAAAATCCTACAAGTGATCAATCAGCTATTCGTATCAAAGAGGCCTGGAGAGAGAAAAAATTAGCTCCGGAGATCGCTATTTTTGTAAGCCAAAATGAGCGCTCTTTTAAGCCTTTTTTAGAAAATCTCAACAACGCATTATCAGCCTGCAAGGGCCGATCAAAGCTGATTTTGGTCGACCCTTTTGAAAAAGAGAATAAATGGGAGGGCTTTTTAGCAGCAAAACATCTAAAACTTATTCTTTGCCCGGATGCGCTTCTTTTCAGCCTCCCAAACCTTTTAAGCCAATACACAGAAAATCCTCAAAAGCGCTTGCGGTCTCTTGGCAAGACTCCCCTTCTTTTACTCCCGAACCTAAAAATTTATGCTCAAGACCCTGCTCTCAAGCGCTCTTTATGGAATGTCCTATGTCAGACGCTGCCTTCCTAAGCCTTCTCATCGATAATGCAGGTGAAAGACCTTTCGACTATGCCATTCCTGATCAATTCCATGGGAAGCTAAAACCTGGAATGCGCGTCTTAGCTTCACTTCGAGGACGAAAAGTAAAAGGAACGATTTTAACTTTAAAGAAAAAGCCTGAAGTCGCAAAAGTTCAACCCATAATTGAACCCCTTTTTCAGGAAGGGGCCGTTACCGAATCTCTTTTTGAACTTGCCCGTTGGATCAGTCTTTACTATGCCACTCCCATGCGACGGGTCCTCAAGTTGATTCTTCCCTCTTCAGTGAGAGGATTGGCTAAAGAAAAACAGCAAGTTTTAGTCAAACGCATTAAATCTCCAAAAGAGCTTCTTAAAATCCACAAAGAGCTCTTAACAAAACATCCTTCTCAAGCGCGTATCATCGAGGCTTTAATTAAAAAAAGCGACGGTCTATTGCTCACAGAGCTTCTAGAGGCGGCAAGTGTATCGAGAAGCCCTGTGGACACCCTTGAAAAAAAAGGGATCCTGCAGCTAAAGCCCATTCAAATCGATCGATGCCCCTTAAAAGAGTTTGAGTACTTTCCAACAAAAGCTAAAAAACTCAATCCTGAACAAGCGCTAGCCCTCGATGAAATTTTGAAATCTCTCGGTCGCTTCCAAACGCACCTCCTTCATGGAATTACAGGCAGCGGCAAGACAGAGGTTTATCTCCAGGCAATCGATGCCACCCTTATTCAAAAAAAATCTGTAATACTGCTCGTTCCGGAAATTGCTCTCACAGCGCAAACCATCGAAAGGCTCAAAGGACGATTTCAGGAAAAAATTGCCATTTTACATCATCGATTAAGCATTGGAGAGCGCCACGATGCCTGGCATAAGATTGCAAAAGGCGAGATCTTGATCGTTGTCGGTGCAAGATCTGCTCTTTTCAGCCCCCTTCCCAATTTGGGCTTAATCATCGTTGATGAGGAACAAGAAGGCTCTTATAAACAAAGTGAAGAGCGTCCCTGCTACAATGCACGGGATGTCGCCATCATGCGCGCCAAAATCGAAGACATCCCCTGCTTGCTCGGTAGCGCAACTCCCTCTATTGAAAGTTACTTCAATGCCTTGAGTGGGAAATACAATTTGATTTCGTTAAAATCTCGCGCAGAAAGCTCTCCCCTTCCGAAGGTCGTCTTAATCGACTTAAACCGTGAGAAGGAAAAAGAGAAACGCTCCCCTCTTCTTTCAGAACCCTTATTAAATGCCATTGAAAAACGTTTTCAAAAAGGAGAACAGTCTCTTCTTTTTCTCAATCGCCGCGGCTACCACTCATTTTTTCTTTGCAAGGCTTGCGAAGAGAGCTTGAAATGCCCCCACTGCGAACTCTCTTTGACCTTTCACAAAAGTTTAAATAAACTCGCTTGTCATCTCTGCGACTATACCCTCTGCCCTCCTCCTCGCAAATGTCCTCTTTGCCACTCAGAAGAAACTATGGAGTATCGGGGGGCCGGAACTGAACAAGTCGAGCGCATGCTTCACGCGATTTTCCCCGAAATTCGCACGCTTCGCATGGATGCCGATACCACGCGCCATAAAGGAAGCCATGACCGCCTTTTTAAGCAGTTCCGATCGGGAAAAGCCGATGTCCTCATCGGCACCCAAATGGTTGCCAAAGGACTTCACTTTCCCTCTGTAACCCTCGTTGGGGTTCTCAACACCGATGGAGCACTCAACATCCCGGATTTTCGCTCTTCTGAACGCGTCTTTCAGTTGCTTGCGCAAGTCTCCGGAAGATCGGGAAGGGGCGCGCTGAATGGAGAAGTGTTCATTCAGACACATCTACCCAAACACCCGGTGATTGCCTTGGGATCAAAAGAAGCCTATGACGAATTCTACAATCAAGAAATTAAGGTAAGAAAAAGCTTTAATTTCCCTCCTTTTAATCGCCTGGCCCGATTTATTATTACCGGATTTGATGAAGAAAAAACCAATCAATGGGCCGAAAACCTCCATCAATACCTAAAAGAGAAACTAAAACCTCCATTTGAATTTTTTCCTGTAACTCCTTGCGGATATGCTAGAATAAAAGATCGTTACCGCTTTCATTTTTTAGCGAAAGGTCCAAACTTTATGCAGCTTTCTCAAATTCCAATGCCGACCCCTCCAAAAGAAATCCGTCTTTTAATCGACATAGATCCCTTGACGACCTACCTCTAAAAAAGGTAAAATCTCCCACTATCTTCGAAAAAGGATTTGCTGCCCATGACCTTTCACTTATCGCCTGAAATTAAAGAGAAATTTCCTCATGTTAAAATTGGTCTGCTCATTGTTAGAGGAGCAAACAACCATACCTCTCAACCTGAAGTTCTCGAACTTTTTCGTAAAGAAGAAGAAGCTCTTAAAAAGCGCTATTCCCTTGAAGGGCTCAGTGAGATTAAAAAAATTCAAGATTGGCGGGGTGCTTATAAAGCCTTTGGCTTTAAACCCAATAAATTTCGAAGCTCCATCGAAAGTCTGATACGTCGCGTTCTTCAAGGAAAAGAGCTTCCCGATATCAATCCACTAATCAACCTTTATCACCTCATTTCATTGAGACATGCCTTAGCTGTCGGATCTGTCGACTTGGATAAAATCGAAGGCACCATCTCTCTTACAATCGCCGATGGATCGGAGCCTTTTCAAATGCTTAAAGAGGAAGAAAGCATTTCGGTTGAGCCGGGTGAAGTGATCTACCGAGATGAAAAGGAAGTCTTACGCCGGGGTTGGAACTATCGAGAATGCGAAAAGAGCAAAATCACTCATGAGACCTCAAAGGCTGCTTTTATTTTAGAAGGGCTTGAAAATACAACAAAAGAAGAGATCAAACTTGCACTTTTTGAGCTGAAAACGCTCATCGAAAAATATTGCGGCGGTGTCGTTGAAGAGCATGTGATTATGGGATCAAATCTTCCGACTTATCACACTTATGAGGACTTTCAAACACGCTCTGAAAAACTTAAAAAAATTCGTGATCTGGGTATGGACCCCTATCCCCACTCATTTGAGCTGACTCATAAAACTAAAGATCTCATCTCTAAATATGGGACCGAGCCGATCGGCACAAGCAATGATGCAGAAGAAGAAAAAACTCCTGAGGCTTGTTTGGCGGGGCGTTTGATTCTTTTTCGAGCCATGGGAAAAAACTGTTTTGGACAAATCCAAGATGGCAGCCACCGCATTCAAGTAATGTTTAACACTCAATACACACAAGTGAGCAACCTCCCTCCATCTGAAAAAGCCTTTCAATTCATTCAAAAGATGATTGATCTTGGAGACATTATTGGAATCAAAGGACACCTTTTCCGAACACAAAAAGGAGAGATCACTCTCTATGCTAAAGAAGTTACCCTTCTTTGCAAAACGCTTCTTCCCCTAGCCCACAAATTCCATGGACTGACCGATAAAGGAACCCGCTACCGAAAGCGCTGGCTCGATTTAATCTCTCATCCGAAAGTCATCGATGAATTCAAAATGCGCAGTCAGATTTTAAAAATTGTCCGCCGCGAGTTAGAATCTTTGTGCTTTGATGAAGTGGAAACCCCCATACTTCAAAATATTTATGGCGGAGCCGAAGCGAGACCCTTTGTCAGCCATCTTAACGCACTTAATCAAGATATGTTTTTACGCATTGCCTTAGAAATCGCGTTAAAAAAGCTCATTGTGGGTGGAATGGACCGTATTTATGAAATCGGGAAGGTCTTTAGAAATGAAGGCATCGATCGAACTCATAATCCGGAATTTACGATGCTCGAAGCTTATGCTGCCTATTGGGATTACAACGATGTCATGGACTTTACAGAGCATCTCTTTGAAAAAGTCGCATTAGAGCTCTTTGGGACAACAGAAATTGGAATTAGAAAAGATAAAAAAGGCAATGAGCATCCAATCGACTTAAAACGTCCTTGGATTCGTATTTCAATGAAAGAGTCGATCAAAAAGTATGCAAAAATCGATGTCGACACACTCTCTATTGAAGAAATGAAGAGCCTGCTTCGAGAAAAAAGCGACCTTGATGGAGAGAAATTTGAAAAAGCCGTACGTGGAAAACTCATCGCCCTACTTTTTGAAGAACTTGTGGAACATCATTTGATACAACCCCATCACATCACCGATCACCCCATCGAAACCACCCCTCTTTGCAAATTGCATAGAAACCCAAAAGAGCGCAGCGATCAAATCGTCGAGCGTTTTGAAACCTTTATTTTGGGAACAGAATTTTGTAATGCCTATTCAGAACTCAATGACCCGGAACTTCAACGCTCATTACTTGAAGAGCAGGCCAAGAAAAAAGAGGCCGGAGACGACGAAGCAAATCCTCTCGACGAAGAGTTCATCGAAGCCATTTGTCAAGGCATGCCTCCGACAGGCGGCTTAGGAGTTGGAATCGATCGTATGACCATGCTATTTACCAATGCTGAATCCATACGTGACGTTCTCTACTTCCCTCTGATGCGTCTAGATGACTGACCTTCCCAATTACAATGGTATTTTTTCAACTTGCCATTAAATCAATCGGAACATCCACTTCGAGTGGTTGAGCCACGGATTTATATTTAGTGGTATTGATTATCAATTTGAAGGCCTTTCTAAAATCTTCATCTTTCGATAACAGATGATCCAGTAAATACAACCTTAATTCTCTCTGAGTAGAAAGACTCATTTTAGAAGATTTATTCTCAGTTTTCTCCCACTTCACTACTGCTGGATGCGTAACACCAAGCACCTTTCCAAACTCTGTTTGAGTTAATCCAAGCCACATTCTAATAAAATGAACCTGACTACCTGTAAGATCAGCAGGATGATGAGCAAGAGAAAGAAGCGTAACTTTTTGCAAAATATTAAAATCTATATCAGGAGTCCAAATGCCTCGTAGCTCAATCATGGGAACATTCCTAAGAACAATAGGAAATCCAAGCCCGTAATAAATGACCTCTTTTTCAACTTTTTGTTTTGGCATAATTTTACCTTCTCTCCTCGAGATAAATTGCAGTTATTATTACAAGGTTTTTTTCATTTTCGAATGAAACAATGACTCTTAAGTCATTATTTTTTTGTAACTCGAGCGCCTGATGGGGTGTCGATAATCCGGTACCCTTTTTGAAAGATGTAATCGCGCTGAATATCTGCCTCAGCCCAATTTTTCTCAGATCGCGCTTTTTCTCTTATTAAAAGCGCTTTTTGAACATCTTCTGGAATCATGACCTCTTCGCGCTGAAACTCCATGATCTCTAAAACTTGGTTAAACTCTTTTAACGTTTCGATTACGTGCTTGGCTTCTTGTTTTGAAAGCGATTTTTGATCTATAAGAGTGTTGATCTCGCGTAGGAAATCGAAAAGAGCTGCAATTGCTAATGAAATATTTAAATCATCTGCAAGGGCTTCTTTAAAATGATTTTTAACTTTTTGAATCAGTGCAAGGGCCTCATGGCTTGAATGAAAGTCTTCTACATCCTGAAGCCTTAATATAAAATCGTCGATTCGCTTTAAACTCGAACGAGCTGCGACTAACCCTTCCAAAGTGAAGTTTAGCTGCGTTTTATAATGAGTGGCTAACAGTAAGTAACGCACTTCGCGGCCTGTATACCCTTTTTCAAGCAGATCGCGCAGTGTATAAAAATTCCCCTTGCTTTTAGACATTTTTTGATTATTGACAAGCAGGTGCTCTGAGTGAAGCCAATATCGTACAAAAAGTTGATCGGTTGCGCATTCAGATTGGGCGATTTCATTCTCATGGTGAGGAAAAAGGTTATCGACACCTCCGCAGTGGATATCGATTTCAGATCCGAGATGTTTGAGTGCCATAGCAGAACACTCAATATGCCAGCCGGGACGCCCTTTCCCAAAAGGACTTTCCCAAAAAACCGACCCATCCCGAGTTTCATCATACGCTTTCCATAGGACAAAGTCAGAGGCTTGATCTTTTTCATACTCATCGCTAAAGGTGCGATTTAAGGCGTTAGTTTTCAGCTCATCTAATTTCAGGTGGGAAAGTCGTCCGTAACGAGGACACTTTTGAATGCTAAAATAGACTCCTCCATCTTGTCCTCTATACGCAAATCCCTTTTTAAGCAGGATTTCGATCATTTCAATCATTTCGGCTATATGCTCTGTCGCTGCTGGATACTTCTCTGCAGGCTCAATTTGAAGTCTTTTAAAATCACTAAAAAAAGCTTCTTTAAAGGGCTTCGTATAGGACTCAAGAGAGACCTGATTTGTAACAGCTCCTTGTATCGTCTTATCATCGACATCTGTTAAATTCATAACCTGATAAACAGAAAAACCAAAATATTTAAGAGTTCTTCTTAAAAGGTCTTCAAAAATATAAGTTCTAAAGTTTCCAATGTGGGCATAGTCATAGATGGTCGGGCCGCACGTATAGAGCTTCACACATTTTTTCTCTTTAGATACAAAGACCTCTTTTTGGCGCGTTTCCGTATTAAATAGCTTCAAATCAGGCATAGTTCACTTTCTTTGCAATATCATTGAGGGCTTTAAAATGTATTTTCCCTGTCCCTGTTAAGGGAATTTCATCGATCATTGTCACTTCTGAGACTTTGACAATACGAGCAAATCCTGCCTCTTTTAGGATTTGATTAACTTCGTCCCGTAAAATAGGAAAAATTGTAACCAATATTAGATCAGGGCGGCCTTGATCTTTTTCAATAACTGAAAGAGCTAAAGACATTTTCTCATCTTGATAAATCCCAAGCTTTTTTACAGCTTTTTTCAATTCATCTTCGACAGCAGTCAGGCTGATCATTTCACCCCCAATCTTTACAAATCGCTTCAAACGCCCCTCAAAAATGAGGTTGTTCTCGCTATCGAGGTAACCTCTATCTCCACTGCGGTACCATTTCTCTCCTTCAATTTCGATAAAAGGATTAGGGGCATCCGGGCCAAAATAGCCTTCAAAAACATTGGGGCCTTTAATGATCACCTCTCCGCTTTCACCTTCATTGAGTGGTGTCCCCTCTTCCGGATGAATCGTTTTAAGCTCAATCCCCGGCAAGGGTTGTCCAACCCCTTTAACAGGCTTGCCGGGCCTTGAAATCGTAACAGCCGGAGAACATTCAGTTATTCCATAGCCTTCGATGACCTGATGATTAGGACCTAAGTTTTCAACATATTCATAAAGCTCTCGAGGCGCTTTCTCCGCTCCTGTTACAAAGTAGCGAACAGTTTTGAAGTCATCCGGATCTGCTACAGCGAAAAGATTTTTATAAAAGCTCGGAGCCAAGCAAGTCATTGTAATTTCCCAATTTGCAATTGCTTTAGCAAGCGCCTTTGAGTCGGTTGGATCCGGAGAGAAAAAGGTGCGAAATCCAGCCATTAACGGCATTAACCCTGTAACAGAAAAGCCAAAAGAATGAAAAGGAGGCAAAGTTCCAAGGAGAATGTCCTCTCTATTCGCGTCGATGCAAGAAAGCGCGGCCCTTAAATCGGATAAAATATTGTAATGACTTAAAGGAACGCATTTTGGATAATTTTCAGTCCCACTAGTGAATAACATGACACAAGGTGCGTCTTTAGAAACCTTATTCAATTGAGTTAATTTTAAAATAAGATCAGGACTCAGTAGTGATTTAAATACTCCTTTGAGTTTTGATACAAGGGTAAGATCACATTTAATCTCTTCAAGAAGAATAAGACGCTTATCGAGATCCCCAAGATCGATGCCATCTGCGTTTTCCAAAAACTTTCTTGAGCTAATGATGCTTTTTAGCTCTGTTAGATCAGCGCCATGGTTTAATGAACGAGGACCACTTGTCCAATTCATCATCACAGGGACTTTTTTAGAAAGTAGTATAGCAAAGATAAGTAAATAAGTCGCAGATGAAGCCGGTATTAAAACTCCGATTCTATCCCCCGGCAACTTTCGAATGTGCTCAGATAAAACAAGAGCGCGTTTTTTAAGCTCTTTGTAAGTCATGACCCCTAAGCGATTATCCGCACAGGCGACAGAGCTGCCCATTCGCTCGCATATCCGTAAAAGCGACTCATGAATGGTTCCACCCATAGGAAGCGTCACCTCCAAACGGTTCGGCTCTATCGGCCACTTAATGGCTAAAACCTCCTCCTCTTCCTCATCAGAAAGCTTGGCCCCCATTGCAACATGAAGCAAATCCTCAACCGTCACCAAGTCCCCCGGATGATTGATTTCAATCTCATAATTATGATCGAGAAAAGCAAGCATCCCTGCGATATCAAGTGAGTCCAGGCCAAGGTCATTAGAAAGATCCTGTTCATCTTTTAGAGCCTCTCTCTCTCTTTTTGAAACCTCAGCGAGTTTCGTCAATACAAATTGGCGAATCTCAATTGGAATCTCAACATCTTCCATTCGCTGTTTTTTCTCAGGTTCCTCAATTTTTGGAAATTCTTCTTTGGAGCGTGAAAAAGAAACCAGTTTGATCTCTTCCTCTGATTTTCCTTGATAGTTGTTATAGAAAGCCTCCAAATATCGATTTAACGTAAGCTTCTCTTCACCTATTGGAAGCTGATCTTTTAAAGGGAATGCCAGCTCAATATAAACATCGCGCTTGGGTACAAAGAAGATTCCATTTTTTAAAATGATCTTAACCCCTTTAAAGACCATCTTCCAAAAGTCAGGCGAGCTTCCCGTAAGGGCTCGAGAAAACATGGATCCCCATAACCCCTCCATTCGGATCAAAACGACTTTCGCCTCGGGTGTATGATTTAAGAGATTGTATACAAACGAACTCCCCCCTATTCGTTCCTTTGGAGAGCGTCTTAAATGACCGGAAGGATATATGAGAAAATTCTCTTTTCTTTTAATCCCTTGAGCCACTTCTTCAAAAGCCTTTTCCCCTCTTCTTTCTTTCCATTTATTTGCTGCAGTCTCAAAATTTGGAATGGAAATTGCCTTGACAAGGTTCATGAATATCCGAGCTCCGGACATGAAAAAAAAGTGATCGACAACAAGCGGACGAACCTTAAAAGGCGGCGTCAATAGAGCCATCATCATAATAGGATCGATCTCTGCCGGATGATTGGGAAGGAAAATGACCCCCCCCTCTTTGATGGCCGGATCTTTAAATATTTCCTTATTTTTAATGTGAAAACGATAACGTAGTTTCAATAGATTGAATAGGACTCTAGAAAGAAAGGAGACCATAAATGTTTAACTCCGTAAATAGCAAAAGGAACCATTATAGCAATTTCGAAAAAATTATGTCTACATACATTTCAATAAGAGCTAGTGCATAAACACTTGTTGACATTAATTTGATATTATAAAAAAATAATAATTTAGAGGTAATTATGAAAATTAATACAAACAGAACTAATGACACTCATACCGAAACAACTTCAAGAATTGGGTTTTGTCAGGCGCCAAAGCACCGCAATTCGTCGATCATAAATGACCTCATATTATTAATATTAGGTCATTTATGACCGGCAAATTTCGGAAGCTTTCGCGCCTGACAAAACCGATTCTTGAAGATGTTTCGGTATATGAGAAAGAAGAAAGCCCTACGTCTCTAGAAAATAAAATTCACAAAATTGCTCGTCTGATAAGAGAGGAAATCTCTATGGAAAAAACCCTTGAAAAAGAGCGTGTTAAGCAGAAAAAAAATCGTTGACTTAAGAACTTTAATTTTTAAAGATAGTGAAAATCATTTAAATCGGAGGAGATTATGGTAAGACGAATCGACAGCGGTCACGTGGAGAGATCTCAAGAGCCTCAACCTCAAAATGAAGCCATGAAGAAAACAGCAAAAAAGATTCATTTTCAAAGCCCTAAACTTCATTCACTCCATCCCCTATCTGAAAGAGCCATTACACAGGGACCCGTGATAGAGGACAAAAAACATAATCAATATTACGCCAATCTTAAGATGAGAAAAGTTTCATAGCCTTGAGATTTGAGTAGAAGCCTGTTGTTAAGGTAATCTTAACCAAGTCACCTAAGATAAAGGGCATAACACCTAAAGACAGCGCTTGGTTAAGCCCCACAAACCGTGATAGCCAAAGCGCTCCGAATGTATAAATGATCAAATTCCCTAAAACTGACGAAAAGAAAACTGCAGAAAAGCTTTTACGGCGAAATGCAGTATAAAGAGCAGGAGTTGCATAGGCAGCCACGAGATAGCCAAACAAGTACCCTCCTGTTGCCCCAAGCATGTAAGTCCATCCTGAACTTCCCCCGGAAAAAACGGGAAAGCCAAGAAGACCTTGAAATAAGAAGAGAAGAGTCGCTAAGGCTCCCCGTTTTTTTCCAAGAAGAAGCGAAGCGAATAATACAACTTGCACCTGGATAACGAATGGAACAGGAGTGAATCCAAGTGGAATTTTTATAAAACCGGATAAAGAAATTAGAATCGAAGCAAAGAGGACCAAAGCCGTGTCTCTTAAAAGTGGGATTCTTCTAGTTAAATAATTTTTTATAGTCAGTGAGTGGTTCATGTTTCATCCTCTAAAATATTCGTTTCTAATGTTAATCGATTGTTTATTTCACGACAAACCTTTTTTGCTTCCGGAAATGTCAAAGTATGAAGGGCTTCATCAAAAAAACACCATTTTGCTTCTATGATTTCCTTTTTCTGAAGACTCAATTTTCCTTCGACCTTTGCCGGGAAAAAAACCACCTCTTTTTCAATCAAGAGCCCTTCACGTCTAAAGGTATAACTTCCATGAAAAGGGTCCCCCTTGAAAAACTCAGTTATCTCAAGATTAGTTTCCTCGAACAACTCTCGTTCGGCTGTTTTTTTTGGCGGCTCTCCATCGACCGGATGTCCTTTTGGAAATCCCCAAAAAAGACCATTTTTATGATAGAGGATTAAAATTTGCCACTTATTATCAACGCTTCTTAAAGGTAGAACTCCAAACACTTTTTCTTGTTTCATCAAAAGCCGGTGTAAGGGCCAAAGATCAAGCTTGAGTTATGCCCGCCAAACCCAAAAGAATTAGAAAGAGCTGCTGTGATCTTTTTTTCTTTAGCCACGTCTGGAACATAGTCAAAATTTTTGATTTCGTCTTCAGGTTCCAAGATATTTATCGTAGGGTGGATTTTCGAAGTTTTGATCGCCATAACAGTTGCAATCGCTTCAATTCCGCCTGCAGCTCCTAGACAATGCCCTGTCATGGATTTTGTCGAATTCATAGAGATATTCTTTGAGTGTTCTAAAAAAACGTCTCGAACAGCCCGAACTTCGCAAAGATCTCCAACAGGTGTTGAGGTTGCATGGGCATTGATGTAATTAATCTGGTGTTTTTCAATTTCAGCCTCTTTAAGAGCCTGCTCGATGCATAATTTCACGCCTTGACCATCTTCCCGGGGAGCTGTCATATGGTAAGCATCACAGGAAAAGGCACCCCCCAGGTACTCTGCGTAGATAGGAGCACCGCGCTCTAAGGCATGCTCAAGGCTCTCCAGCACTAAAATACCCGAGCCTTCGCCCATGACAAAGCCGTCACGGGTTTTATCCCAAGGGCGCGAAGCCGTTTGATATTCATCATTCCGTGTCGATAAGGCTTTGATGACCACAAAACCTGCAACTCCCATGGGAGTTAAAGGCGCTTCAGACCCCCCGCAGACCATCAAATCAACTTCACCCGATTGAATATGCCTCGCTGCTGCAGTAATGGCATAATTTGCTGTTGCACACGCTGTTGATATCGAATAATTCGGTCCTTGAAACCCAAGTTCCATTCCGAGAAGGGCACTGCCCATATTTGTGATCACGTAAGGAATAAAAAAGGGAGTTAAGCGGTTAAAACCCTTTTGATAAACCGTGTTGACTCCATCTCCAAAAGTCTTCATCCCCCCCATTCCGGAGCCTACCAAGACTCCGCAGCGTGTTCGATCAAGTTTTTGAAGGGAGTCGTCATCGAGCTGAGCATCTTCAATAGCACGTTTGCCTGCAACTAGAGTGTACTGGATGCAAGGGTCGGTCCGTCTTGCTTGTTTTTTATCGAGATACCCTTCGGTATTGAAATTCTGAACAGATCCTGCAAAACGAGTCGGATAATCTTCACAGGGGAAACTTTCAATAGGGCCAATACCGCTTTTCCCTTGAAGGAGCGCCTCATAAAAAGTGCGGACATCTTGACCAAAACAAGAGACTAGACCAAGACCTGTAACGACGACGCGTTTCTTTTTAGCCATATTAGATCCTAACTTACGTTTTTATTTCAAGCTCCATTAGATCCCCGGCAGACCAAAGCATCTCTAATTGATAGAGCTCCCTAAAACTTGGAATAAAAATATGAATCATAAAGTCCATATAGTCAATAATTATCCAGTCACCGTTTTGCAAACCATCGACATAATGAGGACTTTGTCCTCTTTTTTTCATTTCCTCGATGATGCTTTTTGCCAGTGCAATGACATGGCGATCAATAGTTCCTTCGGCTAAAATAACGCCATCTGTTAACGAAGAAATCGAGCTGATATCAATTGCAATGATATTACTCCCCTTCTTGTCATAGATGAGTTGAGCCATATCATTTATATGTTTTTTTGATTCATCATTCATAGGTAAAAATATAATAATTCCTAACAGTATCGTTTTAAAAGTATAAATCTTTAGAATATATATAGTCCAGGACTTTATCTATCAAAAGATGGCGACAATAAACTCTTTTATTAAGTCGACTGCGAATCTCTGTGCTACTAATCTCCATTAGGGGAAGAGAATGATAATAATTAATGTATTTTTTATTTAATTCTGCGCTTTTGGAAGATCGTGGAATAATCAAGGGGGTAGCCATCAAGAGAAGCTCTTCAATAGATTTCCATCCCTCTAAGTGCGCAGTTGTATCTTCAGAAAGGATTAAATAATAGTGAGCGCCTTCGCGCCCAATCAATTCCTTGATTGAATCAAACGTGTAGGAAGGTCCCTCCCGTTTTAATTCAATATCTAAAGAAGAGACTCCCTCTAGACCATGAAGAGCGATATTGATCATATTCAACCGATCTTCTCCGCTTGCAATAGGGGGATTTTCTGTTTTATAAGGTGAGCAGTTAACGGGGCAGACATAAACATGATCGAGCTTTTTATGCTCTTTGATGCGTACAATGGCATTGAGATGACCTAAATGAATGGGATCAAAAGAACCCCCAAAAAACCCGATTTTACGCATGAAACAGAACTTTCCATTGCTTTTTTTGAGAAAAATGAAGGAGCTTGCTATCCGGATTTACAGCAACTGGATGATCAACAGCCTCGAGCATTGCAATATCGTGATAACTATCTGAATAAGCAGTTAAATCCCCTCGACCTAGGGAAAATTTTGTCGCAATTTTTTTTATGAAATAGGCCTTTTGAGGCCCATCGAGTATCTTACTAATGCGCTGGAAAAAACCAAGTTCATCTACGATATATTCAGTTGCTTGGCACTCATCAACATTGAGAAGTTTTGCAATGGGCTCTACTAGAAAAGAGGGTGAGTTCGAAAGAATAACCGTATAATGGCCAAGATGCTGCGCACGTTTTAGATAAGCAATGACGCTATGATTCCAAATATCAGGAAGTTTGATAAGCAAAAAATCACAAAGAGCTTGCTTCACATCGATAAATGAACGTCCTTTGAGAAGCTTTCTAAAAACTCTTTCATGAAGTTTTTGCAGCGACCAGCCAAAAATATGAAATTTGAGTTTATAAAGCGGGTAATAGCAAAGAACTCGCCGAGGCAGAATTTTGCGTTTAATCAAATATAGAAAAAAAAGAGAACTGCAATTGCCATTGATCAAAGTATGATCTAGATCAAAAACACTTATCTTTTGAGGCGTTTTCATTCTGTTATATCGTCTATTTTTTTCTTTAAATTGTCAACAGCCTGAGTCAGTTTTTGAAGCCGGCTCTTAAATTCGTCAATCCTTGATCGACACTCCATAGCCTTTTCAAAATCAAGCCCGGATCCCCCGACTTCTTTTCGAAGCTTCTCTAAACTTTTCTTCACAGCTTCTCTTTCAGACAGCCTATTTTGAAGGGCCTCTTCAAGTTTCTCCAGAAGGTTATCTGTAATATCTTCTTCATGAAGTAAAATAGATTCACGGCGTTCTGCTAATTTATCAGAAAATTCTTCTTTTAAAAATTCAAATGGGACGCTCTCATCTTCATCAAGATTTAAATCTTGTATGGCTAATTCAAACTCTTGAGCCCTCTTTTCCATATCCGTATCATCAGAAAGTTCTTTTCTCCAGTTGTCAAGTGCTGCGGCGATTTCCATTTCTCTATTTTTCTTACGAGTTTCTTCCTCTTCCTGCATTTTTTTTCTAGAGATTTGGGCTTCGTCTTCTTTCTCGCGCTTAATAGAGAACAGTTGGTCTTTCAAATTTTTAACACTCTCTCGAGAGAGTTCTATTTCCTTCATTTCAGATAGAATTACATGAATTTCATCTTGAAGCTGCGCTAAGGTAATCGACTGAGATTGCTCTTTTAAAGCCTTAAGTCTGCATGAGATTTTTTCAAAGTTTTCTTGATAAGTTTCTTTTTTCAAAGAGTGTTCTTTTTTTCGCTCTTTGTCGAGCTCTCTTAGCTTATCCCAGCACCCGGATAATTTTTTTCGACTATCTTGAAAAGCCTGGGTGTTAACCGTTAAGTTTTTAGCCATTTCTTGAAAGGCTTTAATCTCTTCGCGAAGCTCATAAAGAGGAGGACCGCTTAAAGTGTCGTTGTCAGATATAAAATAGCGTTGAATAAAGGACTCAACGTCTGTCATAAAGCGATCACTTTGAGTTTTGATCAACTCCTTCCGCTTTGGAAAAACCTGGTCGCCGATATGAGAAAGTTTAAGTAAAATTTTGTTTTTAAAACGGATGCGCATATCCGTATTGATGACTTCCTTTCGAAGCGCATTCAATCGAGAGGCTAAAGTATTTAAATACCCCAACTCTTTCTGAGTCGTCCTATACTCAGAATAACTCTCCCTCAACGTATAAGCATTTTCAGGAAAGTCGATTTCCTTTATTTTGCCGATATTTTTTTCAAATTGCTTTAGATCCTCATCTAAGACATCAATGGCTCGTTCAATTTGTTCGATTGCAAAAGAGGACTGTTCATCCAAAATTTCTTTTAACCGCTTAGCCTCAAGTGTCAAATCGGTATATTCCTTCCAAAATTGATTTCGAGAGAGAGGATTCATTTTTTCTTTGAAAAGAGTGAGTATGAATTTTTTTGCATCCCAGAAATCTTTAAATCGAGGGGTTTTACCGAAGGAAAGGGTCGATTTCATAAACTCGATCACCAGTCTAATTTTTTCTTCAATACTGTCGTTTTCGTTAATTTTTTCTTTTAAAATATCGAGGGTCTCATCTTCCATAAAGCTCATTTTTCCAATAATATAATACAAATATCTTACTTGAGTGACTGATTAAAGAGAAGAGAAAACTGATTAAAGATTCAAAGAATTTTAAATAAGATTTTGAAATTCATTAATGATCATTTCAAGAATTCTTTCCATTTCCCAATCATTCATATTTATTTTTTTAAACAAGGGTTCTTTATTAAACCATGTAAACTGTCGTTTTGCATAACGTCTCGAGGCCTGCTTGAAAGCTCGAACGAATTCTTCAAAATTTTTCTCACCTTCTTCAATGTATTCAATTGCCTGGCGATATCCAATTGCATTTGAAGCAGAACTGTTCTCTTTTAATCCCTTCTTCATCAGAGCCTTGACCTCATTTAGAAACCCTCTTGATATCATGAGATCACAGCGCATCTCGATTCTAGGATAGAGAATTTCTCTTGGAAAGAAGAGAAAATAGCAAAGAAAGTTCCTCTTCATATTCAATGGGAGGCTTTGATCGACTTTAAAATCCGATACGCGTTTATTTGAAAGCTGGATTATCTCTAAGGCTCTAATAATTTTATTGCGATCATTGGAGGTAATCGAAGAGGCGTAAAGAGGATCAAGTTTTTTTAAATGATCAAAAAGAGGCTCTAAGCCGTGTAAATCAGCGTGCCTTTCAAGTTCTTGACGTACTTCAATATTTGAAGGAGGGCCTTTTGGAGGGCCATATAAAAGGCTATGGAGATAGAATCCCGTTCCCCCTACAATGATTGGCACGTGATTTCTTGAAAGAATTCCTTGAATAGCCTCCTCTGCTAATCGACAATACTCAGCCACATTAAAAGGTTCAAAGAGCTCAGCAACGTCGATTAAATGGTGGGGAACATCTATACGCTCATCGAGCGTAGCTTTTGCCGTTCCAATATCCATGCCTTTATAGACCTGAACGGAATCAGCTGAAACAATTTCCCCATCTAGGCGTCGAGCAAGCTCCAAAGCAAAATCGCTCTTTCCACAGGCTGTCGGGCCCGAGATGACCAAAACTTTTTCTTTCTTCATTAAAGGCGAAATGCCCTTTCTCAAGGGCATTGTACTTGCGTCAAAATCAGAGGGTTGCAATGACCGCCTTTTTGCTCGGATAAATTGAGAGGATTTTTTCAAATCCTGCCATTTTAATGATTTCATGTACTTCATCTTTTAAAGCATAAAGCATTAACTCTCCTTCCCGCTCCTTCAGCTGTTTGCTTACGGATAGAAGCAGGCGCATGCCGGTACTGCTGAGATAAGCGACCTGTCCAAGATCAATTAAAATCTTTTTCTCTCCTTTAGAGAGAAATTCACTGAGTTTAGACTCCATAACGACGACAGCATTCGCATCAATTCGGCCTTCAATGATCAATAAAGGAAAACCCGAAATGGCTTCTTGTCGCATTTTGATGCTCATATACACCTCCCAAAGGGGTTTATTGGATTACTTCAATACGGATATGGCGCTTTAGTCGTGCTGCAACAGAAGCTGCAATAATGCGTAAGGACTTAATCGTACGCCCTTGCTTGCCAATGACTTTAGCAATATCTTCTTGAGCGACTTTGATGTCGATAATGATCGTCTGTTCTCCAGAAGACTCGGTGACTTCAACAGCATCAGGGTTTGAAACAATATTTTTTACAATATAGGCGATAAAATCTTTCATAAGTTAACCAGTTCAGAGTTAATAATCAAAAAAACTTGTGAATAAAACAAGTTGTAAAAGCCGCGATCAAAAATATCATAACCTTTTCGAAAGAAAAAGACAAGAAGATGCAATCACTTACGACACTTCCTCGATGTACCCAAGAGAGTGTAAACGTAAGTCAATCGTTCGATTCTGTCCATCAATAGCGAGTTTTTCTCGTAAAATAAGGTAATTGTTTAATTGCTCTTCCCACTTTTCAACAGGAAGCCTCAAGTAATGAAGAGAGCTATCGCGATTTTCAATAAGTATAATCAATTCCTGTCTTCCGACACTCGGCTCCTGTATCAGTGAAAGATCGACCCGTTTTAAAAAAAAATCATACTCTTTTTGCGACTCGGAAAGAATCTGAATCACCTCTAAGGCAAGCTCAAATTGAGCGCCTTTTAAAGGCTGTTTGTAGAATAACTCTTTGTCATAAAAATCTTGATCAAAGGGTGCCAGCCCCAAATAAATTTCAGGAATTTTTTTAGGCGAAAAAAAGGGGTGAATCGGAAAAAGGGCTCCATTTTGATCGATAAACGTATTTTCAAAATCGTAGAGGATGGCGAAGGGCTCTCTTAATGAGTAATCGACATAAAGCGTATGAGGGGGGATTTTTTTCACCCTCGCCTCCTCGATCAAAGGAGAGGTTAAGAGTGTTTTTTCCGCTTTTTCACTATCATACTCGAAAAAAGAGAGAGGTTTATTTTTTGAAAGCTTGAGAAGTTCTTGTAGATAAACACTCTTTAAAGCCTCCTTTTTGGGGCCTGTTTGTATTAACTGGGTTAAAAAATAACGCTCATCGGTAAGCCTTTGAAAACGAATGCGCTCAATAATCCTAATGAGTGCATACCCTCCCCCTGAAATCAAAAAAGTGGAGAGAAGGAGGATCCCGATCGCGTTAGGAAGGGCGATTTTTTTCTTCAAAGAGTCGTCTCCCAATTTGCGTAATCAATCCGGCGCCGAGTGTAATCACAAGATCATTTTCTCTTGTCATTTTTTCAAGACAATCAGAGAGCCTTTCATAAGGCACATAGTGCGATGACCGATTAAGCTTTTCTTGAAATCCCTCAACAGAAACCCCTGGAATCGGTTTTTCTCCGGATGGATAGATATTTGTAATAATCAGCTCATCACAGGCATTAAAAGCGTTTAAAAATCCGGGGGTACAGTATTGAAAACGGCTATATTTGTGGGGTTCAAAAAGCGCCAAAATACGTCTGCCTGGAAAGGCTTTTCGAAAGGATTCTAAAATACTTCGGCACTCTGAAGGATGGTGGGCGTAGTCGTCAAAATAATCGACACCTTGAATAGATCCTAAATAATCAGCGCGTCTTTTGACCCCTTTAAAAGTTGAAAATCCTTCTGCAATCTCCTCCTCTTCGATTCCTAAAAATAGAGCGAGTTTATAGACTGCCAAAGCATTTTTCACTTGATGGCATCCGACCCAATTCAAGGAGAATTCAGGTGAAATTTTTCCGGCAATCCGAAACTGGAAGCGCAACTGATTTCCTTCTTGTTGACCCTTGATAATTTCGTGATCGAAATAGGGGGTCCCCCTTAATTTCCAACGCTTTAATAAAGGATCGTCTCCATTATAAAATAGATGCGTGCTCTTCTCACAAAATTGATAGTAGGCTTCTTTTAAAGCGCTAAAGCTTTTCCAGTAATCGAGGTGCTCTGCTTCAATATTGGTTACAATTGAGGCAAAAGGGGTTCCCTTTAAAAAAGATCCGTCACTTTCGTCCGCCTCTAGAACAAAATACTCCCCTTCTCCGGCATACCCATGATTCCGAGTAAAGTGAGGAATTCCGCCTAAGATAAAAGAGGGCTCTTTTCCGGCTTGATAAAGGAGATGGCTTAAAAGTGCTGAAGTACTCGTTTTCCCATGAGCTCCCGTTACGTAGAGTGTTTTTTTGCCCTCTGTTAATTGTGTCAAAAAACTCGATCGATGAAGAAGGGGGCATCCTAATTCTTTCGCTTTTAAAAACTCGCAATTGTTCAGAGAGATCGAGGAGCTATAAATGACGCTCATTCCTTGCCGGATCACCTCGTCATTATGGGGAAGATTGATTTTGGCTCCTTTTTTCCTCATCAGCGTTATCAAATCACTCTCTTTTAAATCGCTTCCGGAAACGCTCTCTTTCTTCTGTAAAAGATAAAAAGCGAGTGCGCTCATTCCAATACCGCCGATTCCGATAAAATGCTTCAAAAGTATTCCTTGAGGAGATATTCAGAAAGTTCTTTGCGATGATCATTTGCTTTAAAAAAGCTAATCGCTTTTTTCATAGGCTCTTTTTTTCTCATAATATTTAATAGGTTTTCAGCTAGCTTTTCAGGGGTTAGGTCTTTTTCTGATAAGAATTCAGCTCCTCCAACGGCTAGCTTCATAAAGGCGGCATTTTTTGTCTGGTGGCCATCGGTTTCAAAGGGATATGGAATGAGTAGGGCCGGCCTTTCATAAGCCACAAGATCAGCAATCGTTCCGGCGCCTGCACGCGCTAATACCAAATCTGATGCTGCGTAAGCATAGTGCATTTCTAATTCAAACGGAATCACAACGTTTTTGATGCCAAAAGCGCTGTAAAGACGCTTCGCTTCTCCCTCTTTTTTTCCAAGGCCTGTGATGTGAATAATCTGAAAATGTCGAAGCGAGGAAGGGATTTCTTTAAGTGCTTTCATAAAAAGCTGATTTAACGATAAAGCTCCTTGCGATCCCCCGCAAATCAAAAGCGTGCATTTTTCCTTCTCAAGACCATAGTGCTTTAGCGCTTCATCTTTCGTTGCTCGTTTGCAGCGAATCGGCATCTTCACCCGAACCATTTCAGAATGTGGGAAAAACGAGAGGGATTTTTGCGCTTTTTTCACAAAAAGCCGATTCACTCTTCCAAGAACGCTATTGGCTTCAAAAATAAGGTAAGGTGTTTTTAAAAGACGCGCTGCAAGTAGCGGTGTAAAAGAGTGATAACTCCCAAAACCGATAATAAGATGAGGAGCCTGTCTTCGCATAAAGGAAAGGCTCTTTAATAGCCCTTTTGCATGAAGAAAAGTCGAGCGTATAGGATTTTTAAGAGGTGCTCCAGGCAAAGAGCAGCGTCGAAATTCATTGGATAAGAAAGACGATTTATCGAGATCAACTCCTATAAAGGATACCTCAATTCCCTCTCGAATCAATTGCAACGCGAGCTCCTGGGCCGGATAGAGGTGGCCTCCTGACCCCCCGCAAGCTAGGATAACTTTCTTTTTTTGATCCACGCTTCTTTTCCTATTTTAATGATTATAGTTAAAGCAATCATGTTTGCAACTAGCGAAGAACCTCCCTGGCTAAAAAAAGGCAGGTTAGTCCCCTTACTCGGTAAAAGCCCTGAAACAACGCCTAAATTAACAAATCCTTGTATCGCGATCGTAAAGGTTAAAATATGAGCTAAGCAGGAAGCATTTTCATCCTTTGCAAAGGAGCCGATAGTAAATCCGAGAAAACTAATCATCATAAAAATCACGATCAAAAAAAGCATACCCAAAAAACCAAATTCCTCAGCATAAATGGCCGCGATATAGTCACTTCTTGCTTCTGGTAAGTAATTCAATTTTTGAAGACTCTCTCCGAGACCTCGTCCAAAAAGCTGTCCTGATCCTGCGGCGATTTTAGCTTGATAGGGTTGATGCCCTCTTCCAAGCAGATCCAGCTCCGGATTTAAATAAACACGAATTCTGTCCGTCACGTGGGTCATTTGAGCCCCAATGGCACCTCCTATTAAAGCTACAGAAAAAAGAGGAAGGGCCCAATAACGAACAGGTATTTTTGTCAGAAAAAAAAGAGCACAAATAGCTAAAATCAGCATAGCCGTTGTCCCATTATCCGGCTCTAAAAGAATGAGCAGCAGCGGAACTGACAATCTCGCGACAAGTCTTAAAAAGAGATTGAAGTCGATCCTGCCTGAGTGAGAGAGGAAATGGAGGGTATAAAGCGGCAGGATCACCTTCATAAACTCTGAGGGCTGAAAGACAAAAGGTTTTAGCCCAACCCAACGATTAGCCCCATTAATCTTATGACCAATACCTGGAAAATAGACTAAAAGAAGTAAAACGACTCCTCCCCAAAAAAGAGTATTCGAGCTCTCAAATAAATGATCGACTTGACTTCTCCAAATGAGAAAACAGAGCAAAAAACCAAAAAGCGCAAAACTCAATTGCTTGATTAATGCACTATAAGGGTTTGTCGATAGTTCCTGGTCGATAATTTCCGCACTTGTCGTATTAAAAACCATCATCAGCCCAATACAAAAAAGAAGCGCGGTCAGAAGAGGAAGAAACGTCAAATATCGGGTCATTTGATTTTGAGTCTGTCTCCCGGCTTTAATCGACGCGCCTTATTTTCATCCAGGCCATTGAGCTTTAATAACTCGTCGACCTTGATTTGATTTTTAACGGCAATCGTCCAAGGATTATCCCCATTTTTCACTGTATAGTACTCATGCTTTTCCAGTTTTTGAATCTCTTCTTTCGGCCGATTTTTTTGAGCTGGAATTTTAAGTTTTTGTCCAATTTGAAGCCTTGTTGTGCTCAATTGATTCTCATTCATTAATGACTCAACGCTGACCTCATAGCTTTTCGCGATTTTTTCTAAATTATCCCCCTGCATGACCTCGACTAAGACCAGCGTCGGAACTTTTTTTTCTTCTCGTAGAGGCTGAACAATTTTTGAGGGGCTTTTTTCAATTTTTTTAGCGGCCTTGGCGATCTGTTGATCTACGCTTTTCTGCTCTAGAATTGGGGGTGGGGGCGCTTTTATTTGCGCTTGGTGCGTTACTTTTTCAATCTTTTTTTTCTGAACACTTTCATCGAAATCTCTTGGCTTCAAAGAGCTGATAAAGAGAACAATTAAAAGTCCCGCATTGATTAAAACGGCTGTAATAATGATATCTTTTCGGTTCATGATGGCATCACTGATTGTTTAACGATTTTTTTAAACAGGTCTCCCCTTTCCTCAAAGTTCCTAAAAGAGTCAAAACTTGCGCAAGCTGGTGAAAGAAGAAGAATCTCTCCACTTTTTGTCTCTTTAAACGCTAGATTGACCATCTCTTCAAACGAACCCATTTCCAAGGGAATCCCATTTAATTCCTTTTTGATTTTAACTGAGGCCTCACCATAAAGGTAGGCTTTTTTTACGCGGCGGCGGAAGAGATCTACAAGTTTTGTAAAATCGCCTCCTTTGTCACGACCTCCTAAAATGATCGAGAGGTTTTTTGGCAAAGAGTGTACAGCGTAAAGGACAGAGTCTATGTTTGTCGCTTTACTATCATTAATCACACGCACCCCTTTAAAAGTGCCGACCTCCTCAAGCCTATGCTTGGGGCTTTGAAAGCTCTTTTTCATCTCCTCAGATACTTCAATATGAAGAGATTCAAAGAGCTTGTTGACGAGATCTTCAACACCTCCCCTTATAGAGATACTTTCAACTTCATTTAAATATTTTTCAAACTTTTTTTTTGTTTCCTCTAATAGGAGCAGTTTTCCACCCTCTTGAAGGGCTTTAACTATCCGACACTTTGTTTTCGCATAGTCTTCAAATGAGCGGTAACGATCTAAATGATCCTCTGTGATGGGAAGCAGCAGCGCTCTTTCTAATTTTTTCGACTGGATGGTTTCGAGTTGGAATGAACTCATTTCTAAACAAAGTGTTTCCGTTAAATCCGGGTTAAGAAGATAAGAAGATAAAGGTATTCCACAATTTCCAAGAGCACAGGCTTTTTGTCCCGCCTGATTCAGTAAATGGGTGATTCGATAGGTGGTGGTGGTTTTTCCATTTGTTCCTGTAATGCCGATGCAAGGCTGATGGACCCTTCCTAAAGCCATTTCCATCTCACCTATCACTGGAATCCCTCTTTTTAAAAAACGTTGAATCAATGGATTCGAAAAGGAGACTCCCGGGGACACAATCACCTCATCAATTGAGATATTTGTTGGAAAAGCCTCTTCTTTATAGACGCTGACCCCTTCAACTGAAATGGGCTTTCTGTCGACAGCAAAAAGCTCTCCACTTTCCCGCTTTAATAGCTCAAGCGCTGCCAAACCGCTTAAACCCAAACCAAAAATTACTCTTTTCATTGAAACTTTACCGAAGCTAAACCAAGCATAGCTAAGATAAGACCTATGATCCAAAAACGCAACACCACTTTTGTTTCAGGCCACCCCTTATACTCAAAGTGGTGATGCAAAGGAGTGCAAAGAAAAATTCTTTTACCTCGGCGAAGACGGAAGGAAAGAACTTGTAATATCACGCTGAATGCCTCGATGACAAAAACCCCGCCCACTAAAGCTAATAAAAACTCTCGCCTTAAGAGAATTGCAGAAACGGCAAGAATGCCTCCGAGAGGTAAAGAACCCACGTCTCCCATGAAAATTTCGGCAGGATGACTGTTAAACCACAAAAATCCTAAACACCCTCCAAATAATGCGGCTAGATAGACTCCAATATCTCCGCTCCC
Source organism: Simkaniaceae bacterium (assembly GCA_040880145.1). Lineage (GTDB taxonomy): Bacteria > Chlamydiota > Chlamydiia > Chlamydiales > JAJFMI01 > JBBDIZ01. The sequence continues at coordinate 58,985 of JBBDIZ010000024.1, read as the reverse complement.
TGCTATGTAAATCATATTTAAATAACGAGCGATTTCACTATTGCTGGAAATAAAGGCAAAGATAGCCAATACAGAAGAGGCAAAAACAAGAAGCCCGGCAGCCATACTATCCAACCCATCTGAGAGATTGACTGCATTGGAGGTCCCTGTGATGATAAAAAGAGTCAAAAGCGGTCCGATAAGAAGGCCGGCACCTGATAACACAAAAAAAGGTTCTTTAAAAAAAGGAAAGAAGTAGATAGACCCAATCACCTCTGAAGAGTAAGGAGGCTGCAGGGGGAAAAGCGATTGAAACTTTGGCCAAAAAAGATAGAGCCCGATAAATAAAGCGAGAAGAAGTTGGACCCCCATTTTTTTTCGACCGGAAAGCCCTTTCGAATTTTTGTGTTTTAATTTTAAATAATCATCGAATCCCCCCACCCCTCCCAATACAAGCGTGGTCACCATGAGAAGGAACGTAAAAGACGAAGTCAAATCCATCCAAAGAATTAAAGATAAAAGCATACCCCCTAATATCAATACGCCCCCCATCGTGGGTGTTTTGTCCTTTTTCTCATGAAGCTTGTAAAGTGTCTCAACAGCTTCCTTGCGAATTGGTTGACGCCACTTCATACTTCGAAGTTTTGATATCAAAGGAGGGCCTAAAAAAAGCGTGAAAAAAAGAGCGGTTAATGCGCTTAAAATCATGCGCGTTGAGAGATAAAAAAAGACGTTAGGGATATGAATTCCTTGATTTTTTAGAAATTCAAGCAAAAATAGAAGCATTAATAATCCCTCAAAAGGGAGTCCATCTCAAGTGAATTGGAACCTTTAACCAAAACGACATCCCCCTTCTTTGCAAGCTCTTTTAATCTCTCCAATAATTCAGTTTTACTTGAAAAGTGCTCAGATCCTCTGCCAAAAGCTTCGCCAATCCATTTAGCCTCTTCACCAAAAGTTAAGAGATGATCGACTTTTTCCTTTGCAGATTCCCCAACTTTTTTATGACACTCTTCAGAAAAATTGCCAAGCTCCTTCATCGATCCGAGTACGGCAATTTTTTTTCCACTCTCTTCTTTTGGGTTTGGGAGATTTTTCAAAGCCGCGAGTGAAGAATCCAGGTTGGCGTTATACGTATCATCTATAAAAAGGACGCCTCTTTTTTCAAGCTGTGAAAAGCGGCGTGTAAAAGGCTCAATCTCCATCGATTGATTTCGAATTTCACTAATAGACATGCCTAAATACTGCGCAACTTTTATCGCGCCGTAAAGATTTTCGACAAGATGATCAGCTGAAAACTGAAGAGGCAAAGGCTCTTTCATCTCTTCCTTTTTGTAAATCAACTTTTCTCCTCGATAGTCGCGGAAAGGGCGGTAAGAAGAGACATTTTCACTCATCACAACCATTTTCAAGCGCGGAGATTGTAAAATTTCTCCCTTTGCTCTTGCAATCGCTTCCTTATTTGAAAATGAGTCCGCATGTGAAAGGGCGATCCGGGTAATAAGCGCTATATCAGGCTGAGCGATCTTTGTTAAATGCTTGAGCTCTCCCTCGACACTCATTCCCATTTCTAAAATCAAAATTTGAGCCTTGGGATTGCTATTTAAAATCGTCAGCGGAAGAGAGACTTGAGAATTCTCTGAATTCTTCGTATATTCAACAACAAATTCCTTTTTCAGAAGGGCCGCTAAAAACTCCTTTGTCGATGTTTTACCAACAGAGCCTGTAATTCCAATCACTTTCTGCTTTAAATTCCTCTCCCGAGAAATGCCGGCAAGACTCTGGAGAGTTTGAAGCACATCACGTTCAAAAAAAAGCGTTAAACCAAAGTCTTTTCCCTTGTAATCATCTGAGACAACCGCAACCTCAGCCCCCTTATTTCGAGCCTCTTTTAAAAAATCATGCCCATCATGACGTAAGCCTTTTAGAGCAAAGTAAATAGATCTAGTTTGCGCTTTCCTTGAATCGGCACAAAATGGTCTACCCTGATCGAGATAAAAAAGGAGCGCTTTTAAAGACTTCATAAGTGAGCTTTAGAATAGCCAAGGGATGAAATAATCTCAACCCATTCGAAATAATTGACTTAAAGTTATTAAAGAATCTATTGACGTATAATTAATATCGTGTTAAAATTATTTATAATAATGAAGGATTTTCTCATGATTAATAATAACAACATTGACATTATAGAACTTGAAGAAGAGGATACTTTTTCCAATTACAGCGAACAGAGCGCCCCAAAAGAGAGCTATAAAAGCTCTGCTACTGTACTTCTAGGATCGAAGTTTTATCGTGTAAGCGTCATAAGCGAAGAGTGCCGGACACTTCGACTTAATCATGAAAACTGGAAAGAGGTAAAAGAAGCCGTTAGAGATGTTTTTGATTCGAATGGATTTGATAAAACCGTGAACTCCTTTGTTTTTAATCAAGAGGACGGAAAAGTTCGTTTTGAAGACAATACAATTAAGGCAATTGATGAAATCAACTTTAATGACTTAAGTCATATTGAAGGGAAAGTATGCAAAAACCTGGATGAAAATGGAAAAAACCCGATTCACGCTCTTTTTCGCTTTCACGATAAAGATGAAAAATTAACCGGTCGAGATCTCTCTTATTATCTAGAGGCTCTGAAAAAGACCTATGAACAAAACTTTGATTATCAATTTGTATGCCCCAATGCGGATAAGGCAAACAAGCTCGCTCTTGACTTAAATAGCCTTGACCCTCTCCTTATTCCCATGAAAATTGGAAACCATTTTGTAGGGTTGTATGTCGATCGAACAAAGAACAATATCTCCTACTTTGACTCAGCCGGGAAATCCATCAATGATAAAGAAAGAAAAAAAGTCAAACGTTACGCCAACGACCTTGCTAAAAAACTCTCAATTACGAAAGAAATTAAAGATACCACAAAAAAATTCCAGAAAGATAAGGATCAAACAAGTTGCGGCCGCTACCTCATCGATTATTTTCATAATCGTATTATTGGAACCGGTCATAAAGATTATTTTGCATTCGACAAAATCAAGGTGCAGGGAATTTTAGATTTCTCTAAAGACTTAACCCTTGACCTCCTCATTCTGCCAAATAATTCTTGATCATAATGACTTAGAACATGTAAGCTTAGCTGCCAAAAATGGTGGCATGGCCAAGTGGTAAGGCAGGAGCCTGCAAAGCTCCCATTCCCCAGTTCGAATCTGGGTGCCACCTAACTTTAATTTATGCTTTATCTCATCCCAACCCCTATTGGAAATTTAGATGACTGGACCTATCGAGCTGTTAAAACCGTTCAATTATGCGACTATCTCTTAGCCGAAGATACGCGACGATCAAAAATTCTTTTAAACCATTATGACTTACACTCCAAACTTATCAGCTTCCATAAGTTCAATGAAAAACAGCGTGAAGAAAGCGTCATTGCCGATCTGAAAGGAGGGGCCACTCTTGGGCTGATCTCTGATGGGGGCACCCCCCTGATTCAAGATCCGGGTGCGAGCCTTGTCAAACGTTGCCGCGAAGAGAACATTTCCGTCTCTGCCCTGCCCGGCCCTTGCGCTCTTGTCACAGCTCTTACCTTGATCGGTGGTTCAGAACCCTTTCATTTCCTCGGTTTTCTTTCCAAAAAAGAGTCGGAAAGAAAACATTCGTTTATCACAGCGCTCCTCTCTCAAGGCTTGAGCCTTTTCTATGAAACTCCCCACCAGATACTCAAAACCCTCAAAGAATTAAGCGAAATCGATCCCAACTGCAGGGTTTGGATTGCCCGCGAATTGACGAAAAAATTTGAAGAGAGCCTTAATGGCTCCTCCTTTGAACTTCTTCATCACTTTCAAAATACAGCCCCAAAAGGTGAGTTTGTGTTCATCATTGAAGGCCAAGGCCCCTTCCCCGTAGATGAGGATCCTAAAAAACTCGTTCAAAAGATTCAAAACGCCTTCCAACTCACGCAAAAAGAAGCGATCGAACTCGCTGCTAAATTGATGTTCAAAAGTAAAAAAATCCTCTACAGAGAAATCCACAACCTCAATTAAATATACCGAAACGATTGCTCAAAATTTCCAACTCAATTATCGTCTCTTCCTAAACGATGAATCTAAGGAGTCGACTCATGAGCACAGCTAAGGAAATCCTTTTTGAAGAAGAGGCGCGTGAAAAGCTAAAACTTGGCATCAACAAACTAGCTGATGTTGTGGGACCGACTCTTGGTCCAAAGGGCCGAAATGTCGGCCTCGATGAGTCATTTAAAGCTCCCCTTATTACAAATGATGGCTACAGCGTAATCAAAGAAATTGAGGATAAAGATCAGTTTCTCAATATGGGTATGAGCATGGCTAAAGAAGTCGTTTTCGATATTAAAGAGCGCTGCGGCGATGGAACGACAACCTGTTTATTACTTCTCAATTCTCTTGTTACAGAGGGCATCAAGCATATCGCTTCCGGCTTTAGCCCCATTAACATCAAAAGAGGTTTAGAAAAGACCCTTGAATTCTTATTAGAAGAAATTGAAAAAAATGCGATCGGAATTTCCGATAAGATCGAGGAAATTGCGACGATTTCTGCTTCTAATGACAAGGAAGTCGGCCGTATGATCAAAGATGCAATGGAAAAAGCCGGCCAAGAAGGCGTTATCACAATCGTAGAGGGAAAAGGACGCGACTCATTTATCGAAATGGCGGAAGGGATGCGATTTGATCGAGGCTATATCAGCCGCTACTTTGTTACAGATCCTGATAAAATGATCTGTGAATTTGAAAATCCCTTGATTTTAGTCACTGATAAAAAAATTACGACGATTCAAGAGATCCTCCCTCTTTTAGAAGGTGTCGCGACATCCGGTCGAGAGCTTCTGATCATTGCTGAAGATGTCGAAGCCGATGCCCTTTCAACCCTCGTTATCAACTCGCTTCGAGGTCATCTAAAGGTCACCGCTATAAAAGCTCCGGGTTTTGGCGATCGTCGAAAAGCGCTTTTAGAAGATATTGCCATTCTTGTCGGTGCTGAACTGATTTCTGAAGACCGCGGAAATAGGCTCAAAAATGTCCAAACAAAGCAGCTCGGATCTGCTCAAAAAATAGTGGTCTCAAAGGATCACACTTTAATCGTTGGAGGAGCCGGTAGCGCTGCAGAGATAAAAAACCGCATTTCCCTATTGAAGAAAGAAGCCTCGAACAAAGCTTCCGGCTATGAAAAAGAAAAGCTTTTAGAGCGAAAAGGGAAACTCTCCGGGGGGGTTGCAGTCATTCATGTAGGCGGCATAACTGAAGCTGATATGAAAAGGCGCAAGCAAAATTTCGAAGATGCTTTATGTGCGGCAAAAGCTGCGATCGCAGGAGGCGTTCTTCCGGGCGGCGGTGTGAGTCTTTTAAGAGCCGGTCAAACTCTCGAAAAAATCGTCCTTAAGGGAGAAGAACTCGCCGGAAGGAAGATCCTAAAAAAAGGACTTGAAGCGCCTTTTCGTCAGATTGTCTTAAATTGTGGAGAAGATCCTTCCCTAATCCTTGAAAAGGTCCTCTTAAGTGATTATGCCGTTGGCTACAACGCACAATCAGCTCAAATTGAAGATCTTCTAAAAGCAGGCGTTTTAGATCCTGCTTTTGTGATTAAAGAGACGCTTCGCTCTGCTGTATCCATGGCATGCATGGTGCTCTTAACAGAGGCAGCCATTGGTGATGAAGAAGACAGTCGCGCTTCTTAGCGCTTCAGGGATAGGCGATGCTCTATTAATGATGATCGCCTATCACAATTTAGAACAAAGGGGATTTGAGCCCACGTTTTTTCACGAAAAAGCCGAAGCGCTCTCTTTTCTTTTCCCTTTGAGACGAATTAAAAAACCTTCTTCCTGCTATGCAGGTTTTGATTTTATCCTCATTGAAAATGACAACTCAAAAAGAGCCTGGGATCTTTTTCGAATACGAGAAAACCTTCCTTCCATGCATGTTTTTTTTCCTAGCCCTTGTAGAGCCAAAAAAGAGCAGGATTTTCTATTTAATCCCAAAATGACCGTGGCCTCATCCATTGCGCTTGGACTTGAAAAATTTTTTGGAGGCAGTTTTTCAAAAGAAAATGGTTTAACCCCGCCATTGAATGCCACTTACAGAAAATATAAAAAACGAATTATCCTCCATCCGACAAGCTCTAGCGTGAAGAGAAATTGGCTTCCTAAGCAATTTATTTCTCTATCGAAAAAATTGATTTCCGATGGCTTTTCGCCTGCCTTTTTAGTTTCAAAAAGCGAATACCCCTATTGGGAATTTGCTAAGAGTGAAGGGATTGATGTGCCTTTTTTTGACAATTTAAATGAAACCGCACACTACATCTATGAATCCGGATATTTTATCGGAAATGACTCAGGCCTTGGTCATCTAGCTTCTAATTTAAAAATTCAAACCCTTACCCTATCTGGAAATGCAAGAAAAATTCGCCTTTGGCGCCCTGATTTTTTTAAAAATGATCTCCTCACAACTCCCTTTCCTCTCCCAAATTTTAAAGGCATAGGCCTCACTTTCCGCGATCACTTTTGGCCTCTTTTTTTACCCGTAACCCATGTTTACAACCGATTTAAGAAAGTTTATGGAAAAAGCAGCCATTATACCGGCTAGCGGCATTGGAGACGCCTTAATGATGATGATCGCAGCAGAAGCTTGCGTTCGAAAAGGATTTAAGGTCACTGTTTTTCACGATAAGATCCTCTCACTGCGTCACTGGTTTCCAAGTGTAGAGATCCGGCCTTTTTCTTTAAAGGCGCTCCAAGCTGATGTGATTTATCACCAAAATGACAATACCAATCGATCCTATAATTTAAGAGAAAAAAGATGGCCTCATTTGATCACGATTTTTCCTACCCTTGAGCCTCAAAAACACAACCCCATAATGCCTCAAGATATTATCTTCGACCCCAAACAGTCCCTCTGTGACAACTTAGCTTCCACCGTTTCAACAAATAAAGAAACCGGCATGGTCCCTCCTCCTAATCTCATTTATAAAAAATATAGAAACCGCCTTATCTTCCATCCCGCAAGCGGAGCTGCTGAAAGAAATTGGCCTAAGAAAAAATATGAAACTCTTGCAAAACGCCTTATCAAAAAGGGATTTGAGCCCTGTATGTGCGTTGCTCCCCATGAACGCTTTCTGTTTCCCGAAAGCCCTCTTTTTCCAACTTATAGCGATCTTGCAGCCTTTGTCTATGAATCAGGAGGGCTTGTCGGCAATGACAGCTCTTTAGGACACTTAGCCTCTCTTTTTAAGCTGCCAACCCTCACAATCTCACGCTCTCACAAAGAAATAGCCCTTTGGCGCCCCGGATTTTTCCCGGGAGAAGTGATTACGCCCCCTCGCTTTATTCCAAACCTTAAAGGATTTCGTATTCGAGAAAAGTATTGGAAAAAGTTTATTCAAGTTAATAGTGTTGAAAAATTAATTAATACTAATTCATAATAAACAATATAGTCGATTGAATCTTAAATGATAAAAATGGACTCAGCGAGACAAAGCTAAATTGAACCGCAGGGCTCCGACCGACGAAGCCTTGCCCGAGTGGGCAAGGTGAGGAGAAGGATCAATTTAGCAAAGTCACAGCAAGTCCATTTTTATCATTTAAGATTCAATCGACTATAGTACTTTACGGAGGTTTATTATGAAGAACTCGCCCCATCGTCGAAATCAAGTTCGACGCAAAATGGTTCGTAAAAGCCAAAGCCTTGACTATCAAAAAGATAGCGAAACATTCTCTTTAGAAAATCTAAAAAAAGATTTTCATAATAAAAATTTAGATAAAGAGAAATTAAAGAAAGAAGAGAAGCTGAGCCAGAAGCTTCATTCTCTCGAAAAAAACATGCAACAAAAGAAGGCTAAAGGAAAGAAAAAACGGTCAAAACGCCAACAGCCCGGTATTGAAATCGATTATGCGACAGGGCCTGCAGGCATCCATCCCGAAGGGAAACAGTGGAATGAAGTCGTAAAAATACAATCGAGAGATCGATCCCACAAATTGCAGCATAAGCTTGACCATCAGAAAAAAAGCGCATAATATCGCCGATTTTGCTATACTGCTTCTCAAATGAGTGAGATTCGGATAGCGCATATCTCAGATGTGCATTTTTCAAAATTTTGTTTTAGCCCTCTTCAGTTTTTTTCAAAGCGGTGGCTTGGCTCTGCCAATCTGCTCTTAAAAAGAGGGCGTCTCTACATCAATGAGAAAGTCAAAATGCTCCCGGATTTTTTGAAAAATCAAGGAGTGACTGACCTCTTGATTACAGGGGACTTAACGACTACATCGCAAAAAAGCGAGTATCAACTAGCGCGTATTTTTATCGATGAAGTCAAAAAAAGAGGCATCCACACCTTCCTAATTCCTGGGAACCATGACCATTACACCCGATTTTCCGATCGAACACGGCGCTTTTACCACTATTTTAAAAATGATTTTCCAACTCAACAGCGCCATCGGTTTTCTTTAGAAAAAGATAAAGTAGCCGCCTTTGAGTTTAAAGAAGGGTTTTGGATTATCGCATTAGACACGACACTCTCGACCTCTCTCTTTCTTTCCAATGGAAAATACTCCCCTGAAATCGATGAAAAACTCAAAAAAGTACTAGCCGATGTTCCAAAAGATGCCAAAATTATTCTTTTGAACCACTTTCCCTTTTTCGCTAATGATAAAAAAAAACGAAATATGGAAGGAGGCGATTTATTAGAGAAACGCATTCGAGGTGATTTACGAATTCAACTCTACCTTCATGGCCATACTCATAGACAAATTTGCGCAGATCTCCGCTCTAATCACCTCCCTATCATCCTCGATCCAGGAAGCATTTCGAAGCTCCATAATGGTTCATGGAACCTCTTAACTCTTTCAAAAACCCAACTCTTGGTTCAGACATTCACATCCAAAGAGCGCAGCCCGGCAAGCTGGTTATTAGACAGGAGCGCAAGTTTTGAGCTCATGGTATAAAGAAGGCCTGCACTTCGGCTGCACTGCCTGCGGCGCTTGCTGCACAGGGGCTCCGGGATATGTCTGGCTGACAGAAGAAGATATCTCACTTCTATCCAAACATTTAAATCTAAGCGAAGAGGCTTTTTTACGCCGCTACACCCGCCAAGTAGGAAAGAAAATTTCACTCCTTGAGGATCCCGCAACGTATGCCTGCATTTTCCTAAAAAGCACAAAATGCTCCCTTTATGATGCCCGCCCCAAGCAATGCCGCACATTTCCCTTTTGGCCCTCTATCCTTAAAAGCCAAAAAAATTGGGATGAAGCAGCCAAGTCTTGCGAAGGAATCAACCACAAGGATGCCCCCCTCCTCACTGAAGAAGAAATTTTAGATCGCCAATAATAGGGGTAATTATTTTTTTCTCGATTTTTTTATCAAGATATTGCATAATAATTATTAACATGAAATCAATTCTATATCCTATTACCTCTGATTATGTCGTTAATAAAAACCTTTTTTTAGAGGTTGAAGATCTTTTCCGATCCTATAATTCTCCTGAAATTGATCCTGATCTCTCTTTTTCTGTAAATAATTTTAAAATAAAAAATAAAGATATTCTTTTTTTTGTAAGAAATGATGCTGATAACAACAGCGATGATTTAACCTATCCGCTTAAGTTTCAAAAAAAGTTTCTTTTGTCTTCTTTTCAGAACCCTTCTAAAGCAACATTTAAAGTTACAGAGCTTTTTGAGAAGAGTCAAATCGAACAAGCTAAAAAGGCTTATCTAAACGAAGGTTACAAGTTCACATATGCCGAATCCATAGAAGAAGCAGAAGAATCTTTATGCTCTACCTGTGATTTCGTCGTTTATACTGTATTATTTATGATTCTCTCTTTGGTTTGTTATTTTACATTTATGATTTTTTGTATCGTCTTTCCCTCTATTTACTTGTTTCTAGCCGGTTTCTTTTTTCTAGCTTTATTCTGTATTTTTACCGTAATCTTGAGTGTGCAACTTTGCTTGAGTGTGTAACTTTATCTTAATAATTAATTAGGTTGAAAGATGAACAATTCAAATATAATTGAAAAAAATAGTTTTATAAATAATTATAATCTTTCTCAAGAAGAGGATGATAGTAAATTCAGTTTTCTGAACAAGGCTCAGGAGCTAAAAAAAAAGCTTTTAGTGCATTTTTCGCCTCTCCTTCTTTAAACTTTTGTACTATATTAGCTGCAATTTTCTGCATCGTTTGTTCTGTTATAGTCGATTAAATTTTAAATGATAAAAATGAACTTGCTACGACTTTGCTAAATGGATCCTTCTCCTCATCTCGCCCACTTGGGCAAGGCTTCGTCGGCCTATGCCCTGCGGCTTTATTTAGCTTTGTCTCGCTGAGTCCATTTTTATCATTTAAGATTTAATCGACTATAGGAGCGGCACTGCAGTTTTGCACCCACGTCAAAAAAAAAAATTCTTGGTTTTAAATAAACATAATCTTAAAATATGAGAAATTATCCAAAAAAAGAGGTTTCTTATGGGTGTAGAGAACAGTTTAAATTCACCACAAGCCCAAAACATATATATATCACATGCTTTGCAAGATGATGAGAACGTTCAGAATTCGAACCTCTTCGATCTAGACATTAGCTCTGCTGCTAACGATTGCATGGAACTTACTGCAGGGTGTAGCTGCCTAATGATCACTGGACTGTTTATTCTCGGATGCGTGGTTCTTACTGTGCTGATGATTTCTATCTCTTTTGCTGTATTCGCTTACACGGCAACCCTATTAGTCGCAGGTGGATTACCTGCTATTTTGATTTTTCTTATTCTTGTTTACTGCTGCTGCGCTTAATTGCCAAATATCTATCTTGCCTATATACCGAAAATGATTCAAAATTTGGGATTTTGAATCATTTTCGGTATATCATTAATTTGCTTTATCTCAGCATAAGTTTTGAGCTATAGTAAGAAAAGATGGTTATAGGCAAATGAAATGTCTTTTTCAAAAAATGTTGAGAGCTGGCTTCAAGGTCCAATTGAGCAGTCAATGCGTGATGAAATTCTACGCCTTCAAAAAGAAGATCCATCAGAGCTCCAATCGGCTTTTTCAGAACCCCTAAGCTTTGGTACTGGCGGCGTCCGAGAGAAAATGGGGGTCGGCTTTGGACGTCTGAATCGATACACCATTCGGATGGCAACAAAGGGTCTCTCTCTTTATCTAAAGCGATTTTTTAAAAATCCAAAAGTTTTTATTAGCTACGATAATCGCCACCACTCGCGGGAGTTTGCCATTGAGGCGGCGCAAGTTTTAGCGGCAGATGGAGTGAAAGCCTATGTCACAAAGGAGCTTCGTCCCACTCCCATCGTCTCCTTTGGGGTTAGGCAGTATGGCTGCTCTGCCGGCATCATGATTACAGCCTCTCACAATCCTCCCGAATATAATGGCTATAAGGTCTATTGGGCTGATGGAGCACAAGTCGTTTCCCCTCACGACCTGGGGATTGTGGATGAGGTCAAAAAAATTACCGATCCTTTTGCAATCGCTCTTAAAGATGAATTTGAATGGGTAGACGCCTCTTTTGACAAAACTTTTATCGAAGCAATCTTGCCTTATCAATTCTATCGCGATGAAAATCGACGTACCGGCCATGAATTAAAAATTATCTACTCCCCTCTTCATGGCGCAGGAATTACCCTGACCCCTTTAGCCCTTAAAGAAGCCGGGTTTACAACCCTCTCACTAGTGAAGCAGCAATCAACCCCCGACGGGAATTTCCCCAACGCCCCTTTTCCAAATCCTGAAGAGAGAAACGCTCTACAACTCGGCATTGAACAAATGATTAAAGAAGAAGCGGACCTATTCCTCTCTAATGACCCTGATGCAGATCGCATTGGCTGCGTCGTCTTCCACAAAAGCGTGCCAAGACAATTAAATGGGAATGAAATGGCCCTCATTCTTCTCTATCACATTTTAAACTCCCATGAAATCAACAAAAGCCTCCCTAAAAAGGGTGCGGTCTGTACAACCATAGTCACAACATCGCTGCTTAAGATCATCAGTGAAGCTTTTCATCAAAAATGTTTTGAAGTCCTCACGGGCTTTAAATATATCGGGGAAAAGATACATGAATGGGAAGAGGGTAATCAGAAGTATAAATTTCTTTTTGGAGCGGAAGAGTCTCAAGGTTATCTACTTGGGCCTTACGCACGCGATAAAGATGGAGTCTCAGCCAACCTCCTTCTCGCTGAAATCGCTTTGCAACTCAAAAAAGAAGGCTTAACGCTTATCGATCTTCTCCATCTCATTTATGAAAAGTATGGTCTCTATCGAAATGTCATGCTCTCAAAAAACTTCGAGGGAGTCGAAGGTAAAAAGAAGATGAGCGAAAAGATGATGCAGCTAAGAAACCATCCTCCAAGCAAGCTCTCTGGAGTGGAGGTTGCCTCGATTGATGACTACCTGAATCAAGAGCGCCTTAATTTAAAAGAAGGAACAAAGGAGCCTCTTCCTTTACCAAAGTCAGATGTCATTGCCTTCCATTTAAAAGACCATAATCGTTTTATTTTCAGACCCTCCGGCACAGAACCCAAACTCAAAATTTATGCACAAACTCAAAAAGAGATCACTAAGCCAATCCAAAAAGCCATTGAAGAAGCTGATTTGGATCTAGAAAAAAAAGTTAAAAAGTTAATTGATGAATTGTGAAAAAATCAAAACAGCCCTCATTACGGGCGCCACATCAGAGATTGCCCTTCACGTTGGAGAGCGGCTTGCAAACTTTAATACAAAACTGATCTTAACCGCAAAAGATCAATCCCAGCTCTATGAAATCGCTCAAATATTGCGAAAAAAAACAGAAGTGATTACCCACCTCGGAGATTTAAAAGAGCCTAAGACCTGTCAAGAACTCACGGCACTCATGAATGAGCAGGATATTGATCTCTTAATCAACAATGCAGGGATCGGTCTCTATGGTCCGGCGTTGATGCACAGCACTAAAGAGCAGCTCTCTATTTTAGATATCAATGCGAGAGCAACTCTTGAATTAACTCTTTCTGCAGCGCGGTTTATGAAAAACAAACAAAAAAAAGGAGTGATCCTCAATATCTCTTCTGCCGCAAGTTTTTTTTCCTACCCCACTTTTTGTGTCTATAGCGCCTCAAAAGCCTTTGTCACAAATTTTTCACTTGGATTTGACAAAGAGATGGCTCCGTTTGGAATTCGTATTTTAACCGCATGCCCGGGACAGATTGAAACAGCCTTTCGATTAAAAGCTGCCAAAAACTACCCCCAGCACCCGACTAAGCAAGCGCTTTCTCCCTCTAAAGCCTCGAAATTGATTTTAAAACAAATTCAAAAAGAAAAACGCCTCTATATTTTTGACTGGCGCTACCGATTTGCTCTCTTTCTTTCGCGTTGGCTGATCCCTGATATAATCATTGAAAAAATCTTAAAAAAATCGATTTGCGACCGATATCCGGACAAAAAATATTAGACTTCTATCGTTTTCGTTCTGGATACTTCACGCGCAAATGCCGAGTAACCGCTAAAGTTCTCACAATGGTCTTCTTCACGATTCCAAGTTCTTCAAAAGTCAACTGACACTCATCAAATTGACCTTCATCAGCCTTATCTGAAACAAGCCTTTCTACCATTTCATTCAAAGAATCTTCAGAAGGATCTTCAACTGAGCGTGAAGCGGCTTCAACGGTATCGGCTATCATGATAATGGCAGATTCTTTCGATCGAGGTTTGGGTCCGGGGTAGCGGAATTTTGCTTCTTCAACAGCATCGGTATCCCCTCCCATCTGCTCCACCATCTTGCAGTAAAAGTAATAGACAAGAGTGGTTCCATGATGCTGCTTGATCACATCGATAATGCCCTCGGGCAATCCATGTTTTTTTGCTAAGGCAACACCCTCTGGGACGTGAGCGATAATCACCTGAGTAGACTCTTGTGGAGTTAGGAGTTGATGAATATTAAATCCTCCCATTTGATTCTCTGTGAAATAGTGAGGATTCATGAGTTTTCCGATATCGTGATAGAGCGTTGAAACGCGGCAGAAAAGACCGTTAGCTCCAATCGCTTGCGCCGCAGCCTCGGAAAGCGAACCGACTACCAGGCTGTGCTGATAGGTTCCGGGCGCTTCAATGCTCAATCTTCTTAGAAGCTCATTATTTGGATCCATGTACTCCATGAGGGTGATATCGGTCATCACATGGAATATGGACTCTAAAATAGGCAAAACCCCAACAATTAATATCGCCGTTATCACCATAAAAATCAGCGAGCTTGAAATATCTGTAAATGTTGTGACATTGAAAAAGAGATTTTCAATGAAATTGTATCCAATTAAAATCGGTATAGAGACAAGCCAAACCTTTGCAGAGACTGCAAAAACCTCCTTTCTCTTGCTTAAGTTTCGGGTCGTAACAATCGCTACAATACCGGTGATTAAATTCAATACAAGCATACGATTATGTTCGAATGCTAAACTGATCCCAATAATCACACTTAAAAAAACAGAAGTGAAAAAAGCGATTTCACTATTGATTAAGACGGCAAGGAGGATGGCCGCAAAGGGAACAAAAAGAGGATAACGAACGTCATCAATTAAGTGATTGACGTTGTGGATCATAAAGTATTCGGTCACTTTTGCAATGATAAGTGTAAGAATGACGATTGTTGCAAATAGAGATAAATTTTTTGTTGAGCGAAAAAATTCCGGTTGATTTGCCGCAAAATAAAAGGCCCCGAGCGAGAGAATAATAAGGGCAAAGATCAGACTTCCAATAATGGGTGTTGGCCGCCAAAGGGATTGCTTCTCGGCAAGTGCCTGCTTCATTCCTTGAAGCATGGCTAAATGGCGGGGGGTCACTTTTTGCCCCTGATTGATAATGGGCGAGCCTGCCTTGACTTTAGAATATTTAGGGGGGATTTTCGCTTCGATGACTTCCTTTATCGCCTCTTGGGTATAGGTATCGCGGACAAGTTGGTAGTCATGTTTCGAAAAATAGGCAACAGCACTTTGAATAGCTTTTCCTAAATTGTTGTTCGATTTTGGAAGATCTTGAAGAATTCGTTGCCAATATTCTCGCGGTAAAACAACGGCTTCTTCCGTTTGAATTTCGACCAAGGGCTGAAAATTTCTTGTAGAAATCGAAAGCTCTTTAATTTTCTGCAGTGTTCTTGGATCCGTGAACTGACTCTCCAAAAGGATTTCTTCCACCTTTTCAGAAGCGTTATAAATGACATCAAAGCCATCGCCTTCAATAATGGCTCTCCAAGATGGATCCGAAACGATCTCTTTTTCAAAATTGAGCCGATAACTCTGGACCGTTTCCGTATCGAGTCGATAAATGGGTCCAATCGCGCTTGAAGCTTGTCTTCTGATCATCGTAGAGGACTCTTCATCAGGAAATTCAAAGTCAACTTGCGCTACCACATAGCGTTGAGCTGCCGTATCCGGATCGAGCGTTTCCACCCTGACCTCACGAAAATGAAGAAAGAGAGCAAGAGAAAGAAGCAGTAAAAAGGCGATAAAAAGCCTCTTGCCACGTTCTTTTTCGCTCATCCAAGCTTTTAATTTCGAGGGCTTTGGGGGTTCTTTTTCACCCTCTGTCATATTTGTTTTATCTCTTCGTTATCGTCAATAAGCCCATTTTACTCCCTTTCTGGATTCCCCGCAAACTGAGCTATAATCTAGCTCATAATTGTCCTTATTTTGTACAATGGGAAAAATATGAAATCTTATGAAGTCATTGCGCGCAAGTGGCGCCCCCAACGTTTTTCTGAAGTTGTCGGCCAAGAGCCGATTACCCAAACGCTCATGCAGGCTTTAAAATTAGAGCGTGTTTGTCATGCTTACCTGTTTTCAGGCCTTAGAGGCACAGGAAAAACCACACTCGCCCGCCTTCTTGCAAAAGCGCTGAATTGCCAGGAAAATGAGGGTAAAAAAGAACCCTGCAACCGTTGCACATCCTGTAGAGAGATCAAAGAAGGACGCTCCTTGGATGTGATCGAGATCGATGGCGCCTCAAACCGCGGAATCGATGACATTCGCCAGATCAATGAAAGCGTCAGTTACACTCCATCAAATGGCCGCTTTAAAATTTACATTATCGACGAAGTTCACATGTTGACAAAAGAGGCCTTTAACGCTCTTCTCAAAACGCTTGAGGAGCCTCCTGAAAAAGTGAAATTTTTCTTTGCAACTACAGAGCCGCATAAAATCCTTCCTACCATATTAAGCCGCACCCAAAGATTTGATTTAAAAAGAATTCCAGAGCGTCTCATTATTCAAACTTTAAAAACCATACTCAATGAAATGGATGCTTCTGTTGATGAGGCTGCCTTAGCTCTTATTGCGAGCTTAAGCGAAGGCTCTCTTCGCGATGCCGAGTCTTTACTCGATCAAATGCTTATGAGCTGCGAAGGCCCCATTACTGAAGAGCTCGTAATTAAGCTCATTGGCCTTCCTTCAAAAGAGCCTTTTTTTGCACTTGACAAAGCGATCCTGGAGCATCACTTAAAAAAAGCATTTGAACTCTCCGATTCACTCTATCAAAGCGGTATCGATCTCAACCACTTTATCCGCTCAATTTCCGAACATTTTCGACTGCACCTTTCCATTAAACTTGGCGGTGAGGTCCCTATGCTCTCGCCCATTGAGCTTAAAACTTACAGAGAGCTCAATGAAGGCTACGCTGAAGAGCACCTTCTTTATATCCTCGACTATCTCATTGAATGGAGCACAAAACAACAGAAACGATCTTTAAAGCGCTATGAGCTAGAGATCATCTTACTCCACCTCATAAGGAGCAAGAACCGCATATCGATTGAATCTCTCTTTTCCCGCCTTACCGCTTTAGAAATGCAGCTGAAAGAAGCCCCCGCCCCCGCTGTCAAAAGCTTGCCGCCTAAGCCTGCTCCTACTCCTGCCCCCTCTGTCAAGAGCTTACCGCCTAAGCCCGAAATTCAACAAAATAGTTCAGATCCCACCCCCCCTTCTAATAAGGCGCTTCGCTACGAAACCCTCCTGCGTTTTGCAGGGGTCGAGCTCAATGGAAGCGTTCACAAAGAATTCAAAGAGTAATTAGCAATCCTTTCTAAAATCTGTTTGTGCTAGACTGTTCATGTAAAAAAAGAATAAGGAGCCAATGATGGGAAGTGGTTTTGCCAAAATGAAGAAGCAAGCCAAGCTTTTTGAAGAGCAAATGTCAAAGATGCAAGAAGAGCTGCAAAAGAAAATTTTCGAAGGCGAAAGTGCCGGGGGGCTTATTAAAGTGACCCTGAATGGAGAAAAAGAGCTCAAAAAAATAAAGATCGATCCCGAAACTCTCACCGATGCTGAGGGACTTGAAGATCTAATTTTAAATGCCCTTGAGACAGTTTATAAGAAGATAGATAAAGAATCAGACGGAATAAACCTTCCTTTCTAAACTTCTCTTTTCAGCCTCTCTTTTGAAAGAGCCTCTGCCTTCTCAAAAGAGAGCGTCAAAATTTTTTCTCTTATTCTCATAATAAAAGGAGGCGCGCAAGAAAACTGCCGTATTCCTAGACCAAGCAAAATTTCGGTATACTTGAGATCAGACGCTAACTCTCCGCAGACAGAAATGGGGATATTAGGCGCATTTTTTACGATGATTTCAATTAACCTTAAAACGCTAATCAGCGTCTCAGAAGCCTCTTCATAAAATTTAGGATTTAACCGATCGGTTGCTAAAGTATATTGAATGAGATCGTTTGTTCCAATTGAGAAGAACGCAGACTCTTTAGCTAATCGATCACTCATTAAAGCTGCTGAGGGAACTTCAATCATCGCGCCAATTTCAGGAACAGAAGCCTCTAGTTTCATCTTTTTTGCTTCACTTAAGATAAAAGACTTTGCACGAAGAAGCTCATCGAAATGAGTGACCATAGGAATTAAGAGTTTAATAGGACCAAACTCTGAGGCTATCAATAAAGCACGCACCTGACGAGAGAAAATATCGGGATGATTAAGTAAAAATCGAATCCCTCGACAGCCAAGAGCCGGGTTGGGCTCTTTATTTATAAAACCAAATCCCTTATCTCCACCAATATCAAAGAGACGAAACACGACCGGTATTCCATCTAAAGATTGAACAATTTGAGTATAAACCCTCTCTTGATCATCTTGGGAGATCCGATAAATTTCGTGGAAGGGAAACAGAAATTCCGTCCTAAAAAGACCAACGCCTTTGGTGCCGCTATTTTTTACAAGGGGAAGATCCGATTCAGATTCGATATTCGCTAAAAGATCCACTTCGATATGATCCAGGGTTTTGAGTGGAGAAAAAGAAATTGGAGCTTTAGCCTGAAGCGTATTCGAAAGAGTCGATCGGTAAGTTTGACATCTTTTTTGACTTGGACAAATGACAATCTCTCCCGCTGTGGCATCGAGCAAAACCTGGGCTAAATGAAACTCCTTAAAGCGAGTCACATCGACGCTGGAGATATAGGGGATTCCCTTTGCCCTTGCAATCAGTGCAGCATGAGAAGTTTGTCCCCCCATCAATGTAACAAACCCTGCGACACTATGATGAGACGCCTCTGCCGTATCAGAGGGGACGAGCTCTTGTGCAAAAATAACTGCATTTTTGGGAAGTTTTGAAAAAGGATGAGAGGCTTTTGGCAGCAAGTGGCGGAGGACGCGATAGGAGAGATCTTTTACATCCAAAAAGCGCTCACGAAAGAAATGATCCTTCACTTTTGAAAAAATGCCCTCGTAATTTGAAATCACGGCATCATAAATGCTCTCCACATTTTGTAATTTCTCTAGCACCTGCTCTTCAACAAAAGTTGTTAAAAAAGGGTCGCTTAGAAGTTGCAAGTGCGACTGAATAATGGTTGCAGCATCTCTGTGCCCTTCAGAAATAAGATAATTTTTTAATGAGAGCAGATCTTTACGGGTTTGATCAATGGCGGATCGAAAGCGCTGAATTTCATTTTCTACCTGACTTGAATTTAATGAAAAAATAGGAAGTTCATAACTATTTGGGGGGATGAAAAAGAGTGTACCGATAGTCATACCTGTACTTACAGGGACCCCTTTAATAACGATTTCCCGATCAGTTTGAACCATAGCTACTTTTGCACATATTCATCTCATGTTTCGTGTATTGCCTTTAAAAGCAGAGGCGCCGGTTTACGTTTCTGCCTTTTAGCAATAGCATCAAGAAGTTTAATATTAAATTCTTTTGCAGAATTGTATCCCATCTGCTTAAGACGATAGTTTAATACAATCGTTTCTAGAAGTAAAACAACATCACGTCCAGGCTTCACAGGCAGCAAATGATAAGGAACTTTTAGTCCTAAAATATCGATTTTTTTTTCTTCCAAACCGACACGATCATAAAAATGATCATCATCCCATTCTTCAAGTTTGACAATGATATCGATGCGCTTCTCTTCACTGATGCAAACCGCGCCAAAAAGATGAGCCACATTAATAATTCCAATCCCTCTAATTTCAAGTAAATGGCGGGTCAATTCAGGTCCGGTTCCTTCCAAATAAGAGCCCTCTTTCTTTTTAACCTTTACGACATCATCGGAAATCAAGCGATGCCCTCTTTCGATTAATCCAAGAGCCGTCTCACTTTTACCGACAGACGAATCCCCCTGAATCAATACACCGACCCCAAATGCTTCAACAAGAGTTCCATGACATGACACCGACGGAGAAAATTCCTCCGCCATAATCACCGTCAATTGACTTTGAAGAGCCATAGTGGGTAAAGCAGAGCGAAAAAGAGGAATGTCAAAAGTCGTGCAAAGCTGGATCAACTCTTTAGGAGGCTTAAACCGCCTTGTGACAATGACAGCGGGAACCTTATCGCCTAAAATCCCCTCCAAACGGCTCTGCCTTGTGATGAGATCAAGCTCCCTTAAATACTCCGTTTCCACTCGGCCAAAGATCAAAATGCGCCTCGGAGAGTAGCTATGCAAATACCCTGCAAGACTCAAACCGGGTCGATAAATTTCAGGAACCTTGACCCTTTTTGTAAGCCCTTTTGCCCCAGTAACTAACGTAAGCTTCAGCTTCTCACGGTTTTCTGAAAAAAGTTTTTCTAATTTGACCATACGGCCACCAAACTACCGAAAAGAGCGATATTTTCGCTACCTTTTTTAAAAAACCCCTATAAACGACAAATCATTATTTTATTGATATAGAATTATTAAAGTACATGATATAATTAGATCCAATGGAAACAATTGCACCCTATACTATTAAAACAATTAACTTTCTTATTCCTAATGAGGAATCATGCGTTCTCAAGACCGTGCACATCCTCGTTTATTTCCTCCTCTCGCCCCTACTTATCATCATTATTCCTCTTTTTCTTATCGTCATGTTTCTAATGGAGGTTTTTTTCAAATTTTGTTGTCCTCTAGATCCCGCCCCTATTCACGATCCTAACCCTGCGCCTATTCAAGACCCTAACCCTGCGCCTATTCAAGACCCTAACCCTGCGCCTGTTCAAGACCCTAACCCTGCACCTATTCAAGACCCTAACCCAGTCCTTATTCAAGACCCTAACCCTGCGCCTATTCAAGATATTCGCTTACTTGAGGCAAGATTCTCGAATTTTTTAAGAAAAAAAGAATTTTCTTCAGCCCTAAATATTGCAAATTCTATTAAAAAAAAATTAATGAATTCCAATCACATTTATAAAGAAAAAATCATCTCTAACCTTTTCTATAGAATTGTAATAAAAATTAACGATTCAGAATTTAATAATTTAACCAAATTAGAATTCGAAAATATTCATATCACTGCTTTTTGTGCGATATCTAATATTACCGATCAAAAGATCGTAAATAAAAATTCAATAAAGTTTATTAATAAAATTAAATATTTTGACAAACTAATTGTGATATGTTCATTCTTAAACAAAATAGACGACAAGTTTTTAAAAGAAAATATTATGATTGAGTTGATTGACTTCTATATTATAGAAGAAAAATGGGATATGACTTCTAACCTTATTAAATTCTTACCACAAGACTCTGTAGAAAAAGCTGATTTTCTCGAAAGAATTAAAAATGCTTAAGGCTCGCCCCTAAAAAAAGTGTTTTTTAGTTATTCACATCTTTGATTTACATGTAAATACTCCCTATATTATATACTATTATTATGGCGTATACAAAAGTTGTTGTTGTCGGTGGGGGATTTGGTGGCTTAAGGGTCGTTCAAAGGCTTAAAAAAGCTGAGATGGACGTCTTTTTAGTCGACAAGACCAATCACCACCTCTTTCAACCTCTCCTCTACCAAGTTGCTTCTGCTGCTCTTTCCCCTGCAGATATCGCTGTCCCCTTAAGAGAAATCTTTCGCTCGCATAAAAATACAACCGTTATGATGGGGGATGTGGTCGACATCGATAAAGAAAAAAGGCTCATTCGGCTTGGAAATGGAGACACTCTCAACTATGACTACCTTGTTTTGGCAGTCGGAGCGCGGCACTCTTATTTCGGCCACGATGAATGGGAAGCACTCGCCCCAGGGCTTAAGACGGTGAAAGACGCCCTGACGATTCGAGAGCATATCTTAATGTCCTTTGAAAAGGCTGAAAGACAAGATAGCGTTTCAAAGGCTGCGAAGTATTTAAACTTTATCATCATTGGTGCTGGGCCAACAGGTGTCGAGATGGCAGGAGCGATTGCTGAAATCGCCTACAAGACCATGTTTAAAAATTTTCGCCGCATCAATCCTAAAAAATCAAAAATTTACTTAATCGAAGGGGCGCCCCGCGTTCTTCCTCCTTATCCTTCCTCACTTTCAAAGCGGGCAAAACAAGATCTCGAAGAAATGGGGGTGAAGGTTTTGACTGAAAAGCTGGTCACCGATATTTCTGATGAGGGTGTTCGAATTGGAGAAACTTTAATTGAAGGCCACAATGTAATTTGGGCTGCAGGCAATCAAGCCTCGCCATTGCTTCGAAAGCTCGATATACCACTTGACCGGCAAGGAAGGGCCCTTGTCGAAGAGGATCTATCCATTCCTGATTATCCCGAAATTTTTGTCATTGGAGATGCCGCCTCTACTAAAGATAAGAAGGGGCAGATCTTGCCTGGAATTGCCCCCGTTGCCATTCAAATGGGCTCTTATGTCTCTAAAATCATCAAAAATGAAACTCCAAAAGAAAAGCGGCGTAAATTTAATTACTTTGACAAAGGAAGTTTAGCCACAATTGGGCGTCTAAAAGCTGTCGGCTACTTTCGAGGTCTAAAATTTACCGGCTTTCTCGCTTGGGTCATCTGGGGCGGGCTGCATGTCGCCTACCTCATCGGATTTCGCAACCGTTTTAGTGTCATGCTCGAGTGGTTTTTTCACTATATCACAGGAACCCGGGGTGCGCGTTTGATCAATCGCTGCATCGAAGAAGAGTCAAAAACAGACACGCCATCCAACTTGACATTATAAGATTTTGTTTGCATCTTCTTTGCTATGTATACCGAAACAACCTCAAGAATTGGATTTTCGCAGCTAGCAAAACCGATTCTTGAATATAAAGATGCTCCCGCTTTTGACTACGCTCTTTCCATGCTTTTTGGAGCTCTGTTCTCTTGTATTGGACTCATTACACTCCCCTTCGCACTGCTTTTCTTTTTACAAAACCGCTCCCTACCCTTAATCATCTTAATGACCGTGAGCTTTTATTACGTCCACTTCAGCCTCCCCCCGAAAATATCAGATGCTCAAATAGGAACAGCCTATTTTCACCCCAAAGTATTAAAAAAGACACAAGCGAGTTTTGGATGGAGAACTCAATATACCGGGACAATCATCAAATTCAGTGATGGCATCAACGAGTACAAAAATTTACCTTGCCATATCTTCCGCCCTCTTTACGGAAAACACCCAAACGCGGATACAGATTATCTTTTAGAAGGAACACTTATTCAAAAAAGCCCAAATTTCTCCCTTTTTAAACCCACAAAATGGACAGCCGCTTTAAAAAGCTCAAGATTTACCGGAAAACGTTATCGATTGAAAAATAAACTCCGTAAGTTTTTAAGAAAACGAGTGAAAAAGAAAAAAACCTACCTTTTTTTTGCAACGCTGCTAACGGGTGATTTAGAAGAGCGTTCATTAAAATACGAATTTGACAGGCTTGCCCAAAGCCATATTCTTGCTATTTCCGGCTTTCATTTTGCCATGCTTTCCCTCTTTTTAACTTTTTTTCTCTCCCGTTTTTTTCCTCTTCGCTCTTCTGCCTTTTCCATGATGGTTTTACTCACTCTTTTCTTTATTTATATTGGTCCCACTGCCTCAATTACGCGCGCCTGGATCGCGCTTTTAATTCCTTTATCCGGTCGAATGATCAGCCGAAAGTGCAGCGCTTTAAATGCGCTATCTATCGCCTTTATCCTCTCTTTTCTCATCAACCCCCTCAACCTTCTCTCCCTCGGCTTTCAGCTCAGCTATCTTGCAACTTTTGGCCTTATCACTTTAACAGCTCCTATCGACAAGGCGCTTTGGAGATGTTTACCCAAAAGAAAACGCAAAGAGGCTCTCTCCCTCTCATTTATCGAAAAACACATCTACCTCCTCGCCGGATTGATTCGAAATGCAGTAGCTTTATCATTTGCTGTCAATTTCTTTACCCTCCCTCTTCTTCTTCATGTCTTTGGGCGCTATCCCCTTTTAAGCTTTTTTTATAATCTCTTTTATCCATTCGGGGTGACAATCTCCCTTTTTTTTGTGCTCCTTTCCCTTCTCTTTCCTTTCCTAATGCCTCTAACCGAGCTTTATACACTTTTTTTAATCCGAACGGTCACCTATGCACCAACCGCTTATTCCTTTCTCCTCTATGTAAAATCTCTTCCCCTGCCTTGGCTTCTTTTCTTCTTTTTTATCCCAATCGCCTTGACGAAAATCACCCATTTATTAGAAAATAAGGACTCATTTTTTTATGGCGATCGTAGCTCAGTTGGTTAGAGCACTGGATTGTGATTCCAGGGGTCGCGGGTTCGAGTCCCGTCGTTCGCCCATTTTCTGTAAAAAAAATCGGAATTATGTTATTGAATGGGTGTGAAGAAGAATAAGTCAGAATCTCCAACCCATCCGGAAGCAAAAGGCCTGCTTTTTTTAGCACTGTCAATGACCGTGCTCTTAGCACTCTTAAGTTTTATAGACGGCGAGCATGAAAAAAATTGGCTAGGACTTATCGGCCATGGTATTGGCTTTCTATTCAATTACTGCTTTGGCATCACTTCCTATCTCGTTGTGGGTCTTCTTTTCTTTATGGGATGGAAGCTCCTAGTTTCCGGAAAACTTCCTCACCTCCCCTTTAAGGTAACCTACTTTTTTTCTCTCATCCTCTCCCTCTCCTTTTTGTTGAATCTCTTTGCAGAAACACACTCTATGGACTACTCCTTTTTTAAAGAGCGCGTTGTAAGTCAAAAACTGACTCTAAAGTCTCCTTTTTTTAGTCAAGCGACTCGCTATAACCTCGGAGGCATTCCCACCTACTTTCTCTTCCACGACATTCCACGCTACAGCCTGCAGAAAGTATTGAGTAATGTGGGAGTCTTTCTCACCTTTTCCATGACCTCTATTATGAGTTTTATTCTGCTTGCAGAGATCAAAATTCTCGATGTCATTCGGGGAACAAAAAAAGTTTCACTTGCCATTATAGGGTTTAGCAAACGTTTAGCCAAAAACTGCAACTGGCCAAACATCGACTGGGGAATCAAGAAAAAAAAGCCCCCCCTCGCCGCCTTGCCCCCAAAAGAACTGAAAAAAGCCGCTTTTGAACCTAAATATGAACGCTTTTTAGAGAAGGCTCCTCCCCCAATACTTGCCCCGTCAAAACCTTCAATCAGCTCTCCACTGCCTGAGCTTCTAATCAACAATAAGAAAAAAAGGCCCGAGCTTGCAGGAGATATTCCAACTGAACGAAAAGCTTCGTTTAAAAGCGCCTACAAAAATTATAAACTTCCTCCCATCAACCTCCTCTCTTCATCTAATAAACTTATCGATGCCCCAACCTACAAAAAAGATCTGCAAGACCAATCCCGCGTCTTAGAAGAGACTTTAGCAAGTTTTGGCATCGAAGCGCATGTGGGAGAAATCAACTGCGGCCCCACCATCACCTCTTTTGAAGTTCACCCGGCTGTCGGGGTTAAAGTTCAAAAAATCACCACTCTTGAAAACGACATCGCCCTCAATCTACAAGCCCCCTCTATTCGCATCATCGCCCCCATACCCGGAAAAGCCGCTGTAGGCGTCGAGATTCCCTCAAGACACCCCCAAGAGGTTGGCTTCAAGGAGATGCTCACTCGCTATAAGAAAAACCCCCGGCAATTTAATATCCCCATACTCCTTGGAAAAACCGTCAGTGGCGATGATGTCATGTGCGACCTTGTCAAATGGCCCCATGCAATCATTGCAGGCGCTACAGGCTCGGGCAAGTCGGTCTGCATCAATACCATCATCATGTCCCTTCTCATGAATGCGCACCCCGATGAGACCAAACTCATCTTAATCGACCCGAAAAAAGTTGAGCTTACCCCCTATTCAGCCCTGCCCCACCTTGTTGCTCCCGTGATCACTGAAGCTCACGGCGCCTACGCAGCCTTAAGCTGGCTTGTTCAAGAGATGCAGCACCGCTACGAAATTCTAAAAGCGCTGCAGATGCGTAATATCACAGCTTTCAATAGCCGCAAGATCAACCAAGAGTTAGAGGACGCTTTAGACATTTCTATACCAGAGAAAATGGTAAAAATCGTTGCCATTATCGATGAATTTGCCGATCTTATGATGACCTCAAGCTCAGACTTAGAAACACCCATTGCCCGTATTGCACAAATGGCAAGAGCTGTCGGCATCCACCTTATCTTAGCAACACAAAGGCCTTCACGAGAGGTCATTACAGGCCTCATCAAAGCAAACTTTCCGACACGAATTGCTTTTAAAGTCGCAAGCCGCGTCAACAGCCAAATTATTCTCGATGAAAATGGCGCTGAAACCCTCCTTGGAAATGGCGACATGCTCTTTCTTCCCCCCGGTACCTCGCAGCTGACTCGTGCACAAGGCGTTTATATACGAGACGAGGATATCCATAGAGTCATCAACTACATCTGCAATCAAGCCTCCCCAAACTACCTCATTAAATCCTTCGATAACATGAGCCGTGAAGAGCTTACAAATTGCGGAGGAACCTCAGATGACAACCGAGACCCACTCTTTGAAAAAGCCATTGAAATCGCTATTCATAGCAAAAAAATCTCAACCTCCTACCTCCAAAGAAAGCTCAAACTTGGGTACCCAAGAGCCGCCGCGTTAATCGACGAGCTTGAATCGCAAGGAATTATAGGCCCCCAAGAAGGAAGCCGCCCAAGAAAAGTCCTTATAGACTCTCCACAAGCCTTTGATTTTGATTGATTTATACCAAAATTGATTCTTGAAGTTGTTTCGGTGTAATTCTTCCTTTACTAAAATTAATATTTCACATATAATTAATATATATTAAAGTTAAAATGAGTATAATATTTATGAATGTAATAGACCTTCTTAACAATAGTGATAGCTTCGGCTCATTGCTTGATCATCTCGAATCCCAAAAGCAAGTCCGCTATATTAAGGGACTTAATACCTATGGTGAAATTGAAACTTATAAATTTGTTAAATATTCGGTAATTCGGTTTTTATTTGATATCGCTTTAGCATTCCTAGAAAAAACTAAAATTTATACAGAGAAAAATTCCCTAGAAAAGCTAATTCAATCAATTTATAAAAATGAATTAGAAAATAAAATTGCATTAGAAAAAAGGGATCAGCCTATTGATGAGACTCTCAAATTTGACGATTCTTTTTCATTTAAAGACCTGTCAAGGGACTTATATACTCTTTTTTACCAGAATAAAGAATTAATAAATGATCTCATTTTTAATATAGCACCTAATAAGGCCGGTAATTTCCTAAAGAAGCATGATGATAATCAAAAAATTATAGAAGAAATAAACGAAGGATACACTTCTAAATTAAAGAAAAATCAAAAGAAATCCAATAATTCACTTCCCTATCTTAACGATTATAAAAGTGATCGAGAAAGAAAATTTCAAGTTTCAATAAATAATAACTCATTAGCCCCCTTTCAATCAATTGAGAGTGAACTCGAAAATTTAAAAAAAGAATTAGACAACTCAGAAGAAAAACTCCTTCCTGTACAGTTTTTGGCCTCGCAAATCATTCCAAATCGCCTTATAGGCAACTTTCAAGGTCTATTATTAGCTAAATTTATGGATAAGCAAAAGAACAATAGTACATACTTACTGCCTACACATCAAGGCTCTGGAGATGCAATAATAACTACTGATAAAAATCAGATTACTGCAATCTATACAAATAGAATATATTTTTATTTATCTTATAACAACTATAAGCTGATTATAGATAGGCATAATTATATTGATATAGAATGCGTTTCTGAAATGAAAAAAACAGATAAGGGATTCAAAGTCACTTCCTACTCTCAAGACCTCTCTCCTTCTTATTTCTATTCGGATAGTGAAAATTAACTCGTAAAAGAGTAGATTCGAAAGTCTGTTTTCGCTATGAGTAGGCCTATGGAGCCTAAACGCCTACTCATAGCAGATCCCTCACCCCAAACTCGTCGCTTGCTAAAAAGTGATCAGCGCTTTAGTGATTATGCAATTGAAATGACCTCTGATGGGCCTGAAACCCTGAAACGTCTCCACAGCTTCAAGCCTGAACTCATTATTGTTGAATTGATGCTACCTAAGATGCATGGAATTGAAATCCTCGGTCATATGAGAAAGGAAAAGGGCTTTGAGGAAATTGGGGTAATCATCACCTCATCTCAGACAATGATTCAAAATTATCGCGCAGCTATGGATAGGGGCACGACTTATTTTTTAGAGAAGCCTTTCTCAGCTGATGAATTCTTTCTAATCGTTGAGTCTTACTTTCAAGGAAATCTTAATGCGGCTCCCTTTGTTGAAAAAATGCCGGATCTTCCTGAAAATAAGACTTTTTACAACCCAACACCGACAATTGCGACTTCCTATATCCGCTTTTGGGGAACCCGGGGCAGCAATCCAGTGGCCGGACCGAAATATGTACGCTACGGAGGAAATACCTGCTGCTTAGAAGTTCGTTACGGGAAAGACCTTTTAATCATCGATGCCGGAACAGGAATTCGTCCTCTTGGTGAAATGCTAACGAATGAAAATGAAATCAATCTCTTTATAGGACATACGCACTGGGATCATATCACGGGATTCCCCTTCTTTGCTCCGATTTATCGTAAGGGTTGCAAGATCAATATTTGGGCGCCCGTTGGCTTTGATCGAGCTCCAAAGGAGATTTTTTCTGAAATGCTCGCTCATGCCTTTTTTCCTGTTCGTCTAGATGACATGCAAGCAGAATTTGAATTCAAAGAATTAAGAGATGGCGATCATATCAAGATCGGCAATCTTGTTTTAGAAACTCACTACACTTACCACCCAGGCCACACCCTTTGCTTTAAAATACGCTCACCCCATCATACGATTGGCTACGTTACAGATAACGAGATGCTCCTTGGCTATCATGGCCATCCAGGCGATATCGGAAAAAATCACCCTCTTTTAGAGCCTCACCAAAGCTTGATTTCATTTTTAAAAGACTGCGACTTATTGATTCATGAGGCGCAATATTTTCCGGAAGAGTATCAGAAAAAAGTCGGTTGGGGTCATAGTTCGATTTCGAATGCAACCGCCCTTATCAATGCAACTCACTGTCATGATTGGGTGGTCACCCACCACGATCCTCAACACTCAGATAGTGACCTCCAAGTCAAAGTTCAACTCCATCTCGATATTCTTCATGATTGTCATCTTATGACTCAAGTCAGACTTGCCTATGATGGCTTAACGCTTCCCCTTTAAACTCTAAGAAACAGTTCCAGTAACGAACTACATTTTACCTGATGGGCAATTTCAACAGAAATCTCTGCTTTACTTAAAGCTTCTTTTGCTTTTTTAAGAGCCACTTCAGGATGGTTGCACTCTTCAGATAAATGAGCTAAATAAACCTTTAAAAGTTTCTCATGCGCTACTTTTTGAAGCAGCTCTGCTGCAGCTTCATTAGATAGATGACCCTGGCGCCCCAGCACCCTTTGCTTATAGACCATGGGCCTTGCTGAAGCGTGTACCATTGAAGGCTCATGGTTTGATTCCAAGTAGAGAACGTCACAGCCTCGAAGATGATTTTCAACAAGAGAGGTTGCAAATCCAAGGTCTGTACAAATGCCAATTTTATAACCACAGGTTTTAACAGTAAAAGCGACAGGATCTAAGGTGTCGTGCTGAATACTAAAGGGATGAATTTCCAAGTCTTTGAAGTGAAACGTCTCCCCTGTCGAAAAAATCTTAAAAAGAGGCTCGACTCTGACCTGGGCAAGAATGGCTTTAGCCGTTTCAGAATTTGCAAGTATCGGAATTTGATACTGCTTGCTTACGATCTCTACCGCTCGAATATGATCGGTGTGCTCATGACTAATGAGAATAGCTTCTATTTCTGAAAGCGATTCCCCTATGGAATTTAAACGAACTTCTAGCTGCTTAGCGCTTAATCCGCAATCGAAGAGTATTTTTGTTTTCTCAGTCGAAAGAAAAATCGCATTTCCTTTTGACCCCGATGCTAATGGGCAAAACCGAACCATTGACACACCTTAATAAAAAAGTCGTGCCGATAGTATATTAGGCTCGTTTTTTTCTCCAGATTTCTAGAAAGTTTTTTCTAAATTCTGAGGGTAAGAAAACTCTTCGGGGGATTGAGCGTCTTCTTCTTCAAAAGAGAACCTGAGCAAATAAGTAGAAGCCTCTTTTATAATGACAACCTTTTCCAAATTTAAGGATTTGCTCAAAAAATCATTCAAATGTTTATTAATAACATCCTTGAAATCATTAGCTTTCTTAATTTCAGAGTCAAAAAAATAATAAAAATCAGCATTTAGAAATACTTTATTATTAATAATCCTTACATTTAGAACGTCTTGATCACCAACTCCTGGAGTTGCCCCTTTCAGCTCTACTATATCGTCATTTGGAGTACAGCAACTTGTAAACGGATCTATAAAAATTATTTTAAAAATATTGAATATTTTTTTCAATAGACCTAATAATTTTTCTAAACCCTTGTCAAATAAACTATCCTCTTTATGAAGAGGTGAGGCAGAACTATCTTCCATACCATTAAAATCATAATCCTCTTCATTAAAATCATAATCGCTATCAACATAATTATTGTTTACTGATATATCATTAATCAAAATAACACCTTGTTTGTATTATATATTTTAATGTTTTGTTGCTTTTTTGTAAAGAATTATACCGAAAAAATTTCAAGAATTGGTTTCGATATAAGTTTGTGTAGTTTTTTTTTGAGTATAAAAAAAACTTGAATGTATTTCTCTTAAGAAGTACACCAGTAAAATGGGCAGAGATCTAATGGGAGATAGGTCATGATTACTTCTATGGATAGTTTGGTTGAAGACTTAAGCCTGACTCTTGATCAGCTGATTCAAAATGCGGATGTACTCAATCACATTGAATCAAATGACGGTATCGAGGCAGAGGTTGACGGTTTGAAGAAGACGCAAGAGAGTCTTCTCTCCCATATGCTCCATGTGCACGACATGATTGAAGAAGAGAAAAAGATGAGCAAAAAAGATGCGGAAAAAATCAAACAAGTGCAGAAGAAACTGATGCATTTTTCGGATTTAAATGCTCAGGATTCAGATTTTGAGAAAATCATGAAAAGGCGCAAAAATCGCAAGAATTTTGGCCCCAAAAAATGGCGCCGTCAAAGACGCGTCACGAATTAAATAGTTTTCGTATCGCTTTTTCTAAGTCTTTCTTCTGAGGCAAAACTTCATCTTCCAAAATTTTTGAGTAAGGCACAGGACAATCTTTCGCAGCAATTCGTTTGATCGGTGCATCAAGATAATGGAAGAGTTCGCCGCTAATTTGAGCCGCAATTTCAGCGCCAAATCCACCCGTTTGAGCAGCCTCGTGCGCAATAAGAACCTTTCCTGTCTTTTTCACCGATTGAGCAATGAGCTCCTTGTCTAGAGGGATGATCGTTCGAAGATCAATGACTTCGATACTCATGCCCTCTTTCTCAAGCTCTCTTGCAACTTCATAAACCATTGGGGTCATCATGCCATAAGTGATAACGCTTAAGTCATCTCCTTGTTTGACAATTTTTCCCTTCCCAAGCGGCAGGATATCCTCTTTTGACGGCTCTTTTCGTGCAGAGAAAAGGCGCTGACGGTATAGCGCTTTATGCTCTAAAAAAATAACGGGATTGGGGTCGCGAATCGCCCCCTTTAAGAGTCGTTTCGCATCTTCAGCGTTACTTGGTATGACAATTTTTAAACCGGGGCAGTGAGCAAGAAAAGCTTCAACACTCTGAGAGTGGTACGGCCCTCCCTGGATGTACCCCCCGCACGGCATCCGAATCACTACAGGGCAGTGATACTCCCCTCTTGAGCGGTAGCAAATGGAGGAAAGTTCATTGATAATTTGATTGATTCCTGTCCACATATAGTCACAAAACTGAATTTCTGCAACAGGAGTCAGCCCCGCAAAAGCAAGACCAATAGCCAACCCTACAATGGTCGATTCGGCAAGAGGGGTATTGAAACAGCGCATTTCACCAAACTCAGCAGTAAGGGATTGTGTCACTCCAAAAACGCCTCCCTTGCCATGGGCAACATCCTGACCAAAAACAACGAGGTTCGGGTCTTTTTCCATCTCTTCTTTAAGGGCGTGATTGAGCGCATCAACCATCACAATAGGGGTCTCTGAAAGAGGGTCGCCCTCTACGGCTTTGATTTCATCCGGCATAAAGACAAAGCTGCTCGCGTCATTCGGGTCGGGAAAGGGGCGCTTGTCGGCCAAAAGAGCCGCTTCATCAACTTCGGCCTTGATTTCGGCCTCGAGGTCGATAAGCTCGCTTTCTAAGATAAGGTCCCTATCGATTAGCCATTTTTTATAACGGGGAAGAGGGTCTCGTTTTTCATCTTCTCTAAAGTCGTCTTCGCTTTTGTATTTGCAATGATCATCGCTAATGCTATGAGGGGCAATTCGAGGGACTTTTGCCACAATCAAAGATGGCCCCTGCCCTTTTTTTGCCTTTTGAGTCGACTCGCTAAAAGCACTTGATAATTCTTCAAAATCCGTACCATCGATCTCAAAAACCGACAGTCCTTCATAGCCGCGACTTCGCTTTGCAAGGGATGCTCCGGCAATTTGATCATCGACAGGAACCGAAATGGCCCAGCCATTATCTTGAATAACAAAGATAACTCCTAATTTATGGATCGCAGCCATATTCAATGCTTCATGAAAATCACCTTGCGACGAAGAACCATCACCACCGGAGACATAGACCACTTCATCTTTCTGCTTGATTTGGGCTGCTTTTGCAATCCCTACAGCTTGAAGAAATTGGGAGCCGACAACGCTGGAAGAGGTGGGAATGCGAAGGCGTTTATCAGAGTAATGCTCAGGCATTTGACGGGATGAAGAGTGGTGCTCCCCAATACGCGCCAAAAAAGCGCCAAAAAGATCGAGAAGCGAGCAACCCATTCCGATCGCGTAAGCTCGATCTCGGTAGTAGAGAAGTCCCCAATCTTTCTCTTTTACAAGAAAACTCGTAGCGACTGCACCGATTAACTCATGGCCTGCTGTGGAAAGATGAAAGGTCCCCCCTTTATTTTGACGCACCATTTTGCTTAATTTATCATCAGCAATACGCGTCCTTAAAAGCGTTTTAAGGACTGCTAAACAGCGTCTTTTTTCCTTGTCTTCAAGACTGCATTTTTTAATCTCTGTCGTCATGATTTCTTTTTTCTCTTTATTTCAGAGACTTTTTTAGAACCTGCCTTTCTTTTCCGGCCAAGTCTTTCTCCAATATCCTTCCCGTCTGTCGAAGTGGAAGTTCGCTTTTTCGGCAAAAATCCCTTTGCAACTTCTACGACCTTCTCTCCCTCAGACTCCTCTCTTTTAGAGATCGCCTGCATCAATTTCTCTTCGCCTTGAAGAAGCTTTTCATCTGTAGTTCCTCTTAAGCGCTCTGAAAGGTGGCGCAGTGACTCTAACCGCTGAGAAAGAACTTGAAGGCTCGTATCCACTTTTGCCGTTGTCCCTTTTAAACTCGCTAAAAATTGCGTTTCATTATCATGCTTCGCTGAGAAAGTAACGCTCTCCCCTGAAAAATCAGGCATAAAGAGAAAAGGGCGTAGAGAGGATGGAACTGTTTGATAGATGTCTTGAGTTAATTCAGGCTCAACTTCAACCTTCTGCTGTTGCTTGGGAGGGCGGCCCCTTTTGGGACGCGGATTGAGCGCCTCTGTCGAATAGTAGCTCTTTGCTTTTGTTTTGATGGCATCCCTTGCCGATGAAACTTCCTTAGATGCCCGTGTATCAAAAAGATGGCTTTTCACCTTCTCTATCGTGCTATTTTGAATTTCAAGGTCTTCTTCAAAAACAAAATCAAACTCTTCCTCGATTAACCAGCCAATAATGCGAATTCGAGAGCGCTCGTGATAATACTGCTGCCATCTCTCCATTTCAGCGACATGGTCATAGATAAACTCTAAAAAATTTTCTCGTGATTCCTTGCCCGCAATAATTGCAAGAAGCTTTTCTTTTGTGTCGATATCATAAACTTTTTCGTTAACAAAGCCTTCCATAAACTTCTTTGTCTCAAAATAGCTCATCTTAGGAAAAAGAACATAACGGCCTTCATGAGATTGAATCTCTTTCTCTAAAGCTAGGAGCTCCTCGTCATTTTTGTCCAAGTCGACAAAGACGATAAAGCCCTCTTGACGATCGATATAAAAGTCGCGCTCATCATCTGATTTAGAAAAAGCATCTAACATGCGATGAAAGCGAAGAATTAAAGGATTTTTTGCTTCTTTTTTTTCGTTTGATTTGGCCATCGTGAATCTTACTTTGGAGGGTTAATGATAGGATGTCCCTCTTTTATAACATATAAGGGATATTTTTCACTCCCCTTTTAATGGGTTTAGGGCTAAAATATGAGATCAACCGGTAAAAAAAATTATGTTAGATATAAAAAAAATTAGAGACAACGCTCGAGAAATTGAAAAGAAATTAAGGTCAAAGGATCCAACCATCGATTTAAAAGAAATTTTATCAATCGATGAGCAAGTGCGTTCTTTGAAAACAGAGGCAGAATTATTACGCTCCCATCTTAAAAAAACCTCTAAAAAAATCGGTGAAAAAAAACGCCTAGGTCAAGATGATTCAACGATTACATCAAAAGTTATAGAAATAAAAGAATCTCTTTCAAAGCTTAATCTTGAACTAAAAACTTCCGAAGAAAAACTTGAAAAACGCCTTCTTTATCTTCCGAACATTCCAGATCACGATGTCAAAATTTCTCTAGACCCTAAGGAAAATGTTTGCATCAAAACCTTTTCAAAGGCCCCCTCATTCTCTTTTTCTCCCAAAAATCACCTTGAGCTCAATGAAAAATTGGGCATTTTTGATTTTGTGCGGGGGGCAAAACTCACTGGAACGGGGTGGCCTATCTATCGGGATATGGGAGCGCGCCTTGAGTGGGCGCTTCTCAATTATATGATCGATATTCATTTGAAAAATGGATTCACATTCTGTCTTGTTCCTCACCTGGTAAAAGAGGAGGCCATGTATGCCTCTGCGCAGCTTCCAAAATTTCAAGGTCAGTTTTATAAGCTCGATGATCCTGATTACCCTTTTACATTAATTCCGACCGGCGAGGTTTCTCTCAATGGAATGCACTTAGATGAAATTTTTTCGAAAGATGAATTGCCTAAAAAATACATCACCTATACCCCTTGTTTTCGAAGAGAGAGCGGCGCCGCCGGCGCCGGGGAGCGCGGATTGATCCGTGTGCATCAATTCAACAAGGTTGAAATGTTCGCTTTTACAGAACCTGAGAAGAGTGATGAAATGTTTGAGTCAATGATTCAATCGGCCGAAGAAGTGCTTAAGGGGCTGAACCTTCACTTCCGAAATATGCTTCTTGTCACAGGCGACATGGCTTTTGCAGCTTCTCGAACCGTCGATATCGAGGTTTTTCTTCCGGGTCAAGATCGGTATTATGAGGTTTCCTCTGTTTCAAATTGTCGCGATTTCCAGGCAAGGCGCTCTAAAATCCGCTATAGGCTAGGGCAGAAAAAGCCTGAGCTCGTTCACACCTTAAATGGATCGGGTGTCGCAACCGCTCGACTTATGGTTGCTCTTTTAGAAAACAATCAAAATGAAGATGGATCGATTACTCTGCCTGAAGTACTTAGACCCTATCTCGGAGGACTTGATCGGCTAAATTAATGAAAAAAGATGCAAAACATTTTGAAGGCACTGATGTCAAAAAACACCTCCTTCGGGCTCGCCAAAAAGGGGCTTGCGCTTCAGGTGAAATGCATGGAACAGAAAGCTCCGGTTTTCTCTCGGCATTCTGTGATAGCGGCAGAGAACTGGCTGTTATCCTTCTTTTTCTAAGCCTTCTCCCCTCTTCTTCCTCCACCCTTTTTATCATTTCAATCCCTCTGATTCTTTGGAAAACAGGCCGCTCTGCTCAGCTCGGTTATTTCCGATTAGAGCGTCTTCATCGCCTGATTGAAGAAGAGCGTTATGAGATTCTTCATCATCGCGCTCAGGAAAAAGAAGAACTATTGGAGATGTACCGCGCTAAAGGACTATCCGGAAGCTTACTCGAGGAGACTGTAGAGGTCTTGATGGCCGATGATAATCGTTTATTAAAAGTCATGCTAGAAGAAGAATTGGGATTGACCTTAGAGAGTTTTGAACATCCCCTTAGACAAGGGTTTGGTGCTTTTTTAGGCTCAAGCCTCAGTTGTTTGGTATTGCTCATTGCAGCTCGCTTTCATGCTTTACTCCCCCTCTCATTGACTCTTTCCGCCTGCTTCACCTTTTTACTTGCTAAAAAAAATCAAAACAACCTAATCCGTCAAGTCAGTTGGACTCTTTCACTTGCCTTAATCGGCTATTTCACTCTGACGTTTCTAATCGAGATTTTACAGTAATGGAAAACACCCCCTATCTTTTTGATGAGTTCTTTGCCTCAGACAAAGAGGAGAGCGTAAGCCCCTTTCTAACCCCTTCATCCAAAAAATGGGGACGGAACCTTCCTTTAAAAAGCGCTCTTCTATCCGCTTTCCTCCTTCTTTTGGCTTTTATCTTTTCTTTTACTTCTTTAAACATCACGCCGCTTCTTCTCACATTTGTATTCTTTTTTTCAGGCACACCTGCGTTAATTGATACTTTTGAGGATATTAAAGCCTTAGAGATCAATATCGACGTCTTAATGACGCTTGCAGCCTTTATGTCCATATTAATCGGATCCCCAATGGAAGGCGCCCTTCTTCTTGTTCTTTTTGCTCTTTCAGGAGCTATGGAAAAAAGTGTCTCGATGCGCTCGAAATCAGCTCTTCATCATCTCCATGAAATCACCCCCCATTTTGCAACCCTTTCAGAGCTAGGGCGAACCTTTCAAAAATCGGTAAAAGAGATCTCTGTTGGAAGCTGCATTCTCGTAAAGGCTGGTGAAATCGTTCCCTTAGATGGCCTTGTCTTAGAGGGTGCGAGCACACTCAATCTTGTTCATCTCACAGGAGAAAGCCTTCCTCAGCCGAAAAAAGCTGGAGATGATGTGCAAGCGGGTAGTCGCAATTTAGATGGCACGCTTTTGATTCAAGTTACCAAAAGCTCGTCCGAGTCCACTCTCTCCCGCATTCTTAAGCTCATCGATGAAGCGCAAAGTGCCAAACCAAAGGTCATGAGACTTTTCGATCGATTTTCAAAGGCTTATTCCATAACCATTATCTTACTTTCTGCTCTTTTTGCCCTGACCTTTCCCTTTCTGTTAAAGATCCCCTTCCTTACAGCAGAAGGCTCCCTCTACCGATCTCTTGCCTTTCTTATCGCCGCCTCTCCTTGCGCCCTAATCATTGCCACTCCTACCGCCTATTTGAGCGCCTTAAGCGCCGCTGCAAAAAAAGGAATTTTACTAAAAGGAGGTGTCCAATTCGATGCTCTAGCCGCTTGCGATACGCTGGCTTTTGATAAAACAGGAACCCTAACAACCGGCGAGCTGAAAGTTACAGACCTTGTTCCCATCAGGCAGAAAACTATCACAAATGCCCAAGCCATTTCTTTAGCACGGGAACTCGAAAAATCCGTAACCCACCCCATTAGTACAGCACTCATCGATTATGCTAAAGAATTTCCCATTGAAAAAATCACAGACTTTCACTCCCATCCAGGTTACGGATTAGAAGGAAAATGGGAAGGCAAACCTATTTTCATCGGCCACCGCGATTACATTTTATCTAAACTGAAAAACCCTCCCTCGATTCCTTTTTCTGAAGGAGAAATTCTTGCTTTTCTACTCATCGATGAAGAGCTTTTTCTATTTAAATTCAGCGATAAGCTCCGGCCGCACATGAAAGAAACTATAAAAAAACTCAAGTCTTTTTACAAAATCTTAATGTACACAGGGGATCACGAAGAAAATGCCTCCTTTATTGCAAAAAGCTTGGACATCGCCAATTATCGCTCAAGCCTTAAGCCCGATGATAAAATGAAACTCATCGCAAAAGAGAAAAATCTTGCTATGGTTGGTGATGGAATCAACGATGCTCCCGCTTTAACCCGAGCCAATGTCGGCATCTCTCTCGGAAAAATCGGAAGCGATACGGCGATTGATGCTTCTGATATTATCCTACTTAACGATGATTTAGAACTTCTTGTTTGGTTAACGCACAAGGCCAAAAAAACACTTAAAATCGTAAAACAAAATTTAGTTCTTGCTCTTGGAGTGATATTTCTTGCAACAACACCCGCGCTTCTTGGCTACATTCCCCTTTATCTTGCCGTGATCCTTCATGAAGGAGGTACGATTCTTGTCGGATTAAATAGCCTTAGGCTTTTAAAAAAATAATTACCTGATTATAATTAAAAATAAGAGGTAATATTACTATGGCGGATAACTCCGACAAAAAACGCCTTTCGGATGAAGAGTTAAAAGGGGTTGTTCAAAAAGAGAGTCGTCTTTTTGAAGACTATATCCATTGGCTAGAGAGCCATATGCCCCCAAGCTTCTTTGATGAGGTCGAACCCCTGCATGTGATCATGGTAGCCCATAATTTGATGGGATTTCCTCTTCAAGACTACTTTTCTCAATTTCGACTACAAAACTGCGCGATTGTCTCTTGTTTAGACTCCCCTGATGCTGATATTCGAATTTTAAAGCACTACAATATGTATGGCATTAAAAACTATATGACTTTCGTTTCCGATGAGCCGCCTCCTTTTGAAGGCTGCAAGGAAAAACTTCGCGTAGGCGTCATTTTTTTTACAGAATTCCATGAAACAGAGAAGTCTGCAAAGAAAATGCTTTCAACTGAAGAGCAATCTAAGCTTTTTAAAGAGGTCAAAAAGCAAAACCCTGAGCTTACAAAAGATCTTTTTTATCACCTAATCGAAGGGATTAACTCCCGTTTTGTACGCTCTGTTACGCACGAAAGATTGACGATCGCCTTAGATATGTATTTACGAGCGCTCGTTCGAGATCGCTGCCAATATGAAGTCCGCTTTAATAAAGATTGGGAAAGCCAAGGGAAAAACACTCCTTCCATGCAGATTGTGCTCGCTTGGAGAAATGCCCCAAAGCACCGCTTCCTCTATAGGCTGGCGAAACTTGTCAATCGGCATAATCTAACCCTGACGCGGGTAAATGCCACCTATATCGATCCTTATAAAAAGCAGAATATTCTCATTTTATCCTTAGGACTTCATGGGGCTGATGACCGGCCCGCCTGGGAAGCTAGTGATATCGATGATTTTTTACGCGAGCTTGTCACGCTGAAATACTTTGACGATCAAGATCAAATTGAAGAAGTTTTCATTACCCCCCAGTTAGTTAGAGGAAATCTTGGTAATTTTTTAAGAACAATGGTGAATTTTTGCCACCAAGCCTTAGTCCACGCAGATCCCAACCTTTATAGCCTATCTCATATTGAAGAAGGCTTGTGCCGCCACCCTGAACTAACCGTCAAGCTTTGCGAGCTTTTTGAAGAGAAATTCCACCCTGACAATGCTGATATTCAGAGCTTTAATATAAAGTCAACAAAATTTGAAACTCTTGTTGAAGCGCTCGACACAGGAAATCAAATCAATGATATGAGGCGAAAGAACATCCTACTTCAAGGGTTGAATTTTATCACCTACACCTTGAAAACGAATTTTTACCGCAATAATAAAGTCGGCTTATCTTACCGCCTAGACCCCTCCTATTTAGACGCACTTCCCTTTGATCGAACAGAAAAATTTCCGGATCTTCCCTTTGGTATCTTCTTTGTCCAAGGAATGTACTTTATTGGATTTCATATCCGTTTCAAAGACCTTTCTCGAGGAGGACTTCGCACTGTTTTCCCTCAAAAATATGAACAAATGATTAGCGAGCGCAATAACGTATTCACCGAATGTTATAATCTGGCCTACACCCAGCAAAAGAAAAACAAAGACATCCCGGAAGGCGGCTCAAAAGCAGTTATTTTTCTAGAACCCTATGAACGGCTTCTATTTGAGGCTAAAATCTACGAGAAAGAACTGAAGCTCGCACAAATTCCCCTCGATGAAATTGCATCGTTTATCGATACATTTAAAAAAGAACAAAAGCTTCAATATCTTTATCAAACGCAGCGCGGCTTTATTCACAGTTTTATGTCCTTAATCAATTGTGAGGAAGATGGCAGATTAAAAGCTAAACACATCGTTGACTACTATAAAAATCCCGAATACATCTATCTCGGGCCTGATGAGAATATGCACAATGAGATGATCGAGTGGATTGCAGCATTTAGTAAAAGCGTGAAGTATAAAGTCGGCAGCGCTTTTATTTCTTCAAAACCCACCTACGGGATCAATCACAAAGAGTTTGGAGTCACCTCGCTTGGCGTAAATGTTTGCATGGAAGAAACGCTTCTGTTTTTGGGCATTGATCCTAAAAAAGAGCCCTTTACGATAAAGATTTCAGGAGGGCCTGACGGCGATGTCGCCGGAAATGAAATCTATAACCTCTATAAATATTACCCAAAAACAGCCAAGCTCTTAGCCCTTATCGATGTTTCAGGAACCATTTACGATCCGGAAGGACTCGATCTAGAGGCGATGGTCAACCTCTTCAAACAATCCCAATCGATCCGCCATTATCCCCCTGAGCTCCTCCATGACGGCGGCTTTCTCTTAGATGTTTTCACAAAAAAAGAGCAATCTGCCTATTCGAAACAGACCCTTTGCTGGCGTAAAGAAAAAGGAGAGCTTGTCAAAGAGTGGTTATCGGGCAACGATATGAACCACTTGCTCCGACACAATGTCCACCAAGTAAAAACCGATGTCTTTGTCCCTGCAGGCGGCCGCCCTCGAACTCTTAATGACCAGAACTGGACAGAATATCTCGACGAAAACAAACACCCCTCATCAAAGGCGATCATCGAAGGCGCCAATCTTTATCTCACTCCTATTGCTCGAAGAGAACTCGAGCTTGCCGGAACCATTATCATTAAAGATAGTTCTGCCAATAAAGGAGGGGTTATCTGCTCCTCATTTGAAGTATTGATTGGGCTTGTACTAAATGATGATGAATTTGTGAATCACAAAAAAATCCTCATGCCCCAAATCCTCAACCTCATCGCTGAAAAAGCGCGCTTTGAAGCTCAGCTGATCATCCGCACCCATGCAGAAACAGGAGCCTTTTTCACCGATATCTCCGAATGGGTCTCCGAGCGCATCAACACCTTCACCTACCAAATCCTCGATTATCTCGAAACCATTGCCCTTTCAAAAAACCACAATGACCCTCTTATCCAGTGTCTTCTAAGCTCTTGCCCCCAATTCTTAAGAGAAAATTACAAAGAGCGCATTTTGACAAACATCCCCGAGGTCCATAAAAAAGCCATGATCGCCTCCTACATTGCTGCTCGCCTGGTCTACAAGCGAGGTCTATCCTGGCAGCCCACAATTGTCGACGTTCTTCCTCTTGTAATCCGCGATCCCGCAGTATTCGAGAAGAACCTTTCGAGCGACCACCAAATCGACCTCATCAACTAAACACTTGAATATTAGTACAATAAATATAGTATAAATATTTTGTTTACTATTTATTAAATAATTGTTATGATTTAGTTATTAATAAATAATAAACTAAAGAGGTAAAACAAATGTCAGTCAATAATCAATCTAATATAAGTTCGCATAACGTTACAGAAATAGATATGTTTAAAAACAACCCAGAAAACGAATATCTATATAAAAACGGGATCCCTCTAACTATAAAAAACGTGATCTCTCGATATGCAGACAAGACCCCTATATATAAAAACGGGATCCCTCTAACTATAGAAGATGGGAGCTCTCGATATTATATAGCCAAAACCCCTGCAAAGGAGATCACTATAGCCGAAACCCCTGCAAAGGAGATCCCTATAGACGGGACCACTTATGAATTAAAAGAAGTAACTACTAATTTTAAAAAAGTTCTTATTGGGGTAACCCTGCTAAGTGCGGGTCTTTTTTTAGCTTCGCTCACCGCAGGTATTTTGCTAACTCATTTTTTTACACTTGCAATCGCTTCTCCCTTCTTATTTCTAGCTCTGATTCTAATTCTTTTTACTATTCCGATGGCTCTATCTGCAGCCTCTTAATTGAAGCTCAATCATAGATCATTTTATAATTAGCCACCTCTAGATAGGTGGCTTTTTTTTGCAATCTAAGGATTAGAGTGCTAAAAAACTTGCTTTTTCCGGCATCCTCTGTTAAAATCAGAGTAGATTTAGCAGAAAAAAGGTGTTGGTGCTAAGTGAAAAAAGGTAAATCAGCGAAACTAGAGCGTGAGCAAGCTGTCTTAAGAGGGCTAATTCGGCTTTTTATTGAAGGTGGTCAACCTATTGGTTCTAATACACTTAAGGAAAACGGCTTTGATCATTTAAGCTCTGCGACCATTCGGAACTACTATGCCAAGTTAGAGGAAGGGGGCTTTTTAAAGCAGCTTCACTCTTCTGGTGGCCGAACGCCGACAGCGTTTGGGCTGAAAAGTTATGCCGCTTTTCATGCGCATACCACCGATATTAAGCCGGAAGATCGTCTATTTCTAGAAGGCCGTATCGAATCTGAAAGCCAAGAGGTTGTGAAAATGCTTTCAGGTTCTTTACAGGCTCTTTCAGAGATAACGGGTTTGGCTGTTTTGCTTTCCGCTCCCCGTTTTGATCATGATCAAATTCGTGATGTCAAACTTGTGAAGATTGACGATGAACAGCTCTTAGTTGTGATCATTACGGACTTTGGATTAATTCGTACTGAAACCCTATTTCTTGAAAGACGCTTTTCTTATCTCTCTTTAAAGCGAATTGAAACGCAGCTTAAATGTAAAATTCATCGACAAGAGTGTGAAGCACTTATGGATGATGAAGAAGAGCTTCTAAGCCATCTTTTTCATGAGGTTTTATTGCGTCACATTGTGAATTATGCCAATTTCTCCTCTCGTGATATTTATCGAATGGGGTTTTCTCAGCTTCTGAAGTTCGAAGAGCTTAATGATGCAAGAGCTCTTGGCTCCTCTCTCTCTCTCTTTGAAAATCCCACACTTTTGAGCCATCTGATCACTGAAACGATTGAGCGCGATGAACTCACCTTTTTTATTGGAAGTGAGGATCTCTCCTCCTTTACTAATGATGAGGTTGATGCCGCACTGATTTGCATTCCTTACCGCATTCAAGGCAAATCTGCCGGTGTGATTACGCTCCTTGGCCCTTCAAGAGTCGACTACCCTCGTCTTTTTGGACTGCTTCGTAATTTTAGCGGCCTGCTCAGTCAATCCTTAACAAAAAGCACCCACGCTTTTAAAATCTCCTTCCGTCAACCCAATCAAGAGGTGATGGATGTGAAAGTAGATCATTTAATAGAAGATAAAAGGCAATACCATGAGTGATGAAGAGAAAAATCAGGAGTCCGCCCATGAAAATGAGGGTGTGACGCTCGAAGAGATTCAAAAAGAGCAGGAAGAGCTCGATTATAAAAATAAGTATCTTCAAGCTCTTGCAGATAATGAA
Organism: Simkaniaceae bacterium; assembly: GCA_040880145.1. GTDB lineage: Bacteria > Chlamydiota > Chlamydiia > Chlamydiales > JAJFMI01 > JBBDIZ01. The sequence continues at coordinate 15,894 of JBBDIZ010000024.1, read as the reverse complement.
AATACCTTAAAACGAATGCAAAAAGAGCGTCAGAAGATGGTCAAGTTTGCTGCAGAGGGTGTTTTGGAAGACTTTTTAGCTCCCCTGGATAACTTTGAAAGTGCCCTGGGTCATAGCGAAAATATGAGCGATGAGGTCAAAAATTGGGCTTTTGGCTTCCGTATGATTTTAACCGAGCTAAAAGATGTATTAAAAAATAATGGTATTGACTCTTATGACTCTCTTGGAGAGGCGTTTGATCCCAACCTGCATGAAGCCATGGAGGTTGAGGATCGAGATGATGTGGAAGAGGGTACCATTTTAAAAGAGTTTATCCGCGGCTACAAATCGGGAGAGCGTATTTTACGCCCCTCAAAGGTAAAGGTCGCAAAAAGAATTAATTTAGAAAAAGAAAAGGAGTCGTAAAATATGGCTAAAAAATCCAAAATTATTGGGATTGATCTCGGGACAACAAACTCCTGCGTAGCAATCATGGAAGGAAAAGAAGCGAAGGTTATTGCGAATGCAGAAGGTACGCGCACAACCCCCTCAATCGTCGGTTACAAAAAAGATGAAAGATTGGTTGGAGTTCCCGCCAAGCGCCAAGCGGTGACAAACCCTGAAAAGACGCTTTATTCTACAAAACGTTTTATCGGCCGTAAATATTCAGAAGTAGCAGGTGAAATCAGTACCGTTCCTTATAAAGTCAAAGCAAATGGAAAAGGTGATGCGATTTTTGAAGTTGATGGGAATGACCTCACTCCTGAAGAAGTTGCCGCTCAGATTCTAACAAAAATGAAAGAGACTGCAGAAGCCTACCTTGGAGAAAAAGTAACCGAAGCCGTTATCACTGTTCCGGCTTACTTCAATGACTCCCAGCGTCAATCCACAAAAGATGCAGGACGCATTGCAGGTCTTGACGTTAAGCGTATTATCCCAGAACCAACAGCTGCTGCTCTTTCCTATGGTCTCGATAAGACAGCGGATCAAAACATAGCAGTTTATGACCTCGGAGGCGGTACTTTTGATATCTCTATCTTAGAGATTTCAGAGGGTGTCGTCGAGGTTCTAGCAACAAATGGCGATACGCATTTAGGCGGTGATGATTTCGATACCGCTATCATTAACTATCTCCTTGAAGAGTTTAAACGCGAAAATGGCATTGATCTATCGAAAGATAAAATGGCGCTTCAGCGATTAAAAGATGCTGCTGAGAAAGCAAAAATTGAGCTTTCCGGCACAACTTCTACAGAGATTAACCAGCCCTTTATCACCATGGATGCTTCTGGGCCTAAACACTTAACACTCACTCTGACACGAGCTAAATTTGAAGAATTAACAATGAAGCTTGTCGAAAGAACCATTAAGCCTTGCTTAAACGCCATTAAAGATGCCAAGCTCTCCAAAGAGCAGATTCATGAAGTCATTTTAGTCGGTGGTATGACGCGCATGCCTCTTGTTCAAGAGCGTGTCAAAGAGCTTTTTGGACGTGAGCCCCATAAAGGTGTGAACCCCGATGAAGTTGTTGCATGTGGAGCTGCCATTCAAGGGGGAGTTCTCTCAGGTGATGTGAAGGATGTTCTTCTTCTGGATGTGATCCCTCTTACCCTCGGAATTGAAACTCTCGGCGGGGTGATGACTCCTCTTGTTGAGAGAAATACAACCATTCCGACGCAAAAAAAGCAGACTTTCTCAACAGCTGCAGATAATCAACCTGCTGTGACCATTGTGGTCCTTCAGGGAGAGCGTCCCATGGCAAAGGACAACAAGGAAATTGGTCGCTTTGACCTGACAGATGTCCCGCCTGCCCCGCGCGGCACACCGCAAATCGAGGTCTCCTTCGACATCGATGCCGATGGGATCCTGCGCGTTTCAGCAAAAGATCTAAAGTCAGGTAAAGAACAGAATATCCGAATTGAAGCAAAATCAGGGCTTTCTGAGGATGAAATTAACCGTATGGTAAAAGATGCGGAAGAGAATGCTGATGAAGATAAACAGCGCAAAGAGAGCATCGATACCCAAAATGAGGCAGATGCTTTAATCTTCCGATCAGAAAAAGCTCTTACTGATTATGCGGAAAAGCTTCCTGAAGCAATCGTCTCAGAAATTCAAGGCAAAATCGACGCTCTGAAAACAGCAAAAGAATCAGGCGCTGTCGATCAAATGCGCACCTGTATAAATGATCTCAATCAAGCGATTCAGAAAATTGGCGAGAATATGCAAGGCCCAGCCGGCGCCTCTCCTGAAGCCGGCCCCATGCCCGGAAGCGAAGCTTCTTCCTCTAATCAGGATAATCCTGATATCGAGGATGCTGAAGTTGAAGTTCTTGACGAAGGAGAAAAGTAAGCCCTACTTTTCTTCCAATTGACAACCCGGGGAATCTTCTCCGGGTTTTTTTAATTAGACATCTTGCATAACCCCAATTCCCCTGCCCTTGCCCTGCCCCTGCCCTTGCCCTTGCCCTTGCCCTTGCCCTTGCCCGAAAAGTTTGAAAAAGTTCTGGCACACAATACTATTTTTTAAGCCGTTCCTTCTGTACAGAAACGAATTCTTTTAGACCATGAGAAATTAACCGTATACCAAGTGGCAATAGAATTTGTCATACTAGCGGATGTTATAATAGAACATTTACCTAATAGTGTCCATGCTAGTGAAAATGGCTCAAAAAAAACACTAATCGGGCAAGGGCAAGGGCAGGGGCAAGGGCAGGGGCAGAGAATTGGGGTTATGCAAGATGTCTATTTATGCTAAGTGGAAGAAGAATACTTTTTTTTAATCTCTTGAAGTTGCGGCTTCAACTTCTTTCGCGCTCTTTGATCTAAGCGGTCGATGAAGAGAACTCCATTTAAATGATCGAGCTCATGCATGAAGTTAAAGGCTTCAAAATCAGATAGTTCTTTTTTTATGAGTTGACCCTCTAAGTCGAGAGCTTCAATTTGAATATGTTTAGGCCGCGGGTGATCGCGGTAAACTCCAGGAATAGACAGGCAGCCATCATCAAAGATCACCAGTTCATCAGAATGTGAGATGATTTTTGGGTTAATATAGACCAAGGTTTCGCCTTCTATCCATTCGTCTTCCTGATTATAGAAGGGACATTTAGTGATAAAAATTCGGAGGTCTCTTTCTACCTGGTTTGCAGCAATTCCCACCCCCTTGCATTGATTCATGAGGTCAATCATGGCTGCTGCCAACTCTCTAATCTCAGGTGTAATTGCATCGATCTCTTTTGCTCTTTTACGAAGCCATTTAGAACCGTAATAGGCTAATTTCAATTTCATTTTTTTACCTATAGATCTTCAAAATATCTTGAAACGTGATAAAGAGAAAGAAAAGAATAAAGATGACAACAAATGGAATAATTAACCTTTGCATTGTTTTTGCTTTCAGTGGCTTTTTCCGAACCATTTCAATTAGAGAAAAGCAAATATGGCCCCCGTCTAAAATCGGAAGCGGAAGTAGGTTGAGAAGCCCCAAATTTAAACTAATGACACCAAGCCAATAAAAGGCCTCTTTAAAGCTTGTTTGAAAGCTCATATGCATCACTTGTACGATTCCAACAGGGCCGCTTACATATTTTGGTGAAAGCAGGCCTGAAATCAGGGAAATCAAAGTCTGATAGGTCTCTTTAAATACAGAGGAAAAAAGCTCTAAGGGAGTCGGATTATATTGAACCGCCTGATCTCTTAGTTGAATTCCAAGTGCTAAGTGGTTGTCTTGATCGACAAGGATTTCTTGACTCTTTTCTGATTTTAATTTCTTTGAAGAAAGCTCTTTCATTTTTGTAAAAATACGTTCTCCAAGCGGAGCAAAATCAGTAATTGGCCTTGCTTCGATGGGCTTGATTAGAAAAAGATCGCCCTGATCTTTATTTCCCTCTCTTCCAACAAGTGCTGCAAGGGTTAAAACATCCTGCCAGTTGACCTCTTCTCGAAAGGCTTTATCTGCAACTCGCGGAGGAACATTTTTAGGGTAGGATTTTTTTTGAGCAATCAGATTTATATGTCTTTTCTGAACTCTCTTTAGTAGATCAAAGACATTATCGACCTTAAAACCATCAACCGCAATAATCTGGTCTCCAATTTGCAAATCGTCTTGAAAAGGGGGGATGCTTTCAGCTTTGGGGTAGACCCACTGAAACTCCGAGTCTAAATAGCGGACTTTTTCTATTATTTTTCCTTTTGAATTAAACTCGTAAGGAAGGAAATAGAGCGCTTTTGGATCCCCTTTAAAATCTGCTTCATGCTGCCAGTCATCGATCTCACCGAGCTGCTGAGGAGTGAGTTGAATGTCACGGACAAGCACTCTTGGTGCTTTTGTGTGAAAGGTTTGCTCTCCCCGTTTTACTGTTAAAAAGGTTTTATCATTATTAATGATCGCATTGAGCTGTTTTAATGAAAAAAGGATCTCGCCATCTGCCCAAATCAAGCGGTCGCCTTCTAGAAGTCCTAAGTTTTTGATGCCAATAGCAGAATCTCCTGCATAAAAGAGAAAGTTCGCAGGAGCAAATTGTTGAAAAAAAGCTTCAAGTGTTAAATTTTTCTTTGATACAAGATAATCATAAGGCACCTCTTTCCCATCAAAATAGCCAACCTTTTCCCCTTGCAAGCGTAAACTCTCCTGCTTGATGATTACACTTTTTATGAGATCTTCAGCTCCATTGTAGGGCTTTTCATTCAAATATGTGATTGTATCCCCGGCACTTAACCCTTTTTCTGCAAAAGCACTTTCTTGATTAATCCAACCGGTGATTTGTGTGTAATTTGAGAAAGGTTTTTCCCTGCCTCCAAGAGCCCAAATTCCACAGAATACAAGAAGCGCAAATAGGATATTGACCAGGGGTCCCATAAAGGCCACTTTGATACGAGCCCAAGGACTTTTTTGATAAAAACCATCTGTAATCTCAGAAGGCTCCTCTCCTTTTTCAACCTCCATTCCCTTGATTTTGACAAATCCTCCGAAGAGAAAATAACAAATTTGCCAACGAACTCCCTTTCGCTCCCATTTCAAAAATGCAGGACCAAAACCGATACTAAAGACTTCGACTACCATTCCAACTCGTCTTGCAGCAATATAGTGACCGAGCTCATGAATGAAGACGAGAAAGGACAATCCGAGCGCGGCTAATATTATTGTAAGAATACTCATAAACTCATCTCCACTTGGCGTCTTGCTTCTTTTTCGATATTCAATAAATCCGTTAAAGAGGGATTTTTAATGACTGTGTGCTTTTCCATCATCTTTTCAAGTCGGATAGGGATTTCATTCCACTCGATTTTTCCATTTAAAAAGCCATGAACAATCGACTCATTTGCCGCATTTAAAAAGCAGGGCAAACTCTCCCCTATTTCCAAAGCATTATAGCAAATATTCAAACAAGGGAAACGCACACTATCCGGTGGATGAAATGATAACTGATGAGAAGTGGTAAAGTCAAATGGCTTTAATAATCCCTTCAATCGCTTAGGATAGGTCAGGGCATATTGGATGGGAAGCTGCATGTCGGGATAGGAGACTTGAGCGATCATGGCATTGTCGACAAATTCTACTAAACTATGAATCAAACTCTCCGGATGAATCACGACCTCGATTTTTTCAACAGGGATATCAAAGAGATAGTGCGCTTCGATCACCTCTAATCCCTTATTCATCATTGTAGAGCTATCAATTGTAATTTTAGGTCCCATAGACCACTTTGGATGTTTGAGCGCCTCTTCCAATCTAACTTGATTTAACTCTTCGAGCGAATGTTTCCAAAAGGGGCCTCCAGAAGCCGTTAAAATTAAACGATTCACTTCATCTCCGGCCATTAGACATTGAAAAATAGCGCTATGCTCACTATCTACAGGAAGGATATGAGCTCCATTTTTTCCAGCCGTATCCATGATCAATTCCCCGGCCGAGACCAGCACCTCTTTTGTAGCTAAAGCAATGCGCTTTCCCGATTTTGCTGCATGAAACGTTGGAGTAAGCGCAAGAACGCCCCCAAATGCAACGACAACAGTATCGACCTCAACATCCTCGACAAGATCGATAAGAGCATTCATCCCCTCTTTCTGATAGAGAACCTTTTTTTTAGCTCCGCACAAATGGGCTTGATAGTTTAACATTTTCTCATCGCTGTATGCGGCAAGTCCAATAACATTAAGACCGAGGTGAGAAGCAACCTGAAGCGTTTGCCTCCCAACAGAACCTGTTGAACCCAAAATAACCATGTTTTTTGCAGGCTTTAACAAACTTTCCTCCATTTTCTTTGAAGACCCTTTCCCGATATTGCCAGTAGAAAGAAGAGAAAAATTAAAGTGACATAAAATCCCGATGTCGAAAGAGCAAGCCCATATTTTGATAAAAAATGGCGGGTAAAGGCTACAGATAGAAGTGCGGTAATCAAAGTGATCAAAAAAGAGAGTAGGATCATTTTTAAGACTGTATCAGAGAAAAGCCGCGCAATCAGAGGGGGCCCTGTAAAGAGACCTAAAATCATGACAACCCCAACGGATCGAAACCCGCCAATTGCAGTTTGAGCCACTTGCAGCATCAGCAAGTAGTGAAAAAAAATCGCCGCTACTCCGATACTCCTGGAAAATAAAGGATCAAAAGAGGTGACTTTATATTCTTTAAAAAAGAGCCCAAAAAGTGCTAAATTTAAAAAAAATACCCAGAAGAGAATCGGTAGATCTTTAGCACGGACTGCGTCTAAATTTCCCATGATAATTTCTGTGCCAATGTGCGCATTTCGAGTGAAAAGCGTTACTAAAACGATTCCGAGAGCAAAGAGCGTTGTAAAGACAATCCCAATACTGGCATCCTCTTGTACTTTAAAAATTTTGATCATTCCTTCGGTAAGAAAAGTCGTCAGACAAGCTGTAAAAAAAGCAGCAAGAAGAAGCTGCTGAAGGTTTAAAAAGACCTCCTCTTTTTTAGAAGGCATAAAGAGCAAAAAGGTAAGAATAATCCCCACAAGCAAGGTGTGAGTCAAAGAATTAGCGATCATTGCCATTTTTCGAAGGTAGAGAAAAGCTCCAACTAAACTCGTCGAGAGTCCAATAAGAACGAGGGCAAAAATTTGAACTTCATCCGGAGCCAGATCTGAAAAAGCGATTTTTCCCTGAACAATTTGAAAAAGGCGATGAAAAAAAATAAAGAAAAATTGAAAAAAACCCTGCCCCCAATATGGTGTCATAGATCACCTCGAGGTATCGGCTGGTGATGCGGATCCCTCCTTGGATCTCCCAATAGTTGAGATAGCTCACTCTCTAACCTGGGAGTTAATATATGTTCCATTTCGCAAGCAGAAGTATGGACGTTTTCTTCTTTCATGCCTAAATAGTCAAAAAGATAAACCTCCCACAGGCGGTGAAGCCTTACAATTTTTAATGCGCGCTTTTCTCCATCAGGCGACAGTAAATACCCCTTTTTCTTTGTAAAAATGAGGTACCCTTCACGCTCCATTTTTCGCAAAAAATAATGGAGGTAGAGATTGGAAGGAGGAAAAAAAAGTTTGTATTTTTTTGAGTCAAACTCACCTTGGTTTTTCCAGGCGAACTTGAGAATATCATCTCGAATGGTTTCTCTTTCAAATATTTTTCGACGAATATACTTCAAGAAAAGTCCCCGGCTCGGAGAAAAGAGAAGGGAGAAAAATACAAGAGCACTCGCCATTAATATGATCATGGGTCCAGGAGGAAGAATGAGAGTCTTGGGACTTATTATACTCAGCATTGTTCCAAAATAGGCTGAAATCATCCCAAATAAAGCCGAAATAAGAAAGAGTTTAGATAAAGAAGCTGTCCACTGCCTTGCTGCTAAAGCGGGCGCAATCAACATTCCGCTCATTAAAATCACACCGACAGTCCGAATGCCAATGATAATTGCTAATACAAAAAGGTAAAAACTAATCATTTCAAAAAATTGAACATTTATACCGATTGATTTGGAAAATTGTTCATCAAAATGGATTGCAAGTAAACTGTGATAGGCTCCAATGAGAAAAACAGAAACCAGAATCATCAAAAAAGCATAAAGAAGGACGTGCCCTTCCCGCATTGTTGCCACTTGCCCATATAAAAAAAGATTAATCTGTGTAAAAAAAAGAGCTTTTGTTTGTTGAAGAAAAGAAGCCCCTAATATTCCAATTCCTAAAAAAGAAGCTAACGTAAAGGTCAAGGCCATATCATCTGAAATCCGCCATCTCTTCTTGATAAAGTTGATTAGATAGAGCCCTAATAGGCTACTGATAAAAGCACCGATTAAAATCGTGATCGACAGGAGCTCCTCTGAATAAGGGAAAAAAAGAGAAAAGAGCAGCACGCTCAACACAACACCCGGATAGGCGGCATGAGAAAGGGCTTCTCCAAGAAGGGAGCGTTTTTTAACAAAAATCAGAACACCCACCAAACTGCTTGAAACGCACATTAGAATCGATCCAAGCATCGGAGCAAACAGCACAGGATCAAAGAAGGGCTTAAAAAAAACGCTCAAAGGCTCTCACCTTTTGTTTTTTCCTGCTTTAGCCTAGCAGCTTCGATAAAAATTTGAACCTCTTGACCGTAACAGCGATTGATGTTTTCAGGGGTAAAGGTTTTTTCAATAGGACCGCTTGCAATTAGCCTTTTGTTGAGAAGAAGGAGATGGTCAAAATGGGCTTCAAGCGTATTCAAATCATGATGAACAACAATTAAAGTCTTCCCTTCGCTCTTCAACTCTTTAAATAGATCAAACAACATCGATTCAGATGCCTTATCAATCCCTTGAAAAGGTTCGTCCAAAAAGTAGAGATCGGCTTCTTGAAGAAGAGCCCGCGCTAAAAAAAGACGCTGCTGCTGCCCCCCGGAAAGTTTTGAAATTTGTCTTTCAGCTAAATCCCAAATTTTCAATCGTTCCATGATACGTTGGGCCGCTTCTTTGTCAGAACGCCGGGGCCATCGAAGAGGCCCTAACCGGCCAAACCGCCCCATTAATACCACTTCAAATGCCGTTATTGGGAAATCCCAGTCAATCGATCCTCTTTGTGGAATATACGCTATTTTTTCTTTAATCTTTTTGTAAGGAAGGCCGAAAAATTCAACTCGGCCTTGTTTAGGCCGAATGAGTGAAATCGCCGACTTAATGAGCGTGCTTTTCCCGGCACCATTTGGCCCAACAATTGCAATCATCTGTTTTTCAGGAAGTGTGCAGTTAATATTAAAAAGAGCATACCCGCCATCATATAGAACAGAAAGATCTATGAATTGCAAGGCTGCTTTGCTCATGAATCCTTACCTAGATTCTTTTCAATAACCTCTGCATTATACTCAAGCATCCCAATGTAAGAGCCTTTTGGGCCAAGCGCGTCTCCGTAAAGAGGCTCCTCTGCTATTTTGATCGACAACCCTAAACGCTTACCTGAAGATATAATTTTTTTGATCGAATCGCGGCTAACATTTGATTCAGGAAAGAGGGTTTCAATATTATGAACTTTTAGATGGTCTAAAATTTCTTGAATATGATGAGTAGAAATTTGACCATCCGGGGCTAAGCCTTCAGGAGCCTTAAACCTCTCCTCAAAATCATCTGCCTCTAAAGACAAGTAACGTCTTGAAAAATAATTAAAAGCGTCATGACTTGTAACGAGATAGCGCCTCTTTTCCGGGATCGACTCAATGATGGAAAGCACCCTTTTATCGAGATCAAGAAGCTCTTCTTGATACCGCTTACCCCTGCTCTTAAAAACATCCGCAAACTCCGGTTTTTTTTCTGATAAAGCCTTCACAACAAGCGGGATTACTTTAGACATAAGACCGGCATCCATCCAAAAATGGGGGTCATAGATGTGATTCATTTCAATTAGATCCTCTTTTGAAAGAGAATTGCCAAGTGCCACCACATTGTCCTGATTCTTCAAAACCGCCTGCAATGAAGCTCCATGCTCTAAACCAAGGCCGTTAGAAAATATAAGCTCAGCAAAATACAGTTTTTCCGCGTCCCCCTTAACGAGCTCATAACTATGAGGGTCTATTTCTCCTACAATCAAGGGAATGTGGTCGATTTCCTCTCCACCAATTTCAGCTACAACATTATCGATTATTGCAGTAGTAGAAAGAACTTTAAGCTTCCCATTATTCTCCATCCATTTTGAGAGGGGTAAAGCGTAAGCAGAATGAGACGAACACCCAAAAAAAAGTAAAAGGGATGTAATGAAAATAATTTTTTTATACACTAGAACAACCTTTAATAACACCGAGATCAAGATTATCCCAAAAAAGGTTTTTTTACCCAAGATAAGATTTCTCTTCTATTTCAAACGGAAATTTTCATAAAAAATAAATTTTTCTCGAAATTAAATCAGGAATTATTATATGGTCGTATCCAAGCATTGCTTTTTAATTAACTCACAAACGCCATAAATGATTAACTACTGATAATAAACGTTTATGGGGGTAAATGAATTATTATACCGAAACAACTTCAATAATTGGATTTTCGCTCCGCGGACAAAATCAATTTTTGAAGTTGTTTCGGTATATATTAAGCAGTGCGAAATATTATTCTAGAGTGAATTTTGAAATCATTTTGCTGTTTTGAAAAGCTTTTGACATAAATTGTTCAATTAGGCAAAAGATGACTAATTTGAAGAATAATTTTCAAAAAAAATGATTTTTTTATTCTAAATTGACAAGAGGAAGGACACTATGAGCTTTACAGAAGAAGAAACTGTCAAGCAAAACCCAAAAGCTTTAAAAGAGCTTGAAGAGGTTATTGCTAAAGCAATTGCTAAAGTTAACGCAAGAAAAGAAAATGATTTATGTAAATACATTCCAGTAAAGACTGGAGGCTACATTCACCATTTTACACTAAGAAAAATGAAGAAAAAAAAGCCTGAACAACTCTCAGCCTTAATTGAAAAACATATTATCAAATCCACAGCGCCTCCCGTAATCCCCCCTAAGCAAAGAGCGCCAAGAGGTTCTAGAAAACGCCGCGATCAACTTACTTTTACAAAGGGACAACTTGAAAGACTTCTAAACATGGCTAAACTTGCCGGAGATAAAGAAATGGTCTCTCTTTTAAGCCCTAAAAAATCTCTTGCCGTTTGTAAAAGAGAGTTGTCAACAGCAATTCGCCATGGAATTGTCGACCAGGATCTATGGAATTCCTATGTGGAATCAGTCAATGCACAATATTTGATTGCACAAGCTGCTGCCTCTGAGTACGCACCTGCATTCGAAGAATAAATTTTTTATTACTCCTGGGTGATCTTTCTAATGCATCCAGGAGAATTTTTCTCTTGATTTCTCCGCAGACATCTCTATAATAGATTGTTCTAAACAAATAGTCTTTATAGGATAAGCATATGTCACAGTCAACTCAACCGGAATTTGGAAAGTGGAGGTCGATTCTTTGGCCGATCCATAACTTTGAGCTTAAAAAGCTCCTTCCAATGCTCGCTCTCTTTTTCTTAATTCTTTTTAACTATACGATATTAAGGGATACAAAAGACACCCTTATCGTAACTGCAAATGGATCAGGAGCAGAGACCATTACCTTTTTAAAACTATGGGGCGTTTTACCCATGGCGATCCTTTTTATGATCATTTACTCAAAGCTCAGTAATGTCTTAAGTAAAAAGGCTCTTTTTTATACAACTGTCTCTCCCTTTATTGTTTTTTTCGCCATTTTTTCTACTGTTCTCTACCCGCTGCGAGATGTTTTACATCCTAACGCGCTTTGCGACAGTTTACAAAATTCTCTTCCACAGGGATTTATGGGATTTATTGCTGTCATTAGAAACTGGACATTCTCCCTTTTCTATATCATGGCTGAACTTTGGGGCTCTGTAGCGCTCTCTCTACTTTTTTGGGGATTTGCAAACGACACGACTCGAACTTCAGAATCCAAGCGTTTCTATAACTTATTCGGAATGGGAGCTAACGTCGCTCTCCCCGTTTCAGGATATGTCATCATCAAATGTTCCAATATCCGAAACAAACTCCCTGAAGGTGTTGATGCGTGGCAAGTCTCATTAAACCTTATGATGGGTATCGTTGTTATATCCGGCCTTCTTATTATGGGTGTCTACTGGTACATCAACCGCTTCGTCTTAACAGATCCCCGCTTCTCTGTCGCGTCGAATGAGATCAAAAAGAAGAAAGACAAACCCAAGATGTCTTTAAAGGAAAGTTTTCTTTATCTTTCAAAATCAAAATATCTCGGCTGTATCTGTATTCTTGTTATGGCTTATGGACTCAGCATTAACATTGTTGAAGTCACCTGGAAGGGGCAGCTTAAACTACAATACCCCAACCCTAATGAATACAGCGCGTTCATGGGAATGTATTCCTCAATCATGGGATATGTCTCTATTATTATGATGCTCTTTGTAGGTGGAAATATGATCCGGCGAAAAGGATGGGGATATGCTGCAATGTTTACTCCAATCGTTCTCCTTATCAGCGGCGTCTGTTTCTTCAGCTTTATTATGGGAAGAGATTCTCTTGGAGGCTTGATCGCTTCACTCGGAATGTCTCCTGTCATGCTAGCTGTCGTCTTTGGGACAGTCCAAAACATCATGAGTAAATCAAGTAAATACTCTCTCTTTGATCCGACAAAAGAGATGGCTTACATCCCACTTGATCAAGAGCAAAAAGTAAAAGGTAAAGCGGCAATTGACGTTGTCGGAGCTCGTCTTGGAAAATCAGGCGGTTCATTTATTCAAATGGGCTTGATTTTAGCACTTGGCTCCGTCTCAGCTATAACCCCTTACGTCGCTCTTATCTTGCTTGGTGTTATCACTGCTTGGCTTATTGCTGCAAAATCCCTCAGCAAACAGTACACAGAAGTTTCTGCTAAATTTGAAGCCAATGAAGCCGAAGAAGCTGCAGAAACGATTAAAGTCGCTTCTAAGACAGAAGAGGCTCCTGCCGCAACTTAAGCTTAGAATCACTGATGCAAATCAGGTGAACATAAAACCCTTCCTTAAAAAGAAGGGTTTTTTTTTATCATTTAAGATTCAATTGATCCTCAATCCTATTTTTGCTAAAATTCCGGTGCTATGTCTAACTTTATTTATTCACTTCAAAAGATCCGAAACTTCTCGATCATTGCCCATATCGATCATGGAAAATCCACCATTGCAGATCGCCTTTTAGAATTTACAGGAGCTGTAGAAAAGCGTGACATGCAAGAGCAGCTTCTCGATGATATGGAGTTAGAAAGAGAGCGCGGCATTACAATTAAGGCTCATCCTGTGACCATGCTCTACACGGCAAAAGATGGAGAGATCTACCAGTTTAATTTCATCGACACTCCAGGTCACGTCGATTTTTCCTATGAGGTTTCACGCTCGCTTTCAGCATGCGAGGGGGCCCTGCTAGTTGTCGACGCAGCGCAAGGAGTCCAAGCGCAAACGCTTGCCAATGTCTTTTTAGCCGTTGAACGCGACTTAGAGATTATGCCCATACTTAATAAGATCGACCTCCCTGCTGCAGATCCTGATCGAATTAAACAGCAAATTGAAGATGTGATCGGAATTGAGACAGACAATGCCGTCTATTGCTCCGCCAAGACCGGTCTTGGCATCGAAGCTATTTTAGAGATGATTGTCAAGCTAACCCCTCCGCCGAAGGAGCCCATTGATAATCGCTTAAGAGCTTTAGTCTTTGATTCCCACTACGACCCTTATCGCGGTGTGATGGTCTACCTTCGTATTATTAGTGGAGAGGTGAAAAAAGGCGATAAAGTTCACTTTATGGCTACAAATAAAGGGTTTGATGTCAATGAAGTGGGCATCTTTACTCCGAATGAAAAAGCGACAAATATCTTGCGTCCGGGTGAAGTTGGATACTTGGTGGCAAATATCAAAAAAACAAGCGATGTCAAAATTGGCGATACCCTAACAACCCAAAAAGAGGGGGCAAGTGAGGCCCTGCCCGGATTCCGCTTAATCAATCCCGTCGTGTTTGCAGGCATCTACCCTGTCGACACCTCTGATTTTGAAGATTTACGTGAAGCCCTCGTTAAACTTCAGCTCAATGATTCCGCCCTCCATGTCGAGCAAGAGAGCAGCTTGGCTCTTGGCTTTGGTTTTCGCTGTGGGTTTTTAGGTCTTCTACACTTAGAAATCACCTTTGAACGTCTGCAACGTGAATTCGACCTCGATATTATTACAACCGCCCCAAGCGTTGTCTATAAAGTTGCCCTTTCAAATGGTCAAAACATAGAAATCGACAACCCGGCCCACTATCCCGATCCAGCCCATATCCAAAACATCGAAGAGCCCTGGGCCGTCTGTCATATCATGGTTCCAAACGACTTTCTTGGCGCTATTATGAATCTTGGAACAGAGAAACGAGGTGATCTCATCAAAACCGAAACAATGGATCAGACCCGTCTTCTACTCACCTACCGCCTTCCTATGAATGAGATCATTACCGATTTCAACGATCGACTCAAATCAATTACAAAAGGTTATGGGTCATTTGACTATGAGTTTGACTCATATCAAAAGGGAGACATCGTAAAGCTTGAGGTCCGCGTCAACGAAGAGCCTGTAGACGCTTTCTCCTGCCTCGTCCACCGATCAAAAGCTGAATTCAGAGGACGAGCACTTTGCAAAAAACTCAAAAAAGTCATCCCCAGACAGCAATTTAAGGTTCCTATACAAGCTGCTATTGGCGGAAAAATCATTGGACGAGAAACCATTTCGTCCCTTTCTAAAAATGTCACCGCAAAATGCTATGGGGGCGATATCACACGAAAACGCAAGCTTCTTGAAAAGCAAAAAAAAGGCAAAAAGCGCATGAAAGAAATCGGCAAGGTTTCCATCCCCCAATCTGCCTTCATGGAAGTCCTCAAATCAGACGAAGAATAATATTGATTAACTATTTTTTAAAAAAAAATTGTATATTTGATGAGCATTAGTTTAGATTATAAAATTCAAACTTTGACGACTTTCTCTAACCTTAATCATAACAATGAAAATTCTAAAAAAATTACTTTACCTCAAGAAGTTTTTGAAAAAATAATTATCTATGTTATCAATGATCTTGATTCGGTTAAAAAAATTTCTACAATATGTAAACATTGGTATTTCACTCTTATTGAAGTCAAAAAATACGAAGGCCATTGTACACAGAGAAAATTCACTGATTTTATTGAATCAACTTTTTCAAATAGTGCTTGCTCGTTTCGATTTGATCAATTCCCAAGCTTAAAGGTTCTCAAAGAGGTCGACAAAAGAACAAAAAAATATTTTAAACCTAAACACCTCTCTTCTTTACTAAACAAAAAAAACTATATCCAAACTATCATTAACAATGATGAGTTTCTTGATTCTTACAATTACAGATACGTTGATCAAAAAACAGAAGAACTAAATAATAACATTATTAAGTTTTTTACTTTAGACACACAATTTATTCTAAATCAAGATTGGATGTGTTGCTCAACTCTCTCTATAAAAAAATCTTAACAAATTCCAATTATAGTCGATTAAATGTTGATGAGGCAGCAGAAAAGCTTTCCGGGTTCTCCAAACTCAAATATAGACTCTTTGCTATCTTCTACTAACGGTATAGAGATCGAATAGGAGCTCAGAACCTTGCCACGATTCGAAAGCTTGCGACAAAAGCGGGAAAAACGAATAGCTACT
Source organism: Simkaniaceae bacterium (assembly GCA_040880145.1). Taxonomy (GTDB): domain Bacteria; phylum Chlamydiota; class Chlamydiia; order Chlamydiales; family JAJFMI01; genus JBBDIZ01. Next base: position 287 of record JBBDIZ010000024.1, on the reverse strand, counting down.
GCGACTAATCCAAAATATAGAGAAAAACTTCTCAAATTAATTTTTTAATGTCATATGCCCTGCAAGGCCCCTGGAAAGACTTGACAACCTTTAAGGGTGAGTTTAACCTGACAGCTCAAATTAGTGGAAGTGTGTTTATATTAATGTATGTGAAGTTATTTTTCTTTGAGGTCGTCGGGCCGCTTATTGTTTTAGCTGTTTATGCTTATTTTGTGCCACAAGGCGTAAGAGGGGGTAGTGCAACATTGTTTCTGTAAATTGGTCTAGGCAGATAGGGCAGAAAGTCC
>JBBDIZ010000023.1:0-18163 GCA_040880145.1 Simkaniaceae bacterium | reverse complement strand
GCATATGGTTTCTCGCTAGTTACAAGCCCTCGGCTTTAGTCGTGGGTAGTTGACATATGGGTTGCTTTTTTATAAGCCTCAATTGCCGCTTCTTTTGTTTTCCATACAGAGATAAAGCGCCCCTTGTGACAGAAGATACCCCCTTTGATTTGACATGCTTTCTCTAACTCATCATCGAGGAGTCCCGCCCATTTTACAGGAAGGGGAATTCGAACATTCATTCGATCACGAAGCGAGGGGGGGATGCCGCGGAGCTTCCAATTTTCACCTGTTGGCATAATCAAAAAAGAGGCGGGATGTTCTTCCCCACCTAATTCAAAAAAGGACTCCATCCAAGGCATGGGCCGATCAAAAATTAATAGGTCTTTCCCCTCCTTCATTGCTTTTTCCACACATGAGCGGCACGACTTAATATAATGGTAGCGCTGCATTAAGCGAGAGAGATGCCCTTTAACAAAAGTGACCGCCTCGAAAAATGCTTTATCCATATCCGATCGGCTTGATTCGTGAGATACGGGAACGAAATTGGAAATAACACCGGAAAAAGAGCAGTGGCCAATTGACGGGGTCACTTGACCATTATCGACCGCATCGATTCCCATGATTAATGAGCGATTGAGAAACTGATAGAGGTCAGGTGAAATAATCGCTTTCTCCTTAAGATAGCTTAAAATCATACCCGCGCTACTTAAGTAAGCTTGATAATCTGATTGATGATGATCAAATCTTTTCATTTGAACCTCATAGATTCCCCCTACGTCACACACATATTCACACTCATCTAAAAGCGCTTTATCACGCGTTCGAATGACTGCCTCCTCATCGATCAAGTCAAAAAGGATCAGCATTGCTACTGCTGTTACTTCATCTGCATGAAAGGTCCCATCGTGAGTACCGCATTGTCGTTTTTGCATAACCGCCTGTAATTGAAATACTTCATTCTAGCAAAGCAAATAAAATAGAACAAGAGGATAAAAGCCTTAAGTTATGAACAATTTTTATTTATTTTTCATTGGATTTGAGTTAAGTCTCGTAAGTTGTTTAAAATAAGGCGCTTAAGAACTTCACCCCAACCGTTTTAGCCTCAAGAAGATAAGGTCTTATCAACAACAATCAACACTCTTTAAACACAATTTCCACAAAATTCAACATTTATGATATAGATCAATCCTATATGTATCCACAAGACCTCTTTTCACCAATTTCCGATCTTACAACCCCTGATGGCCGGGTTGCATTAATCACAAACCGTACAGAAAAAGAGCTTTTTGCAGACTTTTTCATTGAAAAAATCCCCAGACGATTTCGAGGCTTTTTTCTTGGCACTCACTCCATTACATTCAATTTAAAAAGCACGTTAGCCCAACTTGGAATCGAAGCTGAACTTCTTGATTTGGAACTCAACAAAAAAGCGCATACCGCCCTAGCCTCAATCAAACTTGCCTCTATCGATAAAATTGGAAAAGAACTTTTGGACTATATTCAAGAGGGCGCCTACGTTGGAAAGTTATTCGCCAACGATCTAACGCGTCGCGTACGAGACCCCTATTATTTACAGCGCATTTTTGGCAGATCCGACCAGAAAGGCGAGCCGCTCCTCTCATTTGGGTATCTTGATGCCCATGACTCGCTTCCGCTAAAAAAGAAAGAAGGACGCATAATCGCCTATCTTCCCCTTTTGAAATCAAGTTATGAATATGATACCTTTATCTATGGCCTTTTACCAACAATAGGGAAAGGACTCAATAATTCAAATTTTTCATTTAGAGAGCTTCTTCGAATGCATCAAAAAGAAGCCTCAGCCCGAAAGGTCAAAAAAAATCAGTTATTAATTGTGCGAACCGAACCCTTGCACATTCGAACTGTTTTCGCCAAGGTTGTCAATGAAGAGCTCCCGAAAGGATTTAACCATACAAAAGCCGATATTCTTCAACCCAACACCTTTGCATCAGGAGATATCTATGAATTTTATGGAGAAAGCTCCTGTGAAATCGATCAGATTCCCCTTGAATTTTACACATTGGAGCCCTATAAAGAGCACGTATTTTTTAGTGATCGCGACCAGCTTAAAGACTGCATTGAAAATCAGCACCATTTATTTAAAGCTTTTCAGACAGCTCCTCAACCCAGCCATCACCTAGCAGCAACCTTCGTTGTAAAAGGGACCCAGCTCTTAGGGCTTACCCCTGCTGATTGGATTGCAATCGAGACTGAAAAAACGCCCTTTCCGGGTTTAAGTCATTTGGAGAAGCAAGCCTATTTAGTGGAGCGCTATATTGAAGAGCAGCCTATTTATCCTTACCTAAAAGCGATTGAAGAAAATTTTATTGCATCGGAAGGGATTCTATTAACCCGCTATTTTCCAACTCCTCTACTCAAGCGCATGCTGCTTTCAGACCGCGTTCAAAAATTATTAAAGGGCATCTATTTTCTCTCCCCTTCAAGGGAGTATCAAGAGTTTTTTTCCCATGAAGACCGCTCCCTCCTCATCGATCTTGTCAAATTTGGAATTCCCGTTTATTGGTGTGATGAGAAGAGTCAAAAAATCCTGCAATTTATTCCCCGTGGAGATAAAGACACAGGGATGTTTGTTCCCAAGGATAAAATCTCAAATTTTACTGAAGCCACCTTTATTGGCGTCTATGGATCGAATTTAATACAAGGCCATTTTGAGTATGAACTTGGGGCCCTTCTAAAAGGCCTTCAAGTGATGAAGCAAGAAATGAATCATCCCTTACTTAATCCCAAGACCCCTCTTGCCCTCGTGACAGGCGGGGGACCTGGAGCCATGATGATTGGAAATAAAGCTGCGCTTGAATGCCAAGTGCTCTCATGTGCCAATATTGTCGACTTCTCGAGACCTGATGCAATCATTAATGAACAGCATCAAAACCCCTATATTGAAGCCAAAATGACCTACCGAATCGACCGATTAGTTGAAAGACAAGCTGAATTCCATCTCGATCTACCTATATTTTTGACAGGAGGGATAGGTACAGATTTTGAATATGCTCTAGAAGAAGTTCGAAGAAAAGTGGGCGCTTCCCTTGTGACACCTATTTTATTATTTGGAAGCAATGACTACTGGGTGAATAAAATCACAAGTCGATATCAGCAGAATTTACAATGTGGAACTATAGAAGGATCCGAATGGATATCCAATTGTTTCTATGTCGTTAGAGATGCAAAAGAAGCGCTTTCTGTGTATAGAAAATTTTTTAGCGGCCAACTAGACATTGGGCCCAATGGGCCCACATACCTTGATGGTTTTTTAAAATCCCCAGGCGAGGCGAACGGAAAGCCATGAGCAACGGTCTTTAAAGAACTGGCCCTCGCAGTATCCATCATGCCATTCACCAAAGATTCGGATTTTTCGACCCACACCCTGAAGTTTGCTCCACTCATAACCGAGAAGAGTTGAGACATCAAACGCCCAGTCATTTTCTTGCCAATTCCGAAAGTTGACGGCAAGAAAGAATGAACCATAAAGTTGGTGATAATAATATTTTCTTCCCCAAAACCGAGACTCTCCGCCCCATTCGATATAGAAAGGAGCGATTTTGAAACTATCATCTGAGTGAATGACCCAACCTGGGCCAAAGTAGAGGCGGATGCCCTTTGTGATTTGACAGGCAGTGAAAAAATCGATAGCTTCCATGCTGGGGTTGACCCTTGGATAAAAGGGATGATTCACTAAAAACTCATCTCCTAAATGACAAGAGATGTGGTAAAACCGAAGGCGAAAAGACCATTTATCAAAAGCATAAGTTAGCATGGGCCCTACGAGGTAATCGGTATTGACAAGTTCAGAAAAAGCCCCTTGCGTTTGAGCATTCATTTTAAACGTTGACCAAACCCCGGCTGTGATTCCAATTTGCAGATCGCCATGAACGGGAAAGACATCAAACCACCGAAAAATGGGAAATTCATCTCCATAGGAGACCGCAACGACTTTGGCCCCGAGCTGATCATCGCCCCAGCGATAGCCCGCTGAGTAGGTCGGCTCCCAAGGATCGGCGATAATTGGTTGAAATAAGACTGTATTTTGAGGGAACCAGACCCCTTTAAGCTGAGGTCTTACAGTGGTTTCTTCGATATCGGCGACAACTTCCGGAGGCATTTCATCTTCAGCGATCACACACTCAACTTCTGGAATATCCTCAACGAAGTTGACAATAGAGCTTTTTAACATCTTGTTATTGGGAAGATTATAAAGGTAAACGACCCGTTCTTTAACATAGACAATGACATTCATATCATAGTAGGTCGCATCGATCATCGCCTGGATGTAACCTTCGAGATAAGCATCACTTTGCTCTTCGAGATGCTCAATCGGGATGCTTTCCGCGTGAGCAAAAGAGCCGGTTCGGCCATTGATTAAGCTAATGCAATCTTCATCTTTAATATCGCCATAGCAAATCGCGAAAATAGAAAGTAAAAAAAACCTACTCAATTTCATAGATATTCCATCCCTGATTCCTATATAGTAGAGTACAAAAAAAGTCGCAACTGGTTTATACTTCAAAAAAACTCAGGGTGAACATGTATCCTAAAATGACCTATGCAAAAGATGAAACAGGTGAAGAAATCTTAATAAAAGATGATGAGTTTCAAGTTATGATGGCGTGGGAGAAACCCTATATGGAAGCGTGTATCAAAGAGCTTGACCCTCGTGGAGATGTCTTAGAAATTGGCTTTGGCTGTGGTTATAGCGCAAACGCCATTCAAGAATATCCCATCAAGAGTCATACAATAATTGAATACCATCCGGTGGTCTTTGAGAAAGCCAAGGAGTGGGCAAAAGACAAACCCAGCGTCACGCTCATCCATGACACCTGGCAAAACGCCCTTCCATCACTTGGTCGGTATGATACCCTTTTCTTTGATGACTATCCATTAGAAGGGAAAGAGGAGACAAAAAGAGCTCAAAAAATTCAAAAACGCGCAGCGCCCCTACTCTCCCGAGGGAAAAAGCTGCTTGAAAAAATAGAAAAGAAATTTTCATTTATAAATGAGCTCAAATATAAAGATGAAGATCTAGAATATTTTTTTATGAATCTTGAAAAGGAGACTTCGAATGAAGGGGTACACTTTCTTAAATTTTTTTCAAAACTTCAAAAGGCGGAGCAAATCACCTTAAAGCAGCTCGAAATGATCCACAGCCGCCTTTTAAAAGAGGATAAAATCACCCAAGACGATCTCGATAAAATGGCAAAAGAAAAGCTCATTCCATCGCGTCAACTCAGCGACCGTTTCCATACCTTTTTGGAAATGATCCTTAAGTCCCATATTCGAAAAGGAGGGCGTATTTCCTGCTATATTGAAGACCCCACCTCAAAATATGAAGATGAGCTCTTTTTAAACAAGGTTATCACAAATCCACATCTAGCCTACCACGAGAAAGAAATCCCGATCTCGGTACCGAAGCACTGCAAGTATTATAAGAGTGATAAAGCCCTGATTATTTCCATCGAATCCCTTTCTTGATTTTTCTTCGATGCTCATCTATAATTGTCTAATCTTGGGGCAATAGCTCAGTTGGTTAGAGCAGCGGACTCATAATCCGTTGGTCGCAGGTTCAAGTCCTGCTTGCCCCACACTTTTAACTAGCACATTCCACAGCACTTGAGGCAAATTCAGCTTGATCGAATATCAAGCAAAAGTTTAAATTATTGCCTCGCGGTGCAATGGCGGTACAGTAAAAAATAATCTTAACCGGCAAAGCCAGGGCAATCGCATGAAGAATTTTCTTGATATTTAGCGACTTTTTTTGAAGCGTTGTAGACCTTTCCAGGAGGTTATACAGTGAAGCCTGTAATTGAAATAAACTTGCCCCCTAAATTTAAAGATCTTTTAAAGGAGCTTAGGCATCGTGATGACACTTCAGCTCGATGGATTGCTTTTACATTATTGTCACTTTCTCCAAAAGCGATAGACTACATCGAGCAACATCTCGAAATAATTAAAAACAAAACACGTCCTAATCAACGTTTTCTCACGCTGCGTTTTAAAGATCGGGATACAGCCGTTATATTGATATCTTCCAAAGGCAATACTACCTCAGAAATGGAAAACCAAGGCCGAGCATGCCTGGTGCTGGAGAAATATCGATTGCAAGCACTGAACGCCATTGCAATTGGAATTGATGCATATAACGATTTACGTCCGTTTGAATATGCATTCTGGCTTGAGCAACCATGGACGTTTGATCAGCAATTAGAAGACAGGCTGAAAGCTCTTGATAGCACTGAGTCTAAGATAACACTATGAGACGTTCCTTCAAAAAAACTGCTGAAAGCAATTCGAATGATTTCGAAAAGCATTTAGGCGACCTACTAGACAAGACATGGGAAGTCATCAGAGTGAGTTCGTCTGTAATTGACAAATGTTTACAGGTTGAATCCACTTCTACCACTGACAATGCAAAGCAAATACGGCTGCTTATGATGAGCCGAAATTTGCTATCGGATTGTTGCTGCAGTTTGGACGCTTTAGAGCGGGGTCATGAGCGAACCATTTTTAATAATCTCCGTATGATTTTAGAAGATTTGTGCTGCATTATAGAGGCCTCAGAAAATGAGAAAGTATATGCAGCCTTGCAAAAGGGTGAACATCAGGCATCTAAATCAATTTCCTTCGCTGTCAAACAGCACCCAACGCAAGGTATAGGAGATTCTTATGGAATGTTATCAAAAGTATCCCACCACATGGATTCGGATCTAATTGTTCGACAATGGATTAATCGAGATGGACTATTGTCACATATAAAACCATTCAACCCAAATCGCTACCAGGCACAGCTAAACATATTGCTCTCAGTCACGCATTTCTCTCGCCTCGTTGGAGAAGTAGCAGAAAAACTTTGTGTTGAGAAGCTAGAAGTACCTTATTTCTGGACTAAACAGAAAAATCGCAACCCTTCTCCTCCAATTAATGCCGTCGTCTCTGAGATTGCGGATAAAATTAGAGAAAAATGGGATTTTTTAGACTCACTGATGGTCTGAACCGGTGCAAAAACGGTGCAACGGGTCGTCAAAACAATGATCATCAACCCGCACAAACCATTAGATTTTTTAAGAGGGGCTCCATATAATCTGGTCCATTGAGGTTGGATGGTGTGGAGTAAAAGTATTTTCTCGCTCCCTCATAATCCGTTGGTCGCAGGTTCAAGTCCTGCTTGCCCCACACTTTTAACTAGCACATTCCACAGCACTTGAGGCAAATTCAGCTTGATCGAATATCAAGCAAAAGTTTAAATTATTGCCTCGCGGTGCAATGGCGGTACAGTAAAAAATAATCTTAACCGGCAAAGCCAGGGCAATCGCATGAAGAATTTTCTTGATATTTAGCGACTTTTTTTGAAGCGTTGTAGACCTTTCCAGGAGGTTATACAATGTCATCAAAAATACAAGAGTCACACTTTATGCAGATTTTTTCAGTTATCCCAGACCCTCGTAAATTTCGAAATCAACTTTACTCTCTAGAAGACATCAGCAGCACAGCTATTATGGCCATTTTGTGCGGCTATGAAGATTGGGAAGATGTAAGTATGTGGACTGAAGGAAATTTATTGTGGTTGCAGTCTTTAGGGATTTGCCTTGAAGGAGCACCTTCCCATGATACATATTGGCGATTCTTTAGGCATTTGAATCCCAAAGTCATGGAAGTCAAAAGAAAGCTCTTCGGATTTAAGCGCCATTCATATGGTGAGCGCATTTGCAACTGACAATGAGATTGTCCTTGGCCAACTATACCGAAAATAATTCAAAATTTGGGGTTTTGAATCAATTGTTAAATTTCTTGCGAGACAAATGTGTTTCTAGTTTACGACAAAAGCGGGAAAGCCAACGGTTTCAATCGTGGGATGAGAGCGTCTATTTTTTGTCCTGCTCTTGTATGTATTTTCTAATTGTATATTCATTAAGCTTTCCTACGCTATCAACATAGTATGATCGTGTCCATAAAGTTGGAATTCTAGTTCTTAAAGTTGAAAACTCTTTTCTCAACATTCTGCTGGTGCATCCTTTTAGTTGTCCAACAACAAATTGTGGTGAATGAATCGGCTTAGATCTAACAAAAAGATGGACGTGATCGGGTTGTATGTTTGCTTCAACTATTTCAAGCTCGAGTTGCTCGGCTTTCTCATAAATCAATTTGATTAATCGGTCTTTGATATCTCCCACAAGAACCTTCCTGCGATATTTTGGGCACCAAATTAGGTGATAACTCAAATTAAATACGGCTGTTTTTGAAGTTGTCCATCTACTCATATTGACATTATATATTTGGCAACCTTATCATTCAACCATGATTCTAACATACAAAGTGAAATACAGCCGAGATTTATCTGCGGAACTTGCGAAGGGAAGGCAAGTCGCTCTTTTTGCACTAAAGACAAAAAGCAGATCATCCAAAGACGTAAAACACATCGGATTAAAATCGGCTATTGCGAATCAGATTCTTAAAAAGTATTCATCAAACAAAAAGCTAAAGAGGGTATCTTCGGTTAAGCTAACTGTACCCTCACAATCAATAAAGTTTGAGAAGGGACGAATCAAAATTCCCTGCTTGAAATTAGAAATAGACTTCCAAAAGAATATCGAAAAGATCAATCAGATTGAGTTAGATCAAGAGTACGCATACATATCTTGCACGATCAAAGAAGCAGAAAAAATGGTAGTGCAACATTGTTTCTGTAAATTCAATATTGACATCCCGTTGCTCTACCCTCGCAATGGCTTTGGTAATGAGCTCAAACGTGAATTAGGAATCCAAACGGCTTTAGCCGTGGGAATAGTCAACTGCTCGTACAGAGCCTTCCGATTTCCAATTAAAGCTTAAGAATTTAAGAGAAAAATATTCTCCTTTAAAAAAAATTGTCTATAATGGTCTCTTTTGGTTCTCTCAAAAAATTTAGAGGTTATTATGAATAAAAAAACTTTACCTTCTTTTTCTGCTGCTGCCCAATCAATCGTAGTTGGCAGTCTTTATGAGCATTACAAAGGTTTTCGTTACAAGATCATTGGAGTAGCTCGTCATAGCGAAACGCTGGAAGAGTTAGCCGTTTACCAAGCCCTATATGGAGAAGGCGGTATCTGGGTGCGCCCTCTGACTATGTTTCTAGAAAATATTGTGATTAATGGACAATCGCAGCCAAGATTCAAATTGATTCAATAGCCTTTTTCTTCTCTATAGAAAAGTGGAATGTACCTATCCTGAAAAATAAAATTTATTCTATGCTCTTTAGTGATTTTTATGATACTTTAAAGAGAGGTCTATGAAAATCTTACTTACTGGAGCTAATGGATATATTGGAAATCGTCTCCTTTCCCGTTTAGTAGAAATGGGGCATGAGGTCTATGCTCTAGTAAGAAGCCATAACCGAATTGAAACTCCTAAGAAATTTCAATCCCAACTTCATGTCATTGAAGCTGACCTTCTTAATCCTTCTTCTTTGTTGAAAATCCCAGCAGACATCGACTTAGCTTACTATCTAGTTCATTCAATGAGTTATTCGCAAAAATTTTCCGAATTGGAAGAGGCTTCAGCAAAAAATTTTGTGAGTCGGTTGGAAAATACGCAAGCAAAACAAATCATCTACTTGAGTGGTCTCTCAAACGAAGCTCACCTTTCACGTCATTTAACCTCAAGAAAAAAGGTGGGAGAAATCCTCAAAATGGGAAAAATTCCTGTAACTATCTTAATGGCTGGGATCATCATCGGCTCAGGGAGTGCTTCCTTTGAAATCATCCGAGATTTGGTTGAAAAGCTGCCCGTTATGATTGCTCCCAAATGGCTTAATCATTTAACTCAACCCATCGCTGTAAGGGATGTTTTAACTTATTTAACTCTGATCCTTGGCAATCCGGCCTGTTTTAACCAATCTTTTGAAATAGGCGGACCTGACGTCATGAGTTACAAAGAGATTTTGCTGAAGTTCGCACAAGTCAGAGGGTTGAAGAGAAAAATCTACACTGTTCCGGTCCTCACGCCACGCCTTTCTTCTTATTGGCTATTTTTTGTAACTAGCACGAGCTTTTCATTAGCCCGATTCCTTGTGGAAAGCCTAATGAATAATGTCGTATGCAAGGAAAATCGAATCACAAAGCTGTTTCCAAGAAAACTTCTTAACTACGAAGAGGCTGTTAAACTCGCTTTCTCGCGTATCGAAGAAGACTGGGTGCCTTCAAGCTGGAAAGATACTTTAAGCGGTTCCACTTTAAATCCAGATCTTTCCATTTACGTCCACGTTCCTCGATTCGGTATCTTGAGCGATCGACGCACCATTTCCTTTTCCTGTCCTGTAGAAGAGGTGCAAAAACGAGTTTGGTCTTTAGGAGGAAAAAAAGGTTGGTTTACAATGGATTGGGCTTGGAAAACTAGAGGTTTCCTAGATAAATTAGTAGGAGGGATTGGGCTTTGCCGAGGCAGAACTCATCCAACACAGCTTAAAGCAGGAGATGCTCTTGATTTCTGGCGTGTTTTATTAGCGGATGACAAAAATCGACGCTTACTCCTTTACGCTGAAATGAAATTACCGGGTGAGGCTTGGCTTGAATTTGAGCTCATCCCCCGTAAAACAGGAGGAGATTTGAAACAAACAGCCACCTTTCGCCCAAGTGGAGTGTGGGGTAGATTTTATTGGTATAGTCTCTACCCATTTCATGCTCTTATTTTCAGTAGGTTGTCAAAACAGATCGCCAAAGGATAAAAAATGAAGAAAAAGTTTCAAAAATCCCTCTTTTTGTTCAGACGAGATTTGCGACTTGAGGATAATACAGGGCTCATTTTTGCGTTAAAGTCTTCGGAACTTGTCATTCCTGCCTTTATTTTCACACCAGAACAAATCGAAAAAAATCCTTTTAGAAGCGATCATTGCCTAAAATTTATGATTGAATCTCTCAAAGATCTTGAAAATCAACTGAAGAAAAAAGGGGGGAAGCTCTTTCTTTTTAAGGGAAAGCCCGAAGAAGTTGTAAGCAAATGTATCCGCGAACTCGATATCAAGGCTTTGATTGTAAATCGGGACTATACTCCCTATAGCCTTCAAAGAGATAATAAGCTCCAAAAAGTCTGTAAAACAGGCCTTATTCCATTTTATTCTTTCGATGATGCTCTCCTTCATCCACCTGAAGAGACCCTGAAAAAAGATGGCAAGCCTTACACGATTTTTACACCTTATTTTCGCAATGCTTCAAAACAGAAAGTATTGCCTCCCGCACAAACCAAAGGAACCAACTACTTCCGCGGATCGATCTCTTTTATAGAAAATAAGGCGTCCTTTCCCAAGCCAACTGTAGAAAATAAGTTAATCGGAGGAAGATCAGAAGCTCTCAAAATTCTCAAAAAATTAGATTCTTTTGGTAAATATGCAAAACTAAGGGACTTTCCAGCAGAAGAATATTCGACACATCTTTCCCCTTATCTGAAATTCACCGTCTGCTCTCCTCGCGAAGTTTATGCGGCCATCTGCCGCAATTTAAGTCCGCACCACGAGCTAATCCGCTCTCTTTACTGGAGAGATTTTTTTACATCGATTGCATTTTTCTTTCCTCACGTCTTTAAAGGTGCTTTCCACTTTAAATTTGATAAGCTCAAATGGTCTCATAACAAAAAAGCTTACCAACTATGGTGTGAAGGCTCTACCGGTGTTCCAATTGTAGATGCAGGAATAAGAGAGATGAACGAAACAGGCTTTATGCATAATCGCGTTCGAATGATTGCAGCCTCATTTCTCGTCAAAGATTTACATATCGACTGGAGATGGGGCGAAAAATATTTTGCTAGAACCTTGGTCGATTACGATCCTGCTGTGAATAATGGAAATTGGCAATGGATAGCGAGCTGTGGAAGCAATGCCCAACCCTATTTTCGCATTTTCAATCCTTGGAACCAGCAGAAAAAATTCGATCCTGAATGTACTTATATTAAAAAATGGATTCCCGAACTTCGGGACTTCCCGCCTAAAGCCATTCATGCGTGGTACGAAGAAAAATACCGGGCTGGATGCAAAAAATATCCAGCTCCAATGACCAATCACAAAAAAACAGCAAAAGAAGCGCTTCACGCCTATAGATCAATCTGATTCCATGGACCACCAACATGCAAAAAAGTAATTGCTTGGTTTCCTCCCCGTCATTTCTATGAATTGTTCAGGGTTTTCTTCTCCCTACGAGCCCCGCAATAAGGGTGATTAAGAAAATAACTACAAAAATCCAAAAGCACCAAACAGCTATCGTTTGAGCTCCTGCTGCAATGCCTGTAAACCCAAATACACTCGCAATGATTGCTATGATAAAAAATACTAACGCCCAATAAAGCATAAAAAACCTCCTTTTTTTTCTTATATTTTTTTTCTTGTAAAATTTCTATTTAAATTTTGGTATAGTCTCATAGTTTTAATTTTCTTAATCTCAAAGCATTAAGAATAACCGAAACCGAGCTTAAGCTCATTGCTAAAGCGGCAATAATGGGGTTTAACAACCATCCCGTAAAAGGAAAAAGAATACCCGCTGCAATGGGAACTCCGGCTGCATTGTAAACGAATGCAAAAAATAGATTTTGGCGAATATTTTTCATGGTGCCGCGACTGAGGTTAATGGCGCGGACGATCCCCTTAAGATCCCCTTTGACTAAAGTGACTTCAGCGCTTTCCATTGCAACATCCGTACCAGACCCCATAGCGATTCCCACATCGGCTTCAGCAAGTGCGGGAGCGTCGTTAATTCCATCTCCTGCCATTGCAACAAGTACATTTTTGCCTTTCAATTCCTTTATAAAACTTTGTTTTTGATCGGGTGCAACTTCCCCATGAAATTCATCTATATGCAAAGCTTTTGCAACAGTACGGGCGGTTTGTGGATTATCTCCAGACAGCATTATAATCTTCAAACCACGGCGATGCAGCTCCTCAATTGCAGAAGGGGTTGAGGCTTTAACCGGATCACTTATCGTTATCAAGCCTGAAACTTGTTGATCGATTGTAATGAAAATAACTGTCTGACCCTGATTTCGAAATTCTTCTGCTTTTGCAGATAAACTTTTCTCATCGAATGCTTTTCCAACAAAAATTTCCCGATTTTCGACAATACCCTTTATGCCTTGCCCTGTTACGGATTGAAAGTCCTCCACTTTTGGAAGCGAAAGATTCTTTTCCTTTGCATCTTGAATAATCGCTTTTGCAAGCGGATGTTCACTATTTTGCTCTAAAGCTGCAGTAAAACGAAGAAGATCTTCCTCTTTCCATTGACCAGTGGAAATAATTTGATTCAACTTCGGTTTTCCCTCTGTTAAAGTTCCTGTTTTGTCGACAGCAACCATGCGCACATCTTCTAGCTTTTCCAGTGCTTCTGCATTTTTAATGAGAACACCGGCTTCAGCTCCTTTTCCCATTCCTACCATAATCGACATCGGAGTGGCCAGCCCAAGCGCACATGGACATGCAATAATAAGAACGGACACCGCATTAATGATCGCATAGGTAATGGAGGGTTCTGGACCCCAAAAAAACCATCCCAAAAAAGAAAATATCGCAATCCCCACCACTGCAGGAACAAAATAACTTGAAACCTTATCTACCAATCCCTGGATGGGAGCCCGGCTTCTTTGCGCTTCACCCACCATTTCAACAATACGCGCAAGCAACGTTTCACTACCAATTTTTTCGGCAACCATTAAAAAGCTTCCGGTTTGGTTGAGAGTTCCTCCGGTTACCGGATCATTTTCTCCTTTCTCAACAGAGATAGGCTCCCCAGTCATCATCGATTCATCAAGCAAACTACGACCCTCCTTAATTTTTCCGTCCACAGGAACCTTTTCTCCAGGGCGCACTTTTAAAATATCTCCTACCTGCACTTGCTCTACAGAAATTTCCTTTTCCTCCTCATTCTTTATAATCCAAGCCGTTTTGGGAGCTCCTTCCAGTAACAGCTTAATAGCCGAATTTGTTTTTGAGCGGGCTTTGATCTCTAAGACTTGCCCCAAAAGAACTAAAACAGTGATGATCGCCGCCGCCTCAAAATAAATCCCGACAGCCCCTTCATGTTGAAACGCTTTTGGAAATACTTCGGGAAATAACAAAGCAAATGTGCTGTAGAAAAAAGCTGTTGAAACTCCAAGAGCGACTAAAGAGAACATATTCAATCTCAGATTTTTTACTGATAACCCTGCTCTTTTAAAAAATGGCCATCCTGCCCAAAAAACCACAGGAACGCTTAAAGCAAATTGCAACCATCGGGAAAATGCAGGGTTTATCCATGCTTTCAAGTAGGATCCCAACATAGCAAGAAAAAACACAGGAATTGCAAAAATTAACCCTACCCAGAATCGTCTCAGCATATCCAGGTATTCTGGATTTTTTTCTTCAGCATGCTCTTGCGACTGCAAATCCATACCACAGATGGGGCATTGTCCAGGCGCATTTTTCTGAATTTCAGGATGCATGGGACATATGAAAGTCTTAGACTTATCGATAATTTTGTTTCCCAAAAAAAGCCACCATTAATTTTCAACACCTACCGGACGCTTCGTACGGGCATATGCAATATCCTTCCTATTTACACAAATACGGATTTTACGACAAAGGCGGGAATATGTCAGTTGACTCATATCTTTAAAAAAATTATCTTTAAAATCATGTATTAAATGGAGTTTTTTATGAGAAGTTCTCATTGTTATGAAAAAATAATCTTCCTTTTTTTGATGATAGCGACTGCTCTACACGCTGAAGAAGATTATGCTCTAACTGAAGATACAAATCCTATTTGCTGCGATACAACGCTTCAGTGTCCGCCCACGGTTTGTGGATATAACGCGCCTGCTCTTTATAATCCAAATGCTTGTGCAAATCTATATGTAACGGGATCTTTTCTCTATTGGAAAGCCTCAGGTGATTATCTCACGTCTGCTTTTTTGGATACTTCCTTTTCACCAGATCCCAATTCCATCCTAAATCAAATTTTTATTGGAGAAACCCTCAATCCCAACTTTAAATATAAGCCGGGTTTCAAGGTAGGCCTCGGCTACAAGTTCAAGAGAGACCACTGGGATCTTTACGCTGAATATACCCGCTTTCATCAAACAACTCATGACTTTAAGCAAGTTGATCTCAATAGCCAGCATCTGCATGCCACATGGCTGACATTTATTAATCCTCTTCTCCTCCAAGAAGAATTTAAAAGCGTGGATTCTTCATGGATAACTCATTTAGATATTTTAGATGTTGAAATAGGAAGGAATTTCTTTTGCGGACAACAGCTTATTCTTAGACCCTCTTTTGGGTTAAGAACCTTTTGGTTGAAGCAAGAGTATAACCTTAAGTATGTCTCTATTACAACGGAAACTCCCTTGGATTCTTTTAATCGGTCTAGTTCTTGGGGAATAGGGCCGCGGTTAGGAGTAAATAGCACTTGGAGGCTTTATTGGGGATTTGAGGTTGTAGGCAACTTTGGCGCCAGTTTACTGCATGTCGAAGACCATGTGGCAGTCAAACAAATTAATCCCTCTTTAGAAGTGTTTGACGTCCCTGGAAATATCTCTTATTCCAACAAAATGACTACTGAATTGATCAAGCCTATGTTCGATCTTTCTTTGGGGCTGGGATGGGGACACCTTGTTTTTAAAGACAAGTGCTTCTTCAAACTTCTAGTTACTTACGATTACTCCCTTTACTATGATCAAGGCTCTATCAGGCTAGGACATGCTCCTCTTGTTGCACCGGGTGCACCCATTCAAGTGGTTGTAGGTAATGCAGCCGATAGTACCGGCACCCTTTCTTTAGAAGGGTTGACTATAAAGGCCGGATTGGATTTTTAAACGAAATTAGACTTCTTTCGAAACGCGCTTTGCTTGAGAAAATGGATGATTTTTGAGCAGAGAAGTTTTTATTTACTTACAAGGAGCCTATTAAATGAAATATCTACTTGTTGTTTTGTTGTTCTTGGTGTTTCATGCAAATGCCTCAGAACCCATTTTAAACCAAAATTCACTAGAAGAAAGCTTTCAAAATTTTGTATGCCAAAGGGAAAAAGGTGTTTCCTCAAGATTCGCTCGAAAAAAAGAGAGTAAAATCTTTCTTCTTTCTAATCCAAAGTCAGGTGCCAATCTTATCTCTTCTTCTTTAGCTTCTATCTTAAAAAGACCGGTCGGTCGCGCACCTGATAAAGTTTCAGAAAAAGACTCAAATCGAATCAAAATTGACTTTATCTCGGAAAAACCCTTTTATTACAAAACTCATAGATATCAACTTGTTCAAAGAGCCCCTGCCAAATATGAGAAATTAATTTTGCTTACACGCAATCCTAAAGAACTTCTCTTCCGATGGTTCGATATCTCTTGTTCCGAAGATCTTCGTAAGCCTGAAATTAAAACCTTCTTAAATAACTTTATTGGAAAATTTCTTGTCTTTGAAAACTGGAACTCCCAAAATCGTTTTCATGTATATTATGAAGATGCCATAACTGATTTAAATGATACTCTCTCTAAATTAATCGATTTTATCAATCCATCAACCCCTGTATCCTGGGATGACTTCCTTTCCAATCAAGAAACTTATCTAGACCAAATCCGCACAAATTATGTCTCTCAATATGGCGGTATATGCGGAAAATCCTCAATCTCTAGACCCAAAACCATTCATTATACTGAAGGGAAAGATAGAGAACTGCTTAGGTCTATTGATAAATTCATTAAGGCTCGAAACCCTACAATATGGAATAAATATTTAAAGCGATTTGAAACTCCCTAATTTTTATTCTTATGCTTTTCTTGGCCCTGCTGCGCGAAAACTGAGACTTGAAATTGTTTCGGAAGCGTTAGAAAAATTGTTGAAAAACTAGTGGTTTTTCTGTACACCTTCATAGAAGTTTTTATTTACTTACAAGGAGCCTAATAAATGAGATATCTATCTGTTGTTTTATTGTTCTTGGTGCTTCATGCAAATGCCTCAGAACCCATTTTAAAACAAGATCCACTAGAAGATCGCTATCAAAATTTTGTATGCCAAAACAAACCAGCTGTTCCCCCAAGATCTGCTCGAAAAAAAGAGAGTAAAATCTTTCTTCTTTCTAACGCCAAATCAGGTGCCAATCTTATTTCCTGTTCTTTAGCTTCTATCTTGAGAAGACCGATCGGTTACGGACCCGGTAGAGTTGCACCTACAGAGTCGAATCGAATCAAAATTGACTTCATTTCGAATAACCCTTTTTGGTATACAACTCATAATGTATCGATAATTCAAAATGCCCCCCCATGTTATAAAAAGCTTGTTCTCCTTATCCGAAATCCTAAAGAGCTTCTTTTTCGATGGTTCGATATCTCTTGTCCCGAAGATCTTCATGAACCTCGTATAGAAAGCTATTTAAACAATTTTTTTTTAAAATATCGTGTCTTTAAAAATTGGGATCCTCAAAATCGTTTTCACGTATATTATGAAGATGCCATAACTGATTTAAATGATACTCTCTCTAAATTAATCGATTTTATCAATCCATCAACCCCTGTATCCTGGGATGACTACATTTCCAATCAAGAAACTTATCTAGATCAAATCCGCACAAGTTATATAAAACATCGTGGTGGAATAAGCGGGGAATCCTCAATCTCCGGACCAAAAATTATTCATTATACCGAAGGAAAAGATAGAAAACTGCTTAGGTATATTGACAAACTCTTAGAGGATCGAGATCCAGAAATATGGAATAAATATCTAAAGCGATTTGCAACTCCCTAATTCTTATTTTTACGCTTTTCTTGGCCCTGCTGCGCGAAAACTGAGACTTGAAATTGTTTCAGATGTCAGCGCTCATCAACATAGCACAGGAGCTAAAAAAAATCTGGGGGATCAAGCAATAAGCCGAAATGAGGAGGATTGTCTACAAAAATTCACGCTTTAGTGGATGCGCTGGGGAACCCTACTAAGTTTGTATTAACTGGTGGTCAAGGGACACGACCTAGATGGGGTAGATGTATTAATTCCTCAAATGCAATCGGATATGCTTTTAGCGGACAAGGCGTATGATGCTGAAGATCGAGTATTGATGCTGCTGTCCGTTGCTGAGAAAGTAGTTGTTATTCCACAAAAGAAGAATCGGAAAAAGTTTCGATCTCATGTTGACTGCTCCCATGGCTAAAGCCGATGGGATTCCTAATTCATAGAGAACAGCTT
>JBBDIZ010000022.1:14018-21119 GCA_040880145.1 Simkaniaceae bacterium | reverse complement strand
CGGGCAAGGGCAAGGGCAGGGGCGGGGGCAGGGGCAGGGGCAGGGGCAGGGAATTGGGGTTATGCAAGAGGTCTATTGATTGCAGCGTTGCAATCACTGTTTGCCTTAATGCCGATTCCAACTCGCCCTTTTAAATTTCAAAATACCGAAGGGAGTCAGGCATAGAATCACTGTACTGAGTATCATAAAAAGCTGGTAGGTTAAAAGGTTTCCTGTTTCAAGTTGATCAGGCGGCAAAAATCCAATAACCACCGTACCGACAGTTGTGATAAAACCCACTCCGGAGACGATCCACACTCCCACTTTGCCTCCAGGAATTTGGTAGCTTCTTTTTACTTCCGGTCGTTTATACCTAAGAACGATCGCCGAGATAAACATAAGTCCATACATGATCAAGTAAAGCTGTGCGACCATGGCAAGCAGGATCCAAAAGGAGCTATTCACATTGGGCATAAAGAGGAAGACACACGAGATAATAGAAACAATCACGCCCTGCAGTATCAAAAGATTGATTGGCATGTTGTGTTTGTTTTCTTTGTGGAGGGCCGGAGGAAGTTCTCCACTTTGAGCAGCGGCTAAAAGACCTTTGCTCGGCCCTACAATCCAGGTACTCATCTGTCCGGCAGCACCGATTGCGATCATGATTGAAACAATGGGGACGCTCCAGCTCAAGTTATAACTATCTAAGAAAATGCGAATGGCTTCCATACCTCCTGCTACAAGACTGATTTTTCCGGGTGGGATGACAATTGCAATGGCTAAAGTCCCGAGGACAGAGAGCAGTACAATGATGATGGCTGAGAGCAAGATTGCTTTGGGATAGTTTTTTTGGGGATTTTGTACATCGCGGGCATGGACAGCACTCATCTCCATACCGGCGAGGCCCAAGAGAACACCACTTAGAAAGACGACCTGGTTTATATTCGTCAAATTAGGAAAAAAACCTCTCCAGCTGAAGTCGATCATCGTTGGCCTTCCAAGACTTAGCCAAACGATACATAAAGTGATAATGAGAACACCTGGGATGATGGTTCCGGCAAAGGCTCCGATTGAGGAGATGATACCCGATGTTTTCATGCCTTTGAGGTTGATGGCAGTTGCCCCCCAAAATGATCCAAAAATCACGATGAACATGTAAGTGGTATTGTCAGCTAGGGAAGGATTGAAGCTATAAGCAATCGTGGCTGCAATAAAGGAAAGAATTGTTGGATACCAAACGACATTATTGATCCAAAAGAGCCAGACAGCTAAAAAGCCCCACTTGTGTCCTAAAGCTTCTTTAACCCAGACAAAAATTCCTCCTTTTTCAGGCCATCCAGTTGCGAGCTCTGCCGATACAAGAGCGGTTGGAATGAAGAAAAAAAGAGCTGAAAAGAGGTAAAAGAAAAGAGAGGCGAACCCATATTCAGCTGTAAGCGGCCAATTTTTTATTCCGCAGATAGCTGCGACGTTAATCATTGAAAGGGTAAAAACACCCAGGGTTCGCGGAGGGTTTTTTAGTTTATTCATTAATTTACTCCAAAAATCGAATGCTTATGTATTGTATGATAAACCCTTATTTATTCCCAGTGTCTATTAAGGGGAGCTGCGCTTTTTGATTAATTTTAGAGTTTCAGGCGAATGGAAATAATCTTTGATGAAAATCAGCTTGACGTTTAAAATCTTTAGTCGACACCACTGTTCCGAAAAACGGATTCTTGAAGTTGTTTCGGTATAAAAAAAAGTGGCCTAACAACTTAGGGAGGTTTTTATGGGAGAGTTCTTTCTACTTCTTTCATCGGGTATTGCCGTAATCGGACACATGTTGATGCTAAACTTTGTTCCGGCGTTAAAAAAAAGCGCAAAAGAAGAGGAGTATACGGCGCACTTTAAGAGCACATACGCAGATTGGATCGATCCAAGCAATAACTTTATCAGCTACAATGATGAATATGACCAAGCACGGGTTATCTTTATTGGATCAGAAGCTTTTAGTCAAGATGACGACGGCCAAATTCCAACCGTATCCGAAGGCATGGGTTATGGTTTACTTCTATCCTATGCAAATGATGATCAAATTCTTTTCGATAAATTTTTGCGCTATATTATCGCAACTTCGAACCAATATGGTTGTAGCTTATTTGATGGAAATAATACAAAAACATGTTTAGAAACAGCACCTTTTATGATGCCATGGATTGTCAATGAAAAGGGGCTTCCTTTTTGGTATATGTCTGATCCAAGTAGCAGCGAGGCTTATTACTCGTCAGGATCGGCTTCCGATGCTGATTTTCAAATTGCATGGGCACTCGATTTAGCTGCAAAAAGAGTTAAGGAAGGGAGTTGGAATCAATCGACTTTTTCTACAACAGAAGGGGAGATGGATTATGAAAAGATATTTTTAGTGATGGCCAAAGCCATTCGATTAAATGACATTAACTTTAGAACGATGATTTATAACCCTGGAAATCAATGGGGTCTTAAAGGAGTCAACGTCCTCTATCCGGGATATTTCACTCCGAGTGCCTTTGATGCATTAAATCAAGTGCCTAAACCCTACATTAATAATGAATGCCCGAGTGAGTATCCTAAAGTTGAACCCGAAAGTTCGCTCTTGCTTGTTTTTGTCAACAATGTGGACAAGGGGATATCGATCGATTATATGGGTGGGAACGGGCCCATGGAACCGGGTTCGCATTTCATTCCCAAAAAAAGCAATCAGAATGCCTTTCAAGTAGAGAGTTTAACTCGAGCTAAAACAATATTTACTACAGGAAACTCCCTGTATGCGAATGCAACTTTTAAAGCGAATTACTACAATTCTAGAGGAAAAGCAGAGATGAGCGCCCAGTATTATTTTGAATATCAAAATGGGAGTTGGAGCTATCAGGATTTAGGGTCGACGCCCGAGGCGAAAATCTGCATGGAAGGAAA
Organism: Simkaniaceae bacterium; assembly: GCA_040880145.1. Classification (GTDB taxonomy): domain Bacteria; phylum Chlamydiota; class Chlamydiia; order Chlamydiales; family JAJFMI01; genus JBBDIZ01. The sequence goes on along the minus strand of JBBDIZ010000022.1, from coordinate 18,206 downwards.
CGTTGCTTTTGTCTACCTTACAGCTCCAAATATTCAAAAGGTTGAATTTGACTATGAAGAGGTTAAAAAAAATAGCGTTCTTGCACTTCGGAAATTTCAAAATAATTACAAGACAGGGCTATTCCCAAATGTCGATTATCTTCTAAACAACTTTCCAAAAGACAACGCCTGGTCAAACAGTTTTGGCTTTGATGCGGCAAGGTTCCCCCTTTGGGCGAGCTATTATGCTTATAAAACCAATCCCAATAATGAAGAAAATGAAACCCTTATAGAGGTTTTAACGGCTTTGATGAGTCAAAAAGGAGTCAAACCTTTTATTAAAGACCAAGGCGCCGGGTTTACGCTTCCGTCGGGTGGAATCAATGCATTAAAGGGGCTAGTAGAAGGGGATTGGAGCGTGGCTTACCCGGCTCTGAATGGCCCGATTGCACTGGCTGCTAAACTCATGGGCGATGAAAGGCTTTATATGGAGCTGATGATTAAGCTTTGCGAGTATGATATTAAGGTAAACCAGCCAAGTAATAATGACCCTGAGGGTGACAGTACCCCTTATTTTAATGCGGTCATTTTACTCTTAACGAAAGCATTATTAGAAAATAGGATCTAACAAAATAGGGGAGAATGCACTTGACCCTCATTCTCCCTTTCACATAAACTAGTTGCCGATATGGCTAGAGAACATTGGCAATCACGATTGGGGTTTATTTGGGCAGCTGTTGGTTCTGCTGTCGGTTTAGGCAATATTTGGCGCTTTCCCTACATTGTGGGAGAAAACGGCGGCGCACTTTTCATCCTTCTCTACCTTATATGTTTAGCATTTGTTGGATTCCCTGTGCTTATTGGGGAGCTGACAATTGGTCGAAGGGCTCAAAAAAATCCAAGTGCTGCTTTTGGGCTGTTAGGCGGGACAAGGTCCTGGAAAAGGATGGGATTTTTGACCATCATAACAGGACTTCTTGTCAGCGCCTTCTATGGAGTAATAGCAGGCTGGACACTTGGTTATTTAATTGAAGCCCTCTTTGGAAATTTAACTCATTTTAAAAGCGGCAGTGAGGCGGCTCTATTCTTTCAATCCTCAATTTCCTCAACTTCTTGGGCGCTTTTTAGTTATTTTGGCTTCATGGTGCTTTGTTTGATTATACTCTATTTCGGGGTCCAAAAGGGAATTGAAGCGAGCAACAAAATTTTAATGCCTCTATTGCTTACGGTTTTGCTTGGACTGGCAATAAAAGGAGTGACCTTAAAGAATGCCCACGAAGGGCTTAAATTCCTTTTTCTCCCTGACTTGAATATGCTGAGCCCAAAAGTCATATTAATGGCGCTTGGCCAAGCTTTTTTTGCGCTGAGCTTAGGACAGGGAACCATGGTTACATATGGCAGTTACCTCTCAAAAAAAGAGAATATCCCCACAACTTCAATCCCGATTGCTCTTTTTGGAACATTTGTTTCAATTCTAGCTGGGATTGCGATTTTCACGACTGTTTTCAGTGCCGGACTTCCTCCTACATCCGGACAAGGCTTGATGTTTGAAACCTTGCCCTATATTTTTTCTACAATGAAGGGAGGAGTGGGGATCTCTATAGCCTTTTTTCTTCTTATCTTCTTAGCAGGACTCACCTCTCAAATATCAGCTTTAGAACCCTTTATTTCCTACTTAATCGATACGAAGAAGTGGAGCCGGCATAGAGCTGCAACGATTGCGGTCGTAATTGCGAGCTTTCTGGGAATTCCGTGCGCTTTATCCATGGGACTTTTAAAAGACGTGACCTTCTTTAACAAAACAATCTTCTCTTTATTAAGCACAGTGTCGGTTAATTTTTTAATTCCATTAGGGGGATTAAGTGCTGCTATATTAGTGGGTTGGCGGCTTGGGATTAATGAATCATTCAAATCAATTCAAGAAGGGGCCGCTCTTTTTCTAGGTCGACATCGATTTTTTTCATTCTATATTAAGTTTGGAATTAAGTATCTCTCACCACTAATTATTCTTTTGATTCTATTAGATCAATTACTATCGTTGTGGTAGTTTTTATTATTTAAATAGATTAAAAGTATTAAATCTAGTAATTAGTTAATTATATTAATAATAATAAAATGCCGGTGAGGTTTATTTAACCTCACTGGTTTACTTTCAAAAAAATGAATTTATTTACACCGATCCTCCTCATGGTGTTGCCCTCTTTCTGGATAAGAAGTTTTGTGCTCCATCCTCAATACGCTTCTTCTTCCAGAAAAAGGGCACTTTTTTTTTCTCCCCTTATTGTGATAGCGGGGCTTGCTCTTGATTTTATTCTGTTTTTTGAACTTTTTGCTCTTTACTCATTCTTAACGTTATTCATTCATGTCAACTTATCCTTTGGATTTTTTCTGTTTATCTCGGGTTTTCTTCAGGGGTTAATTATTTTTGATGGTTTTTTATATAAGCAAACAGGAATTCGGTTGGAGTGGGGGTATTTAAAACTCGCTAAAAATGCGCGTTCTTTTTGGGATTCGAGCAAAGAAGGGAAATTTCTTCTTTTTTTTCCAATATTGGCCTTGATCATCTTGATTCAGTCGATTGGCCTAGCTTTTATTCCAGAAATACGTTTTTCAATCCGCCTTGTTTTAACCGGACTGGGAGGGGGAATTCTTATAATTTTTGCTACTCTTTTCCTGCCTAGAATCTGGCGGTATCATTTTCTTCCTCTTCCGCTTTATTATTTATGTATGCTGGTCCAAAAAAAAACGTATCGAAATAAACATGGTGAAGAGCCATTACTCAACAAAAACGTCTTTGTTTCAGAAAATGAAATTTCATCGATGCTTTCTGAAGACTATCCCATATTAAAACGTACTGATCAATTTTCCGGTAAAAAAGTACTTCAGATTTCAGCCGATGATCGCCCGAACATTGTTTTAATATTTCTTGAATCATTTAGAGCTAAAAATGTAGGGGCGTTGGGTGGCAGGCCTCTACTCACGCCTAATTTTGATGCTTTAGCAAAACAAGGCTTCTTATTTCGAAATTTTTATAGCAATAGCGTAAAAACATCGCGGTGCGTGACAAGTTCGCTTTTTGGGATTCCGTCTGATGTCGATGGATCTGGAGTATCAAACTCTGTCAATCAACCTTTAATAAGTATCGCAGAGATTTTAGGTAATCAAGGATATGAAACCGCCTATTTACATAATGGAGCCTTGAAGTTTGAGAACCAAAGAGAGTTTTTTTCAGCACATGGGTATAAGCATGTGATGGGAAAAGATGAGATCCATCGATTTTGTCCTCATTTTACAGAGACCAGCTGGGGAGTTCACGATGAATTTATGATGCGGTACGGGCTTCACTGGCTTGATAGAATTGCTCCAAAAGACAAGCCTCTTTTCATGACCTTGTTTACCATATCAAACCATCATCCTTGGATGCTTCCTGCAACACCTCGAAAAGAAAATTTAACAAAAAAAAATATTCTAGATAGATATCATAAAAGTTTTCAGTACACAGACAGTGCTCTTGGAATGTTTATACAGGGAATGAAAATGTTAGGGCTTTCAAAAAAGACCCTATTTTTGATCTTAGGAGACCATGGGTATCCAATGGGAGAGCACGAAAAAAGCTACAATCAACAAAAAGGGCTCTTTGAGGAGCAAATCCATGTTCCCCTTCTTATTTATGGAGAAAATCGAATTCAAAACCCACGGATTATTGATCGATTAAGCTCGCAACTCGATCTACTTCCAACGATTCTTGACATGCTCAACCTATCTGCTGTGAACCATGGAATTGGCACCTCGCTTCTTCGTGAATGCAATGACCCAAAAGTCTTTTTTCACAATCCCTATATGCATCGATTTTTTGGACTACGGCAAGGGGATTATAAAGCAATATTTGTTAAAAATTTGAATCGAATAAAACTATATAATCTCAAAAACGATCCAGATGAAAGAATCGATATTAGTGAGCAGCACCCAAATCTTGTAAAAAATTTTGCAAAAGATTTAATGGCATATGACGAGGGATTGCAAAAGCTCTATTCAGAAAAGAAGATCGCTCCCATGCGCAATCAGTTACAAGACCTGGTTTTAGCAATTGAAAACGACCTTCTTTCTTAAATCTTTATTTATTGGCAGAGCCCTTCACAGCCCTTCCGGAATCAGAAACCCTTTCCTTAGTCAATGGCTGATTGCTTTGATTAAGATTGTTGTTAGCAG
>JBBDIZ010000022.1:0-13918 GCA_040880145.1 Simkaniaceae bacterium | reverse complement strand
AAACCCTTTCCTTAGTCAATGGCTGATTGCTTTGATTAAGATTGTTGTTAGCAGAACCAATCACAGCCCGTCCAAAGCCGGAAACCTTTTGATTTATCAATGGCTGATTGCTTTGATTAAGATTGTTGTTAGCAGAGCCCTTCACAGGGCGATTAGAGCCGGAAATCTCTTGAGAGCTTGAGCTTGAATAGGAATAAATATTACTTGTACTCATGTTTGAACCTTGTGTGTCTGATAAGGATGAAAGACATTTTAAGCAGTTTGAAAAACCAACGATCCAGGGCAGTGAAGTCAGCGCTATGACTGCAAGCCCAATGATGGCTAGCGTTAAGATTGAGTAAGAAAGCTGTATGCCAATTCCCACAACAACAATAGCTGCAAGAACCCCAATAACAGTAAGCGTAATGTTACAGTAAAATTCTGTTTCACGGTTTGTTATGGTTGGACGGTCAGCTGATGTATTTGGTACACCCATTTTTTTCTCCTAATTTTTGAGGCTGAATGCTGTTATATCCATTTCCCAACATTCAGCCTGCTTTAATCTTTACATTTCGTTTACTTTGCTGATGTAATCAGTCTCAATGTTGTAGAGAATATTTTCATATTTTGAGAACCAATTTGAACAATTTCCAGCGTTTACACCGACAATAACATGGTGTCCCACCTTCCAGCAGCGAAGCTGAAAGTGATCTGCAGGGTCAACTTTCCAAGCCGTCCGAAACCCTTGATTGTTTTGTAAAGTAACGGAGTTGGTATAGGTGTTGACATCGATGATTCGATTGGTATTGGGATGATCTGTGTGAGGAGGAAGGTGGAGTTCTGCATAACAATAGATGTTTTTCGAATCATTGATTAGAAAAAATCGACTTCCTGACCAGGAAGGGAAGTTACACTTAGAAATCTTTATAATATCACCTGTATTCCAATACTGCTTAATCTCTTGTGGATTGTCGGTGGTTACTTTCCAAACGGTGCTGTCATCGAGTTCTATGGAACGGCCATCGATTGAAATGGCATGAATGACTCGACAATAAGATGGAATAAAGTAATTGATGGTTTCAATGGGAATGTCATTGGAACGATTGTCTGCATTGATAATGTTCGCAGAATCTTGAAAGGAAAGATCGAGAGAGAAATTTTTATTTTGTGACGAGCTCACATATACGCAGGGGATCGTATGCCCCTTTAAGAGCTCGTCACAGGGTGTATTTATGCGCTGATTCGCATTTAGAACACTAGAGTGTCTTTTTTTTTCTCGCCACCCTCTTCAGTATCATTGATTACAATAACTGATTCTTTCTTTTCTTCGCCGTTGTCGTTATTAGCATGAATAACCAACCTTGCTGCAGAAAGACCACTTGTTAAAAGCATAGATGCCGCAATCAATGTACTAAGATATTTACTATTAGTCATACCGTACCTCATGGTTGTGGGTAAAAACAGTTTATTAACGAGTAACTCATGTGAGGCAAAATTCTTGTCCTCAGTAAGTTGTGATCGCTTATGTTGAATGAATGTAGACGACTTTCGAATTTAAAAAAACCGAAAAGATTTTTTAAAGTAAAAATGGTTTGAACCATGATTTTTACTTTCTTTTTGTTATCAAGCTTTTTCGTGTGATTTTTTACACATTAATTTAAAAGTTGAGTATAAAGATAAGAATTAAGTACGAACTAAAAAAATATGGCTTTGCACAAAAAAATCGAAGAAATTATCGCTCAAACAGAGCAGGCTCACCTGCCGCTTATTAGTGAACAGTCCCTTAAGCAAATGAGAGAGTCTTTTCATAATCTAAAGCGTTTACAAGGAGATGTTCGCGCTCTTCCGAAGGTGGAAACGTTCTCTCTTAAAACGCCAACGCATGAAATTCCAGCTAGGATTTATTGTCCCCATTTAGGTAAGAGTGAAGGTGTGATTCTCTATTTTCATGGAGGGAATTTTGTAAAAGGGGATATTGAGACGTTTGACACGCTCATGCGTGATTTGGCTTTTTACTCGAATTCTCAAGTTCTAAGTATTGGCTATCGCCTTGCTCCGGAACATCCTTTTCCTGCTGCATTAGACGATGCCCTCTTCGCCTATAAGTGGCTGGTGAGTGAGATTGATAGAAATAAGAGTTTTCCAAAAAAAATTGCCTTAGCAGGGGATAATGCGGGAGGAAATCTTGTAGCAAGCCTAACTCATCAAATTAAAGGAGAAAAAATACAACCCTGTTTTCAGGTTTTGATCTATCCTTTCCTTGATTTTACGTTTAACTCTCCTTCGCATACCCAATTTAAAGAAGGCTATTTACTCGAAGAGAGTAGCTTAATTTGGTATCGAAAGCAGCTTGTTCCTCGAAAACATCCCTTTGATGATCCCATGCTATCGCCACTTTTTCACAAAAACTTTAAAAACTTACCGCCCGCTCTAATTATAACTGCAGAATATGATCCACTTCGAGATGATGGAGAGTCTTATGCAGATCGTTTAAAAGAGGCATCGATTCCTGTGAAACTCCATCGTTTTGATGGAATGACCCATGGTTTTTTTCAGATGGCAACTATTTTGGAATCAGGCCGAAAGGCAATTTATGAGGTTTCAGAAGAGATAAAAAAGAAGTTTTCTGCCATATTGAACTAAAAACACCTGAGTCAAGACTTTGATTTTTTCAAAATCCTTTAGGAATGCTTTCTTTTTTTTGATTATAGCCGCTTCTCTTTTTTCTGAGAAAAAACCTCCCTTGCTTATTTTTGGAGGAGGTATTTTCGATGTCACTCGAAAACATCCAAAAATGCAATATCAAATCGAATATCGTTCAAGCTATGATATCTATGAAAGGGACTTTCTCTTTATTCGCCCCTTAATCGGAATGATGGGTACGGAAAAAGGGGCATTGTATGGGTATGGAGGTATTTGTTTTGATATATTTCTTGGAAAGTATTTGGTCTTCTCTCCTAGCTTTGCACCTGGACTATACTATGATGGAAAGGGTAAGCGCTTAGGCTTTCCGTTGCAATTTCGCTCTTCAGCTGAGCTATCTTTACGTTTTCCAAATAAAATGCGACTGGGTGCCCAATTTTACCACATCTCAAATGGAAGTGTTGGGTGGAAAAATCCGGGTACAGAGTCCCTGGTTTTCATCCTTGGAATCCCAATTCATTAATTATAAAATTACTTTATATTCTTTATTTTAAAATTGTAATTATGTATAAATAAATTACGGAGTTTTATGATTATGAGTAATAGTCCCGATTTTAAGCCGTTTCCCTTCCTATCAGGCCGCCATGGTCAAACCATACTTGCATCATGTATCAATTTTTATAGGGAACCCAAGTCGAAAACTGAATATATCCTCCTGCCTGATCAGGATTTATTAACGATGGAGATCTCAACGCCAAAGAGCTGGAGTGAGGAGATGCCGACCATTATCATGGCTCATGGACTTTGTGGTTCGCATCGCTCAGCTTACTTGATCCGATTGTCAAAAAAACTTTTTAAGAAAGGGATCCGGACATGCCGCTTAAATATGAGAGGCTGTGGATCATCAAGAGGGCTCGCTCGGCATATGTATCCTAGTGATACAAGCCGTGATTTTTACCTAGCATGCAAGCAGATAAAGAAGCGGAAGCCAAAATCACCTCTTTATTTGATCGGATTTTCTATGGGAGGGAATGCGGTTTTAAAACTAGCCGGCGAGCTTGGGCGGGATAACGAGCACCTTATTGATCATGTCATTGGAATTAGTCCACCGGTTCAGTTGGCGACAAGCAGTCGAATGCTCGGGTATCCTGCCAATCGGATTTATGAACGCTATTTTATGAAACTTCTGGTAGAAGATGCCACTTATAGACAAAAGCTTTTTCCGGAACTTCCTCAAATCCGTCTTCATGCTGATATGAAGCTTTTTGATTTTGATGAGCATTTTACAGCGCCGCATATCGGTCATTTATCCGCAGTTGAATACTATGAAAAATCAAGCGCATTCTCTCTACTTGATCAGATTAAGATTCCTTGCGAAATTCTCTACTCTCTCGATGATCCCATTATCGATCCCAATGCTTGTGATGTTCTTCATTTACCCCCTAATGTTCGTATTTTTAAAACCCAAAATGGAGGCCATATGGGATTTTTAGGATCTCCGGGGCATTTTGGAGGATTCCGTTGGATGGATTCTGTTCTTTTTCAGTGGCTTAAAGTTTAGGAAACGCTTTTTTCAGCCCCATTTTGTAAAAAAGCTCAGATGTACTTTTGTGAATAATGGTGTAGTGGCGCCGATAGAATGAATTATTTTCCTTTGGAATATCTACGGAATGAATATGAAAACACCTTTGGGAAAACAGAAGGGTTGTATGAGCTGAAATAGGAGGTAAAGGTTTGCTAAGCTTAAGTTGTGAAGTACTGCCAAAAAGGTGGCCAATTTTAGAGACTAAATCCCCCTCGCAAATAAAAGCCTTAAAGGCTGGACGGCTCTCTTGCGGCATCGCTTGCCATTTTTCAAAAAGATCGATTCCAATTCCGGGAAGATGGAAGAGATAGGATGAATTGTTTGGATCCAAAGAAAAGAAATCAGGAGAATCGATTAGCATATAGGCTGCGAGCGCTCCGCCTAAACTATACCCCATAACGCGGGCTTTATTGACCTTTGTCGTCTGATCAAGCCATAATTTAAGTTTGGGTTTTGCGTACTCAAATAGGGTTCGACCAGGTCCTCTTGGGTCGAGATCGGCAATAATGGAGCCTCGGCCACTCTTGATAAAAGGAGAAAATTGGGTGCCGCGAAAAAGCAAAATTGGAGATGCAAGAGTTGAGGAGATAGGCAGTAATCCAAAAGCCGGAATATTTTTCCATAGGTCAAAAATTTTATCAACCCTATAATCGACAAGATGGAGTTTATTCTTTCCGTCTAAAGAAGGGATTTGAAGCTCAAGCCCTTCTTCAAAGGTTCGATAGGCAAAGACTTTTGTAAGGATTTCAGCAACGGCTAATTCAGTAACCTCGGGATCGTAAAAAACTTCATAAGCATGCTTTAATGCGCTTAAGACGAATTCAGTATCCTCTTTAGACTTGGTTACCTTGCCGACTAAGGGCTTTTTAACTGCAAAATAGCCATAATCTTTTGAAAACATCATTAAGGGTTTGGATTCATGACAAAGCATTTTGCCGGGATTTTGGACTTGAAAAACGCGGGCATTCGGAGGAAGCATGACCCCTATGAGTTGTTCCCAAGCGCGCATGAGTTGATTGCCTAGAAAGACAAATGAATTTTTCATTTTAATACCGACTTACTATTTAAGTATACCTTATGCAGGAGTAAAATGGAATTTTTGAATTCATTTTGGTATAATGGAGTATATATCGAAACGACTTCAAGAATCGGTATATTTATAAAAAAGGAATTAATATGATTGAAGAATCGATTCTTTCAAGAGCAAAGCCCAAAAAAGTTTGGAGATTGTGGCAAGAATCTCATCAGTGGGATCGAAAACAAGGCAGCTTTAAAGTAGGACAGACGGGACACGCCTATAGCGATAAACGAAAGGGAAGTGCGTTTAAAATTGTCTCTATTGAAAAAAATGTCTCATTCACATTAGAGTGGCGAGCTCCTCTTGTGAAAATATATATGTCTCATAGAGTTGAGCCGCACGAGAGAGGGTCAAAAATTATCTATACCTTTAACCTAAAGGGAGGACTCTCATATATTTTGAGACCCTTTCTGAAAAAGAAGATCCGCAAACATCTCAAACAAGCTTTAAATGAGTTTGTAGCGGTTCTCGAAGGAAGCTAGTTGAATGAAGAAGAAGCCTATAAAAGCAGAAGCGTATTGGGGATATCACCTCATTTTAGACTGCAAAGCTTGTGAAATTGAATCTGTTACAAATAGCGCTTATATCAAAAGTTTTGTAAAGGATCTTGTTCAAAAAATCGATATGAAAGCATTTGGCGAGCCCATCATTGAGCGTTTTGCTGCAGATAATCCCGATGCTGCCGGATATTCACTCGTACAGTTAATTGAAACAAGCGCCATTACAGCCCATTTTGTAGATGCAAATGGAGATGTCTATTTCGACATCTTCTCTTGTAAAGACTACGACCCGGAAATCGTTGTTAAAATGGTTCAAGACTACTTTAACCCTAAAAATATAAAACGTCTTTTCTTGCATCGGCAGGCCTGATGAAAAAAATTGATCAACTGATCGAAGAGGTGGGGCAAGCAAATGCTCCACCAAAAAAACCGATGGGGGGGATACCAAAACAGCGTCTTCCCAAGCCCCTTCGTTTTATCTTCAACATAACGCTTCTTCCTTTTTTACATCTGGATTTATTCATGCAAAAGATTGCCAAAAAAATCATCCGACCTCCTTATATTCGAGTGGGCGCCTGTAAAAAAAGAGGGAATTGCTGCCACTACATTTTGATTAAAAAACAAAAAGGCTATTTAGGGCGGCTCTTTCTTCTTTGGCATTTAGAAGTGAATGGATTTTATAAACGATTCGATGAGACTATACCTCAAGAAAAGGGGGAGTTTTTCGTTATGGGGTGTCGTTATTTAAATAAAAAAGGTGAGTGTACTAATTATAGATTTCGACCGATGGTTTGCCGAAAGTGGCCGGTGATTGAACATTTTGGACGTCCGCAAATCATAAAAGGGTGCGGGTATAGCTATGTGCACCGAAAAAAAAATAAGATTGATTAAATTTATAGATTGCATTTAGGATCCTATATCGAAATAACTTCTTAATCTGGAGGAATCTATGTATAAAATAACTTCTGGTATTGAAATGGAACATCTATTTTTTCCATTGCCAAATGTTGCAAAAAAAATGCTTTTCCAGTCGGTCAATAAGTCTAACTATGAGGGTTTTATTAAAGCTTGTCTTTGCTTGGATAGCGTGAATATATTATCGATTTCAGGACACAATACCCCGCTTCACTACGCTGTTATGTATGAAAATTTTCCTTTTGTTCATCTTCTTCTTACTAGCGATACGATTGATACCAATGAAGTGAATGATGAGGGGATGACTCCTCTGATGATTGCCGTAAAAAAAGGAAGCGACTGTGTGAAAATATTACTGGCACACGCCTCCTGTGATAAAGATCTCAAAAATCCGCTAAATGATAAAACGGCCTTCAATTATGCATTGGAGAGCGGAAATTTTGAAATTGCGAATTTACTAATCTAAGAATTCTTAACAAATTTTTTGTTTAAGAGTGATTTTTTTTGTGTTATAAGGAGAAAATATGAAATATTTTTTCCTTTTTTTCATTGGACCTCTCTCTCTATTCAGCTTAATGGGAGGTGAGTTGACAAGGCTCGACTATGGCAAAATGACGCCAACACTCATCTCATCACGTCTTTATGAAGAGAGCGATGGAACCGCTTCCCGAATCTATGAAGATCTTGTTTTAGACTCAAAAGCGGGATCCATTCGTATTACCCTTAGCCGCCCTAAAAAGGGAAAAGTTTCATCGTGTTTATTTGTAGTTGCAGGGCTTGAAACCGGTCGAAAAAGCCTGCAATTGATCCCAGACCATGGGGATAATCTCTTGATCTCCTTTGAGTATCCTGCGGTCATCAAAAACATTAAAAAAAAGAGTGTTCTTTTTTATCTTCCCTCTATTCGCGAGGCTTGTTTAAGAGTCCCCTCTCAGATCAATGGCGTACTTCGCTACATTCAAGAGAAAGGTTACTGCGACTCAACCCCTCCTTCAATGATTGCAGTGAGTTTTGGCTGCGCCTTTTTGCCGGCAGCCCTGCATCTTGGGCAAACTCAAGATCTTGAATATGGTCCGACTGTTTTTGGCTACGGCGGAGCTGGAATTAAGTGTGTTTTTCAGGCGATCACTCCCGGCCCGAATTGGTTCAAAAAAATGGTAGGATTATCAGGAGCTAAGTTTTTTCATCCTTTGGAGCCGGAGCTTCACCTGCCTTATATTCATGGAAAATTTTTAGTTGTTAATGGAACAGAAGACCGACTCATTCCAAATAAATGCGCACTGAATTTACAAAGACTTGTCCCAGAGCCCAAATCAATTATTAATTTAAAGACTGAGCATTTGCAGCCTGACAATACGGAACTTATGATTCATATTATCAATATTAGTCGTAGCTGGTTAGAAACGGCGAGAAGATGAAAAAACTGTGCCCCAGATCGATTGCTCGATCTGGGGCACAGCCACTTTAGGAGGTAACTTTTTATTAAAGAACCATCATATTAAAAGGGAGCTAATTTTGCAACCTTCTTTTTCTCTGTTAAGATTTAAAAAGTGAGTTATTAAATTGATTAAATCTTTTCAACAATTTGAAATCGGTTATTGTCTAAATCAAGAAAGTTAGCGATTTTAAGCTCGCCTGGAATTTCTATAATTTCACCAACAAAGGAAACACCCATATTTTCAAGTTTCTTTTTTACCTCTTCGGTATCATCGACCGTTAAGCTTACAATCGCATTATCTCCGGGATTAAATTCGACTTGAGAACACTCTTCTTTATCTTGGTTAACGCTAGAAATGCCAATGATCGGTTCTCCGTGGACGCTTCCGAGCTCAAGCCATCCATAATTCTCATTTTCTTCCAATAGAGTAAGTCCGATGATATCGACAAACATTTTTTTTGCTTTAATGAGGTCATGAACCTGTATCCAGGAAAGAAAGGTGCCTTTTACAAGAGAATCTTTCGAGGAGGGGAGGGGTTTTCGGATTTCTTTTTCAAATTTTTCGACAAGTTGAAAGCGGTTGTGGCTGGGATCCTCAAAAAGAGCCATCTTTAAAAGGCCTGGAATTTCGTGAATTTCACCGATAAACTCTATTCCAAACTCTATAAGCTTCTCTTTAATAGAGTTGAGATCATCAACGGTAATGGTGATGATTGCGTTCTTTCCAAACTCTAATTCTTGATCGTTTTTTATAGAGGCGAGACCTAAAAGACCCCCTTTTTCACCTCCAAGCTCAACCCAGCCAAACTCTTTTTGTTCTTCATGCAGAGATAGACCGAGTGTATTTAAAAAAAAATCTTTTGATTTTTCGATATCCTTGACTTGGATCCATGACAGCTCTGACTTTGCCATAATCGACTCCCTTGTTAATTAGATCGTTTATATTACAAAGTCTTTCAATTAAAAAAAACCACAATCACCTACTTCATAAATTTAATTATATGAGGCTATTTGAAGCTCCTAAGGATTTACAGAGAATAGTGTTCATTTTATCGAAATTCACAGGGGTTAAGTTGTTATCGCTTGCAAAAACCATAATAATGAGAGTGATAAGCATTGGAACGGCCGAGAGCAATAAACCGAGTAAGATAAGGATTATAGGAACATAGAGGGGGGTCGAAATTGAGAGAAGAAAGATAGTCCCAATTGTAAAAAGAACTTTACCTAATGCAGATAAAATAAGTGTCAGCGCAGCTACTATTTTAAAAACAGTAGTATTGAACGAGTTGTAATTATTATTAATGTTTATTAATTGATTAAATTGTTCATCGGTTAATGTTAAATTAGCACCAAGTGACATAAAACATTTCCTGGTTAATTATTACAATTAGATAATTACAGAAATTGCAATTATTAACAATATAAAATATACCGAAACAACTTCAGGATTATTTTTGATCTGAATTGCATGTAAATAAAGAAATTAAACTATTCCATAACCAAGCAAAAAATTCATAAATTCTAAGGTGAGAGGATTCATCAATATGATTAATCGTTATGTTATTGGAATCGATTTCTTTTATTTGGATCGAGATGTATGGAACAAAACAATGTTTTAATGTTGTAAAAAACGAATTATAATATTGCTCTACGATCAAACTTGTGGTAGTTTTATCATTATAAGTATAAGTATGGCTTATAATATGGAACAGCGGTGAGACAGGATAATCGCTCTTATTTTTAAAAGACAATGAACACGTAGTTTTTTCGATTATACCTATTCCAGGAGTGTATAGTGAGGAAAAAAGAAAAGCCGTCTTTTTCAGAGGATTCTGATACAAACTAGTAGAAATGATCGCATTTTGATGACTTACCGGTGAATAATAAGAAACTAAAAACTTGAAATTTGATGTTTTTACTACTATTTCAGTTGAGATTTCGGTGTTATTAATGTCATAAGTATTTGGCTGAGAATAGTATAAATATAAATTTTCATCAAACTCAGGTTTGTTTTTGCTATCCCCATGAAGAAGAAAGACATCCTCGTCACGATCTGATGGGATAATATCAGAGTAATTTGAAGAATTAACCTTGAAACTCATAAATATAATAACTCGTACTTGATTAATAGTCTATTATAAAGAATTTGTCAAGAAATGCCCAGGATAGGACTCGAACCTACACACCTTGCGGCACCAGAACCTAAATCTGGCGTGTCTACCAATTTCACCACCTGGGCAGATGGAAGAAAAGTGCTATTCTATTTGACCTAAGCCCTTTTCGTCAATCAATTAAAAAGAAGAGGAGAGTGAAAAACTTCGGTTGCTCAATAAACCTCACTCTTTTAGGCTGATAAGTATGAGAAAACCGAGACTTTTTATACTAATTCCTCTTATTTCTTTTGGAACTATTGGAGGTGTGTTTTTTACACCTGCTTTACCTAAAATAGCCGAATTTTTCCAAATCTCTGCTAATCAAGCCCAATTGACGGTAACGCTTTACCTGATCACCTACGCTTTGGGCCAGCTTCCTTACGGTCCTATCTCAAATCGTATAGGGAGGAAGCCTACAATTGGACTCGGGACGACTATTGCAGCTCTTGGAGCGCTTTTCTCTGCACTCTCCCTCCCTTTTCACTCCTTTGGATTTTTGCTCTTTGCCCGAATGCTTCATGGGCTTGGAGCAGCAGTGGGACTTAAAATGGCTTTTACTATTGTCGCTGATTATTATCCCCCAATAAAAGCCACACGCATCAACTCTTTTATGATAGCAGCTTTTGCGATCGTCCCGGGTATTGGAGCCCTTCTTGGAGGGTATCTAACTGAAATGTTTGCATGGTCAACTCCTTTTTATTTTCTAACAGCTTACAGTATCTTGCTCTACCTAGGCTCTTTGCTTTTACCGGAAACCCTTCTCGAGAAGCAGCACGATGCTCTTCATTTGAAACAAATTGTTCACAGTTATTTGCTAAAACTAAAAAATCGATCATTGATACTTTCAGGTACAATCATTGGGTTAATGACTGTATTTACCTACGTTTTCGCCTCAAAAGCCCCCTTTTTTGCTATCAATATTTTAGACTTGTCTCCTGACGAATATGGTCTTGTTTACCTGTTAAGTTTCAGTGGGATGTTTTTAGGATCCATTTTTTCAGCAATAATATCGCCAAAACTTCAGCCAAAGATGGCGATTCTTCGCGGGCTCTATGTGATATTGCTGGGCTCATTATCTATGTTTATTTTCTATATCAATGACATTTTTAATATTTATACGTTAATTATTCCCTATTCCCTAATGGTTTTTGGAGTGCCTATCACTTATGCAAATTGTACAACCCTGGTCTTGTCGGGTGTAAAAAACAAATCAAATGCAGCCGCTTTAATGAGCTTTTTAAATATTGGCATCGCTTTTGCAGGAACTCAAATTAATGGCTTGATCAACTCTCCGAGACCCTTGACAATGGCAATTACCTTTCTTACTATTTCTCTTATTTTATTCCCTTTATTTCTTAAATTAAATAAAGATTGACCTTAACAATGCACCTTTATTTTTAATAGCCTTTATGCTAGCATTGGGGCATGTCAAAGAAAAAAAAATGCCCTCGCTCTACTTGGACTCGTTACGGATTCCACCCCAGCCTATTGCAATCTCACCCTGATTTTGCTGAATTTCTTCTATCTAGCCCTTTGGGCTCTCAGATCAAAATCACAAATAATCAACCGGTTATGATTGATGGGGAGCCGACCATTCTGATTGAAAGCCAACCTATTAAGTTCTCAGATTTCAAAAAAAGATTTGCTTATAAGCGCTGTTCTGAATACCAGGAGCCTTTTATCGTTGAAAAAGAAAGTAAAAAAATATTTACCTATCTTGGGGCCGGGCAAGGCCTAGTTCCTCACCACCCTTATAAAAGCTTGCTAAATCGACCTATTATAAAGCTTCAAAAGGAGCAATATCAGAAAATTTACTCAAGTGCCGAGCAATTTAATCGAAAGGGGGAATACATCCTTCAGATCGTTTCATGTGGAGCTAAAAAAGTGATGCTTTTTTCTGCCCAACACATTTTCTTACGTCTTATCGATCCAAATGGGGAAGTTTACAGCCTGGGTTTTGGCTTTCAAAAGCCCTATCGCATGCCCTATTACAACCATAGGGGAGTCCTTCGATCGCCGGACATTTGGGAGTATAAAGGCTCTGAGGTCAAAGTTGTTACAAGTTTACTCATCACCTCAAATGAAAAAAATCGCTTACTCGAATATATCGATGCTCATTTTGGAAATCAGAAAGATACGGTTTTTAATATGTTTTCACAAAACTGCGCAACCTTTGTACGAAAAGCCCTCTCTTTTTCTTGTAATATTCAAATTCCCTGTCAAACACGTTTCACTCCACGGATTATGGGGTATTGTTTAAACCGAGTCGATAAAGCCTTAGAGCAAATTGATCCTTACCTGTTAAAGCCCGGATTTCAGTTGCTGCGCGGACTTTTTATTTCATCTATTGAAACGACTTTTGCATTTTTTCTCTCACTCATAGGATTAACTCTTGGAGCAGGATCGGGAATACGAGGCCAAGCCTTAAGTGATTCTAAAAAAATCAAAAAAATTTCCCCACCGGCTAAAGGCCCGGAGTGGTGGTTTGACATCAATGCCAAATCCTACGATTTTCCGCATAAAGTCCGAAAATGGCAACTGAGACAACCCTCAACTTTTGTATTTGAAAAGAATGTAAAATTTGCCATTTAAATGATTTCAGAATTTGTTTGACGTAAAGATCTCTTAAAGCCTAGTATTCCAGAAACCCTTAACCTGGAAGGCTCTATGTCAAAACCCCTCAGTCATTTGGTTGGTCAATTAATCTCTAATTGCAATGAGTTGGACCCTCAAAATCCCTATAAACTTGAAAAAAAAACGCACACTTTTTATGATTCCTTAAACAAAGATCTAAAAACAAAATTCACATCTATTTATAAAAAAAAGGTCAAAGAACTACAGATCGAGACGCTGTATCACGAAATTAGAGAATGCCAAAATCTTTTAGGGTCTAGGGGAAACTTTATTTTAGATCTGCCTCTGCAGATAGACCTTCTCTACAAAAACACACTCCATTTCAATAATCAAATTACTGCTGCGTATAATGCTAAGCTCAATACATTGATCTCATCCTCAAAAAAACACATGTGGAGCTATTTGATTTTAAAAGGGGACAATCAAAACCTATTAAAAGAGTGTTCATTTAAAGAAAAAGTACTCAATGATATGCAGTCCGTTCATAAATTACTTGTGGAAGAGTTTATATATCCGGATGAAACTGAACTTCACTTTCCCAGTGATTTTTTCACAATTAGTCAATTGAATCGTTTTAAAGAAAAGTATAGTTGGGAAGATGTTGCACTTGAACGGATTCATGACTTCTATCTCGATTGGATCCTAGATCATGCTGTCGAAGCTTATGGACCTAAAAAGGTTTTAGAATGGCAAGACCTTTTCCCTGATTATTTTTCGAAAGAAATCGTTAAACAAATTCGAGTATATTTGCAACTTTGCGGTCAAATAGGACACTGCCGAAATTCAAATAAATACGGTAAACTCACAGACAAGTTTAAAAAAAAAATAAACTTAAAGCATCTTGAGTGGAAGCGAAGTTATGATGAAATCAAAGAAGAGGGAATCTTTAATGAAATAAAACAACACTTAGGAAATGATTATGCTGTATGAGTCAGCCCCAGGGCACCGGACATTAAAAGAATAATTTCCATTTCTATTCGATTTTCAATTTCT
>JBBDIZ010000021.1:0-23654 GCA_040880145.1 Simkaniaceae bacterium | reverse complement strand
TATTGATAAGAAAAATCTTCTGTAAAGGCTTTGCCATGACTTTTTAAGGGCTTACGCTCAATGCTTGGTTGGTTGTTCTTCAATAGCAACTTTGCTAGCCGGTGTTGTAATTGATATTGCCATAGTTGCAATTATAGGTTTTGTAATTAGTACGTTTGCTTTGTCAACCCCAATGATAATTTTCTTAGCAATTTGTGCTATACCTTCGGTAATAGTTCTCACTATAAGTTTATTAGGTCTCACTATGAGTTTATTATCTCTTTTTATCTTTTTATTGTGTTCTCCGTGTCTGCTTTGCTGTTGTATAGCTTCCAATGGTAACTTATGACTTCCGAATAACGGTTATACCGAAACAACTTCAAGAATTGGGTTTTCGGAAGCTTTCGCGCCTCCCAAAACCGATTCTTGAAGTTGTTTCGGTATAAAGATAAAATCATTATCTTTTTAACCAATTTCTCTATGCTTATTTTAATGTAATACAAGAAAAAAATGAAAAGAAGTTAGAATTCTAAAACAAGGATTCTATTTGGTTAGCTTAATTGTGGTGACACACCCTATTCTTGATGCAATTAAAAAAATCGATTAAGAGAGTTCCTTTTGCTTGCTGGTTTTGTAGGTTGTGATCAGCAGGCCAAGAAGTATCAATCCACACCCTGCAAATGAACTCCAGGTGATCTTTTCTTTTAATAGGATCACGCCTAAGTTGATCCCGACTATAGGAAAGAGAAAAGAGACGAGCGAAAGGTAGGTCGCTCCTGCTGAGTTTAGAAGCGTATAGTATAGATAAAATGCAAGGGCTGTTCCGATTAGGCTTAATGAAATAAGGCCAAATAGAGAGAGCCAACTGGGCATTCCAAGTTGCCAGGGCTTGTCTATGATCAGACTGAAGGGGAGAATGATCAGCGATGAAAAAATGAGTTGCCAGGTTGGTGCTACAAGCCCTGGGATATCATAGAGAAAGACCTTTCCATAGATCATTCCAAGCCCATAACTAAGGGATGCAATGATCACTAATAATATCCCTGTGCTCTTTGTGTCCATGTCTCCAATTAAGCTAGGCGCATAGACAAGCCCAATCCCAAGTAGTCCACAAAAAATTCCTATCCATTTCATCAAAGACATGCGTTCTTGATCGATTAAAAAATGCGCCATAAAAGCTACAAAAATCGGTACTGAGGCATTGACAATGGCTGCTAAAGAGCTGGAAATCATGGTCTCCGAAAGAGTGACCAGGGTAAAGGGAATAACACATGCGGTAAGTGCCATTATCAAAAAATGGGGAAAGGCATGTTTGTAGTCGAGAAGCCGCCTTCCTCTGGAGAGTACGACGAGGAATAAAACGATTGCCCCAAGCAAGACTCTAAAAGCTACAATTGTCAGAGGAGGGAATGACTCTAAGGCAATCATAATGAAGTAATAAGAGGGGCCCCAGCAAAGGGCTATGGAAAAAAGCAGTATTAAATTCTTTATTTCTTTTTGTGGCTTCATCGCTTTAAATGATCTCCTACTCTTAATGCATTGGCGATAATCGTTAATGCAGGGTTCACTCCCGATATGGAGGGAAAAAAGCTTCCGTCGACGACGTAGAGATTTTCTAAATCGTGCGCTTTACAGTTCAGGTCTAAGACAGATGATTTTGGGTCTTCTCCAAAACGGCAGGTTCCGACTTGATGGGCAACTCCTGCTAGAGGGATCTTTTTAGCAAGATAGAGCGAGTTCGAAAAGATATGTGTTTGCTCGTCCGGGGAGAGAATTTCCTTTAGCTTGGCATAGAGTTTATCGTGTGCTTCTAAATTATTGGGGGTATAAAGGAGATTGAGTTTTCCCTCTTTTGAAATGGTTATGCGATTTTCCGGATCGGGAAGATCTTCAGATGTGATCCACCAGCCCATTGCATGCTCGGCAAGTTCATCGAGTGCAAAATTGGGCGTAAAGGGAGGGGAGTCGCCCGCTAACATTTCTTTTTTAACCTTGCCTAGAAGTTGAATGTGTCCAAGTGGATGCGAGTCTTCTCCATCCCCATAGTAATAATCATTGATTCCAAGTGTCTTTTGAAATTTTGTAGGGTTGCGCTTTTTAGAAAGGGCAACGATAGCAGAATTATTATGACACATATAGTGGCGTCCGACGCAGTCGGATTGATTGGCGAGATTTTGTGAGCGTAAAAGGAGCGCGGCTGTATTTATAGCGCCGCAAGAGAGCACGAAACGGTCGGCTGTAAGCGTTTTTGGTCCGTCTGGAGAATCCACATCGACAGAGACAATTCGCTTGCCTTCTTTATTGAGCTTTAAGGCTTTTGTTTTAGTCAAAAGAGTGACAGAAGGACTTTGAAGTGCCGCGCGAATGCAGGTTGTGTGGCTATCGGCTTTCGCATCGACAAGGCAGGGAAATCCATCGCAGGTATCGCAGCGGATACAAGAGCTTTTCTCGCGATTATCCTCTCGCAGCCGTATTCCGACGGGGAGGTGAAAGACATGGATGTCCTTTTTCTTCAGATTGTCGACGATTTCTTGAACGCGCGGCTCATGGCTGACTGGTGGGAAGGGGTAGGGCGCCGATTCTTCAGGCTCAATGGGATCGCTTCCTCGGAGTCCATGAACACTGTAGAGCGTCTCGGCTTCGAGGTAGTAAGGCTGAAAATCGCGATATTTTAATGGCCAGGCAGGAGAGATCCCTCCAAAGTGCTGCACCTCTTCAAAATCGCGCTCTCTAAGACGGAGTAAAGCTGCTCCATAAAATTTTGTGTTTCCACCGACATAGTAATGCGTACCGGGTGTGAAGGGGTTCCCTTTTTTGTCGTACCATTTTTCTGCATTGTTATAACGCTCCTCTAAAAATAGAGCGTGCGGGTCCCAATTTTCCTTTTCACGAGGGAGATAATCCCCCCTTTCAATGATGAGAATTTTCATTCCTGAATCTTTTAATTTGTAAGCGAGTGTTCCCCCACCCGCACCACTGCCAATAATAATGAGATCGTAGTCAGCCATTTTCACCTTCCGATTATGAACGTCATTGTTTTTTTTAACTCCTTCACGTAAAAAAAGGAAGAAATAGTTTAAAGAGAGATCATGGATAAATTGACAAAAGAAGAAAAGCGGCTGATTGAGAATAAAAGCGCTGAGGTTCCCCCTTGGCACAAATGGGGTCCTTATGTTTCAGAGCGCTCATGGGGAACGGTTCGAGAAGACTATAGCGAAGATGGGGACTCATGGAACTATTTGAACTATGACAAGGCTCGTATAAAAGCCTATAGATGGGGAGAAGATGGTATTGCAGGATTTTCAGATCGCTACCAGATTCTCTGCTTAAGCTTCGCTTTTTGGAATGGTAAAGACCCTTTTTTAAAAGAGCGTCTTTTTGGCCTCGATACCAATCAGGGAAACCATGGGGAAGATGTCAAAGAGTATTACTACTATCTCGATGCGCTTCCAACCCATAGTTATATGAAGTATCTTTATAAATACCCTTTTGAAGCCTTCCCATATCAAGAGCTTCTTAAGGTGAACGGGGAGCGGAGTCTCGATGAGCTTGAGTATGAGTTAATCGATACAGGAGTCTTAGATAATAATCGCTATTTTGATATCGAAATCGAGTATGCAAAAATAACACCTGAGGATATTGCCGTTTGTGTCACGATACAAAATCGCAGTGATGAAGAAGCCTCTTTGCACCTTTTACCCCATCTTTGGTTTCGCAATACCTGGAGCTATAAAAAGGATTCCAAAAAACCTCAAATCGAGGTCGGTGAGGGGGGAGAAGATTTTGACCTTCTTATTGCAGATGATAGTCGGTGCGATCCTCTGCCTCTTTTAAATTTTCGCTATCAGCTCGATCGCCGCTATCTTTACATTGAAAAAGGAAGTTCAGTCCTAATGACTGAAAATGAGACGAATGAGGAGCTCTTTTCCAGCGGAAAAAGCGTATCGCCCTTTACAAAAGATGCCTTTCATCGCTACATTTGTCAGGGAGAAAATGAAGCGATTAATCCGGAAAAGATTGGAACGAAAGCAGCGTTTCATTTCAAAGAGATTTCAGTCGCTAAAAAAGGCTCTAAAAAAATTTATCTTCGCCTTAGCGACCAAAAATTGACTCAGCCTTTAGAAGGGCTTGAAGAACTCTTTTCCCAAAAGAAAAAAGAGGCAGACGAGTTTTATGAAACATTGCATTCAAAAGGTGCTTCAGAAGAAGAAAAGGCAATCCAGCGCCAGGCGCTTGCCGGAATGCTTTGGAGTAAACAGATCTACTTGCTCGATGTGAATCGCTGGATGGTCGGAGATGACCCTTCCCATCCCCCTCCGACCTCTCGGCGCTCTATGCGCAATATCCACTGGCGGCATCTAATCTCGAAACGAATTCTATCGATGCCGGACAAGTGGGAATACCCTTGGTTTGCAGCGTGGGATTTAGCTTTTCAGACCCTGCCTTTAGCTTTAGTTGACCTTGAGTTTGCAAAAGATCAGCTCTGGCTTCTTCTCTTTGATCAGTTTCAACATCCAAATGGCCAGATCCCTGCCTACGAGTGGGAGTTTTCAGACCTCAACCCTCCCGTGCAAGCCTGGGCCGCTTGGCGCCTTTATAAAATAGAAGAGGAAAAGAAAGGAAAAGGAGACATGTCCTTTCTGAAAAAATGTTTTAATAAATTAGTTTTAAACTTTGTCTGGTGGGTGAATCGTATCGACTCGAGTGGAAATAATGTCTTTGAGGGAGGTTTTTTAGGCCTTGATAATATCACGGTGATCGATCGAAGCGAAGAAATCCCAGGTGGCGGTCGATTGGAGCAATCGGATGGAACGGGATGGATGGGAATGTTTTGTTTGCTTTTGATGAGAATTGCTATTGAGCTTTCAAAAAAAGATAATGACTATGAAGTGATGGCGACTAAGTTTTTTGAGCACTACGTCTATATCGCAGCCGCTATGGAAAATTCTGAAAACCGGCAAGTTCAAATCTGGAATGAAAGAGATGGGTTTTTCTACGACGTGCTGAGTTACCCGGATGGGCATCAAGAATCAATTTTTGTTCGCTCTTTAGTTGGAATTATTCCACTTTATGCTCTCGATTTTTTAACAGAAGAAGAGCTTGAAAAAACACCTGAGTTCCGTCAGAATTTTCATTGGTTTTTAAAAAACCGACAAGATCTTACAAGCCGCTGCATTACGGAGCTTGAGGTGGATGGGAAAAAACGTTATGTACTTGCACTCACTCAGCTTAGCAAAGTCAAGCGTGTCTTAAGCCGCGTCTTTGACCCCGATGAGTTCCGTTCCCCATTTGGCCTTCGATCGCTTTCAAAATTTCATGCCGAAAATCCTTACGAGCTACTTGGGCACCGCGTCGAATATGAGCCGGGAGAGTCTAGAGCGCGTCTAAAGGGAGGAAACTCCAACTGGCGCGGTCCTGTTTGGTTTCCAACCGCCTTTCTCTTAATCGATTCGCTTAAAAGGTTGCATGAAGCAGTCGGAGAGAAAGAAAAAATTCCTACAAAAGAGGGAGAGGTCTGCCCCTATGACATGGCGCGAAAATTTGCAATCTCAATGATCGACCTTTTTAAGCGGAATGAGAAGGGAGAAAGACCGATTTATGGAGAGGGGTCGCGTTTTCAAACCGATGAGTATTTCAAAGACCACATCCTTTTCTTTGAGCATTATCATGGAGAGACGGGCAGAGGGCTCGGGGCAAGCCACCAGACGGGATGGAGCGGGCTTGTTGCGAACCTTATAGAGGAGTGGTTGAAATAAAATAAGGTTAGAGTATATTTTTTAAAAAAATTTTATACTGACTGGTCTTTGTGATATCAAAATGCCCGCCTTCTTCAATAGAGAGAAGCTTTGAAGGGCCTTTTGCATTCTTCAGGAGTCTAACGCTGCTGTCGTAGGGGATGAGTCTATCCTGCACGGTGTGGAAGAGAACAAGAGGACAGGAAACTTTTTGAATCCACTGATCGGTGTAGAAGGGGTAGCGCACAATAATTTTGGCTAAGAAATTAGGCAGGTAGGGCTTCACATTGCAGGCGAGATCGATCATGTTAAAGTAAGGGGATTCCAAGATCAACATATTGGGATCCCGCTTTGAAGCGACGTAGGTTGCAACTCCAGAGCCCAGCGAGCATCCATAGACATAAAAAGAGCCCTTTTTAAGCAGCTTTTTTCCAAAGTCGTAACATTCTAGGGCGTCGGCTAGCATATTTTGATGGGATTTTGGACCTTCACTTTTTCCAAATCCTCGGTAATCCATCATGATTACATCATAGTTATGCTGCAGAAAATCTTGAGCTCTTCTTCCCCAGGGCTTTGCAAGATTGCCTCCTCGTCCATGATAATAAAGAATCAGACCTTTTGGGTTGGGGGCTCTAAAGTGCAATAGATTAATCTTCCCTTGATTTGCCGTTTCTAAGAAATATTCCTCAAATGGGGTGTCAAAAGAGTAGGTATAATTTGGCAATAAAGGAGTGTGGCGAAAAAGCTCTCTCTCCTGAATCAGGAAAAGATGACCCATGGAGAAAAAAATCAGTAAAAAAACTGATAGAAGAAATAAAAAAATCCTTTTTTTCATAGGTCAGCAGTCTACCAAAAAAAGGAATTACTCCGATATCACAAAATCTTGCAGTTTTTAGACATAAGTATAAAGAAATGATTAATCTATAGAGGGAGTTCCGTAGAAAAGAGTGGAGTTGCGTACCCCTTGACCTCTGATGTAAATGATGTTTTGAAATTTTTAATCTGGATCATGGCTCGCCCTGGGCGCTCTAGGAAGTCGCCTTGTTCTGTTACGATGCTTTCGTTTTTAAAGTCTTTGTTATTGTGGTGCAGATAGGCCCCTAGTGCTCCATGAAGGGAGCCGTCGAAAAGCTCTTCCTCGTCGCTAATTAAGGGAGAGAAGGAGCGGACATGGAGGCTTGACTCCGGGTCAATGGTTTCAAGGCTTACAAAAGCAAGGACGTAGATGTTTAATTCGCGAATAAAAGATCGGCAAAGGCGTGGATCAAAGTCAAGCATGGCCAGGGATTCTAAGCTTTTTACAGGAAGAAAGAGGATTCGTCTTGAGGTTTCAAATTGCGGCTTGAGCTCTTTTTCAAAGAGTTCTTTCGAAAGAAAGAGTTCTTCGGAAATCCTTGCAATGTCGATAGGGCAGTCGACGATATTGAGGTTAGGGACATCAAATCCAATGAGAAAGCTGGGCTTTTTACTCATATCGAGGGTGTGAGGAATAAGTCCTGCGCGGGTTTCGATGTCTACAGGGTAGCTTTGCTCTTTTTTCATGTTTAAGAGCCCTCTCTCGCCAAAGACTGTTAGAGCAGCGAGAGCTCCGGAAGAGCAGAATTTGACCTCGCTTCCTTCTTTTATAAAAAAGCGAAGTCTAAGGTCGCCTTTATCGCTTGGGTAAGTAAAAGCAAGTCGATGTGTCCCAAGCTCCATTGCGATTTTGGAGAGTTCGTCATCTTTGAGTTTTTCAGCTCCAAGGATTATCGATGTGGAGCAGCCCTGAAAATTCTTCTCTGTAAAAGTGTCAATTTGATGTAATGCGACTTTCTTCTTCATCCACTTGGCCTTTTATTTCGTTTTCTCCAAAAAGCCCCTTAAGGCCTCGAATGCCTCCTTTCTTGTCAGGAGCTAAGATGTTTTGAAGCATGTTTTGCAAATTTTCAATACTGAAGATCTCCCTTAAAGCTTGCTTAATGATGATATCCATAATTTGAGCTGTCGGAATTCCCCCTTCACTACTTACATTTTTAAGTTCAATGCGCTGTATCGGCTTTAGGCGGGTTGTCTTGCCGCGCTCATTTGTATAAGCAAGCTCGATGTTGAGGTTTTCAAGAAGCAGCCTTTGGATTAAGACGGTGCGATGTTGATTCCGCTTGTCTTTTGTTTTGGGGCCGACCGATTGAGAAAGGGTGCCCATAATTTGCGTCCAATTTCCCCTTTGGCTGTTTCGATTGTCAAACTCAACTCCAACATAAATGTTTTGCAAATTCATGTAAGGGATTACAATGTCTTGATTCAAAAACTCTGTAATGGGAACCTTTGCAAAGGTACGCTGTACGAAAAGAGCTCTTGGAAGAACGCGGCCCCTTGGGTTGCCGACATAAAAATTATCGATCGTAATCGAATGAAGATCAGGACGCAGATCTCCGATGGAAACGGTGACACCTGCGCGTTTCGAAAGTGTAGAGGCCACCCAAGTTGGAAGCATGTTCCAAGCAAAAAATGCCAGAATAAAGAGAATGACAAAAAGGAGTAAAAGCCATTTTATTAATTTTCCCATATTTTCAATCTAGCACCTCTTCATTGACAAGTAAATAAATTATTTGGATAAAAGGCTTGGAGGCCGATTTGAGCAAACAGACCCCGATAAATACCCTTTTTTTTACTCTTTTTTTTCTCTTTTTAACACTGCTTACGGCTCATCATGTCTTCATGATTCAACACTCATCGAGCTCTACAAAAGTCTTTTTCCTTATTTATTCTTTAGCTCAAATCACGCTTGAAATTCTTGTTTTAGGTTACTTAGGTCATATTTTGAAAAAACGATTTAAAACTGGGGTGTTTACGCTTTTTATCGGTTTTTGTTTTGTCTGGTTCTTAAGTCGCTTTATTGATTTTGTCACGATCAGGTTGAGTAATATCTCTGTTTGGAAGGCTTTAGATGCTTTTATTTTTAATGAAAGCATGGAGAACTTTATCGAATTAATTCAGCTTTCAGGGCTTCCTCTTGGGGCCTTTTTTTTATTGGTTCCTCTTGTCATTTCAATCCCTTTTGTTGGAATTATTTTTTATAAATTCTGCGAAAAGATTTCAAAACAGAACTTCATTCAATTTCCTTCGAAGAAACTTCTCTCTGTTTTAGTGGTTCTTCCTCTTTTTATGGTTGTTTTTGATATAACTCATTTGAGTCGTGCTGACTACTTATCCTTTCAAAAGGTGCTGCCTTGGAAGCAGGCCTTTTTCTCTCCTAAAAATGAAGAGATTTTGTTTCAAGGTCTTTTAAAAGGCTCTCAAGAAGAAGAGGAGGCTTTAATCAAGCTCGACAACCTTAAAATTACAAAAGAAGAAGGGCTTCCAAACATTTACTTTTTTGTCTCGGAAAGCCTGCGTGATGATTACATCACGAATGAGACGGCCCCGAATCTCTCTTTAATGAAAAAGGAGAGCATTTTTTTTGAGAAATCTCTTTCAAATGCCAATGCAACGCATCTTTCCTGGTTTGCTATTTTTCATTCTGAGCATCCTTTTAAATGGGTTGAAAAAAGCCAAAAAAATTGGAAATCAGGGAGTTTGGCTTTGCAGGCATTAAAGAAAAAAGGCTATCAGATTCGCCTTTATTCAGCAGCGCAGCTGAAATATTACGGAATGGATGAGTTGATCTTTGGTGCAGAAAGGCAGCTTGTCGATTTCTCCTTTTTATCGCCTCACTATCACCCTAAACAGCCTTATGAATCGGATTTAGAAGTCATAGATCAAGTCGTGACGGATATTCAAGAAAAGCATTTAGAAAAAGGACAACTTTTTATCATTTTCTTAGATTCGACTCATTTTAACTATAGTTGGCCTCCCTCGTTTGAGGCTCCTTTTACCCCTTATGCATCCGATGTCAATCTTCTTTATGCTTTATCAAATATCAAAGATCTCGATCGATTAAAAAATCGTTACAAAAATGCGATCTATTTTTGTGATCATCTTTTTGGAAAAGTTGTGAATACTCTTAAAAAAAGAGAGCTTTATGAAGAGGCGCAAATTGTTTTTACGGGAGATCATGGCGAGGAATTTTATGAGCATGGCCAGCTGTTTCATGCAACGCAGCTCAGTCAAGAGCAGCTTTCAGCACCTATTATTATGAAGCTTAGTAGTAAAAGAAGGAAGCGCTATAAACTTGGATCTCATATTCAAATATTTCCAACTTTAATCCATTCTCTGTTTGGCTCTAGTCAATTCGATGATCTTGTCGACGGAGATTCTGTCATTGAAAAAGATCCCAGCTCGATTCTTTCAGTTCAAAATGCCTGGAGCCATACGCCGGAAGAATTTCAAATTCAAATGGATCAAATGGTATTGAGGGGACGTTTTTGTGAAAATAGAGTTGAGGTTTTTAATCATTCAAGTGAATCAGAAACGCCTTTTTTAAAAGAGCTGAGTTATCTTTATGAAACATTTTTACAAAACAGCCGTTTTTCTAAGAAGTAAAGCGTCAGCTAAAGTTAAAGCGCACATCGCCTTGACAACGGGTACAGCGCGCACCACAACACAAGGATCGTGGCGTGCTGATTTCGGTTGTGTGATTAGCGCTTTTTGGTTTTTGGTTGTGAGAGTTTGAATGGGTCTTCCAATGCTTGACGGGGGTTTGAATGCCACTCGAATCTTTAAGGGCATTCCGTTTGAGATGCCGCCTAAAATGCCGCCTGCATGGTTTGTCGCTGTTTTAACCTTTCCCATTTCATGGATAAAGGGATCATTGTGCTCTGATCCTTTCATAGAAGCTGCTTCAAATCCCGAGCCGATTTCAAAGGCTTTACAGGCGGGGATGCTCAGCATGGCATTAGCAAGATTGGCTTCGAGTTTTTGAAAAATAGGATCTCCAAGACCGACGGGAAGGGGAGTGGAGATGAGCTCAATTGCTCCCCCTAAAGAATCTCTTTCCTCTTTAATTTGAGTCAGCTCTTCGATCATAGCGAATTCTGCTCTCTGATCAGGACAAAAAAGCGCGCTTTTTTGAAGACCGGCTTCAATTTCCTCAAATGGGGTCTCTTTAACGTTTGCAAAAACACTTCCAATTTGAATGATATAGGCAGAAAGACGTATTCCAAAATGGAGGAGTAATTTCTCTGCAATAGCTCCTGCAGCCACACGGACAGCGGTTTCTCGGGCAGAGGCTCGAGAGCCTCCTCGGTAGTCGTGGTGGCCATATTTTTCTCGATAGGTGTAGTCGGCATGACCGGGTCTTAGAAGCTCTTTCAGTTTTTCATAACTTGAGCTATTGACATCTCTATTGTAGATGATGAGTGAAATGGGGGTTCCAAGGGTTTTATTCTGAAAAACACCAGATAAGATTTCTACAGTATCCGGCTCCTTGCGAGGGGTTGTAAAAGGAGAATTCCCGGGTTTTCTCTTATCGAGTTTTGCTTGAATTTCTTGTTCTGTGATTTCAAGGTTTGCCGGACAACCATCAATCACAGCTCCAATGGCTCTTCCGTGGGATTCTCCCCAGGTCATGACTTTAAAAAGTTCTCCAAATTGATTACTTCCCATTTTCTAAAACCCTTTTAATGATTTTTTTTATGATCATTTCATCGGATAAAGTTGTTAAATCGATGTGAATAGAACTTAAGCTTCGATAGAGTTTTGTTTGCTCTTGATAATATTGATCAAAGGTCTCTTTGGTAATGAAAAAAGGCAAAGGAGTTTTAAAAAGACGTTTTTCAAGCGCCCACTTTTCAAGGTGAAGATAAAAAAAGAGTCCGGCTTCTTTGATTTCATCCCAATTTTTCTGATTGAGCAAAGAGCCGCCTCCGAGAGCTATAATCGTATTTTGATGTTTTACAAGCTCAGCGATGACCTCTTTTTCAAGATTTCGAAAAAAAAGTTCCCCAAATTGATTAAAGATCTCTCGGCAGGAAAGCGGGTAGCCTTTCTGCTTTTCAAAGGCGTTTTCCACTTCTTTGTCGCTATCTATGAAGGGGCGTTTTAATTTGTGGGCAAGACGTTTCCCCCAGGTGCTTTTTCCTACACTTTTTAATCCATAGAAAAAGATGTTAGACAAAATGAGCGCCTAAGCTTTGAAAGTCTTGGATGAAGGTCGGATAGCTTTTTTTTGTACATTCAAACCCTTTAATTTCTGACGGCGTTTCAGCTCCAAGAGCTGCTACTGCAAGAGATAGAGCAATTCGATGATCGCGGTGACTCGATAGATTTGCCCCGGAAAGAGATGACGGATAGATCGTAAGTCCATCCGGGCTTTCTGTGATTTTGGCATTCATTTTTCGAAGTTCTTTTTTGATCATTTTGATCCGGTCTGACTCTTTGAAGCGGCAAATAGCGCCGTTGATCAATTTTAGAGGATTCTTTGCATAGCAGCCTAAAACAGCAAGCAAGGGAAGTTGATCGACAAAGGGGTCGACGTCAATGACACCTCCATCGATTGAACTCGATCCATCAACGTATAAGCGATCCTCTTCTAATTGGATTTTAGCGCCAAGATTTTTAAGAATTTCAATGAGCTTTATATCTCCTTGAGAGTCTTTAAAATCGAGTTTTTCAATTGTTAAGGAGCTTTTTGTAATGAGAGAGGCGACTAAGGGGTAATACAGACTTGAAAAATCAGAAGGGACCGTATAATCGAATCCCTTGATAAGGGAGTTTCCGGGAATATAAAAGTGTCCGGGCTCGGGTTCATCGTAGCGAATCTTACGCTTTTTAAACCAATCCAGCGTTAAATCAATCCAGGGTCTTTCATGTATGTTTTCCACCTTGAAATAGAAAGGTCCTCGGCCAAATGCGCAGGCAAATAGAAGAGCGGAGACCGGCTGGGAATCTTGGCCGTCGATAATAATATCGCGAGGGTTCAGGTGGCCTTTGATTCCAATGGGCGCTCCTTGATTACGAAAAAGAGAAAAAGCGTCTCCATGCAGCTGGCTAATTGCAGTTAATAGAGGAAGAATAGGACGGTTTTTCCGAATGGAAGCATCTCCTGTAATATAGCCTACACGTTGATCTTGAAGCGTGAGCAGTGCCGCAACAAATCGATAAGCGAGTCCTGAGTTTCCAATATGGATAAACTTTTCAGGAGGCATGATTTTGTGGTTTGTTCCCTCAACAATGATCTCCGTTGGTGTTTTCTGAATTTTAGCGCCGAGTAATGCAATGGCTTTTGCCATACGATCGACATCAGGTGAATTTAGCGGATTTTGAATTCGAGTTTTGCCTTTTGCGACTGCGGCAAAGGCTAAAGCGCGAATGGAGTGAGATTTAGAGGGAGGGGGAGAGGTTGTTCCCTTGATAACACTTTTTGAAATGAGTAATTTGGCCATTTGATAATAATTTAATTGTTGATTGAAGGTTTTCTTGACTGACAGTGTGGCAAAATTCGCCATTTGCCTCAACAGGATTGCCTATGCTTTTTAATAAAACAAATCGAGGCGTACCCTTTCGGGCTTTTTTATCATAGCTCATATATTCAAATAAGGCTTCCACAGATGGCAGCGATGGAAAAATAAGATTTTCTTTGAAATTCAACATGAATTCAATAATTCTTTTATAGCTTTCGGTGTCTAAATCGCCTTCGAGATAGCTTAAACAGCTTTCTGCCATAAGTCCTATTCCGACTGATTGGCCATGAGAGATTTGATAATTAAAGACTTTCTCAAGCGCATGTCCAATCGTATGGCCAAAATTCAATAGCTTTCTTATGCCTTGTTCAAAGGGATCTTTTGTAACGATCTGAGCTTTGAGAAGCAGACTTTTTTCAATCCATTTGCAAAGTCCCTCTGCATTACGATAAAAATAGGGGCTCGCTTCCATTTGAGAGAACAAAGAGTGATCCAGGATGAGAGCGTGTTTGATCATTTCAACTGCGCCCTCAAAAAGTTGGGCCTCTTTTAGGGATAAGAGCATTTGTGTGTCTATCCATAATGCCTTTGGAAAGGCTAAAGAGCCGATAAGATTTTTTCCAAAAGGAGTGTTTACTCCTGTTTTTCCACCGAAACAGGCATCTGACATCGCAAGCAGTGTTGTAGGCAGCAAGATAAAGGGAGATCCTCTTAAAAAAGTTGCAGCTAAAAAGCCCGCGATATCGAGAACAACGCCCCCGCCAAAACCTAGAATGAGATCCTCTTTTAAGTGGTGATTTTCAAATAAGAATGTCTCTATCTCTTGCTTTGTATTTCGATTTTTCCTCTCTTCACCCGAGGTAAAAGCGAAGAGATACGCATCAAAACCCGAAGAGATAAGATGATTTTTAAATGAATTTCCATATAATTCTCTAACGGTTGTATCCGTGATGATCGCAATACGTTTATAGGAGGAGAGATGCTCTATGAATCGACTCGAAAAGATCGATCCGAAGTGTAATGAAAATTCGACTTTCGGGGGGGTAAGGGAGAAAAAACGTTCTTTCATCTCTCTAATCCATGTTATTTCAGATGAGTCTCATCTTACAGCTTGGGAAAAAATATTGAAAGCTTCAAATGAGATCGATCGATTTGAATTGAGATTAGATCAAATGAAAAAGGGGAGTGGGTTAGCGCTAATGAAGCTCTGCTTTGATCATCAAATTCCAACACTTTATAAACTGGTTGAGGAAGATTTAGATTTTTTGCTCTATCCCCCGGATTTTATCGACCTTCCCCATACCGTTTCAGAAACCTTTCTTGCAAGTGTAAAAAAACGCCTAAAAAAAACAAAAATCATTTTATCTTATCATAATTATAGCTCGACTCCGGAAAATATCGATCGAATCTATCACCAAATTGAGAGAAAAAAACCTGACTTTGTAAAAATCGCCTGCTTTGCCTCTTCAATTACTGATGTTTTTAGGCTGATTGCACTTCAGAAAAAAAATGTTATAGCTATTCCAATGGGACTAAAGGGGCAATTTGGAAGGTTGATGTCGCCCTTTTTCAATGCCCCTTTTTTATACTCTAGTGATGAAGGGTCCCCCGAAATTGGGCTTTTCAAAACGCAAGAAGTTCTGAACACTTTTCAAGTTAAAAGGCTTGAAAGTCAGGCTGAATTTTTCGCTCTTATAGGGACGCCCATTGAAAAAAGCCCTTCACCGAATTTTCATAACGCCTCTTTTGCAAATAGAGGGGAGAATAAATTATTTTTAAAAATTGATGTTCAAAAAGAAGAGCTTACGGAGTTTTTTTCATTTCACTCTTTTTTTAAGGGCCTGGCGGTTACAATTCCTCATAAAAGAGAAATTAGAAAACATCTTAAAGGAATCGATCCCATTGCAGAAAAGATTGGGGCCGTCAATACCCTTCATGGAGGCATTGGGTATAATACCGATGGATATGGAGCGCTAGAAGCTATTGAAAAGGTTTTGCCTGTTCAGGCAAAAAAAATTCTTATTTTAGGAGATGGGGGGTGCGCGTCAGCTATTGCCTATGAGGCAAAAAAAAGAGGCGCAGAGGTGAGAATGCTGAAGCGCCGCTTGCTCGATCGCTTTAAAGAATATGCTTACGATATTCTTGTAAATGCCACCCCGGTTGGAAGTGTAGAAAAAGAAATAATGGTTCCGGCAAATGAATTACAGAGAAATAAAGTTGTTTTTGATGCGGTCATTTCCACCGAACCCACTCAACTCTTAAAAGAAGCAAAAAAGAAAGGCTGCATAACCATTTCAGGTTTTGAAATGTTTTTAGAGCAAGCCCATCTTCAACAAGCTATTTGGAAGGCTGAAGGTCCAATAGAGAATGAACGGATGTATCAATTACTTCCTTCGGATACCCTTTAAGTACGACTTGCGCTCTTTCATAAAGAAGAGCTTGGCCGCTTTTTTCTTCTAATAAAGGCTGTAACGAAACAAGCTTTGATAAAAGAGCTTCGTTTATTGTTTGCATTTGAGGTATTAAATCTTCATTTAAATCAAAATCTTCATCGTGTTTACTGACTTTTTCCTCGCTCCAGTTTTCGAAGTGGGAAATTTGGATCAGTTTTGCCACCTCGATTTGATCTCGAAAAAAGTGCTTTGTACTTTCAGGATTGAGACCCTTTTCACTTGCTTTTTCGGCAACTTGATTCAAAAGTTTTTGCTCTGCTTCCTCGTTGAGTATCGGTCTAGTACGGTTCCACTTCCACTTTGCGATAGAGTCTGTAAGAGCTAAACGCTTCTGAATCAAAACGAGAAAATCATCGATTTGAGAAACTTGTGATTCTATAATTTCTGTATTTTGACTGGTTGTTTTGAATTCGCTTGCAGAAAGGGGGGTAAGCAGCAGGGGAAAGGCGAGCAGCAACAAGGACTTAAAAATGTTTTTACTTTTCTTCATTTAAAGAACTCCTAAGCTAATAATCAAAGCTATTATTTGACATCCTCCCAACTGCTAAAGCAAGTGGGATTCCCTATTCTTACGTTTAGGGTTCCTAATTCTCAGACCGTAGCTTTCGGTTCCATTAGGAACGGGAAGTCTTACACAGTCTCCAAAGGCTTAACATCCCACGAGCCCCGTGGTAGACCTAAAAAGGTGAATGTAGTTTAACAGATTATGGAAAAAACAAAAATACGAAACAAAAATTTAAGACGCTCTCATCCCACCCCTAAAGAGGTGGGTTTTCCCGCGGGCAGTCATAATATCTTCAAAACGATGTCAATGATATAAAATAAATTCTTTATATATTATTTTTTTGACTTTTAAAAAAGGTTCAGTCGTGTGATAAAGACAGGTTTTGTGAATTTGGAGAGAAATATGTCCGGAAATGGAAATGAGGTCATTGAGAAGAGGCAAAAGTTAATGATATTGTTAGCTTTAACAGCTTGTCTTTCTCTTCTTTTACTTGATATCTCGATAGTTCCCGTTGCCTTGCCGACCATACGAAAACAACTTCATTTTTCCAATTTAATGACACAGTGGGTTGCGAATACATTTTTGCTTGTAAATGCCTCTTTGGTATTTGCAGGAGGACGGCTTTCTGATATTTTTGGCCACCGCAAGTTGTTTTGCCTCGGGTTGATTGTTTTTGGAGGCGGGCTCATTATTGCAGCTAGTGCTCAAGCTGGATCGATTCTTCTTTTTGCTCGATTTGTACAAGGGCTTGGCGGAGCGATGATGGGACCTGCATCCTATGCCATTTTGTACGATATCTTTCCACTAAAGGAGAGGGGAAGAGCTGTTGGCACGATGGTGGGAATTAGTTCGATTTTTGTTTCGATTGGTCCTTTTATCGGA
The DNA here is from genome assembly GCA_040880145.1 of Simkaniaceae bacterium. GTDB lineage: Bacteria > Chlamydiota > Chlamydiia > Chlamydiales > JAJFMI01 > JBBDIZ01. The sequence goes on along the minus strand of JBBDIZ010000021.1, from coordinate 6,781 downwards.
GGGGTTTTTGCGGAATGTTTTTCTTGGAGATTTATTTTCTTACTCCAATTTGTATTCGTCTTTGCCGGACTATTTTTAGCACTAAAGTTTATTCCAAAGTTCAAGGGAAGGAAGGAGCGATTTGATTTTCCGGGTTTTTTTGCCTTAACTTTTGCACTTGGAACGCTCACACTAGCCTTAATGCAGGGAAGAGAATGGGGGTGGACAAGCCCAAGCATTATGACTCTATTTCTCTTAAGCTTTCTTTTTTTTATTTTGCTTACTCTGACCAATCGCATTTCCTCCCAGCCTTTTATCAATATTAGTCTTCTTAAAAGCCCCCTTTTTCTAAGAGGGCTTTTACTCTTGTTTAGTTTACGGTTTATCATGGTCTTAAGCGTGCTCATGCCTTTATTTCTTCAAATGGCTCTTAACTTATCTCCAATTGAAGCAGGGCTGTCTATGATGGCTCAAACGACCCCGGTGATTTTTTGCGGCCCCTTTAGCGGATATCTCTCTGATAATTTTGGGCCTCGTCAACCTGCCTTAACAGGTTATCTATTTATTACAACGGCTCTTTTTGGTTTTGCTTACTTTGCACTTCACCCTCATATCGTGGGCTTTTGGATCTTTTTATTAATGATGGGCTCTGGGACCTCATTGATTATGACCCCTCTTGGAACGTCAACACTGAGTACTCTTAAAGGGGTGCGAAATGGAGAAGCAATTGGGCTTTATAACTCGATGCGCTATACAGGCGGAGCCCTTGGATTGACGATTATGTGCACGCTATTAAATAACATCAGTTACTCTGTTTTTAAGCGCCCTCTACTTGCAAATCCTTTGTTCCATGGCGTAAATCTCAATAGACTTTGGCTCAGGTTAGGCGATGGGCTTGCTATGCCTCTTGAAAACGAGGCGGCATATGGTTTGTTTATTTCCGGAACAACCGTTTCTTTCGCATCCATTTGCATGATATTAGGCTGCCTTTCTTTTCTTTCATTTTTTGTAGCAAGAGGTTTTTTTAGAAAATTTGAATTGATTAGACAGGAAAAAATTATTGAAGGGTAATCGATGCTTAAGCTATCTTATCCTCTTTGCCCCGAAGAACCCTCGTCCAAATATCTGGAGGAAACATGTTGAAATCGATTTTTTCTAAAAACGTCTTTTATTTCTTCCTAAGCGTCTGCTTGGGATTGACTGTTTATCTTTTACCAACACCGGAAGGAATCTCTAAAGAAGCCTGGAAATTGCTTGCCATTTTTATATTTACAATATCCGGTGTCATTACAAAGCCTCTTCCGATGGGCGCCATTGCCTTTTTGGGATTGATGTTGATGAATGTCACGCGCACGCTGACTTTCGATGAGGCCTTTGGAGGGTTTAATAACAATATCGTTTGGTTGATCGTTTTTGCTTTCTTTATTGCAAGAGGGTTCATTAAAACCGGTCTTGGATCGAGATTAGCCTATTTAATCATGGGCATTCTTGGCAAAAGCACCTTGGGAATGGGGTATGGAATTCTGGTAACAGATCTAATGCTTGCCCCTGCAATTCCAAGCTTAACGGCTCGGGCAGGCGGAGTGATCTTTCCCGTCTTATCCTCCCTTTCTAAAGCCTTTGGATCAGAGCCTTACGCACATCCTAGAAAACTTGGCGCTTTTCTAATGACAACAGCTTTCCAAGGCTCTGTGATTACAAGCGCGATGTTTTTAACCTCAATGGCCGGAAATCCTTTAGTTGCAGACCTTGCTCGAGAAGTGGGCGTGAATCTGACTTGGGGTAAGTGGGCGCTTGCTTCATCGGTTCCGGGTCTTATATCGCTAGCGATTATGCCGCTTATCATTTATAAAATTTATCCACCCGAGGTCAAAGCTACACCGGATGCTAAGTCATTTGCAAAAAAGCAGCTCAAAGAGATGGGTCCGGTATCTTTTCAAGAAATTGTGATGCTCATCACCTTTGTTCTTCTTATTACCCTCTGGGTTTTGGGACCAACCATTAAAATGGCAGCGGCCGTTGCAGCACTTGTCGGCCTTTCAGTTTTACTCATTACCAAGGTCATTAGCTGGGATGATATCATTAAGGAGAAGGGTGCCTGGAACATATTGATTTGGTTTGCCACCTTAATTACGATGGCAACCTATCTTAACCGTTTGGGGCTGACCAGCTGGTTTAGCAACTGGGTTGTTGGCAATCTTCAAGGAACAGAATGGGCCCTTGGATTTTTGGTTCTTGCCCTTGTATACTTTTACTCTCACTACTTTTTTGCAAGCAATGTCGCTCATATTGGATCGATGTATCCGCCTTTTTTAATTCTCTCTGTTGGCCTTGGAGCGCCGGCTGGGCTTGCAGCTCTCACGCTTGGATTTTTTAGCAGCCTGTTTGGGGGACTCACCCATTATGGCTGTGGACCTGCCCCCATCTTCTTCGGAGCGGGCTATGTTCCGATAAGTACGTGGTGGCGAAATGGTTTCATACTAAGTGTCATGAACATTGTAATTTGGGGAGGACTTGGAGCTGTTTGGTGGAAATTTATTGGCCTTTATTAGGCTACCTACTCCTTAAAATAGTGCGTCCTTGGCGCTATCGGCTCAAAAAAGCCCTAAAAAAAAATGACCTTTCCTATCAGGATTGGGGAGGTCATAATCTTTTACATTTATCACTTCTTTCAAACTCATTAGACGTCTATTCTCGACTGAAAGAAAAAATTTCCCTTGATAAAGAAAGCGTTTCAAAAATGAGCGCCGCTCAAATGGCGGCCTATCTAAATATAGAATCGATATTTCAACCCTATAAAAGCCTGACATACTTCAACAAAAAGGCGAACAAACGACTTAATCTTACACTTTCCCAAATAGAAACACGATTTGGTTTTTCATATTTAAAAACCCTTCACTTTAAAGATCCCGCAATTCTCTACTTATCAGAGAAGCAAGCTATAAAGCTTTTAAAAAACCCTTCCTTTGAAAAACAAAATAATTGGACAAAAGCCCTATATGAAAGAGCTTTTCAAGAAGAACGTTTGCCCTCTTTAGAAATTCAACACGTCGATGCACTCATTGGATATGGAATTTTTGCAGTTGAACCCATACCCGAGCTTTCATTTATTGGGGAGTATACCGGCTATGTTAGGCTTCGCTCTTCAAGAAAAGACAAATTCAATCCCTATATCTTTGGTTATATGAATGGTCCTTTTGATACCCCCTTTGTGATCGATGCAGAAAAGAGAGGGAATCTTATTCGCCTCATTAATCACAGCGAGTACCCGAATTGCACCTCTAGATGGCTCATTTTAAATGGGATTTGCCACATCATTCTCTATGCCAACCGCCTGATCGAGAAAGGAGAGCAGCTCACCTATGATTACGGCCCCCATTATTGGAGACACCGCTTAGCTCCTTCAGATCTATGATTCTTCTATCCTATTGACAAGATTGCTTTAATTCAGTCATCCTAAGGTCAACGTCTCTAGTGGAGGACTTGTGGCTGAAAATGTAACTCAAAAGCTGATCAATCAGCATCTTATATCTGGAAAAGCAATTGTTGGTGAAGAAATTGCCCTTAAAATCGACCAAACTCTAACACAAGACGCAACAGGCACAATGGTTATGCTTGAGCTGGAGGCAATGGGGCTTACAAAAGCAAAGACAGAAGTATCCTGCCAATATGTCGATCATAATATTCTACAAACAGACTTTAAAAATCCTGATGATCACCTTTTTCTTTACTCAGCCTGTCAGAAGTTTGGCATTTGGTTTAGTAAACCCGGCAATGGAGTTTCACATCCTGTTCATATGGAAAGGCTTGGAATTCCCGGTAAAACGCTTCTTGGTTCAGATAGCCATACACCGGCTGGTGGAAGTTTGGGGATGCTCGCAATCGGTACAGGCGGATTGGAAGTTGCTTTAGCGATTGCAGGGGAGCCCTATTATGTAAAAATGCCTAAGATTATGGGCGTAAAAGTAATTGGCAACCTTCCGGACTGGGTCAGTGCAAAAGATGTAATTTTAGAAATGTTGAGACGACATAGCGTCTCTGGCGGCGTTGGAAAAATCATTGAATACTATGGACCGGGCTTAAAGAATTTGAGCGCAATGGACCGCCATGTGATCACAAACATGGGAGCTGAGCTAGGCGCGACAACCTCTGTTTTCCCCTCAGATGAAGTTACAAAAGCTTTTTTAAAGCAGCAAGGAAGGGAAGGGGACTGGATTGAAATAAAGGCAGATGAGGGAGCGACCTATGATGAATATGAAGAAATTGATCTTTCAAAATTGATTCCCCTCATTGCATGTCCAAGCAGCCCTGATAATGTGTGCCCGGTGAGCGAAGTAGCAGACCGCCCTGTTTCCCAATGTATGATTGGGTCATCAGCCAATCCGGGATTGCGAGATTTTGCCATTGCAGCACTTATAGTAGAAGGTAAACAAACGAAGGATTCGCTTTCCTTTGACATCAATCCAGCCTCAAGGATTGGCTTAGAAAATATGGCGCGATTTGGTTATTTAACCTCGCTCATTAAGTCGGGAGCGCGCATTCATCAAGCAGGATGCAATGGCTGCATTGGCATGGGACAAGCGCCGGCAACAAACCAAATTAGTCTTAGGACTAACCCCAGAAACTTTTTAGGGCGCTCCGGCACGAAAGAAGATCTGGTCTATCTCTGCAGTCCGGAAACGGCCGCAGCCTCTGCTCTAACAGGCAAGATCACCGATCCAAGAACGCTCGATATGCCCTATCCGAAGTTCGTTGAACCCGAACTGATCGACACCGTTGAGCCGTTGACCCCACCGCCAAAAGAAGGGGAGAAAGTTGAGCTTGTTATGGGACCCAATATTAAACCACTCCCGATCTTCCCCCCATTAAGCGATCAAATTAAAGGAACAGTCCTTCTGAAAATGGGGGATAATATCTCGACAGATGAAATCCTGCCAGCCGGAACTAAAGTGCTACCCTTTAGAAGCAATATTCCTGAAATCAGCCGCTTTACATTTGCGCAGATTGAAGAAAATTTCTTTGAGCGCACAAAAAAGCATAAAGAAAAGGGCTTTTTTCTCATTGCCGGAAAAAACTATGGTCAGGGATCCAGTCGAGAACATGCGGCGATAGCCCCTCGCTATTTAGGGTTAAGAGCTGTGATTGCAAAATCCTACGCAAGAATCCACCGCAAAAATCTGATTAACTTTGGTATTTTACCCCTCATATTTCTAAAGCCCGAAGACTACGATCAAATCGCACAAGAAGATGAACTTAAGATCCAGGACCTGCACAGTGCTCTTAAAAACGACCACCCTTTAGAAGTTGCAAATTTGACCAAAAAGACCACCTTTCACGTCCAGTTATCTCTTACAGAGAGGGAAAAGGAGGCGGTTATCTCCGGGGGGCTGATCAATGTTATTCTCAATAAGAAAAAGAGCTGATCATGCTTGTAAATTTTCATTTAAACATGTAAAAACAAAGTTATGATACTTCTCTTTATTCGAGTACTTATAACGACAGCCGTTGTTGTTCTTGTGGCGCATATCCTTCCGGGATTGGAAGTCAAAGACCTAACGGACACTATCTTTTTTGGGTTGATTCTAGGTGTATTAAATGCCGTTGTCAGACCCATTCTAACGTTTCTGACCCTTCCTATTACGATCATTACGCTTGGCCTCTTTACACTAGTAATAAATGCTTTCACATTCTGGCTTGCAAGTGAGATCGCCTATGGCGTTCACATCAGTTCATTCTGGGGAGCTTTTTGGGGAGGTCTTATTATTTGGATTACAGGCCTTATCACCAATCGTCTGATTTGGAAAGTCGACCTATACTAAAATTGAGCCACTCGACTTTCAGAACAATCTTCTACAAGATCTAAGAGATCATTTTTGACCTGACTAGAATCAAAGTGAATTTTAGCTAGCGAGTAAAGAGGGGTATTTTCTGGGATATATTCATGTGGAAATTTTCCGTTAATGTCTTTCGTATTAGAAATCAGACCCGGTTGTTGTAAGAGTAAAGAGATTAGCTCCTTGTTTTCAACTGCACATGCACGTGCATAGGGAGTATACCCTAAATTATTTTGGGCGTTAATATTATCCTTCTGCAATTCTAAAACGCGCTTGATGATTTCATGATTATTATTATCTGCAATAATATGAAGTGGCGTGTTTTCGTTAGGAGAATCATAACTTAGGCGATCTAAATCAAGAAGGTAGTTTAGAGCTTCAATCTTTCCTTCTTCTGAAGCCTTCTGAAACAACCATAGATATACGTGATTATCCGCTAGTTCGTGGTTTTGATATTCCTCAAATCGATCATACTCTTTTGCTCTTAAGAGATAATACATTCCACTTTTAAAGGATTCTTGATCAACGCGTTCGCTATTTATGTGTTGTGTTATAAAATCAGGTGTAAATTTTTTATTAAGATCGAATCGATTTAAAATCATTACTGAAAAAACTATGTTATAAATTTCATCAGTAATAGAAGGTGATTCGAGAAAGCCTATTTGTGCATCATTGGCCCCCTCTTCCTCAAGTAAGGCATGATACATAACTAGGATAGTGATCTTGAGTAGATCATTGTCTGGAGGAGGGGAGAGCTCTTTGTATGAATTAAAGATTGTATTAGCTATTTCTTTCTTGTCCTGATTTAAGGCATATACAATGTAACCTTCTAGTTTTTCTTCATCAATTATATGATTTGAAAGGATGTCCTCCACTTTTGGAAGATTATTATGAGAAATAGCTGAGTGAATAGAAGGTAAGTCCTTAAAAAGTCATGGCAAAGGCTCTTCAACTCCTTTTCAATTGCA